>CAVEFC010000022.1:0-25205 GCA_963614875.1 uncultured Eubacteriales bacterium | reverse complement strand
TTGTTGTGTGGTAACTTCATTATAGCAGATTTTAGCGATATGAGTTTTCTTTTTTTCACTGTTGCACTTGATAGTATAATTCACCTGTGAAAAAATAAAATCCCACTGAGCAGTGGGATTTTTTTCATGTTTTTCGGCAGGCTTTATTTAAGCACGGAAATTGCGTCGCTTATGGTTTTTTCATAAGCCTCCATGCCGTATTTGTCAACCTCGGATTTATTCTTTTCGCCGTGAGTAAGACATCCGGCGCCGCCTATACAGCCGCCGACGCAAGCCATGCCTTCGATAAAGTTTGCGTCAAGCATATTCTTGCTCTTTTTGAGAAGCGCTATCTTGCAGGCTTCTATGCCGTCGCAGGCGCAGGGTTTAAGCTCGAAATCTGTGTCGCCGTGTTCTTTAAGACCTTCGGCAACGGCGTCGGAAAGTCCGCCCGAACGCGCGAATATTCTTCCGAAATACGAAGCGTTGTCGAGAATATCCTCGGGAAGAGAGGTTATGTCAAGATCCTTGCTGTCAAACAAAGCCTGAAGCTCTTCAAAGGTCATTGCCGCATCGACGTATTCCTTTACGGAATCTTTCTTTACTTCGGCTTTTTTTGCCGTGCAGGGACCGATGAATACGACCTTGCAGGGCGCTTCGTGTTCCTTTATGTATTTTGCAATCGTTGCCATGGGCGAAAGATTGTGCGAAACAAACGGAAGCAGATCGGGGAAGGATTTTTCGATATACGAAACAAATGCGGGACAGCACGAGCTTGTAAGGAAGCCTTTTTCGACAAGCTCCTTCGATTCGGCGTCGGCGACCATATCCGCGCCGAGAGCGGCTTCGATAACCGTGTGGAAGCCAAGCTCCTTGAGTCCGCGTATGACCTGACCGAGCTTTGCATAGGTGAACTGGCTTGAGATTGCGGGCGCAACAACCGCAAATACCTTGTATTTTGTGTTGTTTTCGCTCTTTTTGATTATATCGATAACGTCAAGAATGTATGACTTATCCGATATGGCGCCGAACGGACACTGATAAACGCACGCGCCGCAGGCTATACATTTGCTGTTGTCTATTGCGGCGGCTTTGTTTTCGTTCATGCTGATCGCCTTTATTTTGCAGGCGTTTTCGCACGGACGTCTTCTGCCGATTATCGCCGTATAGGGACAGACCTTCGCGCACGATCCGCATTCCTTGCATTTTGTTTTGTCTATGTGCGCGACGTGATTTGCGTCGAACGTGATCGCGCCGAAGCGGCAGACGTCCTCACATCTGTGAGCAAGACAGCCGCGGCAGGCGTTTGTAACCTCATAACCGCCCATGGGACATTCGTCGCAGGCGATATCGATTACTTCTATAACGTTCGGATTTTCATAGTCGCCGCCCATGGCGAGCTTTACGCGCTCGCCGAGTATGGCTCTCTCCTTATATACGCAGCAGCGCATTGTGGGAGTGTTGCCGGGGACTATGGTTTTGGGTATGTCCAGCACATGATCGAGCAGGGTGTCGTTCCATGCGAGTCTTGCGACCTCGCGGAGAACCTTATATTTCAGGTGCTGAACCTTGGTATCAAATTTTCTCATTTAACAATCTCCTTTAGAAATAACTTACCTTGATCCTCTTGCCCATCTGTTTAAGACAGGTGGAAAGTTCTTCTACCAAGTTCATTTTTATGTTGAAGTTAATAGGAAGGTCGGGATTCTGGTGAGCGGGGTTGACGGCTCTGCCTACGAAAAAGTTTATATCCGTGGCTTCCTCGAAAAGAAGTCGGCATATCATGGAAGCGCCGTCGTGATGCAGACTCCACTGCTCGTAAAGCTCGTTTTTGCCGAGAGCGTCCTTTGCGTATTCTATAACCTTGTTTATTGTTATTACGCCCTCTGTAACAAGGTCAACGCCTTCGATCTCCGCTATCGGCGGAACGTCGCTGCGCTCAAACGAAAGGCTGGCTTTGAGCGGCTTTCCGAGATATTTTGCCGCGATAGACGAGGTTGTTCCTCCGCAGACGATATGCTTGCCTTCCTTTGAGAAGAAAAGCGACATCATACGGTCGCAATCGTCACGGTTGCGCGGAGGTCCGAAAAGTATGTTCATCGGCTCGCGACGTCTTATGCGGACGACGCACGCCGTCGTATCGTCGCCGGGATGAAAGCCGTACTGCTTGTTACATTCGTCAACAAGCATTGTGGAAAGCGTTTTTGCTGTGTATCCGACGCCGGCAACGGTTTTCATAAATTCGGCGATGTTTTCGCGCGTCCAGCCGAAATTGAAGGCAAGACCTATTCCGGCATGGGTGCAGCCGTCGCTCATGGCGATGAAAATATCGTTTTCCTGAAGCCTTATCGTTGATTTGTATATCTTTTTGCCGTCGATATTCAGCTCGCTTCTCGGATATTCATAGTTTTCGCAGTCGCGGAGCAGTATAACGTGAGGATTGTCATACTGTATAATTTCGGCTACGGAATTATCTATGATGTGGATTATCGTAAAGGTTGAATAAGCCACTCCCCGTACCGAGCATATCGGAAGAGTTGCCGCAATCGTCGAAACACATTCTTCAAGCGGAAGCCCTTCCGCCATCATGGTTGATATTATCTTTGAAGTGAGCGTTGAAAGAATACTTGCTTTCACTCCGCTGCCGAGCCCGTCGGCAAGCACGATAACGGTTGAGCTTTCGCTTTGTTCGATTATATCGACATGGTCGCCGCAGAGCTGTTCGCCCTCGTGGTTTATGCTTTTCCAGCCGATATCGGCACATAAATTATTCATTGCTTATCGACTCCTTCAGCTTTGAAAGCGCGATCTTTGTTTCCGCAGCCGTTTCTCCGAGAAGAGAAGCTATTTCCTGAACGATACGCATTTGCTTATCGACAACGCGATCCGCTATTTCAACCGTCTGACGACTGATGTTTTCTTTCTTCTCGCGCTGGGTTTCTTCTTCGGTCACATCGCGGAGAATACAGATGAGCAGGCGGTATTCGTTGTCGTAAACTATTGTTTCTTCAACGTATTTTTCATACTCGGCAAGATATACGCGCTTGTTGTGTATCGGTGTGCCGTGGCTCAATACTTCTATAAAATCGCCGGGCTCCATTATACGAACGACCTGATCGCCGAGTATATCGGAAGCAAGACGGAGATTGAGTATTTTGAGCGCGGCGCGGTTTATCTGCTGAACCTCAAGCTTTTCGTTGAGAACGATAAGGCCGTTTGGCGTATTGCGGACGATCGTATCGGAAAAGCTTTCGGCTTTGTCTTTAAGGTAGGGAAGACACATTGAAATTTCAGCCTTGCCCTGACAGATGGCGATGGCTTTTTCACGGCAGGTGTCATATCCGCACGAACCGCAGTTCAGCTCGTCCGAGGGCTTCATTTTGCCCATCTGACGAAGCGCCTCGCGGATTTCGTCCTCCGAAGGCTGCGGGAGCTTATGCTCGATGGCGGTGAACGTCTTGTGAAGCTCGATCGAATCCGGCTGCTGAATTTCAAAGTCCTTTTTGCCGGCAAATCTTGCAACGGAGGCGTAATCCTTTATGGGCGAACGGTGGAATTTTTCCATTACGGGACCGCCTATGCAGCTTCCGACGCACGCCGACATTTCGATAAAGCAGCGGTGGATTTTTCCGCTTTCGATATCTTTAAGCGCGGCTATGCAGTTTTCCGTGCCGTCGATAGCCATATATGTGTAGTGCGGATTTTCCCTTGTAAGCGTTTTGAGAACGCCTCCCGTTGTGGGGAAGAAACGCGCGCGGCTGTTTTCGTTTTGGTCGGTTTCCTGCGCAGGCTCTATGTTTTCGGCTTTCATCCATGCCGTAAGCTCGTCGAACGTAAGCACGGCGTCAACTATGCCCTCGTAATACTGGGCTTCGTCCTTTTTTGCCACGCACGGACCGATAAATACGGTCTTTGCGTTCGGATAGCGACGCTTTATGTCCTTGCAGTGAGCCTGCATCGGCGAAAGCGTATCGGCAAGATAGCAAAGCTCGGCGGGGAAGTATTTCTGAATGAGAAGATTTACGGAATGACAGCACGAGGTGATGATTATATCTCTGTCCTCCTCGTCTATCATTTTCTCGTATTCGTTTTTCACTATCGTCGCGCCGATTGCGGTTTCTTCGGCGTCGAAAAATCCGAGCTTTTTGAGCGCCGCACGCATCGATTCTATCCCGACGCCTTCATAATTTGCGATAAACGACGGAGCAAGGCTTGCTATAACGGGTTCGTTTGACTGAAGCAGAACCTTTACTTTTTCGGTTTCGTCAACTATCTGCTTTGCGTCCTGCGGACATACCACAAAGCACTGACCGCACATTATACATTCGTTGCCTATTATGTATGCCTGATTCCCGGAAAAGCGTATTGACTTTACCGGACAGTGACGGATACATTTGTAACAGTTTTTGCAGTTTGATTTTTTAAGAGTAAGACAATCCATATCGGCTTCAGCCCCTTTCGGATATTTTCTTTAATACTTTGTCATCGAAAAAAGTTCTGAAATTTTCAGGCGTTATTCCCGTGTAGACGGTTCCGTCAACGGTTATGGTAACGCCTTCGCGGTTGCATCTTCCCGTGCAGAAGCTTCCCGCAAGAGTAACTTCGTTTTCAAGCTTTCTCTCTGCTATTGCTTCCTGAAAAAGTCCGACTATCTTTTCCGAGCCTTTCAAATGGCAGGATGAGCCTACGCATATCTGAACGACTACCATAACGTCAGACCTTTGCGAGAACGTGTTCCCTGAAGAACTCGTCTACCGTTTCCGGACTTACGGAAAAGAATTCTCCGTCTGCCGTAACGCAGACGCCCTGCTGACATTTGCCCATGCAGAAAGTTCCGGCAAGCTCCACCTTATCGCCGAGATTGTTGTCGTGAATAAGGCTTTGAAGCTGTTCGACTACCTGACGGGAGCCTTTGATGTGGCACGAAGAGCCGATGCATACTGTGATTTTCATTTGTTGTTTTCCTCCTGAATTTGATTTTCTGTTTCGTTTATGAGGGGACGGAGAAATTCGCGTTCCCTTGCGTTGCCGTTTACGCTCTGAGCCGTAGCGATAATCGGCATCCATTTCTTTGTGTATTGCTTTTCCGTTCCGCTTTTTTCGCAGAAAAGCTCAAGATATTTCTCGGCGTCCTCGAAATTGCCGTCAATGCAGAAGCGGAAATAAGTATGAGCCGCGTCCGCCGAGGCGTTTCCCTGAGCCGCGTGCGCCCAGTCGAGAATATAATATTTTCCGTCGTCCGCCGCGATTATGTTTGAAAGGGTAAGATCGCCGTGACATATTTTGCAGTGATGAGGCATTTCGGCAAGCCGCGCCAGCATACTGTATCTTACGGTGGCGGGAATATCCGCACGTTCTATTTTGTCGGAAAGCTTATCCGAAAGCTTTCTCAGCAGGCGGCATCTTTTTGACTGTATTTCAAGCTGGATATCGACGAGCAAAGCGATGTAGCCGTCCTTTTTTTCGGGATGCTCCTGCGCGAGTCTTGCAAGCGTTTTGCCGCCGATATATTCGGAAACGATAGTCCATTTTCCGTCTACCGAGGTTACTTCAAGCACGCTCGGAACGTTTATTCCGACCTCCTCCGCACGCGCCTGATTTGCCGCTTCGCTCAGAACGTCTGCCTTTGAATATCCTGCGCCGAAAACCTTAAGGCAACGGTCGCCGTCACGATAAACGGTTTTTTCGTTTCTCACCGCGATTATTTTATCGGGATTCATATAACCATCCTCCTTGAATTTCCGCTATTTTATCTGCATTTTAAGGTGCGCGAGCGAAAGCGCCATATTTTCATACTGAATTATTGCGTCCGCGGGCTTGTAAAGCTGACACGGAGCAAAGCACCACATTGCTTTCACGCCGTTTTCGTACAGCAGATTGCAGACCTCCTGCGCCGATTCCGGCGGAACGGCTATTATGCCGATTTTTATGTCGTGAGTCAGGCAAAAGCGCGGAAGCTCGCTTACCGGAAGTATTTTTTTGCCCGACGGCGAAATTTCCTCCGCTTTGACCTTTACGTCAAAGGCTGCCATAACGTTCAGACCGTAATCGGCAAAGACGCCGTAGTCAAGCAGGGCCCTTCCGAGCTTTCCGGCGCCGACGATTATCGTCCCGCCGTTTTTTGAGCAGAGAAAGCCTTCAAGACTTGCGACAAGCTCTGATGTAAGGTAGCCTATTTTGGGCTTGCCAGATCCGCAGATGGCTCCGAGATCCTTTCTGACCTGAACCTCTCCCAGACCGAGCTCCTTTGAAATTGTTGTTGCGGATATGTTGTGCGTTTGAGGCGGCAACGCTTTGAGATACTTAAGGTATGTAGGTATTCTGCCGAGTGTTGCGCGCGATACGTCTGCCTCCTTCAAGGCGACACCTCCTGTCCGGACAATAATCGTCCATTCTTTATCTTAAATCTTATCAGAATATATTATGTTTGTGAATTGCCGCTTTCTCATATCGGTGTTGCGTTTATCGATATACCGAGTGCGAAATCAAAAACTGCGTTTGCAAAAAATGCAAGCGCAGTAAAATTTATTTCAGAACCTCGCGTTTTGATTTTATCACATATTCGATAAACAGGTTGTCAAGCTCCGAATGGGAATATTCTCTGCGGTGAATGAGAACGTCCTTGTAAACGCGCCTGTTTTCGTCGCATTTTTTCTGGACAAGCCCGAAGCGCTCGAGCATTTTTTTCGGAACGGGGGATACCCACATATATGTTTCGTGATTTTCCGAAAGAAGCTCAAACTGGCTTGCGCGCTCAAAAACGAATATTCTGCGCGAGGATATTTCCGCAAGCTCCTCCTTTCGTACCTCCGCCAAGGGCAGCGACGGCACATACGGATCGGGATTGGATATTTCGATAAGATCGCGGAGATCTTCGTATGTTATGTTTTCCTTTTTTGCAAGCGGACTTTCCGCGCTCATTGCAAGAACGTGACGGAATTCCGTTATAAGCTCGTAATCAAGACCTTTTTCGTCCATCATATTCTTGTAATATTTATCGTAATTTTCGGCGTAACGGATTATTCCGAGCTTGTAGTCTTCCTGCAAAATGTTTTTTACGGTGCGCATCGAATTTGTTTCTTTATACAGCATTTCCGCCTGCATATCGCAGCTTACGGATTTTGAAAATTCCGCAAAAGCCTCCGCAATGTAGCTTGCTCTCGGAACGGAAACCGAAAAATGCTTTTTGCTTACCGTCCCGCCGCTGAACATATCCTCTATTTTTTCTATCTGGGCGAGAACGTTTTTTGCGTGGCGAATAAATATTTCGCCGTCCGCAGTGAGAAACATTCCTTTTGCACTGCGTTCGAAAAGCGTGACGCCGAGCGAGGCTTCAAGCTCTTTTATTGCGCGGCTGAGTGCCGATTGTCCGACGTAAAGCTTGTCCGCCGCTTTGTTTATGGAATTGGTTTCGGCTATTTCAACGGCGTATTTCATGTGCAGAAGATTCATACCGCGCCTCCGTAACAGTGTTTTTAACAGTATACCACAAAATAACGGAAAAATCAACTGAAAAATAAGGATAAATAAGACGTATTGAAGAAAAACCGCCCGATTGTTTTCGGGCGGCTTTGCGATATCAGAATTCAAGCTTCTTTTCTATATAATTGCGGAGCTCCGCTATCTTTATGCGTTCCTGCTGCATCGTATCTCTGTCGCGGACGGTTACGCAGCCGTCCGATTCGGAATCGAAATCGTAGGTTATGCAGAACGGCGTTCCGATTTCGTCTTCTCGGCGGTATCTCTTGCCGATAGAGCCGGTTTCGTCGAAATCCGTGGGGAAGTATTTTGCAAGCTCGTTGTGGATTTCCACCGCCTTGTCGCTGAGCTTTTTGGAAAGCGGAAGAACGGCTACCTTGAACGGCGCAAGCGCGGGATGAAGGTGAAGCACCGTGCGTACATCGCCTTCGCCGATTTCCTCCTCGTCGTAAGCGTCGCAAAGGAATGCAAGGAACGACCGTTCAACGCCGAGCGACGGCTCGATAACGTAAGGAATATATCTTTCGTTTTTGTCGGGATCGAAGTAGGTAAGATCCTTGCCGGAGGTGTTCTGATGCTGTGTAAGGTCGTAATCGGTTCTGTCGGCAACGCCCCAGAGCTCGCCCCAGCCGAACGGGAAGAGGAATTCAAAGTCCGTTGTGGCTTTTGAATAGAAGCAGAGCTCCTCGGGATCGTGATCGCGCAAACGGAGATGCTCCTCGGTCATACCGAGAGAGAGAAGCCAGTTTTTGCAGAACGAACGCCAGTAAGCAAACCATTCAAGATCCGTTCCGGGCTGACAGAAGAATTCAAGCTCCATCTGTTCAAATTCACGGACGCGAAAAATGAAGTTTCCGGGAGTTATTTCGTTGCGGAACGATTTGCCTATCTGACCGATACCGAAGGGTAGCTTTTTACGGGTTGTACGCTGAACGTTTGTGAAATTCACGAATATGCCCTGAGCTGTTTCGGGACGGAGATATACGGTGTTTTTCGCGTCCTCCGTGACGCCCTGAAACGTTTTGAACATAAGATTGAACTGACGGATATCGGTAAAGTTGTGCTTGCCGCACGAAGGACAGGGAATGTTGTGCTCTTCGATGAAAGCCTTCATTTCAGCCTGCGTGAAAGCGTCGATGGGTTTATCGAGCGCGATGCCGGTCTGTGCGCAGTAATCTTCTATGAGCTTGTCCGCGCGGAAGCGTTCTTTACATTCGCGGCAGTCCATAAGCGGATCGGAGAAGCCGCCGAGATGTCCGGAGGCTACCCATGTCTGAGGATTCATAAGGATTGCGGCGTCAAGACCGACGTTGTACTGACTTTCCTGAACGAATTTTTTCCACCAAGCCTTTTTGATGTTGTTTTTCATTTCAACGCCGAGAGGGCCGTAGTCCCATGTGTTTGCAAGTCCGCCGTATATTTCGGAGCCTGCGAATACAAAGCCTCTGTTTTTGCAGAGAGCAACGAGCTTTTCCATGGTTTTTTGTGACTGTTCCATAATGACTTTATCCTTTGCAATTATATATTTTTTTGTTTATCCATATAGGTCTGAAGAATTATTTCCGCCGCGAGCGAATCTATTTTTTCCTTGCGTTTTTTTCCGAAAACGCCAGTTTCGGAAAGTATTTCGTGCGCCTGAACGGTGGTTCTTCGTTCGTCCGTCATAACGACGGGAATGTCCGTGCGAGCCGCAAGCATTCCGGCAAAGGCTTTGCACGCCTGTGCGCGAGGCCCTTCCGTGCCGTTCATATTGAGCGGATTGCCGAGAACGATAAGTCCTATGCCCATTTCCTTTGCTTTTGCGACTATTTCGTCGGCGGCTTTTTCGGGATTGTAGCTTTTTATACAGCCTGCGCCTATCGCCAAAAGTCCGAGATCGTCTGAATAGGCAAGTCCCGTGCGCGCATCGCCGTAGTCTATTCCGAGCATTTTTACCATACGAACGTCTTTATGCTTTTTGCGGCGATATATTCTTCAACTTCTTTTCTTGACGGTATTTTTTCGAGAACGCCGTCGTGCGACTGCGTGAGCAGGCTTGCCACTCCCGCATATGTGCAGGCGCGGACAACGTTTTTGGTTTCGAGATATTCCGCCGTGAACGCGCCGATATAAGTCGGATTCATTTTGCCGGAGGTTTCGCCGTCGGGGGTGGGCAGGGTTACCTTCTGATAAGAATTTCCGTCGTAAACAAGGGAAGTATCTCCGCCTATCTGAACGATGTAATATCTTGACGGTATCTTCGATTTGAGCGATACAAGCGAGCGTATGAGTCTGTCCTCGGAGGTGGGGTAAAAGCCGGTCATTTTGTAAAGGGTTTCGTCGGAAATGATGAAAGCCTTTATGCCCCTGAACGCCGCAAAGGGAAGTGACGACGCAGCCGAATTATAATCAACGATCATTTCGACTCCTCTTTCCATAGCCTTGTTGCAGGCGTAAAGCGCGAGCGAATTTCTGCCTCTGGGATCGGTTACCTTTTCCGCACCGGAATTTTCCTCCGAATCGGATATGCTGTCCGGAAGATTTTCGCCCGCCGCTTCTTCGGATTCGATGTCCTCGTCTACCGCTTCGTCCTTTGACGACGCTTTTGCCGGCTTATCCTCTGGAACCTCCGCGCAGAACAGCTCGTCCTGCGGAACGAGGAAAAAGTCCGGAAAGGTTCCGAAGGCTTCGTCTATATCTTCCTTTGTCAGCTGCTTGTTTGCGCCCTTTGAAACATAATGCTCGGCTTCGCCGTTGTCATCGTAAAGAGTTACGACAAAGCCCGTCTGCCCGTCCTGCGCCGTCATCAGCATCCGTGAATCGAGTCCGCACGCTTCATAATATTTTTTCAGCCGGTTGCCGTTCATATCGTCGGCAAGCTTTGTGCAGAGAACGCACGACGCGCCCATTTTTCCTGCCGTGATTGCCGCGGCAGCCGTCGCCCCGTAGGGATGAAAACTGTATTTTCCGCCGTATGTTATATTTCCGTCCTTTGACAAACGGTCTGTTTCCATTTCAAGATTCATATAGCTTTCGCCGAGAATAAGAACTTTTCTTTTCAAGTTTAAGCACCGTCCTTTGAGATAAAATGATACATTTTATTATACAATGAAAATATCGGTTTGTAAAGGATATGACGAAAAAAATCAAAAATAATTGACAAATAAAAAGCATACGGAAACGGCTCCGCACTGCGCGGAGCCGCCACATCGGATTTTACCGTTTTTTACGGAGAGCTTTTTTGTATTTTTTCGTTTCGATTATATATTTCGGCAATACCGTCATTCTGCCTATGCGCGAAGGCTGCTTTATAAGCCGCCAGAGCCATTCGAGCCGGAGCGAGATGAAGAGCTTCGGTGCGCGCTTTGCCGTGCCGGCGTAAATATCGACGCTTCCGCCGAGACACGCGATGATTTTTGCCGAAAGGCGAGAGCTGTTTTCATACACCCATTTTTCCTGAGCGGGAAAGCCGAAGCACACGAAAAGCACATCCGCGCCGGATGCGTTTACGGCATTTACCGTATCTTTTGAGCCGACATACGATTTGTCGAAATATCCGTCGCGGCAGCCGGCGATTTTCAGCGCCGGATATCTGCTTTGCAGATTTTTTGCGGCTTTTTCGGCTACGTCGGGTTTTCCGCCGAGAATATAGAGAGAATATCCTTTTTCCGCGCACAGACGCGCAAGCTTTTCTCCGTATTCGACGCCCGCAACCTTTTCTTTCAGCGGCGTGCCGAGGATTTTTGCGGCTTTCAGCACGCCCGCGCCGTCGGGAAGAAGCATATCGGCGGAGGAAACAATACGCATTGTTTCCTTACTTTCGGCGCACGCCTGCGCTATTTCGGCGTTAGGGGTAAAAACGGTCATTTTTCCGCCGACCGAAAGCACTTTTTCGGAAGCTTCGATTGCTTCCGCCATTGTTATGTTGTCTATTTCAAGTCCTCTTATATCGGTTTTCGACACGCTGCTTCACCTCTTTACTGAAAAATTTTATCATATTGCGGCTTTTATTACAACACAAAAGATATATTTTTATTATTTTTTGCAAAATTTAATGGACATTATTCCGCATGCGTGATATAATATCCGAAACGGTTTTGAAAATGGGGTAATTTTTATGACGGAAATGTTTTCATTGGCTCCGATAGGCACAAACTGTTATCTGTTTTATGACGAAAGCTCGCGCGAAGCGATTGTGATAGATCCCGCATCGGACAATGACGCGGTTTTCGGTCGCGCGGAAGCGCTCGGACTGAAAATAAAATATATTCTGCTCACACACGGCCATTTTGACCACATCGGCGGAGCGGACAGGCTTTCCGCGCTTTGCGGTGCACCCGTATATGTAAGCGCGGAGGACGCCGAGCTTCTTTCCGATCCGGAAAAGAATGCTTCGGCGAAAATGGGCTTTCCGGACGTTATCGTAAAGACAAAGCCGGAAATCTTTTCAGACGGCGACGTGTTTGCGGCGGGCGACAAAAAGCTTAAGGTTATGCTGACGCCCGGACATACAAGTGGCTCTGCCTGCTTTTTCGGAGAAAAAGAGGTTTTCACGGGCGATACCGTGTTTTGCGACGGCTACGGAAGAACGGATCTTTACGGCGGCGATCACGGCGAAATGAGAAAAACGCTTATGAAGCTTCTGCCTATGCTCAAGGGCAAAAAAATATATCCCGGTCACGGGGAAATACGAGATTTTTAATTTTTCAAGGAGATACAGACGATGGATTACAATTATCTTGCAGAGCTGCTTTTTCCGGATGTCAGGGAAACACCGGAGGACATGGAAAAGCGTTATCCGCAAAGAAATCTTCCCGAGGGCGCAAAGGTAACGAGATTTGCCCCGAGTCCTACGGGCTTTGTTCACTTCGGCGGACTTTTTCCGAGTACCGTCGGCGACAGGCTTGCTCATCAGAGTGGCGGAGTTTTTTATCTTCGCATAGAGGATACCGATGCAAAGAGAGAAATCCCCGGCGCTGCCGAAGCGCTTATAAGAACGCTTGAAACCTACGGAATAAGCTTCGACGAGGGAGCTGTTCTCGGCGAGGACGGAAAAATATGCGACAAGGGCATTTACGGTCCGTACAAGCAGAGCCTGAGAGGTCCGATATACCACGTTTATGCAAAACAGCTTGTAAAAGAGGGAAAGGCTTATCCGTGCTTTTCTACCGAGGAAGAGCTTGAAGAGCTTCAGCAGATAAACAAAAAGGAAGAGATAAAAAATACCGACTGGGAAGCTGTCGCCGCGCAGAGAAAAGCGGAAATGCTTGCGAGAAGAAACTTTACCATCGAAGAGGTTGAGGCAAATCTGAAAGCCGGTATGCCGTTTGTACTCCGCATACTTGCGGACGGCGATCCCGAAAAGAAGATAAAATTCACCGATCTTGTCAAAGGCAATATGGAGATTACGGAAAACGACGAGGATTTCGTTCTTCTCAAATCGGACGGAATCCCGACGTATCATTTCGCGCAC
Organism: uncultured Eubacteriales bacterium; assembly: GCA_963614875.1. Taxonomy (GTDB): domain Bacteria; phylum Bacillota; class Clostridia; order Oscillospirales; family CAG-272; genus CAG-841. Next base: position 12,295 of record CAVEFC010000022.1, on the reverse strand, counting down.
GCGGTGGACGATCACCTTATGGGAACGACTCACGTCATACGCGGCGAGGAATGGCTGCCGAGCCTTCCGAAGCATATTCAGCTGTTCCGTTATCTCGGCTTCAGACTGCCTAAATATATGCACATCGCGCAGATAATGCATCTTGACGAAAACGGCAACAAAAAGAAGCTTTCAAAGCGCGATATGGGCGCGAATATGGACGAATACACGCAGATGGGCTACTGCCCGGAAGCTGTGTGCGAATATGTAATGACGCTTCTCAATTCCAACTATGAGGAATGGAGAATGCAGAATCCGACGGCAAGCTACAAGGAATTTCCGTTCAGCATAAAGAAAATGTCCGTTTCCGGCTGTCTTTTCGATTTTGATAAGCTCGGCGACGTTTCAAAGAACGTTGTTTCCAAAATGACGGCGGAGCAGGTTTATACAGCCACGGCAAACTGGGCAGAGCGCTTTGATCCCGATTTTTACGGCGTGTTTACAAGATATCCCGACTTTACAAAAGCCGTTCTGGCAATAGGCAGAGGCGGAAACAAGCCGAGAAAGGACTTCGGAAGATGGGACGAGGTCAAAGGCTATATGGGCTTTATGTTCGACGAGCTTTTCAGGGTAGAGGAAGACTATCCCGAAAGGTTCCCGAAGGAAATTATAAAGACCGCGCTTGAAAAATTTGTTGCAACCTATGACGAGGGCGACGATCAGAACGTCTGGTTCGGAAAGATAAAGGATATAGCGGCGTCGATCGGCTTTGCCGCCGATATGAAGGAATACAAGGCAAATCCGGAAGCGTTCGGAGGAAACGTTGCGGACGTAAGTATGTTCCTGCGCCTTGCGGTTACGGGAAAAATGAATTCACCCGATATGTATTCCGTTATGAAAATTCTCGGCAGAGATAAAGTCACCGCACGTATACACAGTATGACAGAAAGGTTATGAAAATGGAAGAAATAAAAGAAATAAAAAACAATTTTATTCACGATATTATAGACGAAGACCTGAGAAACAATCCCGACCTTAAAATTCACACGCGTTTTCCGCCGGAGCCGAACGGCTATCTTCATATCGGCAGCGCGAAGGCGATCTGGATAAACTACGAAACCGCAAAAAAATACGGCGGAAAGTTCAATCTTCGCTATGACGATACAAACCCCGTAAAAGAGGGCGACGAATTCGTAAACAGCATAAGAGAGGATCTTGAATGGCTGGGCGCAACGCCCAACGGCGGCGTTTTCTACGGCTCGGATTATTTCGATGCGGACTACGAATATGCCGTAAAGCTTATCAAAGCGGGCAAGGCGTATGTCTGTGATCTTACGGCGGAGGAGCTGAGCAAATACAGAGGCACGCTTACCGAGCCCGGAAAAAATTCTCCGTACCGCGACCGCTCCGTCGAAGAAAATCTCGATCTTTTTGAAAGAATGAAAAACGGCGAATTCCCCGACGGTTCGAAAACGCTTCGCGCGAAAATAGATATGAGCTCGCCGAATATGAATATGCGCGATCCCGCAATCTACCGAATTCTTCACGTTCCGCATCAGAGACAGGGAAACAAGTGGTGCATTTATCCGCTTTACGACTACGCTCATCCCATTCAGGACGCGCTTGAAGGAATCACTCATTCGCTCTGTTCGATAGAGTTTGAAAATCACCGTCCGCTGTACGAGTGGGTGGTTGACAATTGCGGCTTTGATCCCAAGCCCAAGCAGAGAGAGTTTGCACGTCTAAACGTCACAAACACCGTTATGAGCAAAAGATACCTCCGCTATCTTGTCGAGAGCGGAATGGTTGACGGCTGGGACGATCCGCGTCTGCCCACTATCTGCGCGCTCCGCAGAAGAGGCTTCACGCCCGAATCCATATTCGATTTTATCTCACGTGCGGGCGTCGCGAAAAACGACAATCTTGTAAACATTGCTTTGCTTGAACACTGCATAAGAGAAGAGCTGAACGAAAAAGCGCAAAGAAGAATTGCCATTCTTCATCCGATAAAGCTTATCGTCGATAACTATCCCGCGGATAAGACGGAATATTTCGAGGTTTCAAACAATCCGAACGACGAATCCGCCGGAACGAGAAAGCTGCCGTTTACGCGCGAGCTTTATATCGACGCCGACGACTTTGCCGAGGTTCCGCCTCCGAAGTTCTTCCGTCTCAAGCCGGACGGCGAGGTAAGACTTATGGGCGCGTATATCGTAAAATACGCCGGCATTGAAAAGGATGCGGACGGCAATATTGTCGCAATTCACGTTAATGCCGACCTTGAAACCGGCAACGGCAATCCCACGGACGGCAGAAAGGTGAAGGGAACTATCCATTGGCTTTCCGCGCCGAACGCTCTCACAACGACGGTTATGCTTTACAACAATCTTTTCACCGTTGAAAATATGGGCGAGGTCGAAACGGCGGACTACGACAAATATCTCAATCCGGAATCGGTGATAGAAATCGACAACGCAAAAATCGAGTCCTCTCTCGGCGAAGCAAAGGCGGGCGAAAAGTTTCAGTTTGTCAGAACGGGATATTTTACACCCGACTCAAAGCACGCAAACCGCTTCAACAGAATTGTCAGCCTTAAAGACGGATACAAATTCTGATTTATTTATAAGAAAACAAAAAAACGTTCTCCCGAAGAGGAGAACGTTTTTTTGTGTTTTGAGCTTTTATTTAAGTCTTTTGTCCGTTTTTACGGAAAGCGCCGTGCCGATGCTTTGCAGAACCTGAACGAGAATTATAAGCAATACGACGGCGATTAAAATGACCATATAGTTATAACGCTGATAGCCGTACATAATGGCGATATTTCCGAGTCCGCCGCCGCCGATTGCGCCGCTCATTGCCGTGTAACCGAGAATTGTGGTGACGGCGATCGTTGCGTTTGAAACAAGCGACGGAACGCTTTCGGGGATCATAACCTTTGTGATTATCTGAAAAGGCGTTGCGCCCATGCTCTGCGCCGCTTCGATTATGTTCGGATTTACCTCGCGCAGACTGCTTTCGACAAGTCTTGCAACGAACGGGAAAGCCGCAATGACAAGCGGTACTATCGACGCAACCGAGCCTATCGTCGTGCCGACGATAAGTCTTGTAAGAGGGAATACAACAACAATAAGTATTATAAAAGGAACGGAGCGGAGAAGATTCACGATAACGTTGAGAATTTTCATAAGCCAGACCGGAAGCGGAAGAATTCCGTTTTTGTCGCCGACGACGAGCAGAACTCCGAGCGGAAGTCCTATAACGAACGCAAACAGCGTCGCAATAAGCGTGACATAAAGCGTTTCGAAAATCGCGCCGGGAATGTCGTGCCTGAGTATATCGACAGCTGTCTGCAGCTTTTCGGGAGAAAACATATTATTCATTTTTCAGACCTCCTCCACGGTTACGTTTTCGACGGAGCCGAGATATTCGGCGACCATTTTTGCCTGCTCCTCGCCGCCGGGAACGCCCAGAAGCATAGAGCCGTAGGTTTTATCGTCAATGCAGCGCGTCGCGGCGGAAACGATATTGACAAGTATGTTCATTTCTATCGCCATAGACGATATAAGAGGCATACTTGCCGCCTGTGCGCCGCTGAAAATAACGCGGAGACGCTTTTCCTTATAAGGATTGGATACCTGATCGTCTGCTCCGTTCGGGAAAACAAGCCGTCTTGCCGCCGCCGATTTAGGACTTGCGAATATTGTTCCGACAGCGCCCTCCTCAACGATTTCGCCGTTGTCGAGAATCGCAACGTGATTGCAGATTTCTTCGACGACGCTCATCTGGTGGGTGATGATTATAACGGTTATCCCGAGCTTTTTGTTTATGTCGCGTATGAGTTCGAGAATGGCGTGAGTGGTGTTCGGATCGAGGGCGCTCGTCGCCTCGTCGCAAAGAAGAACCTTCGGATTTGTGGCGAGCGCGCGGGCGATGGCTATACGCTGCTGCTGACCGCCCGAAAGTTGAGCGGGGTATGCGTTTGCCTTATCCGGCAAGCCGACAAGCTCAAGCAGTTCCGTCGCGCGCCTGACCGCTTCCGCCTTATGCACGCCGGCAAGCTCCATCGGAAAGCAGATGTTTTTCAGGCAGTTTTTCTGCATAAGCAGGTTGAACCCCTGAAATATCATCGTTATGCTTCGTCTGGCTTCTCTGAGCGCCGCCGGAGAAAGCTCTCCGATGTTCACTCCGTCTATTATAACATCGCCCTCGGTGGGACGTTCAAGCATATTTATACAGCGTACAAGCGTGCTTTTTCCCGCGCCGCTCATCCCGATAATGCCGTAAATATCGCCGTTATTTATCGTCAGATTTATATTGTGAAGGGCGTCGACCTTTCCGCCGGCGCCTTCAAACGTTTTACTTATGTTGCGTAATTCTATCATTATGTAATTTTGTCCTGATTATTTTTTTATATCGTCAAGGGTTTTGTGGCTTGTCGAGTAGATGCCCATAGGCTCAACGTGTATTGCGGCAACGGAAACGATGTGAGTGCCGTTTTCCTTGTTGAAGTCGTCAAGGTAGGGTGTGTGCTGGAAGTAGTTTGCGTCACATTCGCCGTCCTCAACCACGGTGTTCGGAACGACATAATCGGAAAGAACGTTGATTTCAAGCGTGATGTCTTTCTCGGCAAGAATTTTCTTTACCTCTTCGAGTATCTCGGCGTGAGGTGTGGGAGATGCGGCAACCTTTATCTTTGTGCCGGCAAGGGAAGCGTAATCAACGGAGGAATCGTAGCCGTCGGTGAGATTGTCAACCGTGCTTATAACGGCGCCGTCATATTTGCCCGCGATGAAATCGGCAACCTGCTTGCTTTCGAGAGCCGCTTTGAGCGCCTTTATCTTGGGAGTGTTTTCATTGCCTTCTTTAACGGCAAGAATGTTTGCGTATTTACTGTATGAGCCTTCGATTGCGAGTGAATCCTTTGTGGGATTGAAGCCTGCGGGAATTGCGTAGTTTGAGTTTATAACCGCATAGTCAACATCGGCAAGGAAGTTGGGAAGCTGTGCCGCTTCAACTTCTTTTATCGTTATGTTGTAGGGATTTTCAACTATATCGCGTGCGGTTGCGGCGATGCCTGCGCCTTCCTTGAGCTTGATGAGTCCGTTTGCTTCGAGAAGAAGAAGTGCGCGCGCTTCGTTTGTCGTGTCGTTGGGGACTGCGATCGTTACGCCTTTTTTGCTGCCGCACGAAGCGAGGAGCAGAAGTGCAAGTGCGAGTGTGAGTGTGATTGCCAAGAGTTTTTTCATTTTTGTGTTCTCCTTTGATATGTGGAAATTATTTTTGAAAACAAAAAACGGAAGCCTGAAAAAAATTCGGCTTCCGAAGATTGCTTCTATTTACATTATCCGCTTTGGGTTCACGCGTTTTTTTGCATGCGGAAACGTATGATACAGCAATCTTCGGCTTGCATCATAGACATGCACATTATCATACCTTTAAGCGTGAGCGCTGTAAGCATTACGTTTTCCTCCCTGCGAATAAATTATGGACGTATCATATCACAAAGAAAAACGCTTGTCAATAGGTAAATGAAAAAAAGTGCAAAATTTGTTTTCGGAGCTTATTTCAGCTTTTCGACTCTGTAAGGCGTGCCGCCGATTGTTTTCCATGTTATTTCGCTGTCCGTCATAACAATATAGCCTCTGTCGGAATTAAGCTTGGGAATCGAAACCGAGCCGGGATTTATATACAAAAACGAACCGTGATCGTTGCAGGCGGGAACGTGAGTATGTCCGCAGAGGAGAATAAAGCCGTCAGCCATTCTCGGCGGATTGTCCTCTCCGAAAAGATGACCGTGCGTTGCGAAAACGGGCTTTCCGCCGATATATATAAGCATATAATCGGCTTTTATGGGGAAATTGAGAACCATCTGATCGACCTCGCTGTCGCAGTTTCCGCGCACGCAGAGAAGGTTTTCCTTTATTCCGTTGAGAAGCGACGCAACCTTTTTCGTATCGTATTCGCCGGGAAGGTCGTTTCTCGGACCGTGATAGAGCAGATCTCCGAGAAGAACGAGCTTGTCCGGTTTTTCGGCGTTGTAAGCTTCAATAAGCTTTTCGCAGAAAAGCCCCGAGCCGTGAATGTCGGAGGCAACCATAAGTTTCATATAAATATCCTCACTTTCGTCAGTTACCGTATAATATTATCATAACTGATACATATAATCAAGAGAAAATTTACATAAACATATAAAAAACGCTGTTGCTTTTTTGAGTAATTTAATGTATAATGACTTAAAAGGGATACACAGGTGTATCCGCAAATAATCACAAAAACGGAGGGACAACAGTTATGGGACTTATAAAAGCATTCGCGGGAGCTGTCGGTGGGACGCTTGCCGACCAGTGGAAAGAGTTTTTCTATTGCGATTCTCTTTCCGCGGAAACGCTTATGGTAAAGGGCGAAAAGCGCATAAGCGGACGTTCTTCAAACACAAAGGGAAACGATAACATTATTTCAAACGGCTCGGGAATAGCCGTTGCCGACGGTCAGTGTATGATGATAGTCGAGCAGGGAAAAATAGTCGAGGTCTGCGCCGAACCCGGTCAGTACACATACGATAAATCAACGGAGCCGAGCATTTTTACGGGCTCTCTCGGCAAGGGAATAATCGACACGTTCAAAACGATAGGCAAACGCTTTACCTACGGCGGAGATACGGGCAAGGATCAGAGAGTTTATTACTTCAACACAAAGGAGCTTATAGACAACAAATTCGGAACGCCGAATCCTATTCCGTTCAGAGTTGTTGACGCGAACATAGGACTTGATATCGACGTTTCGGTTCGCTGTTCGGGCGTTTATTCCTACAAAATAGCGGATCCGCTTCTTTTCTATACGAATGTCTGCGGAAACGTTGAAAGAGAATACACAAGAGATACGCTTGACGGTCAGCTCAAAACCGAATTCATAAGCGCGCTTCAGCCCGCATTCGGAAAGCTTTCCGAACTCGGACTCCGTCCCAATCAGATAGTGGCGCACAATACAGATCTTGAAAACGCAATGAACAGCGCGCTTTCCGCAAAATGGGGAGAGCTTCGCGGTCTTAAAGTCGTAAGCATTGCGCTCGGTTCGGTAACGCTTCCCGAGGAGGACGCAGAGCTTATAAAGAAGGCTCAGCACGCGGCTATCCTGCGCGATCCTTCGATGGGCGCGGCTACTCTCGTCGGCGCTCAGGCAGAGGCTATGAAAGCCGCCGCGGCAAACGAAAACGGCGCGATGATGGGCTTTATGGGCATGGGAATGGCAAATCAGGCGGGCGGAATGAACGCTCAGAATCTTTACGCTATGGGACAGCAGGCAAGACAGCAGCAGCCGGCTCAGACTCAGGCTCAGGCTGGAACGTGGAAGTGCAAATGCGGAGCTGAGGCAACGGGTAAATTCTGCACGGAGTGCGGAGCAAAAAAGCCCGATGACAGCTGGGTATGTTCTTCCTGCGGCGCGACAAACAAGGGCAAATTCTGCGCCGAATGCGGAGCAAAAAAGCCCGAGGGCGCACCTGTTTACCGCTGTGATAAATGCGGATGGGAGCCGGAAGATCCCGCACATCCGCCAAAGTTCTGCCCCGAATGCGGAGATATTTTCGACGATAAGGACAGAAAATAATTTGTTTTCGGCAGGAGGGGCGGGAAACCCGCCTCTCCTTTGAAATTTTACGGAGAGGACAACTGCGATGGATGATATTATAGAATATAAATGTCCGTGTTGCGGCGGCGCCATAAGCTTTGACAGCAAAATTCAGAAGCTGAAATGCCCCTATTGCGATACGGAATTCAATGTTGACGATCTGCGCTCGTATGACGAGGCGCTTCACGAAAGCGCGGAAAAAAAGCAGGACAACTGGAGCTCCGTTCCCGAAAGCGAATGGAGCGAAAGCGACGGCGTTCATACATATGTATGCAATTCGTGCGGAGGGGAAATCGTAAGCGACGAAAACACAGCCGCGACGAGCTGTCCGTTCTGCGGAAATCCCGTCGTGCTTACGGAAAGACTTTCGGGAACGCTCAAGCCCGATTGCATTATTCCGTTCAAGCTCGGAAAAGAAGAAGCAAAGAAAAAGCTGCTTGAATTCTTTTCGGGCAAAAAGCTTCTTCCCAAGGTGTTCAGAGACGAAGCCCATATAGACGAAATAAAGGGGCTTTACGTTCCGTTCTGGCTTTTCGATTCGGACGTCGACGCCGACATAATGTATAAGGGAACGAAGCTCAGAATGTGGAGCGATTCGAGATACAATTACACCGAAACAAGTTATTTTTCGGTTATAAGGCGCGGAAGCCTTGAATTTGAAAACGTTCCCGTTGACGGCTCGGTCAAAATGGCAGATGAGCTTATGGAGTCGATAGAGCCGTTTGACGCTTCCGAAATAATCGATTTCAAAACGGCATATCTTGCGGGATATCTTGCCGATAAATACGATGTTTCAAAGGACGACAGCATAGGTCGCGCCAATAAGCGTATAAAGAAAAGCACGGAGGATTGCTTTGCTTCGACCGCAGGAGGATATTCCACGCTCCGCACGGAGAACAGCAATATAGGAATAAAGGACGGAAAATCAAGATATGCGCTTTATCCCGTATGGCTTCTCAACACGACGTGGAGGGGCAAAAAATATACCTTTGCAATGAACGGTCAGACAGGAAAAATGGTAGGAGATCTTCCTATGGACAAGGGCGCTTACTGGAAATGGTGGGCGATATACGCAGGCATTGCGAGCGCGGTTTCGCTCGGACTGATATGCCTTGCCCAGCTTCTCTGAAGGGGGTGAGGACAGTGAAAAAATATATATCGTTTATACTTGTTTTTCTGATGCTTGCGATAGCTTCCGTTTCTTGCTTTGCGTCAGGCTCGCCGCTTGTCGTCGATAACGCAGGACTGCTTTCCGAAACGGAAAGACAGTCGCTTGAAGCGCGTCTTTCTGAAATAAGCAACAAATATTCGGCGGATATCGTTGTCGTTACCGAAGATTATATCGGAAGCGCCACGCCCACCGAATACGCCGACGACTTTTTTGATTACAACGGCTACGGACGCGGAGAAAATCGCGACGGCGCGCTTCTGCTTATAAGCATGGAGGATCGCGATTGGTATGTTTCGACAAGCGGCTCGTGCATAGATTCGATAAGCTACAGCGTAATCGAAAAGCATATACTTTCCGATCTCAGTGACGGGAATTATTATGACGCATTTATGGGCTATGCCGATATCTGCGGAAAAATGCTTGACAAATCATCTTCGGGAGACGGTAATTACGGAGATTCCGACTATTCAAAGGAATATCTCAAGGATCAGCTGCCGAAGCTGATAATCATTTCGCTTGTTATCGGAATGATAATATCGTTTTTTATAATGATAAAATACACAAAACAGCTCAAAACCGTCCGCGCTCAGATCAAGGCGGACAGCTATGTCGTAAAGGACAGTCTTGACGTAAAGGTTGCAAAGGATATCTTCCTTTACAGAACGGTTTCGCGCGTAAGACGTCAGACCGAAAGCAACAGCGGCGGAGGCGGCGGTGGGGTTCATACATCATCGTCGGGTTCTTCGCACGGCGGAGGCGGCGGCAAATTCTGATAAAAAAGAGGCTTTCCGAAGAAGCCTCTTTTTTGTATTGCAGGTGAAAATCATTCGATAAAGTTTTCAATATCGCGTATGACTTCATCACGGCAGGAGTCGTTGAGAATTTCGTGACGGCAGTTTTCATAGAGCTTCAGCTGAACGTCACAGCCTGCTTTTTTGAGTTTTTCATAAACTTTTGTAACGCCTTTTCCGTAATCGCCGACGGGATCGTCCGCGCCGGAAACGAGCAGAACGGGCATTTTTATATTCTTGAACCACTCGGCGCGGTTGGCTTTTTTGTTCAGCGTCACAAGGTCGTGCATTGCGCTGACCGTGAATTTGAACGTGCAGTAGGGATCTGCGGCATATTTCTTTTTCTGTTCTTTGTCCTTTGTCAGCCACGCGATCGGATCGTTTTCGCTTTTGAAGTGCGAGTTGTACGTCCCGAAGGCGAGATTGTCTACCGCCTTTGAAATATAGCGCTCGCCCTTGAAAAATTTTATTATGTCGATTGCGACAAGTCCCACGCCGGCGGCGGCGTTCGGACCGCCCGTCCCCATAATTATAAGCTTATCGGGTTTTATATACTTTTCCGCGGCAAGACGCGAAACAAACGATCCCATGCTGTGCCCCATAAGATAGTAGGGAAGAAAGCTGCCGTATTTTTCTTTCATTGCGGACGCAAATACCGAAACGTCCTTTGCAAGATAGTTCCATCCGTCCTTGTGAGCGATAAAGCCCAGCTCATCTGCGGAATTTACCGTTTTCCCGTGACCGAGATGGTCGTATCCGAAGCATATATAGCCTTGCTGTGCCATTTCGCGCATAAAACCGTCATAACGGTCGATATGCTCGGTCATTCCGTGAACAACGTGAAAAAGTCCTTTGATTTTTCCCTCGGGAATATATGTTTTTCCTATAAGCGTGTGTATACCGTCGGAGGACGGCACGCTTTCCTTTGTTACTGTTATGTTCATTGTTTTTCCTCCTTGAAAACTCTGCACGCGCCGACGGCTCTGTGCCAGCCGGAAAGCAGTCTTTGACGTTCCTTGTCAGACATATTCGGGGCAAAGGACGCCTTGCAGCTTGCAAGCGTTCGAAGCTCATCTCTGCTTTCAAAAAATCCCGTTGCAAGACCGGCAAGCGCCGCCGCTCCCGCCGCGGTTGCCTCCGTGGTTTCGGGCAGCATAACCGTTATATCCGAAATGTTGCTCTGGAACTGCATAAGAAATCTGTTTGCCGACATACCGCCGTCAACTTTGAGCGACGTAAGACGCTTTCCGATATCGCTTTCCATAGCGCAAAGCATATCGTCGCTCTGATATGCTACCGATTCGAGCGCCGCGCGTATGATATGACTTCTTCCCGTGCCGCGCGTAAGTCCGACTATCGTTCCGCGTGCCTGCATATCCCAGTACGGCGCGCCGAGACCGGAGAACGCCGGCACGATGTAAACTCCGCCCGTGTCCTTTACCTTTCCGGCGAAATATTCGCTGTCGCCGGAATCGGATATTATTCTAAGCTCGTCGCGGAGCCATTGAATAACCGCTCCCGCAACGAAAACGCTGCCTTCAAGGGCATATTCGGGAGCTTTGCCTTTTTCGGTGGCGGCGGCGGTCGTCAGAAGTCCGTTTTTGCTTTCAATCATTCTGCCACCCGTATGAGCAAGCAGAAAACATCCCGTGCCGTAAGTGTTTTTCACGTTTCCCTCGTCAAAACAGCATTGTCCGAAAAGCGCCGCCTGCTGATCGCCCGCCATTGCGCAAATGGGAATTTCCGCGCCCATAAGATCCATATATCCGTATATTTCGCCCGACGAACGTATTTCGGGAAGCATTGCGCGCGGAACGGAAAGCATCCGCAAAAGCTCATCGTCCCATTCGCCTGTTTTTATATTGCACATCATTGTACGGGAAGCGTTTGTTCTGTCGGTGCAGAAGGCTTTTCCGTCCGTAAGCTTCCACAAAAGCCATGTGTCTATCGTGCCGAAGAGAAGCTCGCCCTTTTCGGCTTTTTCTCTTGCGCCGTCGATATTATCGAGTATCCATTTCAGCTTTGTTCCGCTGAAATAAGCGTCGATACGAAGTCCCGTCGTTTTGCGTATATATTCCGCACAGCCGCTTTTTTCAAGCTCGGCGCAGATATCCGCTGTCCGACGGCATTGCCATACTATTGCGTTGCATACGGGCTTGCCTGTGTTTTTGTCCCATACTACCGTCGTTTCGCGCTGATTTGTAATGCCTATCCCCGCGATTTCGTCAGCCGAAATGCCGCTTTTGGCGATACATTCCGTGAGGGAAGCGTATTGCGAGGCATATATCTGCATCGGATCGTGCTCAACCCAGCCGGGTTTGGGATATATCTGAGTAAACTCGTGCTGAGCCATACTTACAATGTGAAGATTACGGTCGAAAAGAATGCTTCTTGCGCTTGTAGTGCCTTCGTCAAGTGCAAGTATATATTTTTTCATCATAGATCACCGCCCTTTTTGTTTATTTTAACATATAAAAGCACAGCTTTTCAATATTTTATTTGAATATATCGTAAAGAAATTTCAATTATGCAAAAATAACCGATTCAAAAAACGGAAAGCAAAAAAGAAAACACCGCTTTACAAATCCGAAGTGTTGGGCTATAATTATAAAAAAACAAAAATATCTGCGGCAAAGTCCTATGGTAAAAAGTCAAGAGGATAATTCAAAAAAAGTCCAATAAAAAGAGCAGGTAAAAGCCAAAGAAGGGATAAAAAGGGCGCAACAAG
>CAVEFC010000021.1:0-27097 GCA_963614875.1 uncultured Eubacteriales bacterium | reverse complement strand
TCTACTACTCCACCACCAGCTATTTTGAAAAGCGGCAGGACTTCTTCATCTGCTCCACCCATCGTGCCAACAAGGACAAGTGCAGCGGACATTATATCCGTGCCGTTGTGCTTGAGCAGGAGGTCTGGAAGCACATGCAGGAGGTCATATCGGTGGTAATGCGCTACGAAGTGTACTTCCGTTCAGAGATGGAAGAAAAGCTCCGTATGCAGAGTGAAGAAACGCTTCGGATACATAAGAAGCGTTTAGCACAGGCTGAGAAGCGAATCGGCGAACTTGACCGTCTGTTCATTCGTTCCTATGAGGACAATGTATCGGGCAAGATTGACGATGAGCGCTTTGCCATGATGAATAAGAACTACACCCAAGAACAAAAAGGCCTCAAAGCCGAGGTCATAAGTCTGCAACAGATTATTGAAGAGCAGGAACGACAGGCAGAAAATTTGGAACAGTTTATCCAAAGGGTAAAAAGAAACAGCGGTTTAACGGAGCTGACCCCTTACGCTCTCAGGGAGCTTGTAAAGGCGGTTTATGTAGAAGCACCCGATAAGTCCGGCGGCAAGAGAACGCAGAAGATTCATATCTCCTACGACCTCATCGGCTTCATTCCCGTGGATGCACTGTTAAAGAAAGCGGAACAGGCATGACCGAAATCATGCCTGTTCCAGGAAATTTGAATTTTACTGTCTTACCAGCAGAGGGCTTCGGCGAGCCGTTTTTTGTATTGAAATCGGACAAAAATTTTATTCGGAATAAAAATAACCTATGTTTTTATATCCGTAGCGGAGAAGAGAATATATTACCGCGACGGCGCATATCACAGCGAGAGCAACCGTTATGGCGATAGTTGCGGAATCCCATACGGTTTCGTATCCCGTTCCCAAGGTCGGCACGATATTTCCGCAGAAGTTGAATATCGCATGAAGAACAATGCACGGATAAATGCTTTTGCTGACGATAAGCACCGTCGCGCACATTCCGCCGATGAGAAACGAATAGCCTATCTGCATGATCACAGAACCGACTCCCGCGCCGTCTATAAGGTTGAGCAGGTGAAACAGCGCAAACACGGCAGACGAGATGATAACCGATAAAAAAATATCCCTTTTGGATTTTTTGCCCCTGCATATCATAAGGAAAAGCGCTCCTCTGAAAGCAAGCTCCTCATATGCGGCGACCGCAAGGCAGCTTGCCGCAAGCAGAATTATTTTCGACGCCGGCGCCGATACACAGGCAGAGCCTTTGACAAGAGCTATTATCGGCAGATTGTTTATAACCACGGCAAAGCAGAAAACGAGCAAAAGCGCGTTTTCCGGCACGACGGAAAACACCCGAAAGCCGAGGTGCTTTATAAGAAACACAAACGCAATGGCAAGAGCCGTTCTTGTCACAAGCGTTGATATCAGAACGTCGCAGACGGAATCTCCGGTTTTTATAAGTCTTGCCGCCGCCAGAAGCACAAGCGAGATAATAAGAACGACAACACATGCGGTTCTGTAAGAAAAACTTTTTTTCAAGCCTTTGCCTCCTTATGCCGCTTTGACGAGAAATAAAGCGCCGCAGAGCCGATTACAAGACAAATTGATATTATCTGCGACGGAGAAAGAATTCCCGTCAGAAGCGTTCCGCGCTCGTCTCCGCGGAAAAATTCTATTATAAATCTGAACACGCCGTAGGAAAGCATATAAAGCTCCATAATATGTTTTTTGCCCCTGAAAAGCAGTAAAATCAAAACCGCTGCGAGAGCAAAAAGGAATATCGCTTCAAAAAGCTGTATCGGCACGACCTTGTATCCGAGGTTGACCATATATATTCCTATGGGAGAGTCGGTCGGTTTTCCGTAGCAGCAGCCCCCCATAAGACAGCCTATTCTTCCGAAAGCGTGAGCCGAGGGTATAGCGCACGCGGCGCAATTGATTACGTCGCGCGTGTATTTTTTGCTTTCATACTTTTTGCCGAATACGAAATATACAAAAAGAAACGCCGCCGCTCCCCCTATGAGCCCACCGGCAAAGGTGGCTCCGGTTTCGCCGTCAATTATAAATGCGCCGCGATCCTTTATGTTGTATACCGCCTGAAAAAGCACGGAGAAAACAAATCCCGCGACGATAGAGCACAGGGCGCAGATAAGCGTAAAATTATACAGCTTTGCGTTTATTTTCGCTCTGTCGGCACACAATCTGTAAACGATTATCGCCGCTATAAGTCCGAGCATTATAAATATCGAATACAGGTCTATATCGCCTATTATGTAATACGGATACATATCTTTTCTCCCGATAACGATTGATTTGTCAAATGCCCGCACCTTTACGGTGCGGGCATTTCTTATTGCTGTATGCAATCTGAAAAAATCAGATCAGTTTTCTTTCTTTTTTCCGAGAACCACGCCTGCTCCGATAACGGAAACGATTGCGATGGCAGCGCCTGCGCCGATAGCCGATTTACAGCCGCCGGAGGACTTGCCGGATGTCGTTGTGGTTGTCTGCTTTGCGTTTGTTGACTTTGTGGAGCCTGTAACCGTTGCCGTGAAGTTTGCGGAAAGATCAGCATACTTGTCGGTTACGGTAACCTTCTGATCTCCGGGCTCGGAGAAGTCATACTTGACGGTGTAATCGTCAGCCTTGAGAGTAACCTTTGTGCCGTCCGCATAAACGTAAGAAACGAGAAGACCTTCCGTTGAGAATTTATCGTCAACGTTGTAGCTGAGCTTTGCAAGCTTTGTGTCAACTTCGACGGAAGCGGGAGCTTCAACGCTTGCCGTTGTTGTGGTCGAGCAGTCGATTTCGTATGTTGTGTTGGAAATCTTTACTGTTACTTCAACATCGCCGGACTTCGTAAAGTCATAAGTCTTTTCGATGGTGGCGTTGATGTTTGCGTCCGCGATAGCCTTCTTTGAGCCGTCGCTGTATACGCAGATTATCTGGAGATCATCGTCTGCGATTTCGTCGCCGTAGCGGTAAGTCTTTGAAAGCTTTTCAACTTCGATGCCCGTTACGTTGATGATGTTTGCCGTGAAGCTTGTCTTTGCGCCGTAGAAGTTGATTGTGATGAGGTTGCCTTCGCCGACCTTGAGCGCGTCGTATTCAAGCTTGAAGGAGCCGAGCTCCTTTACAACGGATGTACCGTCGTTGTAGTTTACCTTTATCGTAAGACCTTCGGGAGCGAAGGTTCCGCTCTTTACGGTAACCATATCATATGTTGTTGTCTTGGGAGGAGTTTCGATTGCGATATCCTTTATACCCGTAACCTTTACTTTGTACGTAGCCGAAGCGCTTCCGTATTTGATTGTAACAACAGATTCGGCAGCTTCCTCGTTGAAGTTGTAAACAACGTTGTAGCTGTCAAGAATTTCCGTTGTGCCGTCGTTGAAGGTAGCCTTTACTTCAAGACCTGTGCGGTCAAGAGTTTCGCCTACATAGTAAGCGGTCTTTTCTGCAGCCTTTGTGATCTCGATCTTGGAAACCTTTTCTTCCTTCTCTTCGAGAGCGCTCTTGTAGTTTGTTACATAATCCTTTGTACCGAAAACGATATAGTCGATATCCATCTCGGCGCCTTCATAAGCGCCTGTGCCGTCGGTTACTTTGTAGCCGAAGGGGAAGAAGAGTATATCCTGAATTTTGCCGCCCCAACGGGGAGAAGCAACGCCTGTTTCCTTGTTTACTTCAAGCGTTCCGCCGTAGTTTGTTGCGGAGTTGATTTCGGACATGCTGAATATATACGTTTTCCATTCCGACGATACGGGTTCGATATCGAGGTTGGATATTGTATTTTCTATGAACTTACGGCCGCCGCCGCCGATCGACGTCGATGTGAAGCCGAAGGAGATCTGGTCGGCAGAGCTGTAGTTTCTTATACGGATCTTGACATATTCCATACCGCCCTTGATTTCGGGGTTTGCTGTGATATCAAATCCGGCATCGTCAAGACAGAAGGGTATGCCGGGGTTATTTGCCGTGCTTATGCTCTTTACGTTGAGAACTTCGCCGTTGTCGGTAAGGTTCCACGCAATTTTGTTTGTCATATAAGCCGCAAGTGATTTTACGTCTGCTATATAAGCGCCGCAAACCTTGCCGCTGTCATCTGTGGGGGACATCATAACGTCCTTTGTCGTCCATGTGCCGTCTGCGTTCTGTTCTGCCCACCAATCGTTGTTTTCTTTTGAGAAATCAAGAAAATCAATGCACGCTATCTTTGAGCCGTTCACGCCGTCAACATAGGTTATGCTGCCTGCAAAAACGCCGACGCTCGCGATGGAAACAATCATCATAGCGCAGAGAAAAATTGATACTATTTTTTTCATGCCGGATAAATTCCTTTCAAATTTTATTTGTTTGGATTTTGCGGATGCCCGTTAAAAAACAAGCAATCTTCCACACGCTATATTATATCACCTGTCCGCATAAAAAGTCAAGTAAATATATTGTTAACGAAGAATAAATATAGCAAAATAAATAAAAACGGGCCTTTGCCCTGCGGCAAAAGCCCGTTTGCTTTGCTGTGCCGATCACTTATCGAGCATTGCGACTCTTCTGTCGTGTCTTCCGCCGAGATAATCCGTTGAAAGAAACGTATCGACAAGCTTTATTGCGGTGTCCTCGTCCGTTACTCTTGCCCCGAGGCAGAGAACGTTTGCGTTATTGTGCTGACGTGTAAGCTCCACGCAGTTTTCCGCATAGCAAAGCGCCGCGCGGATTCCTTTGTGACGGTTTGCGGCGATGCTCATTCCTATGCCCGTTCCGCAGATAAGAATTCCGCAGTCACATTCTCCGGAAAGAATGCTTTCGCAGAGCCTGTTTGCATATACGGGATAATCGACCGAATCCGCCGTATCCGTTCCGAAATTTACGCACTCGTAACCCTTTTCGGTAAGATGAGCGATTATTTTGCCTTTGAGAAGATAGCCGGCGTGATCGGCGGCGAGAGCGATTTTTTTCATGTTGATTCTTTCTCCTTTTTTGCGTTATATTCTCTTTCCGCCTGCGAAGGACGGAGGTATGACGGTGAAAGCGCAAAGTCCGTAAAAACGGATTTGTCTTCGGCTTTTGCGTAAGCTTTGAATGCGACCTTCGCAACGGACGCGCCGCTTTGAAGTATACGGTCTTTCTGCGTGTCTTCTGCCTGCGGAAAGGCGGCTTTTGCTATGTCGTAGCCGTCGCCGAAAAAGTATACCGGAAGCGAAAGCTCCGAAAGCTCGGAGGCAAGGTCCTTTGCCGATATCAGCCTGTCTTCGCAGAGGCGCTCTTTTCTGTCGCCGTCGCAGAGGAAAATCGCGTTATAAAGCTGATTTCTGCGGGCGTCCATAACGGGACAGGCGATAAATCTGCCGCCGATTCCGTCGGCGTTTTCCGACAACGCTTCGAGCGACGAAACTCCGACGCAGGGAATGTTTCTTCCGAACGCAAGCCCTTTTATGAGCGAAACGCCTATTCTGACGCCGGTAAACGAGCCCGGACCTGCCGACACGGCAAACAGCTCTATGTCGGAGATCGAAAGCTTTGCTTTTTCAAGCAGTCTGTCGATTTCGGGGAGCATTGTTTCGCTGTGGGTAAATCCGCCCGTGACGGCAAAGCCGCAGATTTCTTTTCCGTCGTCGCATATGGCGCCGGCGGCTGTTTTTGCCGTTGTGTCTATTGCAAGAATTTTCATTTTTTCACCTGCTTATAACTATTTCCCGATCCGTTTCACCGGTTTTGACTATGGACACCGTATAACAGCCCTCGGGAAGAAATTCTTCGATTTTTTCGCTCCATTCGACAGCGCATATGCCGCCCGCGTCAAGATAATCGAAAAATCCCGTGCTGTAAAGCGATTCTTCGCCGTCTATGCGGTACATATCAAAGTGGTAAAGCGGTATTTTCCCGCGATACGAATTGACCACGGTGTAGGTCGGACTCTGCACTCTTGCGTCGGGGCAGAGAAGCCTTGCCATTCCGCGCACGAAAGCCGTCTTTCCCGCGCCGAGATCGCCCTTCATTGCGATACAGTCGCCGCCGAGAAGCCTTTTTGCAAATTCAAAGCCGACGTTTTCCGTTTCTTTTGCGGATGAGGTTTTTGTTTTCAGTAATGTTTCCATTTCAGCCTTTCCTGTGCGACAGCGTTCTTACGCCTTCCGCAAACGCTTCCGCCGCCGCGTCTATATCGTTTTCCGAAGTTCCGATGCCGAAGCTGAGGCGGAGGGTTGAATCCGTATCTTCGTCGGAAAGTCCGAAGCTTTTCAGAACGTGACTTTTTGATTTCGTATTCGACGAGCACGCCGATCCGCTTGAAACGAAAACTCCGCGCGACGAAAGAAAATGCAGCATCGTTTCGCTTCTTATGCCGTGCGCCGTCACACTGAGAATGTGGTGAGCGACACGCTCTGTTTTCGGAATGTTCAGGCTTATGCCGATGTTCTCAAGTCCGGAAAAGCGCGACAGGGCGTAGCTGTAAAGCCCGTCGAAGCGCCTTGCGATATCGGCTTGATTTTTGCCGAAATATTCAACCGCCGCATAAAATCCGGCTATTCCGAGCACGTTTTCCGTGCCGGAGCGAAGTCCGTGCTCCTGACCGCCGCCGAATATCACGGGAATGACGGCTTTCCGTTTTATTATGTCCTCGCTTGCGAAAAGCGCTCCCGCGCCCTTCGGGCCGCCTATTTTATGCGCGCTTACGGTAACAATATCGGCTGAGGAAAAAAGTGCTTTCGGAAGCCGCATATATCCCTGAACCGCGTCGCAGTGAACGACAGCCTCCGGATTTGCGCGGTGAGCCATAGCGGCGATTTTTGCTATGTCGTTTACGGCGCCGGTTTCGTTGTTTACAAGCATTGCCGACACAAAAATCGTATCGGGTGAAAGCTCGCGCTCATATTTTTCCGTATCCCATACGCCGTCGGGCGAGGGAATGAAAACGACGTCAAAGCCGAGATTTTTAAGTCTTTCCGCCGACTGAAGAACGGACGAATGCTCCGTTTCTCCGACGATTATTTTTTTGCCCGCGTTGCGCGGCTTTGAAGTCGCCGTGCCGATTAAGGCAAGATTGTTTGCCTCCGTTCCGCCGGAGGTGAAAACAAGCTGCTCGGGCTTTCCGCGCTTTCCTGCCGGAAGAAACGTTGAAAGTATGCTTTTCCGCGCCGCGTCGACAAGCTCCTGCGCTTTTACGCCTATCGCGTGCAGGCTTGACGGATTTCCGAAATTTTCGTCCATTACGGAAAGCATTGCCGTGCGTGCGTCCTCGCACAGCGGCGTAGTCGCGCTGTTGTCAAGATAGTGAATCATTTTGTATCTCCGTTAAAATGGGCAGAAGTTATCTGCCCGTTTTTATGCAAAAATAAATTTTTCGGTTATTTTTTCAACGTCGTCCGTGTGGCTTGCGAAATTTTCAGCCGTCGCGGTATAGGTGAAAACGTATATTTTGTTTGCCCTCGGCGCAAGAAGCTGCATTATTTTGTAGTCAGTGCCGTCAACCGATACCGTATAGATATATTTGCAGGCGTAGGTGTTTTCGCCGAGCGACTGTCCGCTTGTGTACTGCTCTTCGAGCTTTACTCCGGAAAGCGTCTGCGAAAGGGAGGCAAAGTAATAATCTTCAAAGAATTTTGAAACTCCCGCATAGGTTACGTCATTGTATTTTATCGTATATCCGGCGTCGCCCTCGCTTGCGACGATGCCCTGAGTTGCAATCACCTGAACGGAAATGTTGCTTTTGTCAAGCGTCTGCGCGCTGACAAAGCCCGTGGTGACGTCCGGCGTCCAGTTTTCCGGAACGAACAGACGGAAATCCGTATATTCGGAAACGACCTCCGTCATACCGGTCGGCACGCCGTTTTTATCCTTGCAGGACGTGAGCGCAAGTATACATATAACGGCAAAAAAAAGCGCCGCCGCGATTTTTGTTTTTTTCATTTTCAAGCTCCGTAAATAGATATTATATTTATTATAACAAGCCGCAGGGCTTTTGTCAATCTCGGATGAAAGTGTTTACGATTTTTTCAAAAAGCCGGCGCAAAAACAAAAACCCCGCCGTGTCGGTGGGGTTTTGCCGTATCGTTTCCGGAATGTAACTTATTTGCCTTCCTTCATTGCCGCATAGCATTCGCTGCAATAAACAGGTCTGTCGCTTGTGGGCTCGAAAGGAATTTTCGCTTCTTTTCCGCAGTTCGCGCAGATTGCAGTGTGCATCTCTCTCTGAGGCTTGCCTGCATTCTTCTTTGCGTTGCGGCAGCTCTTACATCTCTGGGGCTCGTTCTGGAAGCCCTTTTCAGCATAGAATTCCTGCTCGCCCGCCGTGAATACGAATTCGGCTCCGCAATCCTTGCAAACCAATGTTTTGTCCTGATACATTTGTTCTACCTCGCTTTGTTTTGTATGAAAAATATTTTGCCCTAAGACGGATTCAGACCGACACCTTTGGAATTCCGGTTAAATAAATTACAACGCTCTGCCATTAAGCTATTCGGGCATACGAAAAACGAAAACAAAACAAGAAGGTTTTATTTTTGGATATATGATTGATATGTTTTCCCGCTGCTGCGGTATTGAAAAAATGTTATAAAAGCTTTCTTAATTTCGCTTTGATTCGTTGCATCGCGTTGTCAATTGATTTTTTCGGTTTTCCGAGCGCCGCCGCTATATCGTCATACGAGGCGGAGGCAAGGTAAAGATCAAACACGGAACGTTCGAGCTCCGTAAGGGAAAGGGAGATGCGTCTTTCCAGATCGGAAAGGGATTCTTTGCTGATTATAAGCTTTTCGGGGGTTATGTCGCTTTTACCTTCAAAAACGGTCTGCGGAGCGTCAAGCGACTCTGTTTTCACGCTTTTTCCGCCCACGGTGCGAAGGTAAGATATTATTCTGTTCTTTATACAGATTTTTGCGTAAAGTCCGAACGAAACATTGCGCTCGGGATTGAAGGCAAGCGCCGCGTCATAAAGCGCGATGGCGGCTTCCTGCCGCAGATCTTCAAGCTCGGCGCCGGTAAGCGCGGTGCCGCTGTATTTTTCCGCCACGGAATTTATAAGCGGTATGTACAGCGCATAGACCGATTCAAACGACAGCGGAACGCCGTTTTTTATATCGTTTATAAGCTGCTGCATTTCGGAACTTTGTTGCATATGAGTTTCACAATACTTCTACAAATAATATTCACGCTATCATTGTATCAGCAAAGGAAGAGATTGTCAAGCGTATTTTCATTAAAAAATAAAAAATTGACAAAAATAATATAATTATATTTTTTATATTTAATCATTTTTGACAAAAGTTTTCGTTTTTTTACATAAAAATGCCCAAAACGCGAAAAAGAGTCCTTGCAAGAAAGGCTTCGCAGAAGGCAAAAATCAGACATCTGACGATATACAACGCCGAGCCTGCCTTTCCGAGCTCGTGCTTTGCGGCGGCGACGGTTGCCGCGCACGGCGAATATAACAGCACAAAAACGCACATAGCGGCGGCTTCCGGCGCACCCATAAGGGAAGAAAGTCCGTCTGGACACATTACCGAAAGCGAAGAAACAATCGTTTCCTTTGCGAAAAATCCCGAAAGCAGAGCGGAAGCTATGCGCCAGTCCCCGATGCCTATCGGCGAAAGAACCGGCGCGATAAAGCCTCCGGCTTTCGCCATAAGACTTTCGGACGGCTCGGCGGCGGAGGTAAGGCGCAGATCGAGCGAGCAGAGCAGATACATCACGGCGCTGCATAAAAGCACGACCGTGCCTGCCCGCGATATAAACGCAAGCAGCTTTGTTTTCATTGCGACGGTCAGGTTTTTAAGTCGGGGCAGGCGGTATTTCGGAAGCTCTATTGTAAGCGGGGGAGCTGTGCGTCCGGATTTTGATTTTGTGTAAACAAGCGCGCTTATGTAAGCGGTAATAACGCCGAGAAGATAAATAAAAAATGCCGCAAGGGCAGGGCGCTTTTTGAAAAACGTTCCTATTATCAGCGTAAAAACGGGCAGTCGCGCACTGCACGGTATAAACGGCAGGGAATATATTACGGCTTTGCGCTCTGAACGTTCAAGCGTTTCGGTTGACATAACGGCGGGAACCGTGCATCCGAAGCCGAGCAGAAACGGAATGAACGCTTTTCCGGAAAGTCCGGCAAAGCGCAGAAGTCCGTCCGAAACGTAGGCGGCTCGCGCCATATAGCCCGTATCTTCAAGCATTTCCAAAATGAAAAACAATGCCGCCGTCTGCGGCAGAAACGAAAGCACCGAGCCTATTCCTCGGAAAAGTCCGTCTGTGACAAGTCCGATGAGCAGAGCGGGAACGCCCGCATTTCCGAGACGCTCCGATACAATTTCCGAAAGCCTGTCAAAAAATGCCGATAAAAATTCGGAAAGCTGTTTTACGGGGCCTGAAAACGTCACGGTAAACATAAGAAAAATCATAATAAAAAACAGCGGAATTCCTATGTATTTTTTGCAGATTATCCCGTCAACACGGTCGGAAAAGCTTTCTTTTAGCGTTTCTCCGCGCGTTACTTTTTTTGCAAGCGCTTCGCAGAACGCACTGCGCTCGCGACCGTTTTGAAAACCGTAGCTTATATTTGCGGATTTTATATTCATTGCCGCCGAAAGCAGCTTATCTATCCCGTCGTTTTTCGCAGCCGATATTGTAATTACCGGTATTCCGAGAGCTTTTGACAGATCCTGAATATCTATTGTTATTCCGTCGCGGGCGGCTTCGTCTGCCATATTCAGCGCAAGCACTGTTTTCGGTTGCAGCTCGGCAAGCTCGGTTGCAAGAAAAAGACTCCGCGCAAGATTTGTTGCGTCCGCCACGTCTATGACGATATCCGCGCTTCCGCTTTTTATATATTTTTCGGCGGTCTGCTCCTCCTCGCCGTAAGGCATAAGCGAATATGTCCCGGGAAGATCGGTTATTTTTGCTTTATATTTGCCGTATCGGAGCGCCGCGCTTTTTACGGCAAAAGTAACTCCGGCTCGATTGCCTGTGGCTTCTCCGCTTTTTGTAAGAAGATTGAACAGCGTTGTTTTTCCGCTGTTGGGATTGCCGGCAAGCGCAATTACGGGCGTTTTCTCCATTTTGCAGGACAGTCCTTTCCGTTTTTAGTATAAATCTATACTTACGGTCGCCGGTTTATGCATAAAAAAGCTCCGGGCGGGCAGGGCTTTCTTTGCGGTATGCAAAGCATTCGCCGAGAGAAAACAAAAACAGCTGACCGAGGTCAGCCGTTTTGCTTTACCTCAATGTTCTGTTTAATTCCGCCTTTTTATTTTTTCTTCATTTTCTCATAGTCCGCTCTGTCCTGATTGCCGAGAGCGTTTTTGAACATAACCGTGCCGGTTTCGTCTTCATCGAATGTGTATTCGACAGAGCCGTGCCAGCCGTCGGAAAGGGCGTCGGCTTCATATCTGCGGAAAAGTCCGTCATCGACAGGGAAGAACCCCTTGCCTGTGCCTTTGTATTCCGTCAGTTGCCATACGGCGCATTTGCCTTCATTACCGTAAGGATGTTCAAATCGCACAATGCCGACGCCGTCAGCAAAGAGATATTCGCTTCTGCCGGAGAAATATCCCTGCGATTGATAATCGAAGCTGATCCGCAGGCAGTTTTCAAATGTGCCCGCAGGCGTAACGACCGTTTCGCCGCCTTTGACATTGAAATTCTTTGTGACATTATCGCCCGATTTTCTCTCGTTGAAATGATAGCCGTCTTTCCATTCATCCGACCACAGACAGCCTGCCGCATCCTGCAAAATCCAAAAGAAGAAGCTGTAAAGCACCTTGTAGCCGACGCAGCTTCTGCCGCAATCCGACATATCCTTCCATTCAAAGCTGTATTTGCGGCGGTCGTCACAGCTGATTTTGCCGTCGGATTTTTCAATCGCATCGTATTCAAAGAAATTCCATCTGCCTTTTTCCGTATAATCCGGATTTACGGTGGGATCGGTTTCAAAAATGCGGCGCATTACCTTGTTTGCTATGGCAGTGTGCAGCTTTTGACGCTTTGTTACGGCAAGCTCTTCGGCACGCTTCATCGCGCCGCTTACATCGCAAAGAATTTCGTCGTCTGGGGTTATATCCTTGCAGTAACAGTACCTCGCCTCTGCCGTTTTGCCTTCCCATGTGTCGTAATAGCCTGTCACAGCCATAAAGTTAATACATGAAAGCGTCGCCGAGCCGGCATCGCAGGCGGTAACTTCAAAAATGTTTTCTCTTTCCGCTATTTCTGCAGCTTCGCGCTCGGCAGCAAGCGCATATTCCCAGCGATCGCCCGCTTCAAAGGGGAGAAGCCCGCCTTTGCCGCTTGTTTTATATGCCGAAAGCACCCATTCGTGCGTATAACCTAGCCATGTTACGATCTGACGGACGATGCCGACGCCGTCGCAAAGCCACGTTTCGCAATGAAAACGCCCATAGAACACGCCGTCGATAATATATACGGAGCAGTTTTCAAAATGACCTGCGGGCGTATCGCACGCGCCGTCATTTTTCAGATATGTTAGCGTAATTCCGTCCGACGACGTAACAGTATCTCCCGTCTTCATGCTCTCGTCAAGTATCAAACCGTCGCAGCGGGACATATTCCAGAAAAGGCTGCCGTCTGCGGTGTCTGCGGAAGTGTCGTATCCGGGCTGCTCCCAGAAATATAATTTGCCGTTAATCTTTCTGCAAACCTCGCCGGTGACATTGGAACTGTAACGGATGACATCAGGATTTTTTTCGGCTGCGATAGAGCGCTTTTCTCCATCGATGGCAGATTTTGCATTTGCATAATATACGTCCGACGGCGTGAGGATATCCATCACCTGCTCATAGCAGCGGATAGCTTCCTCGTATTCTCCCTTTTTGCGGTATTCATATCCGAGCCAGAACCAGACGTAAGCCAGCGTTTTCGGATAGCCGCCCTCGCGGTAATAAGGTATCTGCGTTTCACGCATGAATCTGATTCTTTCCTCGCCGGAATATTTGTTATATTCCTCGCATGCGACCGACATCATAACGTCCTCGTTGTGACTGTCCTCTGCGGATTTTTTGATTCTCTCAAAAACCTCTTTATTCTTTTCGCTGGAAACCTCCCAATAGCCGCGCAGAAGAGTATCGGCGAGCATAGAACTTTTTTCTTTTGAATCTTCAAGCGCCTCGACATTTGCAAGAACGGCGCGATATTCTTCTTCAAAACCGGTCTTGTCGTTTTTGAGTTGCCACAGCTTGAGCGCCTCGACCTGACGCATGACGCGGGAAACGAGGCTTTCGTTTTCGTCGTATGTTTTCTCCATAATTCCGTAACCCTTTCTCAGTTGTTTTCTCCCCTCCGAAAGGCGCCATTTGACAGTCCCGACGGGAACGGACAGTATCTCCGCTATTTCCGCAACGGACTTTCCCTCGAAATAGTGCAGGCTGACGGTTTCCCTTATTTTTTCGCTGAGCAGGCTTACCGCTTGGCGGACATCTTTAAGCTCGTCTTCGGCAAAAAGCTCATCCTCTTCCGCAGGCTCAAAGCCGTCAAGCGTGTCAAGACTGATGTCAGGAATTGCCGCGCGATAATGCCTTTCAAGCGTTCTTGCGCAGTTTTTCGCAAACGAACAGACCCAAGAGCCGAATTTTGAACCGTCGCGAAGCTCACAGAGATTCATCCATGCGGAAACAAACGCGTCCTGAGATGCGTCCTCTGCGGAAAATTTGTTTTTTGTCACCTTATAAGCCGTCCCCATCACCGCGCGCTGATGACGGGTGACAAGCTCCTCGTATGCGGTTTCGTCTCCGAGCAGCGTCAGCTCGACAAGAGTTTCGTCATTTCTGTTAAAATGTTCGTTCATAAAGCTTCCTTTCGTTTTTTGGGGTTCGCCTATAAGTGCATAAAAGGCGGGGAAAGGTTGGGTTTGCGGTAAAAATTTTTTGCTTTCAATCATATTATAAACGAAAACCGGAATAAAAACAATAAATTTCGTATGCTTTGTCGGGAGGGGAGGAGCGGGCGACGCTTTACATCAGGCGGCAGGCGGATATTTTTCGCACGGGGCAATGTTTTTATGTTGACATCTATTTTTATTTCTGTTATAATAAACACACGATATGGTCGGAATGGAAGTGCTTTTTTCGAACCGTGCGTGCGTCTGTACCGCAGTCGCAAAAAAATCGGCAGATCGGTATAACAAAAACGCGTTTTGCCCGTATATACCGACAAAGGAGGTATTATGAAAAATCTGAAAACATTATTTGAATATCAGAAATTCCAGCCCAATGCCGGACTTCGCAAAAAGACGGACGCGGTGGCGGCAAAATATCTGTCGGGCGGTACGGAGCTTGCGGACGAAGAGCTGAATCTGTCGGCGGCGGGAGAGTTTCAGCCTGTCAGACCTTTTCAGGAGAACCGAGATGCAGACAAAAAATAATCTATCGGCAGATGCCTATACTCTGTATCACGACAAGGTTTTCGGCTATGTTCTGAACAGGGTTTGCAGCAAGCACGACGCAGAGGATATAACTTCGGAAATTTTTCTGAAGATATATTCGATGGAAAGCGGGTTTGATCCGCACAGAAAAGGCGCGGCATCTTACATATTTCGGGTAATGCAGACGACGCTTGCCGATTTTTACCGCAAGAGAGAAGCTTTGTGCGTTGCGCCCGAGGAGCTTGCCGATATACCCGACGACGAGGATCTTGACGACACGCTTGCAAAGCTTGACGGCGCGCTCGATACTCTTACGGAGCGCGAGCGCGAAATTGTGATTCTGTATTATTATTACGGTTTAAGTCACAAGGAAATTTCCGAAAAAATGCACCTGTCATATACAAATGTGCGGCAGCTGTGCCATATTTCGATCAAAAAGCTGCGGAAAATTATGAAGGAACGGTGCGGATAAGCCGATCACCGATCCCAAGCGCAGACAATCAAAAAATTACTGTTAGGAAGTTGTTTTATGGAAATCAAAAAAACGAAAAACGGAAACGAACTCACAATAGCGATTGAAGGACGACTCGATACGACCACTGCGCCCATGCTCGAAGCGGAGCTCAAGCAGAGCATAAGCGGAGTTGAAAAGCTCATATTCGATTTCGGCGCGCTGGAATATCTTTCTTCCGCCGGACTGCGCGTAATTCTTTCGGCGCAGAAGGTAATGAACAGACAGGGAGAAATGGTCGTAAGAAACGTAAACGATACGATCGCGGAAATCTTTGAGGTTACGGGATTTGCGGACATTCTGACGATTGAATAAACAAGGAGATCTGCATGGACATTCAGACGCACCCGATAGAGCTTCCGCAAAAGGCGCTTATCGAAAAAATCAGAGCATCCTGCGGAAATAAGCTTTCCGCAAACACCTTCAATTCTTTATATCTGTGGCAGGATCAGATGCGGCTTTCCGTATATACGGAAGAGGACTTTTTTGCCGTGAAATGCGGCGAACGCGGCGATAACGCGTGGTTTTTTCCGTGCGGAAGCGAGGAAAAAACCGAAAGCTTCATCGCCGAAGGAATGAAAGAAAAGAATTTTTCTCTCTGCTACATAAGCGAAAAGGACGCAGAATGGCTGAGCGAAAAATTCCCGTTGAAGTGGAAGCTGTGTCGCGAGGAGGAATCCGACGAATATATCTGCAACATTGCCGAGCTTATCGGTCTGAGCGGCGGAAAATACAAAGGCGTCCGCCACAAAATCAGCCGTATCGAACGCGAAAACACGATAAAGGCTCTGCCCGTTTCGGACGAAACGATAGACGACGCGCTTGAAGTGGTGTCCGAATGGGAAAAGCTGCCGCATAATGTGGGCAACAATCAGATAGTTGACGCTGGCGTGTCGGATACCGCGCTGTACGAAAGAAAGCAGCTCGGCATCGAGGGCACTGTCGTATATATCGACGACAAGCCGGTGTCGGTGTTTGCGGGATTTCCGATTGATGAAAATACCGTTGACGCTCTGGTGGGGAAATCCCGTCACGACGCGCCGCGGGGATTTGTATATTACGCTATCCGCGAATATGTAAAGCAGCTTGCGGATAAATATACCTATTGCAATCTGGAGGAGGATCTCGGAATTCCCGGGATCAGAATGATAAAGGAAGAACTTCGCCCCGAAAGAAAAAATCTTATATGGACGGGGACGCTTATATGAAAAAGGATTATTTCGTATCTAAAATGTTTTATAAAATGCTGATTCCGTCGGTGTTTTCGTCTATCGGATATGCGCTTTCCGATATGGCGGACGCACTTGTTGTCGGTCAGCGTATGGGCGAAACGGGACTTGCGGCAATCAGTCTTTGTATGCCCGTATATATGTTGATGAATATAATTATGTATGCCTTCGGTATGGGCGGTGGAGTCAGATTTTCCGCACTGCTCGGAGAAGGAAACGAAAAGGACGCCCGAAGATGCTTTAACAATATCCTCGGGGCTGCTCTTTTTTCGGGCGTGATATTCGCTCTGCTTGCGAATGTTTTCGCGCCGCAGATACTTGTCGTTATCGGAGCCGGAAGCGTGGGAGACGAAGTTTACAGGGCAGCCGAAACATATATGAGAATTGTTTCTCTCGGTGCGCCGTTTATGATTCTGAACATAGTTTTTTCGTTCTTTCTCCGCAACGACAACAATGAAATCATTGCCGCGCGCGGATTTATTATCGGCAACATAACCGATCTTTCGCTGAACATCATTCTCGTTCTGTTTTTCGATCTCGGAACGGCGGGAGCGGCGCTTTCGACCGTGACGGGTTCGGTGGTTGCCATTGTATGCTATCTGCCCGCGCTTGTCGGAAAGAAGCGCAACGTTATCAGAATATCCGGCACAAAGCCGGATTTTGCACAGATTTTCTCGTGCTTCGGAGTCGGCTTTTCGACCTCGGTGCAGAATCTGTTTCAGTTTGTCTTTCTGCTTGTCGTGAACAGGGTTATGCTGTCGCTGGGAGGAGAAGCCTACGTCGCCGTTTTCGATGTCGTTTACAATATCACATTCCTGCTCGTTTACCTCTGCGACGGAACGTCCGAGGCGGCTCAGCCGCTTATCAGCACCTTTGCCGGAGAGCAGAGCGAAAATGACTGCCGTCAGGTAAGAAGACTGTCGGTTGTCTGCTCGGTTGCGCTCAGCGGAGTCGCCGCCGTTCTGATAAGCATATTTGCTGAAAATATCGCGCGCATTTTCGGAATATCCGACGAAATGCTCGCAACCACCGCTTACGCGATAAGACTTTACTGCGCCGGCACGGTATTCATTGCGCTGAATATCGTTCTCAGCAAATACTGTCAGTCGAGAGAGGACGGCAGAAGCGCTTTCATAGGCGTTCTTCTCAACAAATTTCTTACGGCTGTTCCGAGCGTTATGCTTTTCTCGATGCTCGGCAAAAAGTGGATATGGCTCGCGTTTCCGGTATCCGAGGCGGTATCGTTTGCGCTGTTCGGGCTTTATTGCGCCGTCGTTGAAAAGAAGAAGGTACGCTTTGACGAAAACCGTATTTATCGCGTAACGCTTTCGGGAAACGACGCGGAAATTTCGGCGCTGCTTGACGGCTGCGAGGAATTCTGCGACAGGTGGCAGGCTCAGCCGAATCAGAAATATTACGTTACGCTTGTGATTGAGGAGATAGTTGCGTCTATCGTCCGCAACGCGCTCGGACGTTCGCCCGACGGCAAAATACGCGTTACGCTGATCGCCGAGCCGGACGGTGACTTTACGCTTCACGTTCTTGACAACGCCACGGCATACGATCCGCTGGCGTGGCGCGTCAGAGGCAAAGCAAGCCGCACCGATTTCGATATAGACGAGGTCAGCGTGCTTTTGATAAAGAAGAAAACAAAAAAATATTTATACAGGCAGTGCATCGGGTTCAACTCTCTGACTGTCCAGATATAAATCGGAGGACTTTATGCAGGAACGTACAAAAAAACGCAGGGTATCGTTGAAGGTAAAGGTGGCAATCATTATGCTGATCTTTACGATTTTCCTATCCGTCGGAACCATAATCAGCAGTTATCTTTCCTATACCTCGTCGTTCAACAGACACTATGAAGATCTGGCGACGTCCATAACAAAGACCTCGGCGTCGGTTATCAATGCCGATGACGCCGCAAAGGTTGTGGACGAGGTGAAAAAGGTATATCACAGAATATGCGCGGAAAACGGCGGAGTTCCCGACATTTACAATTTTACCGAAGCCGAAGCGGAAAAGTATTATTCCGAATATGCGTATATACAGGAAATGCCCGAATACAAAAGCCTTCAGACAGTTCTGGAAAAAATCCGCGAGGACAATCACGTTGTGTCGCTTTATCTTGGCTATACGGACGTTGAAACAATGCGCGATCTTTACATTGTCGATGCGAGCGAGGAAGGGCAGGCGTGTCAGCCCGGCGATATCGATCCCGTTGAGGAGGAGCATATCGCAAAGGTGCAGAGCGGCGATTATACTTTCCCTGCCTACGTTACAAATTACGAAGAATACGGCTGGCTGTGCTCGGCGTCCGCACCCGTTTTCGACGGGAACGGCAATGTTATCTGTATGGCTCTCGTCGATATTTCAATGGAAAAAATAATGAGCGACAGGGAGAGCTATCTCATACAGATAGCAGCCATTATCGCGGCTGTCGCGGTTGTGATGCTGTTAATTATTCTGCTTGTTACGGACAAAACCATACTCAAACCGATAGGAAAGCTTGGCACAGCCGCAAAGAATTATATCGGCGATGAAAAAACCGAAAAGACGGTTTTTGAACCGCTGAACATAAAAACTGGCGACGAAATTGAGGATCTTTACGATTCTCTGCGACAGATGGAGAGCGATATCCACACCTATATAAAAGAAGTTACCGCAATCACGGCGGAAAAAGAACGTATCGGCGCGGAGCTTGACGTCGCAAGACATATTCAGGCTTCGATGCTGCCGTGTATTTTCCCCGCATTCCCCGAACGCCACGAATTCGACGTTTACGCGTCGATGACTCCCGCAAAGGAGGTGGGCGGCGACTTCTACGATTTCTTCCTTGTGGACGACGATCATCTTGCGATTGTTATGGCGGACGTTTCCGGAAAGGGCGTTCCCGCCGCGCTGTTTATGATGATATCGAAAACGCTTATAAAATCCGCGGCTCAAAGCGGACTTTCGCCGAAGGCGGTGCTGGAAAAGGTCAACGATCAGCTTTGCGAAAACAACGAGGCTGAAATGTTCGTCACCGTGTGGCTCGGTATTCTTCAGATATCCACGGGAAAAATGAAGTGCGCGAACGCCGGTCACGAATATCCGGCGATTATGCACAAGGGCGGCGATTTCGAGCTGTTCAGGGACAAGCACGGCTTTGTGCTTGCCGGAATGCAGGGCGCGCGTTACCGCGAATACGAGCTTGAACTGAAAGCGGGAGACCGTCTGTTCGTTTATACCGACGGCGTTCCCGAAGCCACCGACGCCTTCAATACGCTTTACGGCGTTGACAGAATGCTTGCCGCGCTGAACCGCGCAAAAGGCGGCTCGTGCCGTCAGCTTCTCGAATCGCTTCACGCCGACGTGAACGCGTTTGTCGGAGAGGCGGATCAGTTCGACGATATCACGATGCTTTGTCTTGAAATAAAATCCGTTGCGCCGGAAATGCACGAGCTTACCGTCGTGCCGCAAGCCGACAAGGTGACGGAAATAACGGAATTTCTTGAAAATATTCTGACGGAGGCAAACGCTTCGCAAAAGCTGATATCGCAGGTTGCCGTCGTTACGGACGAGATATTTTCGAATATCGCGCTGTACAGCGGCGCGACCGAAGCAAAAATCGGATGCTCGGTTTCGGAAAGCTGTCTTACGCTGCGTTTTTCCGACAACGGAACTCCGTACGATCCCACAAAAAATCCCGATCCCGACACGACGCTTTCCGCGGACGAGCGGAAAATCGGCGGGCTCGGAATATTTATGGTAAAGAAAATGATGGATAAAGTTTCTTACGAAAACAAAAACGGTTTCAATATTCTGACCGTGATAAAAAATCTGTGAGGTGAAGTATGAACAACAATCTTTTCAGAAAATCAAGTATTGACAGGGTAAATTCTCCGGAACAGCTCAACGAGTACATCAGGGTGACAAACCCGGGTGTGTGGCTTATTCTTGCGGCGGTCGCCGCGCTGCTTGTGGGAGTTGTCGTGTGGGGCATTTTCGGAACGATAGAAACAAAGGTGGAAACCTGCGTTTCCGTCAGCGGAGATACCGCCGTGTGCTATGTTTCGGCGGACGACGCGGCGCGTCTTAAAGAGGGAATGGCCGTCACGGTCGGAGATTTTACGGGAACGGTGAAAAGCGTTCCGAGCGCGCCCGTACAATTGGGGAGCGACATAAGCGATTATGTTCTTTATCTTACGGGTTTTTCGAGGGGAGATTTCTGCTACGCGGTGGAACTTGAACTGACAGGCGCGACCGACGGCGTTTATCGCGCCGAAATTACGGTGGACAGCATCAAACCAATAAGCTTTATAATTCATTGAGTCCGGAGGCAAAAAATGGCTGACAGCAGAAAAATACCTAACGAGCCGCTGAAAAACAAGGCGGCAAAAGTCCCGACCGTGATACAGATGGAGGCGCTCGAATGCGGCGCCGCAAGTCTTACCATGATTCTGGCGTATTACGGAAAATGGATACCGCTTGAACAGGTCCGCGCCGACTGCGGTGTGTCGCGCGACGGTTCAAATGCGAAAAACATTCTAAAAGCAGCCCGCAACTACGGGCTTACGGCAAAGGGCTACCGTTACGAGCCTGATGATCTCAGGCAAAACGGCACCTTTCCGTGCATCATTCACTGGAATTTCAATCACTTTGTTGTTTTGTGCGGCTTCCGCGGCAACAAAGCTGTCATAAACGATCCCGCAAAGGGCACATACAGTGTTTCTATGGAAACGTTTGACAAATCTTTCACGGGGATTTGTCTTATGTTTGCGCCCGGCGAGAACTTTCAGCCGTCCGGCAAACCGAAAAGTATTTTCTCATTTGTCAGAAAAAAACTTTCCGGAACGGGCGGCGCTTTCGCTCTTGTCGTTATAACGACGATAATCACATCGCTTATAGGCATTATTACTCCAGCGTTTTCAAACGTGTTTGCCGACAGACTGCTTTCGGGGGAAAATCCCGAATGGTTTATGTCGTTTATTTACGGAATTTCCGGACTTGCCGCCGTGCAGATACTTGTAGCGTGGATTCAGGCTGTATATTCGCTCAAGGTAAACGGAAAGATTGCAATCGTTGCAAACAGCGAATATATGTGGCACGTTCTGCGACTGCCGATGGTCTTTTTCTCTCAGCGGATGGCGGGCGATATAGCCGGAAGGCGCGGTCAGAATGAGTCCATTGCGGGCAATATCATTTCAACCTTTGCGCCCCTTACCATACAGGCGGGAATGATGCTGTTCTATCTTTTCGTAATGCTCAGGTACAGCGCCGTTCTGTCGCTTATAGGCATTGTGTCGGTTTTTCTCAATATGCTTGTAAGCAATTATATATCGAAAAAGAGAATAAATCTTACTCGCGTGACGAGCCGCGACAGCGGAAAGCTGGCGGGCGCGACCGTCGCCGGCATAGAAATGATAGAATCAATCAAATCGTCCGGCGCGGAAAACGGATTTTTTGAAAAGTGGTCGGGCTATCAGGCAAGCGTGAATTCCGGAAGCGTAAAATTCACAAAGCTCAACGAATATATGGGAATCATTCCGTCGGTTATATCGCTGTTCACGAATACAGCCGTGCTTATGGGCAGCGTTTATCTGTGTCAGCAGGGAAAATGGACAGTCGGTATGATCACCGCCTTTTCCGGATTTTTGGGTTCGTTCCTTTCTCCCGCAATGCAGTTTGTGTCCGCTTCGCAGACGTTTCAGGAAATGCGGACAAGCATGGAGCGTATCGAGGACGTTATGGAATATCCGGCAGACGTGCCGTCTTGCTCTGAACCCGTTTCCGAGGGCGAGGAATACGACAAGCTGAGCGGGAAAATAGAGCTGAAAAACGTAACCTTCGGCTATTCGCCTCTGGCGGAGCCGCTGATAAAAGATTTTTCGATGACGCTTATGCCCGGACAGCGCGTGGCGTTCGTCGGGCCGTCGGGCTGCGGAAAATCCACGCTGTCAAAGCTTATTTCGGGACTGTATAAGCCGTGGTCGGGAGAAATTCTTTTCGACGGCAAGCCCATAAGCGAAATCAACCGCAGCGTCTTTACGGGATCGCTTTCGGTTGTCGATCAGGACATAATACTTTTTGAGGACACGATAGCAAACAATATAAAAATGTGGGACAGCTCGATAGAGGATTTCGAGATGATTCTCGCCGCGCGCGACGCACAGATTCACGACGACATAATGCAGCGCGACGGCGGCTATCAGCACAAACTGACCGAAGGCGGAAAGGATCTGTCCGGCGGACAAAGACAGCGCCTTGAAATCGCCCGCGTGCTTGCCGAGGATCCGACGATTATAATTATGGACGAGGCGACCTCCGCGCTTGACGCAAAGACGGAATATAACGTTGTGAATTCAATTCACGACAGAGGAATTACATGCATTGTCGTGGCGCACAGGCTCAGCACCATACGCGACTGCGACGAAATAATAGTTCTTGACAGAGGACAGGTTGTCGAAAGAGGAACTCACGCCGAGCTTTACGCAAAGGGCGGAGTCTACACGCAGCTTGTATCGAACGAGTAAAGGAGGGTATCGGATATGGGATGGTTTGACGAACAGATAAGGGAACGGATTCAGCACGACGACGACAGCTTTTCCGACGCCTTTGCCGCAATGGCGGAAGTCGTTATGGGAGAGCGCATTTCGCGCGCCCTGAACGACGATCGCATTCAGGCGAGAAACGCCATTGAACAGATTTTGGGTTATTATCACATAAAGCCGACCAAAATACCCGACGGCATAAAGGATATAAACGATCAGCTCGAATATCTTATGCGTCCGTCGGGCGTTATGCGCAGAACGGTCAGCCTTGAAGGCGAATGGTATAAGGACGCTATGGGCGCGATGCTCGGAAGCAGAAAGGACGACGGCGCGCCCGTCGCGCTGATACCTCACGGCTTTTCGGGATATCGTTTTCTTGACGTCAGAACGGGGAAGTGGGTGCGTATAAACAAGAAAACCGCCGCCCTGATAGACGAGGAAGCGATTTGCTTCTACAAGCCTTTGCCGCTGAAAAAGATCGGCATACGAGAGCTGCTTATATATATCGTTCAGTGTATGTCCGTTTCGGACTTTGTCGCGGTGGGAATCGCAACGCTGGCGACCTCGCTTCTGGGACTTCTGAGCCCGAAGCTGCAACAGCTTATTTACGGTCCGGTAATCGAAGGCACAAGCCTTCAGCTGCTGTTTGCCGTGTTCGGATTTGTAATCAGTCTCGGTTTGTCGCAGCTATTTATCGGCGTGACAAAGCAGCTGATTATGAGCAGGCTCGAAAGCAAGATGAACGTTCAGGTGCAGGCGGCGGGAATGATGCGCGTGCTTTCTCTTCCGGCAAATTTCTTCAAGGAATATTCGTCGGGCGAGCTTGCCAGCCGTATGAGCTATATCGGCGCTCTTTGCTCGATGCTTGCAAACGCAATTCTTACAACGGGACTTACGAGTCTGTTTTCACTGATATACATCACGCAGATGACGGTCTACGGTCCGGGACTTGTCGTTCCGGGACTGCTCGTTATTCTCTGCACGGTGGTGCTTTCGCTTATCACGACCTTTGCTCAGCTGAAAATTTCAAAAAGACAGATGGAGCTGTCGGCAAAGGAATCGGGACTTGAATATTCTCTTATTACCGGCGTACAGAAAATCAGACTTGCCGGTGCGGAAAAGCGCGCGTTCTCCAAATGGGCGGACGCTTACGCAAAGCAGGCAAAGCTTCAGTACGATCCGCCGACGTTCCTCAAGCTTTCGGACGTATTTTCAACCGGTGTTTCGCTTGCGGGAACCATCGTTATCTACTTTTTCACGATAAAAACGGGCGTTGCCCTCGCCGATTATTACGCTTTCAGCAGTGCTTACGGTATGGTTATGGGCGCGTTTACGTCGCTTGTCGGAATGGCAAGCACCTTTGCAAGAATAAAACCGATGCTCGATATGGTGCGTCCCGTTCTTGAAACCGTGCCCGAAATATCCGAAAACAAAAAGGTCGTTACAAGACTTTCCGGCGGAATAGAGCTCAGCAACGTATCCTTCCGTTACGACGAAAACGAACCGCTTATCATAGACGGGCTGAGCCTGAAAATCCGCCCGGGACAGTATGTTGCGATCGTCGGCTCGACGGGGTGCGGAAAATCCACGCTGATGCGACTGATGCTCGGCTTCGAAACGCCACAGAAGGGCGCCGTATATTACGACGGTATGGACATTTCCTCCCTTGATCTCAAATCGCTGAGAAGAAAAATCGGAACGGTTATGCAGAACGGCAAGCTGTTTCAGGGCGATGTTTTTTCAAACATTGTCATTTCGGCGCCTCAGCTTACGATGGACGAAGCGTGGGAGGCGGCGCGTCTTGCCGGCATAGCCGACGATATCCGCGCAATGCCCATGGGAATGCACACGATTATTTCCGAGGGCTCGGGCGGTATTTCCGGCGGTCAGCGTCAGCGGCTTATGATCGCGCGCGCCATTGCGCCAAAGCCCAGAATTCTTATGTTTGACGAGGCGACCTCAGCTCTTGACAACATCACGCAGAAAATCGTTTCCGAATCGCTCGATTCGCTGAAATGTACCCGTATAGTCATTGCGCATCGTCTTTCCACCATACGTCATTGCGACAGGATAATCGTTCTCGACAAGGGCAAAATCATTGAGGACGGAACATATGATGAGCTTATCGCCGGCAACGGATTTTTTGCGGAGCTTGTGGAAAGACAGCGCCTTGACAATTGAAATTTTCCCGCACGGATTCCTAACAAAACGCACGGACAGCCGTATATACCTATAAAAACATAACAGGAGGTTTCAGATGAAAATTCCCGAAACAATGATCGAAAAAGCAAAAGAAGCAAAATCGGCGCAGGAGCTTATCGCTCTTGCAAAGGAAAACGGCACGGAGCTTTCCGCAGAAGAAGCTGACGTTTATTTTGCTCAGCTTCACAAAACCGGCGAGCTTGAAGACGACGAGCTTGACAGTGTTTCCGGCGGCGGCTGCGGCGGCTACGCAAGCGTTTCTATCGACGGTCACTATTACAAGCTTATAAATGACCGCACGGACAGCTGCGGCAGGTTTACCTGTCGTGCTTGCGGCGGCGGACTCGGAAATCATGCGGCAGGGTGTGACTTTTCCGATAGAGGACTCGCAGATGTTTGTATGTGCTGCGTTCATAATGCCGGACATCAGCTTATAGGAGACTATTGCAAGCTGCAGTATAAATAACAGGAGGGAAAACGTTGTGGATAAAGAATTTATAATAAAAGCAAAGCAGGCAAAAAGTCCCGAAGAACTTATCGCTCTTGCAAAGGAAAACGGCACGGAACTTTCCGTGGAAGAAGCGCACGCTTATTTTTCCCGACTTCACAAAGCGGGCGAGCTTGAAGACGACGAGCTTGACAGTGTTTCCGGAGGCTGCGGAGGTTCGTCCGAGCCGCCGAAATTTCAGGCGGGCGATCACGTGCTTAAGGAAGGTCTGCACGTCTGCAACTTAAATCACCCGTTTTGTTGCAGATCAGACCATTGGATAGTCGACAGTGTGCGTTATTCGGAGGCGCACGGCTATCAGTACACGGTGCATTGCCCGATCTGCAACGCAAGCGTTCAACCCTTTGAAAGCTCTCTGGTAAAGAAATAAAGAAAGGAACCGTTATGAATAATTTTTCCACCGAACTTATCGAAAAAGCAAAGCAGGCAAAATCAGCAGAAGAACTTATTGCCATAGCAAAAGAAAACGGCACGGAGCTTTCCGCAGAAGAAGCGCACGCTTATTTTGCGCAGCTTCACAAAGCAGGCGAGCTTGAAGACGACGAGCTTGACAGCGTTTCCGGAGGCTGCGGCTCCGAGGGAACGCTTTCCACATCGAAAACCGTTACCGTATCGGGACGTCGGCTCGGCTGGAATTGTCCCGTCTGCCACAACGATTGCTGGGAAGAATCGTACAGAACGACAGCAAATCAGAAATGGTGGTACTGTCGTGTCTGCGAGAAAAAGAATCCTTCGGATGTTCCGTATGTCAGCCAGCCGGGACAGTATTCTTCTTTTCCTCCGTCGTCTGTCACAATAGAGCTTTGATTTTATATCCGAAAAAATAAACAAAACAAATTATTCAAGGAGAAAGACCAATGAAAAATTCAAAAGATGAAACAATCCAAAAGACAGAAAAAACAAAAAAGGCAGAGGAAAGAACGGCTCTGTCGGACAGCGATATGGGTAAACGCGAGAAAAAACAATCGGAGGAGCTTGCAAATGCGGGCGGCGTCGAACTGACCGATGAGCAGATGAATACGGCGACGGGCGGCGCATTGCCCTTTGATTATGCGCTGAACCTTGACAGCTATGTTCATTGCCCCAAATGCAATTCCGTAAATCTCCGGTACAACGACGGCAAAGAGCGGTATGAATGTAATGATTGCAAAACGGCGTTTACTTCGTCCGGAATTGTGAAATCGGGCGGCTGTAACTGAGAAAAAGCGATAAAACGTCAGGCAAAATCGGACGAAAAGCCCAAGCCGCCGGAAACGCACGGAAATTTTTAACCGTTGCCAAAGCTGAAAGCATGGCAATCAACACGAAAACAAATTAAATAAACAAAGGAGAAATTACTATGGAAAATAAAATTACACACGAATTTATTGAAAAAGTCAGACAGGCAAAAAATGCAGAAGAATTTATTGCAATTGTAAAAGAAAACGGAATTGAAATTCCCGAAGACAAGGTAAAAGCGCTTTTTGAAAAGCTCAAAAGCGTGCTTTCCGATGAAGAACTCGGAGGAGTTTCCGGCGGCGTTCCATCTGATATTTGTGCTGACATTATTGGTGATGATCTTGATCTTGATTTTGATTTTGAGGCTGTTAGGGCAGCTATAAAAGCAAACATCACGCCCACCCACAACGTGACCATCAACAGCGGCCGCGTGTGGCTCGATTGCTCAGAAAAAAATAAGAAAGAAATAATCAAATAAACAAAGGAGAAAATATCATGGAAAACAAAATTACACACGAATTTATTGAAAAAGTCAGACAGGCAAAAAATGCAGAAGAAT
>CAVEFC010000020.1:0-27289 GCA_963614875.1 uncultured Eubacteriales bacterium | reverse complement strand
GCATCTTCACGGCGTCCCGCAGAACTCTTACCTTCGATTCTCTGTGATTGATTATCTTCACGGGCATTTCTTCTATAACAAAGCCCGCCTTCTGAGCTATCATAATTGCTTCGAGATCGAATGCGAAGCGATCGACCTCGCAGTTGCGGAAAACCTTCTGCGCCGCTTCTCTGCGGAAGCCCTTTATTCCGCTCTGAGAATCGGAAAGCTTGAAGCCCGCCGCAAGAGCGATTATTTTTATATATGTTTTTGAAGCTATCCTGCGGATAAAGGTGTAATCCTCGTAGCCGTCCTTTGAAAGATTGCGCGAGCCGATGATTATATCCGCCTTGCTTTCGGAAAACATATCTATCATACGTCCGACGGCGTCCTCGCCGTAGGCGTTGTCGCAATCCGTGAAAACAACTATATCGCCGCTGGCGGCAAGCATACCCGTTCTTACGGCACAGCCCTTGCCTCTGTTGTCGGGATAGCCTTCAAGACGTATTCTCGGCTCTTTTTCGGACGCCGCCGCAACCGATTTTCCGCAGCCGTCCTTTGATCCATCATCGACAAAGATAAGCTCCCAATCCTCGTATTTTGATTTAAGATACTCCGAAAACGTTTTTATCGCTCCGTCGATTATGGAGCTTTCGTTATACATCGGAATTACAAGAGATACTTTCATTTTTTCAACTTCCCTTTTCGCATCAATACATACTGCTGTATTTTACAAGCTTATAGACTTTTGCGTCGTAAGGCTCTATTCTCATATTCTGCTTGTATGCTTCGAGCATATCGTTGTAAACCATATAATTTGCCGAATAGCTTGACGCTCCGCTGTACGGATAGCTGAATATCGTTTCAGCCTCGTCCGACGAGCCGTAAAGGAATTCGTCATCGAAGCCGAGCCTCTGAATTATCGCAACGTATGCCTTTTCGTCGTCGGCGTCGCCCGTCATTATTTCGCCGTAATCGCCCTCGGAAATCGCCTTTATGGCTTCCACGGCGATATCGCCCATTGTGTCGTTTGTGGACGAAGCGAGAATATTTCCGTAAGCGTCAAAATAGAATTCTCCGCTGTAAACGCTGTTGTTGCTGTATTTTTCGATAACCTCGTCCATCGATACGCCGCTTTTAAGCTCGGCATACGCCTTGCGGATATCCTCGTTTGCCTTGCTTTCCTGAGCGTCGTCACCCTTTGTGTATTCTATATACACCTGCTTGAAGTGGAAATAGCTCTGCTCCGCATACGAGCGCAGTCCCGGGACGAGCGCCTTCTTTACTCTCTTCGTAAGAAGGTTTTTGTAGTAAAGATATTCGATATATTCTTCCGTCATTCCGAGGTTGGTTACGGCTTTTTCGTAAAGATATTTCGCGTATTCCTCTTTTGTTCCCTTGAAGTCGTCCTTGTATTTTTCGTCAAGAGTGTCGATATATTTTTCTATTCTCGAATAGTAATCGTTTTTGAAATTTTTCCTGTCGGCGTCCGTTATCGGAACGCCGTATCTTTCGGCTATCGCAACAAGAGCGTAATATTCGCAAAGCTCATCCTCCGTATATTCTTTAAGGACAGCCGTCTTCTGCTCCTTTGTGGTGAGCTGCTGCGAATCCTCCGACTGCTTTATAACGTCCGACACGAGCGTGGCAAAATAAACCCACAGATTTCTGTATGTGTCAAACGGAACGTCGTAGGTTTTTTCTCCGTCGCCGGCGTCAACCGTCATTTTAAGAATATAATCCACCTTTACTCTGCCGTACCAGGTGTAAAGTCCGGGCTTTCTGGTGCACGATACGAGCGAAAGCAAAAGTATTGTCAGCGCCATAACGGCGGCGGTGAGTTTTGTTATTTTTCTCATTGCAATAAACACTCCGATATTTTATTTATCCGGAAAAACGCATTTTCCTTTTCAGTTTATCTTATAATATCACACTTTTGTCGGGATTTCAATGTTATTTTAGATTATTTACATTTTCGCAAAAGCTCAATCGAATATCTCCGCGATTATTCTTTTTGCGGTGATATCCGCAAAGCGAAAATCCATGGCGCGCGAATATATGCTTTCAAGCGCGTCGTGATCCTTTCTTGCGATGCCGAAGCGTTTCACCGCGCCGCAGACAAGCGCCTCCTCGCACTTTGCGGCAAAGCGCAGCTTCTGCCGCGATTCTCTGAGCCTTTCTTTTGAAACAAAGCGCATTATGTTGATTTTTCTGTCAAATTCTTCGCTTTCCGCGCGGTCGATAAAGAAATAGGCTTTGTCGTTTTCAAACCACAGCGCCTCCGTAAGCTCGGGAGCTATGGGATCTGAAAATCT
Source organism: uncultured Eubacteriales bacterium (assembly GCA_963614875.1). Lineage (GTDB taxonomy): Bacteria > Bacillota > Clostridia > Oscillospirales > CAG-272 > CAG-841. The sequence goes on along the minus strand of CAVEFC010000020.1, from coordinate 24,995 downwards.
TGTGCAGAGCGCGCCTTTTTCGCGGGCTGACAAAAGCAAAAGATGCATAAATTCATATCCGAGTCCGAACTTATCCGTCACCGCCGTTTTCGTTTTTGCAAGCTTTTTGTATGTATCGAGGGTTTTGAGTCCGTCGCAATCGACAGAGCTTATAAATCTGCGCTTTTCTTCTCCGCCGGCGGAAAGCGCAAAAACTTCCCTTTTCGCCGCGCGGGCGGCTTTTGCGCCGTCAAAGCATCTGCGTGCGCAGGAGAGCGCTTCGAGCTTCATTTTCGCCGCCGCGAAAAGATATTCGCGCGCCGCCGCGTTTTCGAGCTCCGCGTGATCTGTAAGCGCAATTATCTCGGCTCTTTTTCCGCGCAGAATTTCTTCTCCGAGTCCGCCGTAAAGCTCCGCCGTAACTTCCGCCGCCAAAGGATATTTCGGCTCTGCCGAATGAGGTGCCGTCCCGTCGAATATCGCCGTCTTTTTCTCGGGAATTATCACTCCGTCAAGCGAACCTGCATCCGACGAGCAAGGAATGTAATGCACGGCAAAGCCGTCGTCCTCTCCCCGCCTGCCAACCTTTTTCATAAGCGTGGATTTTCCCGTCCCGGGACCTCCGCGGAGAATATATATCTTATCCAGCTTTTTTCTGTCAAAAACCTCGGAAAACAGGCTGAAAAAGCCCTCCCCCGAATTGGACGCCGCAAAATATCTTTCGTTTTCAGCCATTGTGATTTCTCCTTTTCGCCGTTTTTATGTTTTCGGTTTATTTTATGCCAAAGGTTTTCATCCCGCCATTGATTTTTTTGCGATTTTATCTTGACACGGCGAAAAACTGCGTGTATAATACCAAATAAGGTATTTTGATTGCCTATGTAATTTTTATGCTGCGAGGGGAGGGAAACAAAAATCATGGCAGAAGTTAGAGTAAAAGAAAATGAATCGCTTGACAGCGCTCTTCGCAGATTCAAGAGACAGGTCGCACGCGACGGTAAGATCGCAGAGGTCAAGAAAAAAGAGCACTACGAAAAACCGAGCGTTAAGCGCAAGAAAAAATCGGAAGCTGCAAGAAAACGCAAATTCAAGAGCTGAAAAGCAAATTCAGATTGCCCCGGAAAGCGCCAAGCTTACCGAGGCAATTTTTCATCAATACATTTTTCAAAGGAAGCAAAATGAAAAAGGAATTTCTTGAAATAGCAAAAATAATAAACACGCACGGAACGGCGGGAGAGCTGAAAGTCGAAGCTTGGTGCGATTCTCCCGACGTGCTGAAAAAAATAAAGCGTTTTTATATCGGCGAAAAGGAATACACCGCGGTAAGCGTCCGCACGGGCGGCGCGTTTCCGCTGATAAAGCTTGAAGGCGTCTGCTCGATGGACGACGCGCTGAAGCTGAAAAACAAGGTGCTTTCCGCCAGAAGAGAGGATATTCCGGTAAAGGAAGGCAGAACGTTTATTTGCGACCTTATCGGGCTTGACGTTGTAGATAACGTCACCGGCAGAGTTTACGGAGAGCTGAAGGACGTTCTTCAGTACGATCCGCACGATATTTTCGTTATAAAAACTTCGGGCGGCGATGTGCTTATGCCCAATGTTCCGGAATATGTCGCTTCGGTCGATACGGACAAAGGAATTTTCATCACGCCCATAGACGGATTTTTTGACTGAAAGGAGCTTTTTTCGTGCGATTTGATATAATGACGCTTTTTGACGGACTCGTCCGCACCGTGCTTTCCGAAAGTATTGTCGGCAGAGCCGAAAAAGCGGGTATAATAGAAATAAATGTGCATAATATACGCGATTATTCAAAGGATAAGCACCGTCGCGTTGACGATACTCCCTACGGCGGCGGAATGGGAATGGTGATGTCCGCCGTGCCGATATACGACTGCTTTGCGGCGATAACCGCGCCCGAAACGAATTCCTGCACGCGCAGACGCGTAATATATATGTCGCCTCAGGGAAAAGTCCTTACGCAGTCGCACGCAAAGGAGCTTGCGGAAAATTACGATAATCTCGTCATTCTCTGCGGTCATTACGAGGGCGTGGACGAACGGATAATCGAAGAAATAGTCGATGAGGAAATTTCCATAGGCGATTATGTTCTCACGGGGGGCGAGCTTCCCGCCTGCATACTCACCGATTGCGTCAGCCGTATGATAGAGGGCGTTCTTGCAAGCCCCGAATGTTACGAGGACGAAAGCCTTTCCGACGGAACGCTCGAATATCCGCAGTACACCCGTCCCTACGATTTCAGGGGAAGGCTTGTGCCGGAGGTGCTTCTGAGCGGTCATCATGCGAATATAGAAGCGTGGCGCAGAGAACAGTCCCTGCGGCGCACAAAAGAAAAACGCCCCGATCTTCTCGGCGGCGAAAACGAAAAATAAAGAGGAAAAAATGAAAACAGGGAGAAGCGGATTTACCGTAACCGTAATGATAATCGCGACGGCGCTTTCAAAGCTGCTCGGCATGGCAAGACAGATAATGCTTGCCGGACGGCTCGGCGACGGCGTTTTTGCCGTGTCCTTTTCTGCGGCTTCCAAAATTCCGCTCTCCGTTTTCGATATACTGTTTTCGGCGGCGATAGTGGCGTGCTTTGTTCCCTTTTACAGCGACAGGCTGACAAAAAGCGATGACGGCGCGCGACGCTTTTCGTCGTCTTTTTTCACGCTTACGGTAATTGCTTCGTCGGCTGTGGCTCTGCTCGGCTCGGTATTTTCGCGTGAAATACTTTCCGTCTGCGCTCCGAGTCTGAGCGAGGAAGCCTCCGCGCTCGGAGCAAAGCTGCTATCGGTAATGTTCCCGATGATAATATTCACGGGAGCGGCTTACGTTCTTGTCGGAATACTTCAGTCGCACGGAAGCTTCATTTTGCCGTCGCTTGTAAGCTCGATATCAAACATCGCCGTTATAATCTATCTTGCGTTTGCGAAAAACATCGGAAGCGAAAAGGCAATGCTTACGCTTGCGGCGATATATGTGCTTTCGTGGGCGATACAGTTTTTCACGCTCGCCGTGCCGCTTATATCGAAGCATCTGTTCCCCGCTCTTACGGTAAAGCTCAAGGGAAACGGGCTTGCTCCGGCGCTGAAAGCCGCTCCGTCCGTCATTGTGGGAGCGTGGCTTCTTCCCGCCTGCTCTCTGCTTATGACATTTTTTGCTTCCTTCGTTTCGGACGGCGCCGTCGCCGCGTTCGATTATTCGGTCACGATCTGGCTTATAGCGTCGGGCGTGCTGACCTACGGAGTGTGCAATTTTATTCTGCCGTCGCTTTCAAGAACGTTTTCCCTCGGAAACGACGAGGATTTTTCCCGTCGGCTTGTCGGCGCGGTGTTTGCCGCGCTCGCGCTTTCGCTCCCCGTCGCCGCAGGACTATATTTCCTTTCGGACAACATAATATGTATGATATATATGCGCGGAAATTTCGGCGCGGAGCTTGCCCTTCTTTGCGGAAAAATACTTCGTCCGCTCGCCTTTTCCGTACCGTTTTTCTGCGCTTTTGAAGTGCTTTCGCGCGGATTTTTCGCAAGAAAGCAGCCTTTTCCCGTGGTTGTCGCTTCCCTTTCGGGAATCGCCGTGTTTGCCGCGGCTGGATCGGCTTCCGTCTTTATGCTGAATACGGAGGAGGTCGGCATCGCAATCGCATACGGAACGGCGCACCTTACGTCAGCCGTTGTGCTTTTTGTCTTTGCCGCGATAAAAATAAAAGGCTTTTTCGGGAAGCGGCTCGGCACGGATATGGCGACGGTTGCCTTATCCGGAGGCATTTGCTTTTCCGCGACAGCCCTTTTGCGCGGATTTTTTGAAAAAAATGCGGTAAATCTTTCAATATTTCAAAATTTTATTGTCTGCGCTATTGTCTTTTCGGGCGGATGTGTGGTATATTTAATATGTATAGGTATTTTGCGCAGGATCGCAAAAATCAGAAACAAGGAGGTGTGAGCGTGTCCAAAAGCACAAAAAAGCTCCCGCTCGGGAAAAGAATTTCCAGAAGCTTTCGTCACGGCGTTATAGTTTCCGCGCTTATGCGCTTTGCCGACGCCTTGTACAAGGCAGCCGGAACAAGCTTTGCCGCGCGTATTTTCCTTTCCTATGACAAAGCGGACAACTGTGCGGAAAGCTCCCTTATCGGCTGCGCGACGCACTCGCTCGGCTCTTCCGAAAACGACCGCTTCCGCAGGGTGAAGCGCAAATTCGCCTCGTCCCTCGAAAACAGCTTTTTCATATCGGCGGCTGAAAAGCTTTCCTCTTCTCTGCTGATAACCTCGCTCTCCTCGTACGGAGTATTTGCGTTTTCGTTCGGATTTTATGTGGTTGCGACTTATCTTCTGAAAAAATATTCCTTCGATATCGAAACGAGCGCAATGTCGCTTGCGACGGGAATCGCGCTTATCGCGATTTCGGCGGTGCTGTTTATGTCAAAGAAAAGTCTGGCTCAGGCGATATCGGGCTCGGTGATGCTGCGGTTTATATTCTTTGACGTGCTGAATCTCCGTTCGGTTTCGGTTGACTATGCGGCGGCTCAGCCGGTATACACAGGCATCAGCGTATCGTTTCTTATAGGTATGATATCCGGAACGGTTTCGATATTCGTTCCGGCGGAATATGTGGTTATCGCGCTGGCGGCTGTGATTTCGGTTCACGCGGTGCTTTTGTCCCCCGAAGCCGGAATTATAGGCATATGCCTGCTTTTGCCGTTTCTTCCCACGATGGCGCTCGCCGTGCTTACCTGTCTTGTGCTTGCTTCCTGCATAATCAAATTCTTCTGCGGAAAGCGCGTGTTCAAAATATCGCTTATCGACGTTCCCGTGATTTTGTTTCTTATTCTCACGTTTTTCGGCGGAATCTTTTCAAAATCGAAGTCCAGCACAAACAAAATGCTGCTTATGGTGTGCTTTATAGCCGCTTATTTTATAGTAAAAAATCTTATACGTTCGTATTCGCTTCTCAAAAAGTGCCTTTCGGCGATCGCTTTTTCGGGCGCGGTGGTTTCGCTCTACGGAATCTGCGAAAATTTCATAGGCTCGCCGTCTGTAATCTGGCAGGATATGTCCGATTTCGGAGAAATAAAGGGCAGAGTCGTTTCCACCTTTGCAAATCCCAACGTTCTCGGCGAATATCTCATTCTTATAATACCGCTGACGGTCGCGCTTGCGATCGGTTCAAAGAGCGCAAAGGAACGCTTTGCCTTCGCCTGCGGAGCCGCATTCGATATTTTCTGTCTTGTTCTCACATGGTCGCGCGGAGCGTGGCTCGGCTTTGCGGTTTCCGTAATGGTATTTCTTCTCCTTGCGGACAAGCGCTGTCTTACGGCGGGAATACTTCTTCTCCCTCCGGCTGCCGTCGCGATATCGCTGAGCAGCAGCGTTACAAACAGAATAGCAAGCATATTTACCCATTCCGACACGTCCTCCTCATACAGAATAGGCATCTGGCGCGGAGTGATAAAAATGCTCGGCGACGTGTTCCCCTACGGAATAGGCATAGGCGAGGGCGCCTTTGCCACGGTTTATCCGTCCTATGCGCTGCGCGGAATAGAAACCGCTCCGCACAGCCACAGCCTTTACCTTCAGATACTCACCGAGCTCGGAATATCGGGCGCAGTGATATTTGCAATATTCGTGTTCGTGCTTATACAGATGAATCTTTCGCACATAGCTTCGCCCGATTCAAAAAGCGGAAAGCTTACCGAAGTGGGAATATTCTGCGGACTTGTGGCGTTTCTTGTTCAGGGAATGACGGATTATGTGTGGTATAACTACCGCATATTCCTTATGTTCTGGATAATGACGGGACTTTCCGCCTCCGCGGCGATGCTTTCAAAAAGCGCCGCAGAGGAATCCGAAGATTTCTTCTGTTGATATCCGATATCACAAAGCGACGCCGCCTTCTGCGACGGAGAAGGACGGCGCAAATAAAATTCCGTCGGGAAAGAGTTTTGCATTATGGAAAACAGGGATCAGGTAAAAGGGCGCTTCAATTTTATTGACGTGCTTATAATCTTAATGGTGCTTGCCCTTATAGCAGTGGTCGTGTATATGACCGTTTCGGATAAGGACAGCGCCGAAAAGAGCGAAAGAGCCATAACCTACACCGTAAAGCTTTCGGGAATAAACGAAGATTATCTTCCGCTTATAACCGCAGGCTCGAAGGTTACGGACTCGTCCACGGGAAAGCTTATCGGCACGATAAGCGACGTGCGCTCCGAAAAGACAAAATATATCGGCAGCAAAGCCGTTGCCGACAGTCAGGGCAAATATTCCGCGACATATTCGGAATACGACAATCTTTACGATGTGTACGTTACACTTTATGTAAACGGAAGCGTTGACAGTCGCGGCATAGCCTATGCCGGCGGAAACAAGATACTCGTCGGCTCGAAGCTGTATTTCAGATGCGGAACCTTTGCCGGCACGTCGTTCTGCACGGCTTTCGGTATTGAGTAAGGAGGCTATCATGGCAAAACAGGAAACAAAATCGCGCTTCAACATTTTCGACGCGCTCCTCATACTCGTTATTCTGGCGTGCATCGTCGCGCTCGCATTCAGATACTATTACAACTCAAAGGATTCCCTTGACGAAAAGGTGACGGTTACCTTCATCGTTCCGGGAATTATGCAGTCCACCGCCGACACAATGACCGAAAAAATCAAAAGCGGAACGGTGCTTTACCTTTCCGATGGCGATACGATAATAGGCTATGTTCAGGGCGTTTACTCGGAAAACTCGAAAATCTATGCCGAAAGCGAAGACGGCAAAATCGAGCGCGTTGACGATCCGTTTCTTATGGACGTAAAAGGCACAGCCGTGCTTTACGGAAAATCCGGAGAAGACGGATTTTATATCGGCGGAAACAAGCTTGCAACCGTTTCCGATGTGGTTTACGTCTACACAACGGACGTTGAATTCGCGATGACGCTTGTGGATATCGGCACGCCGGGCGCCAAATGACAAAAAATATTAAAAAACTATTGATTTTATTTTAATCGTTTGTTATAATACAATATAATAAAAAAAAATTTGCACGCAAATTAAATAAAAAAGCGTGCTTTATACCGTCAAAGGAGCATAAGGTATGATTTCAAGAGATGTAACAATCAAAAACAACGTAGGTCTTCACGCAAGGCCCGCAACGTTTTTCATTCAGAAAGCAAATTCTTATGCCAGCTCTATTTGGATCCAGAAGGATGATCGTCGCATAAGCGCAAAAAGCCTTCTCGGCGTACTTTCAATGGGTATCACCGGAGGAATGACGATCACTCTGATTGCCGACGGTCCCGACGAAACCGAGGCACTGAACGGTCTTGAGGAGTTGGTAAGCAATTCTCTCTGATCGGAAAAGCCATTGCATAACGGCGGCAGATGCTTTGCAACTGCCGCTTTTTTCTTGAAGGGAGGTTACGGGCGTGGTAAATGCCGCATATGCCGCAAGCCTGCGCGAAAAGGCTTCGCTGCTTCCTTTGTCCCCGGGCGTTTATATAATGCGCGGCGACGGAGGAAAGGTCATCTATGTGGGAAAATCAAAAAAGCTGAAAAACCGTGTTTCGCAGTATTTTCACGAAACGGATTTCAAAAGCGCGAAAACCGATATGATGACGTCGCTTGTCCGCGATTTTGAATATATCGTCTGCGATACGGAAACGGAGGCTCTCACCCTTGAAAACAGTCTTATAAAGCTTTATAAGCCAAGATACAACATAAAGCTCAAGGACGATAAATCCTACCCTTATATCTCGGTAAATATGCACGACGAATATCCGCGCTTTACCGTAACGAGAAAAAGAGAAGATCCGCGCGCGCTGTATTTCGGCCCGTATTCAAGCACCACCGTCGTTTACGGCGTGATAGGCGCAATGCAGAAAACCTTCGGACTTCCCTCCTGCAACAGACGCTTTCCGCGCGACAAGGGCAAGGTCACCCATTGCATATACAGACAGATAGGCTGTCTTGCCCCGTGCGACGAAAACGTAAGCGCGGAGCAGTACCGCGAAAGCTTTTCGGAGGCGGTGGATTTTCTTTCGGGCGACTGCAAAAAAATAACCGACAGGCTGACGGAAAAAATGCTCTACGCGTCGGAAAACGAAATGTACGAGGCGGCTGCAGTCTGTCGCGACAGGCTCCGCGCAATAGAAAAGCTGCGCGAAAAGCAAAAGGTTGTGGCTTCTCCCGAGGTCGAACGCGACGTTATCTCGGCTTATACGGGCGACGCCGTCAGCGCCGTGTGCGTATTTTATATAAGGGGCGGAAAGCTGACCGATTCCGAAATATTTTATTTTTCGGGCGGCGAAATACTCGATTCCTCGGCTCTGTGCTCGTTTATATGCGAGCTTTACGTCCGCAGAGAATATATTCCAAAAGAAATAACCGTCGGGGGCGGACTTTCCGAAAGCGATAAAGAGCTTTGCGAAAGCTGGCTTTCCGAAAAAACGGGCAAAAAAGTGAACGTAACCGTTTCTCTGCGCGGAGAAAAGAAAAAGCTGTGCAATATGGCAAGGGAAAACGCCGAACAGAAATGCAGAGAATATCTGCTTTCGTCGCAGAAAACGGAAAAAACTCTCGTGCGTCTTGCCTCGCTTGCGGGACTTGAAGCCGTCCCCGAAAGAATAGAGGCGTTTGATATTTCAAACCTCGGCGACGAGCATATAACCGCAGGAATGGTTGTGTTTGAACACGGCAAGCCGAAAAAAAGCGACTACCGCATTTTCAGAATGAAAACCGTTTCCTCGCGTGACGATTACGCCTCGATGCGCGAAGCGGTAAGCCGCAGATGCGCGCACCTTTCGGACGAGGGCGCGACAGCTCCCGATCTTTTCCTTATAGACGGCGGCGCATCTCACGTTTCGGCGGCAAAGCAGGCGATGAAAGAGGTCGGATGTGATATCCGTACTCTCGGCATGGTAAAAGACAATAAGCACAGAACGCGTGCGCTTGTCGGCGAGGACGGAGACGAAATACAGATTCTTTCCGAGCCGCAGGTCTATTCGCTCATATATAAAATTCAGGAAGAGGTTCATCGCTTTACGATATCAAAAACGATGGGCGGAAAACGCAAAACCGAAAAAACCTCGGTGCTTGAAAACGTGAGCGGCGTCGGGAAAGCAAAGGCAAAGGCACTGCTTTCGGCGTTCGGAGGGCTTTCCGCAATAAAGCAGGCGGATATTTCCGAGCTTTGCACAGTGAAGGGCATAACGGAAAGCATTGCGAAAAACATAAAAGAATATTTCAGATAAAGGAGCAGATTTATGAGAATTATAACCGGAACGGCGCGAGGAACAAGGCTTTCCTCTCCCGAAGGCGAAGAAATAACACGTCCGACGACGGAAAAGGTAAAGGAAGCGGTGTTTTCCTCAATACAGTTCGATATTGAAGGGCGCGAGGTTCTCGATCTTTTTGCGGGCTCGGGGCAGATGGGGCTTGAAGCGCTTTCGAGAGGCGCGGAAAAATGCACGTTTGTGGACAGCTCGCGCGAAGCGATAAAATTCATTACCGAAAACGCGCAGAAAACAAAGCTTTACAAAAAGTCAAACGTGCTTTGTATGGATTTTGAAAAGTACGCTTTGTCGGCATCGGGCAAAAGCTGCTTCGATATAGTTTTTATCGATCCGCCGTATGCAAAAAGACTTCTGCCGTCGGCGCTGAAAGCTATTTACGACAATAAGCTCGTAAAGGAAACAAGCATTATAATCTGCGAGGACGAGCAGGAAGGACTTGAAGGCGACGCCGACGTCGCCTGCCGCTACACCCTTACAAAGCAGGCGCGCTACGGCAGAGTTATAATTTATTATCTTGCTCCGAAGGCGGCAAAGTAAGTATGGAATACGGCATAGCTCTGACCGCGGGAACCTTCGATCCCGTGACAAAAGGTCACCTTGATATAATAAAGCGCGCGGCTGATATGTGCGCCGTGCTTATAGTCGGCATATTTGAAAATCCGGATAAAAAGCCGCTTTTTTCTCTTGAAAAACGCTACGAAGCGCTCTGCGCGGCAACTATGGATATAGAAAACGCCGTTGTGATCACAAACGGCGGAATGCTTTACGAATACGCAAAGGAAGCCGGCGTCGATGTGATAATAAAGGGCGTCCGCAACGAAACCGACCGCGTATACGAACAAAAGCAGGCGGATTTCAATTTTGAGCACAGCGGAATAAAAACCGTCCTCCTCGAAGCCTCGCCGCAATATAAGGAGGTAAGCTCCACTCTTATCCGCAGGCTTATTTCGGAGGGAAAGGACATCTCGCGCTATGTTCCGAGGGACGCGCTCGGCGTCCTTGTCGGATAAGGGCTTTATCGGACAATATAAATGTGAACAAAACACGGTGAAAATTTCATTCCTGATGAAATTTCAGCCGTGTTTTTTATATTTTTTTCAAAAAACCCTTGTATTTTGTTCAGCTATCATTTATAATTAAACCATAAAAGTGGTGCGAAGTGGAGCGAAGTGGTGGATTTCCACACTTTCCACAGAGTTATCCACATTCCGCGAAAGGAAGGGCGCAAAATGTTTTTAGGCGAGTTTATTCACTCAACCGATGCAAAAGGCAGAGTTTTTATTCCTGCCAAGTTCCGTGAAGCTCTCGGCGAAAGCTTTGTCGTAACGCGCAGCGTAGATCACTGTCTGTGCGTGTATCCCCTTTCCGAGTGGGAAAAATTCACCGCCAAGCTCGACGCGCTCCCCATGGTTCAGGCTCGTGACGTTCGTCGCTTTTTCTATTCGGCGGCGTCTGACGCCTCTCTCGATTCTCAGGGACGCGTGCTTATTCCTCAGGTGCTCCGCGACTACGCAAAGCTCGAAAAGGACACAGTCGTCATCGGCGTGAATTCATACATCGAAATATGGGCTCAGTCGGCTTGGGAAGCAAAGAAAGCCTCCGAAGACGCTCAGAACATTGAAAATATTATGATCGCGCTTGAAGGCTGATGGGAGAGTTCAATCATTTTTCGGTAATGCTCGGCGAGTGTATCGACGCGCTGAACATAAAGCCCGACGGAATCTACGTTGACTGCACGCTCGGCGGCGGCGGTCATTCGGAGCAGATAGCAAAGCGTCTTGACGGCGGCAGACTGATCTGCATAGACCGTGACGTCGACGCAATAAACGCGGCAAAGAAAAGACTTGCTCCCTACGCCGACAGAATCACCTACGTTTCGGACAATTTTTCAAATATAAAAAATATACTTTCGTCGCTCGGCATAGAAAAAATAAACGGAGTGATATTCGATCTCGGCGTTTCCTCGTATCAGCTCGACACAGCCGAAAGAGGCTTTTCGTATAATTTTGACGCTCCGCTCGATATGAGAATGGATCGCTCGGCTCCGCTTTCGGCATACGACGTTGTAAACGGTTATCCGGAAAGCGAGCTCCGCAGAATTCTTTACGAATACGGCGAAGAACCGAACGCCCCGAAAATAGCGCGCGCCATAGCCGAAAAGCGCGAGGAAAAACCGATAGAAACCACCTTTGAGCTTGTCGATATAATAAAATCGGTAGCGCCGAAAAAAGCGCTGCTCGAAGGACATCACCCCGCAAAGCAGGCTTTTCAGGCAATAAGAATAGAAGTAAACGGCGAGCTTTCGATAATCGCTCCGGCAATAGAGGACGCGGTAGACGCACTTGCTCCGGGCGGAAGAATCGCCGTGCTTACGTTCCATTCGCTTGAAGACAGAGCGGTAAAGCAGATCTTTGCAAGACTTGAAAAGGGCTGCATATGTCCGCCGTCGTTCCCTGTATGCGTGTGCGGAAAAAAGCCGCAGATAAAAACGCTTCAGAAAAAACCGATTCTTCCGTCGGAAGAAGAACTTAAGCTTAACAGAAGGTCGCACAGCGCAAAGCTGAGAGCGGCCGAGAAAATACAGTAACGCATTACGGAAAGGAAGGAAGAGAATGAGCTCAAACCAAAACCCCCAAAAAACCCAAAACTCCAAAAACCCCTCATACAACCATCGTTCTCCCTCCAATAAAAAGAGCGTCATCTCTTCCCTTTCCGATATGTGCGGAGGCGGCGGCGACAGATATGACACCGTAAGAGAAAAGAAAAGCTCCCCGTTTCCGATCGCCGTTATAATCGGTATGCTTGTTATGACGGTGCTGTTTATGTTCATCGTCTTTTCGTTCGTTCAGGTATCGGAGCTTTCCTCCGAAATATCGAAAATGAAAAGCGACATAAAAGCCCTTTCCGCCGAAGCTGCCACGCTTGAAGGTCAGCTTGATTTCAAACACACAAAATCGCAGATAGAATCCGCCGCGTCCGACCTCGGCCTTGACTCGTCGCGCAAAACGACCGTTTATTTTGAAGGCGAAAGCTCCGAAGACGTAAGCGAAGTAGTAGAACCCGAAAGCACTCTCGGCGGCGCAATAGATACTCTTCTCAGCGCGATAGCAAAGAACTTCAACAGGTTTATAGAATTTATAAACTGAATTTATGCGCGCTCCGTCTGCGGAGCGTGCATAATTTTCAAAGCCGCAAATATAATGTAATATCGTAATAGCTTTTTCGAGTAAGGAGAATATAATAATGCTCTTTGCTCTTTTTATTATTATGCAAAGGAGAAAACAATGGCAGAGCCGAAGTCCAAACCGGAATCCATACTCGGACGTCAGGGACCGCAGATACGCACCCGCTCTTTTTTGCTTTTCTCCCTGATTTCGCTTGTCGCGGCGATACTTATAGGCAGACTTTTTTATCTTCAGATAATAAACTATAAAAAATACCGCGCCGCAGTGATCGAACAGATGATATACGAAACGCCGATATCTGCTTCGCGCGGAACAATAACCGACAGAAACGGCGTTGTTCTTGCAACAAACTACACAACGGAAAGAATTTTCATTTCTCCTTACGACATAGAAACCGAGGAACAGCGCGAGCTTATCTGCAAGGGACTTTCCGAAATTCTCGGCGTCGAATACGATTTTGTTTACGAGCAGTCGACAAAGACAAAATACAAGGACAGAACAATAAAAAAGAACGTCGATGAAGCGACGGCAGACAAGGTCCGTCAGTATATTGCCGACAATGAGCTTGAAAGAAAAATCTGTCTTGCCGAAATGACGACGAGAGTATATCCCTTTTCAACGCTCGCAAGCCACGTCATAGGCTTCTGCGGCACAGACGGCGGCAGCTACGGACTTGAATATTACTACAACAGCGTGCTTTCCGGCGTCAGCGGAAAAATAGTCGCCGCGCAGAACGGCGCAATGGGTTCTATGCCCTACAACTACGAAACCTATATAGACGCCTCGAACGGCGCAAGCCTTGTAACGACAATAGATTATAAAATTCAGAGCATACTTGAAAATTATCTCGAACAGGCGGCTGTCGAATCGGGATGTCAGTCGCGCGCGCAGGCGATAGCAATGGATCCCTCGACCGGAGAGATACTCGGTATGGCTGTTTATCCGAGCTACGACCTCAACAATCCTACAACCTTTTCGGATTATTACAAAACAAAAATCGCGGCGGCAGCCGAAGAATACGGCGAAGGAACGGTTGAATATCAGAAGGCGCTTTCGGCGTTTATGCTTGAAATGTGGAACAACAAAGCCATAACCGAAACGTATGAGCCGGGCTCTACTTCAAAAATCTTCACAACGTCGATTGCGCTTGAAGAAAACAAGGCAAAGGTAACGGATACCTTTTACTGTCAGGGCTTTTACACAGTTTCCGGCTGGAAAATAAAATGTCACAAAACAGCAGGCCACGGACTTGTAACCTTTTCTCAGGGACTTATGCAGTCCTGCAATCCCTGTATGATGATGCTCGCCGAGCGCATAGGAATAAGCACCTTCTGCAAATATTTTTCCGCCTTCGGACTCGATTCCAAAACCGGAATAGACCTTCCGGGCGAAACAGGCTCGGTATACAGAGGCGAGGACAATATGTCCGCCCTCGACCTCGCCGTTTATTCCTTCGGTCAGAGATACAACGTAACGGCAATACAGCAGATAACCGCGGTTGCAGCCGTCGCAAACGGCGGAACGCTCGTGACTCCTCACGTTGTGAAAGAAATAAAAGACAACGACGGCAATATCATTTCCTCCTTCGGCACAACGGAAAAACGTCAGGTGATAAGCAGTGAAACCGCCTCTACCATCTGCTCGATTCTTGCGGAAGGCGTAGCCACAAACGGCGGCGCAAAAAATGCATATGTTGCGGGATATTCCGTGGCGGCAAAAACGGGTACTTCGGAAAAAGGCACTGTCGGAAACAAACGCATAGCGTCGACCGTGGCGTTTGCGCCGTCATACGATCCGAAAATAGTGATACTTCTTGCCGTCGATGAACCGACGATAGGCTCGATTTACGGAAGCACGGTAGCCGCGCCCTATGTGGCGAAAATGCTTGCCGAAATACTTCCCTATATGGACGTTGAACCCGTCTACACGGCGGAAGAAATGGCAAAGCTCGAAATTTCGGTAAAGAACTATCGCGGTCTTGCGCTTGACACGGCAATAAAGAACGTAAGCGACGCCGGACTGAAATACGAAATCGTGGGCTCGGGCACGTCGGTAATAAATCAGGTTCCCGTATCGGGAAGCAAAATGTCGCCCGAAAACGGAAAGATAATTCTCTACACGGGCGGCACAACGGAGCCGACATATGCGACGGTTCCGTCGATAATAGGAAAAAGCGCGGCGCAGGCAAACAAGCTGCTTGCCGACGCAGGCTTCAATATTCACCTCACGGGCGTCACGAGCGGAAGCTCCGCCGTTGCGGTGGATCAATCGATTGCGGCGGGTACAACCGCCGAAAAAGGAAGTATAATAACGGTGGATTTCAGAATTACGGAGGTAACCGACTGAGCCGGAGCTTTCGCAGGATGTTTGAAGAATATTTTTCAAATAATCCTACGGAGGTGACCGCTCTTGAAGCTGTCGGAGCTTATACATCAGGACGAAATTATACTTTTACCAAAGGAAACAGGCGATATCAGAATCACCGGCGTCGGCGCGGATTCGCGCAGAATAAAATCGGGAGAGCTTTTCTTCTCTCTTGACGGAAACCCCGCCCATATGCACGACGCGGTTATAAAGGGGGCGGCGGCTGTCGTAACCGATACGGTGACCGACGGACGTTTTCCCGTGCCGACCATAATAACAGACGATGCAAGAGAAGCTTTTGCCCGCGCGTGCCTTCGTATGTGCGGAGATCCGCAGAAAAAGCTGCGTCTTTGCGCGGTCACCGGCACAAACGGAAAAACCACAACCGCAAATATGCTTTCAGCCATACTTTACGAGGGCGGATATACCTCGTGCGTGATAGGCACGGAGGGCGCCCGCTTCGGCGACGAAACGATAAAAACGGGCTATACAACTCCGCCGCCGGAAATTCTTGCGCCGCTGCTGAAAAAAGCGGCGGACGAAAATTACGACTTTGCCGTTATGGAGGCAAGCTCCCACGCGCTCGATCAGAAGCGCCTGTGCGGTCTTGATTTTGAGGTCGGAATTTTCACAAATCTTTCGCGCGACCATCTCGATTATCACAAAAGCACGGAGGCTTATTCTGCGGCGAAAGCCGGACTTTTCGGAAAATGCCGTCATTCCGTGCTGAACTTCGACGATCCGCACGCGTATGAAATGGCGTGGGCGGCAGCTGACGAAATATGGTACTATTCCGCAAAGGATTTCGACGCCGACTTTTATGCCGACAACATCACGGATACGGAATGGGGCGTGCGGTTTGACTTCTGCTCGACAGGCTCAAGAGAGCGTATTTCGTCCTCCCTTTTCGGCTTTTGTTCCGTGCTCGATATGCTTGCCGCGGCGTCCGCGGCGTCGGTTCTCGGAATAAAAGCGCGGCTTTCGGCGCGCGCGCTCGAAAAATTTCACGGCGCGCCCGGACGTATGGAAAAAATAGATACGAAAACAGGCTTCTGCGTGATAATAGATTTTGCCCACACGCCCGACGCAATGAAAAACGTGCTTTCGGCGGCGCGGCAATTCACCTCCGGAAGAATAATTACCGTATTCGGCTGCGGCGGCGACAGAGATCGCGGCAAGCGCGCGGAAATGGGAAAACTCGCCTGCGAGCTTTCCGATACGGTGATAATAACAAACGACAATCCGCGTTCGGAGGCTCCGGACGCCATAATAAACGATATAACCTCACAGATAAAATCCCGTGAAAACCACATAACCGAAGCCGACAGAGGAAAGGCGATAGAGCTTGCGCTTTCGACGGCGGAAAAAGGCGACACGGTGATGATTTTGGGCAAGGGCGCGGAGACCTTTATCACAGCGGGAGAAAAAAAGCTTCCCTTCTCCGACAGGGAGCAGGCGGAAAACATAATTCTGAAAAAAGGACTGTA
The DNA here is from genome assembly GCA_963614875.1 of uncultured Eubacteriales bacterium. Lineage (GTDB taxonomy): Bacteria > Bacillota > Clostridia > Oscillospirales > CAG-272 > CAG-841. Next base: position 8,703 of record CAVEFC010000020.1, on the reverse strand, counting down.
AAAAATGAAATTCGGATGCACTGACAATAAAATAAATCTCCGGCGGCTTGCTGATATGTGCGGCGGAGAGCTTTTCGGCGGAAATCCTTTGACGGAGGTTTGCGGCGTCGCGACCGATTCGAGAACCGACTGCGCCGGCGAATGCTTTTTCGCCATTGAGGGCGAAAATTTTGACGGTCACGATTTTATCCGCAAGGCTGCGGAAAACGGCGCCGTATGTGCCGTCGTAAGCAAAAAGCCCGATTGCGATATTCCGTATATAATGACAGACGACACGAAAAAGGCGCTCGGCGCGCTTGCAAAGGCGTATAAAGCGCAGTTCAGGACAATAACCGTCGCCGTCACGGGAAGCGTCGGAAAAACAACGACAAAGCAGTACATCCATTCTGTACTTTCCGTAAAGCACAAAACGCACAAAACGGAAGGAAACCGAAACAACGATATAGGTCTGCCGCTGACCGTGCTTTCGCTCGGCAAAGATGACAGGCTTCTGGTGCTTGAAATGGGAATGAGCGGCTTCGGCGAAATATCCGCGCTTTCGAAAATCGCCGAACCCGATATATCCGTAATAACCTGCATAGGAAATTCACACATAGAACACCTCGGTTCGAGAGAAAATATATGCAAAGCAAAACTTGAAATAACCGACGGTATGAAGGACGGCGCGATTCTGCTTCTGAACGGCGACGAGCCGCTTCTTGAAAACGCCGTTCCGGAAAGAAAGCTTTGTCGGCTTTACTTCGGACTTGAAAATCCGAAATGCGACTACAAAGCCGAAAATATAACCGCCGGCGACGGCTTTACAACCTTTGATTTCCGCTCCGCCGAAAACGAAAGCATAAGCGGCTTGCGTATAAATCAGGTCGGCGTGCATAACGTGTGCGACGCGCTTGCGTCCGTCGCCGTGGGAACGCTTCTCGGCATAGACGATGACGGAATAAAGCAGGGACTTTTATCGTTTTCGCCCGTCGGAATGCGTCAGAGCATTATAAAATCAAACGGATTTACGATAATCGAGGACTGCTACAACGCAGGGCCGGAATCCATGTGCGCGGCGCTTGACGTGCTTTCAGATATATCCGGTAGCGGAGGGAAAATAGCCGTTCTCGGCGATATGCGCGAGCTTGGAGAGTATTCCTCGGAGCTTCACCGCAAAGTCGGCGAAAAGGCGGCGGAAACCGGCATAGACAGTCTGATAACCGTCGGCGCGCTTGCAGAGGAAATAGCCGCAGGCGCCGAGGCGGCAGGATTTCCCCGCGAAAAGATAACAAAAATATCCGATTATTCGGATGCGGAAAAGGCGGCAGAAATAATAAAGCCGCTTATAAATCGGGGCGACACCGTGCTTATAAAAGCAAGTCGCGCACTGTCACTTGAAAGAATATCTCATCTGCTTCAGGAGTAAAACAAATGACGCTTTATCTTATTTCGGTGCTTGCGGTATCGGCAGTATGCACCGCCGTCTCGGGAAAGCTGTTCATTCCCGTGCTTATGTCGAAAAAGATAGGTCAGCCCGTAAAGGAAATCGGCCCGAGGTGGCATAAATGCAAGGACGGCACGCCCACAATGGGCGGACTGTTCTTTATTGCGGGAACGGCGCTTTCGCTTGTCATTTCGTTTTTCTTCCTCGGAAAAGAGGAGCTTGCAAAGCTCTGGATATGCTACGGCTTTACGTTTCTTTCGGGAATGGTGGGAATAATTGACGACAGCAAAAAGCTGTTCGAGCATAAAAACGACGGTATCCGCGCGTATCAGAAGGTGCTTTTGCAGGCGGTGATTGCGTCACTGTTTCTGCTCGCAGCCGAAAAAACGTTCGGCCTCTGCAAAACGCTTTATATTCCCTTTTTCCGCGCGGAGCTTGAAATGGGCTTCTGGTTTTACGTTTTCTTTGTCGCGTTCTTTATATTCACGTCAAACTCGGTAAATCTTACCGACGGCATAGACGGACTCGCCTCTTCCGTTACGGCGGCGGTGTGCGTGTTTTTTGCAGTCAGAGCGCTTTCGCGCGGACAGTCTGCGGGCGCAACGTTTGCCGTGGCAATATTCGGCGGATGCATCGGATTTCTCGTTTACAACGCTCATCCGGCAAGAGTGTTTATGGGCGATACAGGCTCGCTTTTTCTCGGCGGAGCGGTGGTTGCGCTCTCGCTTATGACAGACGATCCGCTGATTCTGGTAACAGTGGGTATTGTATATTTTATCGAAGCCTTTTCGGTAATTCTTCAGGTCGGATATTTCAGAATATCGCACGGAAAAAGACTTTTCAGAATGTCGCCACTGCATCATCACTTCGAGCTTTGCGGCTGGAGCGAGGGCAGAATAGTTTTCGTTGCCGTTTCCCTTACGGTTATAACGGGCGTGATATCGTATTTCCTTGAATGACAAAAGAAAGGAGAGCTTTCCTGTGACAAATCAACAGAATAAAGCAAAGGAAGGCGGCTCCTTTCTTTCGGAACTGCTTCATCCGCAGATAAACACCGTTTACCGCGTGCGAAGCGGCGTTGACAGAGTGTTCCTTGTAATAGTGGTGCTTTTGCTCTGCTACGGTTCGGTTATGGTGTTTTCGTCGAGCTATGTTTTCGCAAAAGCCACATTGCACGACAGTCTGTGGTTTGTAAAAAAGCAGATATTCTTTGCCGTAGCCGGAGTAATTGTTATGATGCTTGTATCGTTTATCGACTACGGCTTTATCAAAAAATTCACCGTGCCGGTATTTGCGGCAAGCTTTCTTATGCTTGCGGCTGTGCCGTTTGTCGGCGTGACAAACAAGGGCGCGACAAGATGGCTGAAAATAGGTCCGATTCAGTTTCAGCCCTCGGAAATAATGAAATTCGCGCTTGTGCTGTTGCTTGCGGCTTATATATCGTTTTTCAATGCGAAAATAAAGCAGTTCAGATACGGAATTCTCATTCCCGCGGCGATAACGGGCGCGGTGTGCGTCACAACCCTGCTCGAGCATCATATGTCGGGAACGATAATTCTTTTTCTTATCGGCGCGTCGATGATATTTATGTCGGGCGCAAACTGGAAGGTTCTTGCAACCTTCGGCGGAATTTTCGGCGCGGGAGCGCTCGGCATAATGCTTTTTACGGATTATATGAAAAAGCGTATCGACGCGTGGCTTCATCCGGAGCTTTACCTTAAAACAGGAGGCTGGCAGCCGTATCAGAGCCTGCTCGCGATAGGCTCCGGCGGACTTTTCGGGGTAGGACTGGGTAACAGCTATCAGAAGCACCTGTGGCTTCCCGAGCCGCAAAACGACTTCATCTTTGCCATTCTGTGCGAGGAGCTCGGCTTTATCGGCGCGGTGGCTCTTATCGCACTGTTTATTCTGCTCATATGGAGGGGCTTTATCATAGCAAAGCGCGCTCCCGACACGTTTTCTTCGGTTCTCGTTGCCGGACTTACGGCAAAAGTCGGAATTCAGGCAATGCTGAATATCGCCGTCGTAACGGCGTCCATTCCCACAACAGGAATAGCGCTTCCGTTCTTTTCTTACGGCGGAACGGCGCTTGTGATGCAGCTTGCCGAAATGGGAATAATACTCTCCGTTTCGCGCTATTCGTCGCAGAGCAGAGTGTAAAGGACAATATCATTTTATCGGAGGATCTGGTTTTGAACATTATTCTTGCCGGCGGAGGCACCGGCGGTCACATATATCCCGCAATAGCCGTCGCGGACACGATCCGAAAGCACGACAAATACTCAAAAATACTTTTCATAGCGACAAAAAACGGAATGGAAAAAACGCTTATAGAAAAGGCGGGCTACACGACCTATCATATAGAAATGAGCGGACTTCAGAGAAGTCTTTCCCTGAAAAACATCAAAACCGCGATATGCTTTATAACCTCGCAGGCAGAGGCAAAAAAGCTTCTGCGCGACTTTCAGCCCGACGTTGTGTTCGCCACGGGAAATTATCTTTCGTATCCGCTTATTCACACGGCGGCAAAAATGGGTATTCCCACGGCAATACACGAATCCAACGCCATTCCCGGAAAAGCCGTCAGAATGCTCGAAAAGGACGCCGACAGAATATTTATAAACTTCCCCTCCGCCGCCGACTTTTTCACCGACAAGGAAAAGGTTATGTGCGTGGGAAATCCGATGAGAAGCGACGCCGTATCCGTTTCGAAGCAGCAGGCCCGTACCGAGCTTGAAATTTCGGGCAGATACGAATACGTTCTGCTTTCGTTCGGCGGAAGCCTCGGCGCGCAGGCAATAAACGAAAATATTCTTTCTTTTATGAAAAGCTTTTCGGCAAAGCATCCGGAGGTGTATCACATTCATTCGACGGGCAAGCTCGGTCACGACGATTTTATGCGGCGGTTCAGAGCCTCAGGTCTTGACGGCTTTGGTAACCTCTGCCCTGTCGAATATATATACGATATGCCCAAATGGGAAGCCGCCGCCGACGCGGTTATATGCAGATCCGGAGCGATGACCGTTTCCGAGCTTGCGCTTATGGGCAAGGCGTGCATCTTTATTCCTTCGCCGAACGTAACGGCAAACCATCAGTTCAAAAACGCGGAAGGACTTGCAAAAGCAAACGCCGCAATGCTGATAGAAGAAAGGGATCTTACCCCCGAAGCGCTCGCACTCGCCGCAGCCGATGTTCTTTTTACCGATAAGGGCAGACTTTTTTCGGAAAACATCCGCCGCTTCGCACAGCCGAACGCAAAGGAGCTGATATACAGAGAGCTGCTCAGGCTCTCGAACCGCGACCTGCTCACGCTCGTCGCAGAGGAGGAAACAAATGAGTAAAACAGAGCTTGCGTCGTTCCGTATAAAAGCGTTTGCAATAAAATTCTGCTTTGTCGCGGCAGCGCTCGCGCTCGTTTTCATATTTGTTTTTTCGGTGCGGATAAAAACCGTAAAGGTCGAAGGCAACGCCGCCTCATCGGAGGAGCAGATAATTTCCTCCGCAAAAATCAGGAGCGGCGCGCATATGTATTCGATAAACAAAGACAGCATCTCCGCCGCCATACTCAAAGAAAATCCGTATGTAAGCTCCGTGACGATAAGACGCAGGCTTCCCTCCACTCTCGTCATCACGGTCACGGAGGACAAGCCCGCCTTCTATACGTCGGACGGCTCTGGATTTTTGATTCTTTCAAAGGAGCTTCGCGTGCTCGGCACGGCGGATTCGGCATACGAGCTTTCGGCATCGGGAATGATACCCGTTGTCCTGCCGGCGATAGCGAAGGCGGAAACCGGAAAAAAGCTTGAATTTGAAGCGTCGAAGGGCTACGAATTCAATTCCGAGCTTATGAGGCTGTTTGCCGAAAGCGAGATAGCACAAGGGATAACCTCCGTAAATATTTCAAACAAATTCGACGTTAGCGCCGTGTATAAAAGCAAATATACGATTGTATTCGGAACTTATACAGATTTAGAAAAAAAGCTGAAATTCTGCAGAAAGACGATAAATTATCTTGAAAAAACAATGCCCGGAGTTGCCGGAACCGTGTATGCTACAGGCACGGACGAAACCTCCTTCCTGATAACCGGAACCGCGGATTAACACATATGCGGAGCGAAAATATCGCTCCGTTTTTGTTTTCGGAGTCGCATTTCGGGCTTTGCAATCGCGTTTTTTGTATTATTTTTTCTGTTTTGGGGTGATTTTCTGCGTTTTTTTAGATTTTTTTATAAAAACATATTGCAAAATTTCAAAATAAATATTATTATATTACTGTATCTATCTTTTGGAGCAAAAATTTAGGAGGTTTTATAATATGGGTTTTGAATTTGACAACAACTACGACAGTGGCGTAAAGATCAAAGTCATCGGCGTCGGCGGCGGTGGCGGCAATGCCGTAAACCGCATGATCGAAACAAACATTCAGGGCGTTGACTTTATCACGATAAACTGCGACAAGCAGGTTCTTCTTACGTCAAGCGCACCCACGAAGATCGCCATCGGCGAAAAAATAACAAAGGGTCACGGCGCAGGCTCTGATCCCGAAGTAGGCAAGCGCGCCGCCGAAGAAAACATCGATGATATCCAGAATATCATCCGCGGTGCAGACATGGTCTTCATCACAACCGGTATGGGCGGTGGTACGGGTACCGGCGCTGCTCCCGTTGTGGCAAAGGTCGCAAAGGAAATGGGCATACTTACGATAGGTATCGTTACAAAGCCCTTCTCTTTCGAAGGAAGAAAGCGTATGATTCAGGCAGAGCAAGGTATAGTTCACCTTCGTGACTATGTTGACGCTCTCGTTGTTATCCCCAACGAAAGACTCAAACAGATTTCAGAAAACAGAATCACTCTTTCCAACGCATTTGAATATGCAGACGACGTTCTCCGTCGCGGCGTTCAGAGCGTTTCGGATCTTATCAACATACCGGGACTTGTAAACCTTGACTTTGCCGACGTTTCCGCGGTTATGCGCGACGCAGGCTATGCTCATATGGGTATAGGCACGGGCACAGGCAGAGATAAGGCAGAGGTTGCGGCTAAGATGGCTATCACAAGCCCGCTTCTCGAAACAACGATCTCCGGCGCAACAGGTATACTTATCAACATCACAGCTTCTGCCGACATCAGCCTTGACGAAGTTGAAACGGCTTCCTCTATGATTTCCAGCGAAGCTCATCCCGACGCAACGATCATCTGGGGTGCTACAATAGACAACAGCCTTGAAGACACAATCAAGGTAACGGTTATCGCAACAGGCTTCAAGACGGAGGATCAGGCTAAGCGTTCGACTCCTTCCGTTTCCGCGGCAGCTCCCGCAGACGCCGCTCCCGTGGCAAAACCCGCGGCGGCAGATAAGCCCGTCAATGCTCCCGTTGCAGAAGACAAAGAAGATGCTCTCGTTTCCGACAGCGACTTCGACGATCTTATGTCTATTCTCAGAAAGAGCTGAGAAAAAGCAAAAAAAGCAAAAGCTCCTGCCTGCCGGCAGGAGTTTTTTATAATAAAAGCACCGCCAATGCGGTGCTTTCTTAGTTCTTATTATTATTTTGTCTTGTCGGCGTTTTCGTTTTCGTATTTGAACACCGTAACGCGCTCATAATTCATCCAGACGGACTGTCCGTCCTTTGTTTCTTCCATTTTTTCGTTTATAAAGCCGGTAAGCTCTTCAACGCTTGCCGCAAGTATATCGGCGGTGGAAGATTCCATTCTGCAGCCTTGGGTAAGAACGGTGAATTCAAAGCCGACGCTTTCGAGAACGATGTCGTTTTCTTCAAGCGCCTTAACGGAAGAAATTATCCCGTCGGCGACCTGCTCCGCTTTCAGCGGATTTCCGAAAATAACGGCGTCTATCGAGGTTATCTTATCCTCCGACGTGTACTTTTCGACGTTTTCAACGCTCATAAAAGTATAGTCGGTATCTTTTTCGTTGTAAAGACGGAGCCAGCGGACGTCGGTGACGTATTTTCCCGCTTCGCTGTAGCTGAAAATGTGATTGAGCTTTTCGCCCATCGCGTTGTTCGCCTTTGTAACGGCGTATCCGTCCGAAATGTTGTTTGCCGAATAAGCATAAATTTCAAATTCGGTGTCGTCGTCAAGACAAACGGCTTTTATTTCATATCTGCTGCTTGTTTTTTTGTTTTTGCTGTACGAAAGAAGCTCAAAGCTCTTCCCTTCGTATTTGTCTTCCAGGTAACTCAGAACCTGTTTTTCATACTTTTTCGATGCCGCGCACGACGTCAACAGCAGTGCGAAAGCACATAACGCTGCGACAAGACACAGCAATACCTTGAATTTACGCATAAAATTTTCCCCCTAAATCATTTGCGTCAGGATTGTTTCTGTTGCACGGCTCATCACATCAATCCCCATCGAATATGAGCCGCTCTTCTGACCGTCTGCATACGGGAAATGAATAAATCCCGCCGGCACGGCGCTTTCTGCGGAAGCGAGCCGGTCAAGTGCCGAAAACATAATATAATTGCAGATATACGTTCCCGCCGAATACGAATAAGCCGCAGGAATATTTTCTTTTTTCAGGGCGTCGAGTATTTTCCCTGCATCATACGTTGAAAAATACGCCGCAGGCGCGCCCTTTCTTACCGGACGCTCCGCAGGCTCCGTGCTTCCCCCGGGATAAAGTCCGTTTTCGTCTCTGATCGCGCCGCAGAGGTTTATCGCAACGCGCTCTACTCTTATTGCGGACGCTCCGCCCGCCTGCCCCGTCATAAGCACGGCGTCGGGCGAAAAACCGTCTATCGCGTCGAAAAGAAGCTTTTCGGCGCCGCTCCACAGCACCGGAAGTCTGAGCTTTACAAGCTCGCACCCCGAAGGCTGCACAACGTTTTTCACCGTCTCGGCGGAAGAATTTATACTGTCCTTTCCGAAGGGTTCAAAGCATGTAAGAAGTATCTTTTTCATAGAAAAACCGTTCGCGCGGAATTACATACCGAACCGCGCACTTTTCTTAATACGGATTCATTATACAATATAATTATGAAAAAATCAAGACTTTTTCGTCAATTTTATAATTTGCGGTATTCATATTGCCGCAAAGACAAGCGGAAGCCGCGCTCCCTCTCAATAATATTTTACGGACAAAATCGTATTTTTATGAATAAAAAAGTAAAATTTATACCGAAGTATAAAATAAAAATATCCTTTTGTGAAGCGGATTTTGTGCATTTGCCCCGCACTATGTCAAAATCGCGCGACGAAAATATAATAAAGTGAGCGGCAAAGCGCAGAGCCTTGTCCGCGCGCGGCATATTCTGTAAATA
>CAVEFC010000019.1:22386-27538 GCA_963614875.1 uncultured Eubacteriales bacterium | reverse complement strand
GCGCACCATATTTCATGCACATATTCTGCACCGCCGCCATCGAGACGACCAGCGAGATCTGTGCGAGGAAGCTGGTCAGCCCCAGCACAAGGAACTTCGGGATCAGCTTCCAATTGAGACGGAAGCTGCTCTTTTCCAGTTTGACAACCTTCATGCGCCGCAGATACCAAATGGAGAGTGCCGCGGTCAGTACCTGACCAATCACGGTAGCAACTGCCGCGCCCATCATGCCCCAGTGGAAACCGTAAATGAAAATGGGATCAAGGATCACATTCGTGATCGCACCGGAAACGGTGGCGACCATGGCAAACCTCGGGCTTCCGTCCGCGCGGATCACAGGGTTCATCGCCTGTCCGAACATATAGAACGGAACTCCCAGCGTAATATAGAAAAAGTATTCCTTCGCAAATGTGTGGGTTTCTTCGTTGACCGTTCCGCCGAACATGGCAAGGATCGGCTCGCTGAAAATGAGGTAAATGGCTGTCAGCACAAGGCTGCTTACTACGCAAAGAACCACGGCATTGCCGACGGACTTATGCGCGCCCTCGCGGGCATTGCGCCCCAGAGCGATGCTCACGAATGCGCAGCAGCCGTCACCGATAAATACGGCAATGCCCAGCGCCACCACCGTAAGCGGGAAGACAGCGGTGTTTGCGGCGTTGCCGTAAGAGCCAAGGTAGCTTGCGTTGGCAATGAAGAGCTGGTCAACGATGTTATACAGCGCGCCTACGAGCAGCGAGATAATGCAGGGAACGGCGTATTTGCCCATAAGTTTGCCGATACGCTCCGTCCCCAAAAACTGATTTTCGGTATCCATAAAATTTAATCCTTCTTTCTCAAAAAAATAATGCGTAAATTCAGATCAATCTGGATTTACGCATTTCTGCAACACGACTTGTTTATGAAATTGTTCGTCATATCAGCGGTGCCCTCCCCAATTCACCAAAAAAGCATGTGGGTATCTGCAACTGGATTTACGCAGATAAACGCCACACGCTACTATATTAGTATAGCATATCTTGCAAGAAATTTCAAATGTTTTTTTGAAATTTCCGAAAAGTTTCTGTTTTTTGATTGCAGACAGCCTTAAAAAACCAATTCCAGTTTGTCGAGATATCTCAATCGCTGATATTCAAAAACCAATAAAAAAATCGGGAGCGCAGCCTTCGGTTTGTCCGAGGGCTGCGCTCCCTTTGTATTTTGAAAGTGTCGATTATCTCATTTTCCCGACCGTACAGACAGCGGAAATCGAAGCCATCCGTGATTATGATACGACCATCCGCAAGCGAAAAGCCGAAATGAAAAGCAGTATCGAAATCCTTGACGGCATCATAAAGGACGGTGCAATCAGTGACAACAACCTGCGATTACTGTTGACAATATTGTGATTCACGAGAGCGACGGAAAGCTGTCGATCAATATTGACCTCAAAGCTGCCTTCAGCAGCCACCTTGACATTTACGATGAGGATGGAGCGCTCACCGCGAAAGCCTTCGCTGCAAACTGAAAATAGGCAGACACACCGCCATAGGTGGTGCATCCCCTGAAAGCCGTATGACAACGGAAAAGAAAAATCAAAAAGCCTTGAAACCAAAGTGTTTTTCAAGGCTTTTTGGTGGTGCGGGTAGCAGGACTTGAACCTGTATGACCGTGAAGTCACTAGAACCTGAATCTAGCGCGTCTGCCAATTCCGCCATACCCGCATATGAAGTAATAGGTAAGAGTGAATAGTGAAGAAGTCGCTCTCGCTATTACGTTTTGTCCTTTAATTTTTACACGGAGTAAGGTCTCCGAGGCGGGAAAGCAATATTGCCGCTGTACCAAAAAACCACTGTCTGTGCAGTGGTTTTTCGGTGGTGCGAGAAACGGGACTTGAACCCGTATGGTGTGTACCACACGCCCCTCAAACGTGCGCGTCTACCAGTTCCGCCACTCTCGCATATTTCCGTGCGGATTTGTCACACGGCTTAATCAATTATACTCAAAAAATGCAAAATGTCAATAGGAAACGGGTAAAAAAATTTATTTTTTCAAAATTTTTTGCGCAAGGTTGATTTATAATAATATCTATGGTATAATTTATACAAATCCGCGAAGCAGAGAAGTTGCTCTCGCGAAAAATTATATAATTCGGAGGAATTATTATGACGTATCCCGTAATTGGTATTCGCCCGATCGTTGACGGACGCAGAGGCCCGATGAAGCTGCGTGAAAGTCTTGAACCGCAGGTCTGGGCAATGGCAGAAGCCGCAAAAAAGCTTTTTGAAGAAAATCTTTGTTATTCGGACGGTACTCCCGTTAAGGTTGTAATGGCTGATACAACTATCGGCCGTGTTCCCGAAACTGCCGCATGTGCGGAAAAATTCAAAAAAGAAAATGTTGCGATTACTCTTTCCGTAACTCCTTGCTGGTGCTACGGTGCGGAAACAATGGATATGGATCCCACAACCATAAAAGGCGTATGGGGATTCAACGGAACGGAGCGTCCGGGCGCGGTTTATCTTGCTTCCGTGCTTGCAACTCATGCACAGAAGGGACTTCCCGCATTCGGTTTTTACGGTCATGAGGTTCAGGATGTAGGCGATGTTGCTAACATTCCCGAAGACGTAAAAGAAAAGCTTCTTCGTTTCGGTCGTGCCGCAGTTGCAGCCGCAGAAATGCGCGGCAAGAGCTATCTTCAGATCGGCTCTATGTGTATGGGTATCGGCGGATCGATAATAGATCAGCAGTTTATAGAAGAATATCTCGGAATGCGCGTTGAATCCGTGGACGAAGTTGAAATTCTTCGTCGTATGGAGGAAGGCATTTACAATAAAGAAGATTACAAGCGCGCTCTTGCATGGACAAAGGAACACTGCAAAGAGGGCAGAGATGACAACCCCGATTTCGTTGACTTCCTCGGCGGAAAGAGAGCTATCAAATTCACTCCCGAGCAGAAAGAAAAACAGTGGGAATTCACGGTCAAGATGTACCTTATTATAAGAGATCTTATCCGCGGAAACAAAAATCTTCCCGAAGGCTTTGAAGAAGAAATGCTCGGTCACAACGCTATCTGCGCGGGCTTCCAAGGTCAGAGACAGTGGACAGACCATTGGCCGAACTGCGACTATCCCGAAGCGCTCCTCAACTCCTCGTTCGATTTTGAAGGCGCTCGCGAGCCGATGACGTTCGCAACGGAAAACGACGTTCTCAACGGTCTCGGAATGCTCTTTATGAGATTGCTTACAAACCGCGCTCAGATATTTGCTGACGTCCGTACATTCTGGTCGCCTGAGGCTACAAAGCGCGTTGCCGGATATGAATTCACCGGCAAAGCAAAGGAAAACGGCGGTATAATCCATCTTCTCAATTCCGGTGCGGCTTGTCTTGACGCCTGCGGCGAATGCACGGACAAGGACGGAAATCACCTTATGAAGAAGTGGTGGGAAGTTACCGATGAAGACATAAAGAAGATGACGGACGCTACGACATGGTGCGAAGCCGGCTTTGATAACTTCCGCGGCGGCGGCTTCTCGTCTCACTTTGTGACAAGAGCCGAAATGCCCGTTACAATGATACGTCTTAACCTTGTGAAAGGTCTCGGACCGATGCTTCAGATAGCCGAAGGCTGGACGGTAAACCTTCCCGACGAAGTAACCGACGTTCTTATGGAACGCACAAATCCCACATGGCCGTGCACATGGTTTACACCTCGCTGCGACGGCAAGGAGGGAAGTCCGTTCAAGGATGCATATGAGGTTATGAACCATTGGGGCGCAAACCACGGCGCGATTTCTTACGGTCATATCGGCGCGGATCTCATCACTCTCTGCTCAATGCTCCGTATCCCCGTATCGATGCACAACGTACCCATTGACGACATTTTCCGTCCGTCAGCATGGAATGCTTTCGGTATGGACAAAGAAGGTCAGGACTATCGTGCCTGCGCGGCATACGGTCCTCTTTACAAGAGATAAATAAGAAAAAACATCGGGAGCGGAAATTCCGCTCCCGAAATTTTATTTTGCCCGCTTATGAGCTTCTCCGCCGTCGCGCGAGGTGACGGGAACGTCAAGAAGGTCGCAATAGCTTGTCGCTTCGTCCTCTGTCAAGGGGACGGTCGGCGTCATACCGGTACATTCGTTTGCGGATGCGACGGGGTTTGAAAACATAGCTTCCGCCGCGAATTTATCGGCGGACGGAGCTTTATATATTCTTTTTCGTTTAATCATTTATATAAAAATCCTTTTTATTTTTATTTTCTCTCAAAAAACAAGAAAACATACTCATTTTTATGTTGACAGGGAAAATAAATTGTTGCAAAATAGAAAAAATCATTTGAAAAAACGAGAGGTAAAAACGAATGGTAAATCAAAACACAGCCGAAAAGTTCGTAAAAGAAGGACTTACCTTTGACGATGTTCTTCTTATACCTGCCGAAAGCTCGGTGCTTCCGACTGATATAGAGCTTTCAACAAGACTTACCGGAAAGATAAGACTCAACGCTCCGCTTATTTCCGCCGCTATGGACACGGTTACGGAATCCGAGCTTGCGATTTCGATGGCGAGAGAGGGCGGAATAGGCGTAATTCATAAGAATATGACAATAGAAATGCAGGCGTCGGAGGTTGAAAAGGTAAAAAGAAGCGAAAACGGCGTAATTACAAATCCTTTCTTTCTCCATCCGGAAAACAAGGTTTACGAAGCCGAACAGCTTATGCATAATTACAAGGTATCCGGCGTTCCGATAGTGAACGGCGAGGGAAAGCTTGTGGGTATAATCACTAACCGCGATATGCGTTTCCTTACGGATATGGATATGGATATAGGCGAGGTTATGACCAAGGACAATCTCGTTACGGCTCCCGTTGGCACAACGCACGAGCAGGCAAGGGAAATACTTGCGAAAAGAAAGATAGAAAAGCTTCCGCTTGTTGACGAAAACGGCTATCTTCGCGGACTTATAACGATAAAGGACATTCAGAAAGCGACAAAGTATCCCAATTCCGCAAAGGATGAGCGCGGCAGACTGCTTTGCGGCGCGGCTATCGGCGTAACTGCCGACGTGCTTGACAGAGCGGGCGCACTTCTTGCGGCGGGGGCGGACGTGCTTGTTCTGGACTCGGCGCACGGCCATTCGATGAACATTGCGAAAACCACGGAAAAAGTGAAA
>CAVEFC010000019.1:0-22376 GCA_963614875.1 uncultured Eubacteriales bacterium | reverse complement strand
CGATAAAGGTCGGTATCGGACCCGGCTCGATATGCACAACGAGAATCGTATCGGGAATAGGCGTTCCGCAGGTAACCGCGATATATGACGCAGCCTGCGTTGCGGCAAAATACGATATCCCCGTGATTGCGGACGGCGGTATAAAATACAGCGGCGATCTTGTAAAGTCGATAGCCGCAGGCGCGGATACGATAATGATAGGCTCTCTTTTCGCAGGCTGTGAGGAAAGCCCCGGCGAAAGCGAAATTTATCAGGGCAGACGCTTTAAGGTTTATCGCGGAATGGGTTCTATCGCGGCTATGGAAAAGGGCTCGCGCGACAGATACTTCCAGACCGGAACGAAAAAGCTTGTGCCGGAAGGCGTGGAAGGACGTGTTCCTTACAAGGGCCCGCTCGCCGATACGATATATCAGCTGCTCGGCGGACTTCGCTCGGGAATGGGATATTGCGGCTGTAAGACGATTCCCGACCTTCAGCAGAGAGGACAGTTTATACGCATAACCGGCGCGGGACTCAAGGAATCTCATCCGCACGATATAAATATCACAAAAGAAGCGCCCAACTACAGCGCTCACATATAATTGCATAAAAAAATCGGGGCATTTGAAAAAAACGCCCCTTATTATGTGAGAAAAAATGCCGCTTTTTTCGACTAATGGTTGTAAAGGAGGTGAACGATATGAAAAAAATACCTGCGATATTTATTCTTATTGCCGTGTGCGCGGCTCTTTTTTCGTGCGGCGGCGGCAAAAACAACATCGATACCGATGATTTGGGAAATACGTCAAAGACGCTTTCCGAAATGGGCGAAATGAGCTTTACCGTCGTATCCGATAACGGAGAGGAAATTGTTCCGTACAAATATTATTACGGCGGTCAGCTCTACGGCTCGGGCAATGAAATGACATATTTCGGCACGGGAAAAATACTCGGCTTCGATGTTAAAACGTACATTGATATGATACCGGAGATAACCGTCAAAAACGGTTTTTCCGTCAGAACCGATGAAAACGTCGATGTTTTCGATACCGTCGGTGTATTCGATACAAACGGCGACAAGATATATTCGGGAGAGACTTCCGTCGGAAGCATAAAGGCTGTGTGCGGCGGAAAGGACTGCATTGTGCGCCTTACGGTAAGACGTAGCGGCGAGGGACGTTATTCGGACGAATACTCTATGTATCTTATGCTGATAAAAGTAAAATTCGTATAAAGCCAAGCGTGAATTGAAACGTTTTTGATTCATAAGCCGAAAAATCGGCAAAAACAGCGTAATGCATATCGCATTTCGCTGTTTTTTTGCAGAAGTTATAAAAATAATATTGATTTTATCAAACAAGCGTGATATAATTTCTTGTTGTTTGTAATTTAATGGTTTATTGTTGAATCAATATCGGTTTAAGGAGAGTTATAAAGTGAAAAGAGAAGATTTAAGAAACGTTGCGATTATAGCACACGTCGACCACGGCAAGACGACGCTCGTTGACGAAATGCTCAAACAAGGCGGCGTTTACCGTGAAAATCAGGCTACGGAAGAAAGAGTAATGGATTCAAACGCTCTTGAACGCGAGCGCGGAATAACAATACTTGCAAAGAACACAGCCGTACATTACAAGGGCGTGAAAATAAACGTTGTAGATACTCCCGGACACGCCGATTTCGGAGGCGAGGTCGAGCGTATTCTCAAAATGGTAAACGGAGTTATTCTGCTTGTCGATGCGGCGGAGGGTCCTATGCCGCAGACAAGATTCGTACTTCAGAAGGCGCTTGCGCTTCATCATCCCGTTATAGTTGTCGTAAACAAAATAGACCGTCCAGACGCGCGTCTTGACGAGGTCGGCGACGAAATACTTGAGCTTCTTCTTGAGCTTGACGCATCGGACGAGCAGTTTGATTCTCCTATGCTCTGGTGTTCGGGAAGAGCCGGAACGGCTTCGTATTCTCCTTATGAAAAGGGAACGGATCTTCAGCCGCTTTTCGATACGATACTGAAATATATTCCCGCTCCGGAGGGCGACGAAAAAGCTCCGCTTCAGATGCTTGTTTCTTCTATCGACTACAACGACTATGTCGGCAGAATAGGCATAGGCAGAATCGAACGCGGAACGATAAAAGTAAATCAGGAGGTTATGATATCAAACTTCCACTCTCCCGACGTTGCTCCAAAAAAGACAAAAATCGTAAGTCTTAACCAGTTTGACGGACTCAAGAGAGTTCCGGTTACGGAAGCTATGATGGGCGATATAGTTACGTTTTCGGGCGCGGACGATATATCCATAGGCGATACGATAACGTCCGTTGACTGCGTTGAGCCGCTTGAATTCGTAAAGGTTTCCGAGCCCACAATGGAAATGACGTTTATGGTAAACGACAGTCCGTTTGCGGGCAGAGAAGGCAAGTATGTAACGTCGCGTCAGATAAGAGAAAGACTTTACAAAGAGCTGCTCAAGGACGTATCCCTTCGTGTTTCGGACGGCGAAACTACCGACTGCTTCAAGGTTGCCGGCAGAGGCGAAATGCATCTTTCGATCCTTATAGAAACAATGCGCCGCGAAGGCTTCGAGCTTGGAATAAGCACGCCCAGAGTTCTTTACAAAGAAATAGACGGCAAGCTCTGCGAGCCTATTGAGCGCGTTGAAATAGACGTTCCGCAGGATTATTGCGGCACCGTTATGGAAAAGCTCGGCGCGCGCAAGGGCGACCTTGTAAATATGACTCCTCACGGCTCGCGTATGCGCCTTGAATATCTTATACCAACACGTTGCCTTTTCGGATACAGAAGCGAATTTCTTACCGATACGCGAGGCGAAGGCATTATAAGCTCCGTATTCGACTCTTACGGCGAATACAAGGGCGATATAGTCCGCAGATTTACAGGCTCTCTTGTGGCTTCCGAAACGGGCGAATCGACCTCTTACGGCGTGTTCAACGCTCAGGATAGAGGCACGATGTTTATCGGTGCGCAGTGCAAGGTATATGAAGGAATGGTCGTGGGCGAAAATCCCAAGATGGGCGAAATAGCCGTCAACGTATGCAAGGAAAAGCATCTTACCGCAATCCGTTCGACAGGCGCGGACGAAGCGCTTCGTCTTGTTCCGCCGAAGATTTTTTCGCTTGAAGAGGCTATCGAATTCATTGCAGACGACGAGCTTATAGAAGTAACGCCCAAGAGCATAAGAATAAGAAAAACGATTCTTTCCACGGATCTGCGCTACAAGATGATAGGCAGAACAAAGAAAGAAAACCTGCAAAAGCAATGATAAAGGAACAGTTTTCACGAACGGCAAGATTGTACGGAGAAAGCGCGACGGAAAAGCTGTCGCGCTCCTCCGTTTTGCTTTTCGGCGTCGGCGGAGTCGGCTCGTGTGTAGCGGAATCTCTTGCCAGAGCCGGCGTAGGCAGAATGTGCCTTGTTGATCCCGACGAAGTCTGCGAGTCAAATATAAACCGTCAGATAGCGGCGCTTCATTCGACAATCGGAAAAAAGAAAGCCGAGGTTATGGCTCAGCGTATGAAGGATATCAATCCCGATATGACGGTTGAAGTCAGAACGGTGTTTTATCTTCCCGAAAATGCCGATGACATCGACTTTTCGAGGTTTGACGCAATTGCCGACTGTATAGATACGGTCACAGCAAAGCTCGAAATAATATCAAGGGCGCAGGTGGCAAAAATCCCCGTAATAAGCGCAATGGGAACAGGGAACAAGCTTCATCCCGATATGCTTGAAATAACCGATATATTCAAAACCGAGGGGTGTCCTCTGGCAAGAGTTATGCGGCGAGAGCTTCGGGCAAGGGGCATAAAGCATCTTAAAGTGGTGTATTCCAAAGAAGAGCCGAAGGGCGACGGACAGCGGACTCCGGCGTCGTCTCCTTTTGTGCCGAATTCGGCAGGACTTCTGATGGCTTCCGAAATTGTAAATATGATAATAAATGACGGCAGGACGTGATAAATCCCGCCGTTTTTTATTTTAATGTGATTGACAGCATTTATAAAATTTGATATAATAATAAAAAATAATCAAACGGGGTGACAATGATGAAACTTTTGCTTGCCATAGTAAATAACGACGACGCTCATTTTGTAAACACGAGCCTTACATCCGATGGATTTCATATTACGAAAATATCCTCAACGGGCGGATTTCTTATGAACGGTAACTCAACGTTTATTCTGGGCGTTGAGGAAAAAGACGTTGACCGCGCGCTCGAAATAATCAAAACGCACAGTAAAAAGCGCGAAATGAACGTTCCGATATCCGTTCCCGGAAATGTAAGCATTTTCGGCACTTCACAGGCGCACGTTTCGGTCGGCGGCGCAACCGTTTTCATTGTTGATGTTGAAAAATATCTCCGCTTCTGATGAATAAGGACAATTTTCTTTTCGGTTGTGATGAAATAAAACAGCGCTTTTCCGGATGGATATCCGGCGGAACGCTTTCTCACGCATATCTTATCGAAGGATCTTTCGGATCCGGAAAAAAATCGCTTGCAAAATATATTGCGGCATCGCTTGCCTGCGCCGGAAATTGCGACGAATGTAGCATCTGTCACAGAATAAGCGAGGGGCACTGTCCCGATATAAAATTTATTTCGCGCGAGGAAGGTCAGAAAAACATAAGCGTGGACGCCGTAAGAGCAATGATAGACGACACGCCCCTTACTCCCGCCGAGCTTGATTTCAAAATGTATGTTTTTGACGGTGCGGAAAAACTTTCGGTTCAGGCGCAGAACTCTCTTCTCAAGGTTATCGAAGAGCCGCCCGCAAGAGTTTATATTCTGCTTTTGTGCGAGTCCTCGGCAAATATTCTGACCACCGTAAAATCAAGAGTGCAACGGATAGTAATGCCGCTTTTATCAAGGGATGAAATCCTTGAATATCTGCGCGAAAAATCCGTTCCAGAATTTCTGTACGATGAAAAAAAGCTTGATTTCGCGGTAAGACTTTCGGGCGGAGCGCCCGGAAAAGCCGAAAAACTGCTTTCGGACGGAGAAAAGGAATACGCCACGTTTCTTTCGGCAAAGGCGATAATCGACGCACAGTCAAAGAAAAACCGCGGCGTATCGGAATACGATATGTTGAACACCGTATCCAAGGCTATGCCCGGAAGAGAAGAAGCGGACAGGCTTTTTCCAATGCTTGCCCTTGCGTACAGAGATATACTTTCGTCAAAGCTTACGGGAAAGGTCAAGGGCGATTTTCTGAGCGAAGACGAAGCCGAAAAATATGTTCTTGCGCTTCCGCTGGAAACGCTTAAAAAGTCTGTCGAGGCGATAACCGCGCTTGCATACGACAGCAACTATAATTTCAATATAACGCTTGCCGCTTCGGCGCTTTCCGTGCTTTTGTGGCGCGCAGCGTGAGGAAAGGATAAAAAATGGACACCGTAATCACAGAAGAGTCCGAAAAGAAAACCGAATACGAGGTAATAGGTATTCGTTTCAAGGACGGAGGAAAAATATATTATTTCGATCCGCGCGGCATAACCGCGACCGTCGGCGAAAATCTTATAGTCGAAACCGCAAGAGGTATTGAATACGGCGGAGTTGCCGTGGCAAACAAGATTGTTTCCGAAAGCGAGGTTGTGCTTCCTTTGCGTCCCGTAATCAGACGCGCAACAAAGGAAGACGATGAAAAAAACGAGGAAAACAAGCGGAAGGAAAAAGAAGCTTTTACGATTTGTCTTCAGAAAATCGCAGAGCATGAGCTTGAAATGAAGCTTGTCGAAGCGGAATATACTTTCGATAATTCAAAGCTTTTGTTTTATTTCACCGCCGACGGCAGAGTAGACTTCCGCGAGCTTGTAAAGGATCTCGCTTCGGTATTCAAAACCAGAATAGAGTTAAGACAGATAGGCATAAGAGACGAAACGAAAATGATAGGCGGACTCGGCGTCTGCGGACTTCCTTATTGCTGCTGCAAATTCCTTGACGACTTCGGTCAGGTGTCCATAAAAATGGCAAAGGAACAGAATCTTTCGCTCAATTCTCAGAAAATATCCGGCGCGTGCGGACGTCTTATGTGCTGTCTGCGCTACGAACACGAAGTATATGAAGAAGAAATAAAAAAGACTCCCAAGGTGGATTCGATAGTCGATACTCCCGACGGCAGAGGGACGGTATGTGAAACCGTACCGCTTGCAGGCATAGTAAAGGTTCGCTTTTCCGACAAGGATCAGCAGTTTGTTGTAAGACAGTATCACCGCGACAGTGTAAATGTTATAGCGGCACCGAAATCCAAAAAACAGTCCGACGGCGAGGTCGAAACGGGAGAATAAAAGCATAATATTGTCACACAAAAATAAACAGCCCCGCTTGTCCGACCGAAAGGAGAAAATATGACACTTGAAGAACTGAAAATCCGCCAGATGACAAATCAATATCTGCTCGCGCCTGCGGACAAGCTGACTGTGGTGCGCGACCTTTGCGGCGTGCAGGCGCAGTTTATGACGAATGCTCTGCACTCACTGAAAATCCGCACAAACGACTATGACGAGCAGACCATCGCCGACGGGCTTGTGAAAAACTGGTCTGTGCGCGGCACGGTTCACGTGTTTGCCGAAAGCGATTTGCCGCTGTTTATTTGGTGCAACAACGGGGCGGATTATCGCAAAAACGAATGGCAGGGATATTCCTTTATGAAAAATCAGCGCCTGTGCTGGGCTTTGACTCCCGAACGGCAGAAATATCTTGCAGATATCATCATCTCGGCGGTTTCGGAGAGGGCATACACGCGCGACGAGCTTAAAGACATTTGCCGCGCAAGCGGGATGACAAAAATCGAAGAAGATTGTATGTTTGAATCCTGGGGCGGAGGTATAAGAGAGCTTTGCGTGCGCGGCTTTATGAATCGTTTGATGTGCGGCTTTTACTGAATAAAAAAGACGGCACGGCAGAATAAAGCTGCCATGCCGTCTTTCCGGTTATTTTAAGAAATTTTGTTTTTGAGTCTCATGTTGTCGGCTATCATTGCAATGAATTCGCTGTTTGTCGGCTTGCCGCGCTCGTTCTGAATTGTATAACCGAAAAAGGCGTTAAGCGTATCGATATCGCCTCTGTCCCAAGCGACTTCGATCGCATGACGTATCGCGCGTTCGACTCTTGAAGAGGTTGTCTGATATTTTTTCGCCACGGACGGATAAAGAACCTTTGTCACCGCGTTTATAAGGTCGTTATCTTCTATTGTCATCATTATGGCTGTGCGTAAATATTGATAGCCCTTTATATGAGCGGGAACACCTATTCTATGTATGATCTCGGTAACCTGCGCTTCAAGGTCGCTTGGCTCCTGCGAATACTGAACGCCGTTCATTATCTGATTTTTATAGGCGCTCTGACGGTTTTTGTAAATACGCGCGATTCTTTCGATAAGCGTGGAATATTCAAACGGTTTGTGCATACAGTATGCCGCGCCTGCTTCGGTTGCTTCCGCAAAAAGATTCGGGTTTGAGCAGTATGAAAACACTATAAAATCGGGTACGTTTGACGGATTCTGAAACAGCGTTTTCGCCTTTTTGATTATCTGAACCGTGTCAAGCTTCGGAAGCCATACGTCTATAAGCACGACGTCCGGCGTGCAACGCTTGATTTTCGTAAGCACGTCTATTCCGCTGTCGGTTTCATCGACAACGTCGATGCCCGCTCTTATCAGGTTTTCTTTAAGCGCGCGGCGGAACTCGGCGCTTTCGTCTGCAATAAAAACTTTAATTCTCTGATCCATTTCTTTGTTCTCCATTTCGTGTAAATTTTTCGTGTCGCTTTTTGCCGCTCCAAAAACTACCATACATATATTACCACAACAAGAAGAACTTTGCAAGACGAAAACGAAAAATTTTTGTCACAAAAATCCAATATGTGTTTTGTTTATAATGACAAAACAAAGCTCTTAAAAACGTCATCAAGCGCCAAAAAATAAGATTTATTACGAAAACCGAAAGGTTTGAAAGGGAATTATGGATTGTTTTGTTTTTCTATAATACATACGGCGTGCGCGGATATGCCTTCTCCGCTTCCGGTAAAGCCGAGCCTTTCTTCCGTCGTTGCTTTTATATTTACATCTTCTGCGCTTATTCCGAGCGCCGAAGCGGTTTTTTCGCGCATTTGACATATGTATGGCGAAAGCTTCGGACTTTGAGCTATTACCGTCGAATCTATATTTATTATCCTTGCGTTATGCCTGCGAAGCTCCTCGCTCACCTTTCCGATAAGCACAAGACTTGAAATTCCTTCGTATGCCGGCTCGCTGTCCGGAAAAAGCACGCCTATATCAGAAAGTCCGCACGCGCCGAGAAGGGCGTCTGCTATGGCGTGAAGCAGCACGTCAGCGTCGGAATGTCCGAGCAGACCTTTTTCAAACGGTATTTCCACTCCGCCGAGAACAAGCTTTCTTCCTTCTGTCAGACGGTGAACGTCGTATCCGTGTCCTATTCTGATGCTCATATGGTTTCTCCGTTCGATATTATTCTTTCCGCAACGTAAAAATCCTCATCGGTTGTGATTTTTATGTTATATGCTCCCGCTTCAACGGTATGAACTTTGAAGCCCGCGCTTTCGACAAGCATACTGTCGTCGGTAGGGGAGGAGGGCTTTGTCTTTGATGATACTGCAATTTCGTAAATATCCTTCATAAATACCTGAGGCGTCTGTGCGCGCATTACGGTCTCTCTGTTTACCGTTTCGGATATTATTCCGTTTTCGTCTACCTTTTTCAATGTGTCCGTGGATTTTGACGCCGCTATGGCGCAGCCGTAGCGGAACGCGCTTTTTACCACTTTTTCTATATCTTCGGTTTTTATAAGGCATCTGGCGCCGTCGTGAATTGCGACAAATTCGCACTTTGAAGATACCGCCCCGAAGCCTGCAAGCACGGAATCGCTTCTTGTGCTTCCTCCGACGGTTACCGCAGACAGCTTTGTTATGCCGTATTGCTTTTTGAAGGCTTCGTATTCTTTAAGCTGATCCTTTGCCGCAACGACTACGATTTCGCTGATAAGCGGGCATTTTTCAAAAGCGAGCATTGTCCGCACAACGACGGGAATACCCTTGATTGAAATAAGCTGTTTCGGAACAGCACCGCTTGTTCTTGTGCTTTTTCCGGCGGCAACGATTATTGCCGAGGTGTAGTATTTTTTACATTCGCGAGCCGCTTTGCTTGTGAGCGCACGCGCGATTTTTCTTAATACATTCATTTGATTTGATCCTTTTAAGTGTTTTGCATATAAAGATTATATCAAATTATGCGATTCATAGCAATAAAAATAAAAAAATTCATTAAAAATTGAAAAAATAATTGCAAAAGGTATTTATTTATATAAAAAAATATATTATAATAAAGTATCACAGTTCGTAAAAGCGTTTAATTTGTTTCTGACTTATTCGGGGGATTCTTTACACTATGGAAAAAATCAAGGCTTTGTTCAATATCATTGCAGACCAATTCAAGTCTCTGCACTGCATTATAGATATAATAGATATATTACTCGTTGCGATAATTATTTTCTATATAGTAAAATTCATACGCGACAGACGCGCCAGCAAGCTTGCTATGGGTGTACTTCTCATTGTTGTGCTTATGTTTATAAGCGAGCTGCTGAATATGCGCGCGCTGAATTTCCTGTTCTCGAATCTTGTTCAGGTCGGGCTTATAGCGATTATTATTCTTTTCCAGCCGGAGCTTCGTTCGGTGCTTGAAAAATTCGGCGGAGTATCGTTTATAAAGACAATTTCGGAATCGAAAAATACATCCATGAAGCACAACGCCATAACCGCGATATGCGAAGCGGCAAGCGAGCTTTCCAGAGAGTATACCGGCGCGCTTATAGTTATAGAACGCTCCACTCCTCTCGGGGAAATCATCAAAACGGGCACGGTAATAAACGCGGACGTAAATGTATCTCTTCTTAAAAACATTTTCTTCAACAAAGCTCCGCTTCATGACGGCGCCGTTATAATCCGCGGCGGAAGAATATGCGCGGCAGGATGCTTTTTGCCGATGTCCACAAACGACGATATAATAAAGGATCTCGGAACAAGACACCGTTCCGCGATAGGTATGAGCGAAAACAGCGACGCGATAATTATAGTTGTTTCCGAAGAAACAGGCACGATATCGCTTGCGATCGACGGTCAGCTCAGACGCAATTATGATTACAATACACTTAAAACCGAGCTTTCAAATCTGCTTTGCGATGACGGCGCAGAGAAAAAAGGCAAGGCTTCAAAATAATACGGAGGTAAATGAATATGAGTATTTTTTCAAAGAAACAGAAAAATGTTTCCGACGAGTCAGAGCGTCCGGCAGAGGACGATTATACTATAAGGAAAAGCAGACGTGCCGATATAATAATCGGAATAATATCCCTCCTTTGCGCGATACTTATATGGGTTTACGCTGTATCGGCAGGTTCAATATAAATTATGAATGACTCAAAAAAGACAGAGCGTTTTATTGTATCAGGGATATCGTTACCGATCAGAGCTTCAAGAGATGATGCTTTCGGCAAAGCCGAAAAAGCGCTCTTGAAGTTTTTTTCAGGAGATGAGATACTTTCCTACAACATATCGAGACGTTCGGTAGATGCAAGGAAGAAAAACGATATACATTTCGTGTACTCGGTTTCGGCGGATGTGAGGTCGGATAAATCGTACGACGCCGCCGTCCTCGCAGCCGATAAAATAACCAAAGCGGCAAGCTCTGACATACACGCGCAGCGCGGTACGGAAAAGCTTTGCGGCAGACCTGTCGTCGTTGGGCTCGGCCCGGGCGGAATGTTCTGCGCTTATATTCTTGCAAAATACGGATATCGCCCGATAGTGATAGAACGCGGCTCCGACATAAAAAAGCGTATGGCGGATGTCGCGCGCTTCAAGAGCGAGCAGGTGCTCGATCCCGAATCGAACATTCAGTTCGGCGCGGGCGGAGCGGGAACTTTTTCCGACGGAAAGCTTATGACGCGCATAAACGATAATCTGTGCAGCTTTGTAATCGAAACGTTTCACAGGCTCGGCGCTCCCGAAAATATTCTTTACGAAGCAAAGCCACATATAGGAACGGACTATCTTGTCGATGTTGTCGGCAATATGCTGAAAGAGCTTGTGAGCCTCGGTGCAGACGTTTATTTCGACACGAAAATGAACGGCATATCGGAAAGCCTCGGCAAAGTGAATAAAATAAGAACTTCGGCGGGAGAAATCGAATGCGGCGCGCTTGTTCTCGCGCTCGGGCACAGCGCAAGAGATACCGTGGCGCAGCTGCGGAGCAGTAATCTTTTTGTGACGCCGAAGGCTTTTTCGGTCGGCGTAAGAATAGAGCATCTGCAGGAAAACATAGATTTTGCAATGTACGGAAAAGCGGCTCGCGACGGAATACTTCCTCACGCCGAATATGCGCTTTCGACTCATGTGGGAGGGAGAGGCGTATATACGTTCTGTATGTGTCCGGGCGGCGAGGTTGCGGCTGCGGCGTCGGAGCGCGGCGGAGTCGTTACAAACGGAATGAGCTGTCACGCCAGAGACGGCAGAAACGCCAACAGCGCGGTATGCATTTCCGTTCTGCCGGCGGATTTCGGCGGAACCGTAGACGGCGGAGAAGCTTTCGTGAGAAATATTGAACAGGCGGCATACAGGCTCGGCGGAGAAAGCTATTTTGCTCCCGCGCAGACGGTAGGCTCGTTTTTGAAAGGCTCTGACAATCGCATCGGCGCGGTTGCTCCGACTTATATGGACGGCAGAGTGACGCTTACCGACATAAGCAAAGTATTTCCCGAATTTGTGCCGGAGGCTCTGTCTGCGGCACTGACCGATTTTGATAAAAAAATAAAAGGTTTTGCGGCTTCGGACGCCGTTCTCACCGCGCCCGAAACGAGAACCTCGTCTCCGGTGAGAATGCCCAGAGATCCCGAAACATATTTAGCCGAAGGCTTTGACAATATATATCCCTGCGGCGAAGGAGCCGGCTATGCCGGCGGAATAACAAGCGCAGCCGTGGACGGCATCAGATGCGCGCTTGCAATAATCAGAAGATACTCAGAGGAACAGAACTGAGCGGAGGATAAAATGTTTGACAGAAGTAAATGGGTTATAAAGGCTCAGAATCCGGAGCTTGTATCGTCGCTTGCGGATTCGCTTAAAATAAGCCGTATATGCGCCCGTTTGCTTATAAACCGCGGATATACGGATCCTATATCGGCAAAAGCGTTTCTTGAAAAAACGGATTCCGAGCTTTATGATCCGTACCTGCTTTGCGATATGGATAAGGCTGTAAAAAGAACGGAAGAAGCGCTGAATTCGGGAGAGAAAATAACCGTTTACGGCGACTACGACGTTGACGGAGTCACTTCGGTATCTATACTGTATACGTATCTGCGCGGGCACGGCGCGAATATGGATTATTATATTCCATCGCGGGAAAACGAAGGCTACGGACTGAATTTTTCCGCTATCGAGAGTATCGCAAAAAACGGAACGACTCTTATAATAACCGTAGATACGGGAATTACCGCGACAGAGGACGTAAAATACGCGAAAAGTCTCGGAGTGGATGTGATAATAACCGATCACCATCAATGCCGAAGCGATATTCCATTGGCAGAAGCCGTTGTAAATCCCAAACGTCCGGATTGCAAATATCCGTTCAAGGAGCTTTCGGGAGTCGGCGTGGCGTTCAAGCTCATATGCGCGCTTGAACTTTCCGCAAAGAGCGGTGGGCGCTATGATAAATCCGTAATAAATGATATGTGCGGGCGATATGCGGATCTTGTGACCATAGGCACGATAGCCGACGTTATGCCGCTTGTTGATGAAAACAGGGCAATTGTTTCGTCGGGACTGAAAATGCTTCAGAATACGCAGAAAGTCGGCGTAAGGGCGCTTTTCAAGGCTACGGGAATTGACTATGACAATCCCAAAAAAATAACTTCGTCATTTATAGGATATACAATCGCTCCGCGTATAAACGCCGCGGGAAGAATAGGCAATGCCGAAAGAGCGGTTCAGCTTTTTCTTGCCGAATCTCCGAGGGTTGCCGACATCATAGCAGACGAGCTTTGCAACACGAACCGACGCAGGCAGGAGCTTGAAAACGAAATTTTTCTCGAAGCCGTCGAAATGATAGAAAAAGAGCATAATATATCAAACGAAAACGTTATAGTTCTTTCAAGCGATCACTGGCATCACGGCGTGATAGGAATAGTGGCGTCAAGACTTACCGAACGGTACGATATGCCGTCGGTGCTGATTTCATTTGAAGGCGACGGCGTTACTGGCAAAGGCTCGGCAAGAAGCGTAAAGGGGCTCAATCTTGCTTCGGCGCTCGAGGCGTGCTCGGATACGCTGTGCAAGTACGGAGGTCATGAGCTTGCGGCGGGGCTTACCGTTGAAAAAGATAAGCTTGACGAATTCGGGAAGAAGCTCGACGATTATGTAAAAGAACACCTGAATCGTGACGAAAGCGTTCGGGAAACCGTTATCGACGCGGAAATCGGATCCGGCGAAATAAACGAAAGCACCGTGCGCGACATAAGCAGGCTCGAACCGTTCGGAGCGGGCAACGCAACGCCGCTTTTCATATTCAGAAACGCTATGATATTGCAGGTTTTGCCGCTGAGTATGGGCAAGCATTCAAAGCTTATACTGACGCGCGACGGAGAAAACTTCACGGCGCTTTTCTTCGGAGCAAATATTGCGGAGCTCGGCTTTGTGCCGGGCGATGAGGTCGATATTCTGTGCGGAATAGATATAAATGAATTCAGAGGAACGAAAAGCGTTCAGCTTACGGCGCGCGATATGGATTATTCCGACGAAGCGAAAACAAAGCTGTGCGGAATGCAGAAGGAATGCGACGAATTTATTTTTGAAGGCAGAGCTCCGTTCCTATCGGACATTCCGAGCAGGGCGGAATGCGGCGCGATTTACAGAGAGCTTGTTTCGGCGCTTGACGGAGATATCGGAGTTGTAACGATAAAAAAGCTGATTTCTTCTTCCGGCTCACTTTCATACATAACCGCCGGAGTGGCGCTCGCCGCCTTCAAGCAGCTTGAATTTATATCGATTGAAAAAGTATCACTTTTTGAATATAAAATAACCATTCGGAAGTTCAAAGAAAAGAAAGACATTTTCGAAGCGCCGATAATGTCCGGAAAAGCGAGGTAAACAAATGTTTTCAGGAATTGACAGATTGCTATTTATTCTCGAAAATACAGGAAAAAAATATAATATAGAAAAGATAACAAAGGCATACGAATATGCAAAGCAGCTGCACGAAGGGCAGTACCGCAAAAGCGGAGAGGAATATATCTGCCATCCGGTAGCCGTTGCCGAAATAGTGGCGGGACTTGAGCTCGATACCGATTCGATATGTGCGGCATTGCTTCACGACACGCTTGAAGACTGCTCGGATAAAATCGATATTGAAAAAATCAAAAAGGAATTCGGCACGCAGGTTGCCGAACTTGTCGACGGGCTGACAAAGCTCGTGCAGATACGTATCGAAGACAAGGAAGATGCGCATATGGAAAGCCTTCGCAAGATGTTTCTTGCTATGGCAAAGGACGTGCGTGTAATATTTATAAAGCTTGCCGACCGTTTGCACAATATGCGCACACTCGACGCTCAGCCGGAAAACAAGCGTCGCACCATCGCGCTTGAAACAATGCACGTTTACGCTCCGCTCGCTCACAGGCTCGGTATGCAAAGGATCAAGCAGGAGCTTGAAAATCTTGCGCTTTCTTATCTCGATCCAATAGGCTACGAGGAGGTAAGCGCCGATATAGAACGGAAATTCGGCGAAAACCGTGACTTTATAAACAAGACGCGAAAGCTCATTCACGAAAAAATGAATGAAAACGGGATAAAATGCACGCTTGAAGGCCGCGTAAAGTCCGTTTACAGCATATATAAGAAAATGTATAACCAAAACAAAAGCTTTGATGAGATTTACGATTTTTATGCCATAAGAATAATCGTGAATACGGAGCTTGAATGCTATACCGCGCTCGGAATAATTCACGAAATGTTCAATTCAATGCCGGGACGTTTCAAGGACTATATTTCAATACCCAAGCCGAATATGTACCGTTCGCTGCACACCACTGTAATAGGCAGAGACGGCATTCCTTTTGAAGTACAGATAAGAACGTGGGAAATGCATCAGATAGCCGAATACGGTATCGCTGCGCACTGGAAATACAAATCGGGCGACAAAGGCGACGGAGATCTCGATCGCAAGCTTGAGTGGATAGCCAAGCTTATAGAAAACGAATCGAGCACGGCAGATCTGGACGAATTCATAGACGCGCTGAAAATAGATATATTTCAGGACGAAACCTTTGTGTTTACGCCCAAAGGCGATGTTATAACGCTTCCGCAGAATGCAAACTGCATAGACTTTGCATACCACATTCATTCGGCGGTGGGAAACAGAATGATAGGCGCAAAGGTCAACGGTATGATCGTGCCAATCGACCGAAAGCTCAACAACGGCGAAATCGTTGAAATAATTACGTCTTCCGCGTCGAAAGGGCCGAGCAGGGACTGGCTCAAGGTCGCCCGCACAAGCGAAGCAAGAGCCAAAATACGTCAGTGGTTCAAGAAAGAAAAACGCGCTGAGAATATCGAAGCGGGAAAAAACGAGATTCAGACGGAGCTTCGCAGAATATCGTCCGTCCACGTTACCGACGAGCAGTTCAACGAAATTACGGGAAAAGTCGCGGCAAGACTCGGAATGAACTCTCCCGAAGACCTTTTCGGTATGCTCGGGTACGGCGGCATAAGTATGACAACCGTCGGATCGCGTCTGAAGGAAGAGTTTGATCGCGTTGTGATGCCCGAACCGGAGGTCAAAATAACGGATGTAACTCAGGTGCAGACCGTTCAGAGACCGCGCTCCTCTCACTCATACGGCGGAGTTATAGTTGACGGAGTCGAAGGCTGTCAGGTGAAATTCGCAAAGTGCTGCAATCCGCTTCCGGGCGACAGTATAGTCGGATTTATAACAAAGGGATACGGAATTTCCGTACACAAGGTAGACTGTCCGAACGTGCTTAATTCCATATCAAAGGAAAACGACAGATTTGTGAATGTCGAATGGAAAGAGGTTGACGAAAACGATTCCAAGCACGCTCAGTACGAGGCGCTTATGCAGGTTGTCACCGAGGACAGAATATCCATGCTTGCCGATATAAGCACGGCTCTTGCCGATATGAAGGTTTCGATAATACAGATAAATACTCAGAAGCGTGCAGGCGGCGAGGTTGTATTCAATATAGCCGTGGCATGTAAAAATCTTGCTCATTTCAACAGCATAATGGCAAGACTTAAAAGTATAAAAGACGTAATTGCCGTGGAACGCGGTTATGCAAAGAACGGAGGTTGACCATCGTGCGCGCTGTTATACAAAGAGTCCGTTCGGCTCAGGTTATTTCAGACAATGTGCTTACGGGCAAAATAGATTCGGGGCTTGCGATACTGCTCGGAGTCAGAAAAGGCGACAGCGAACGCGACGCCTCCGCTTTGGCGACAAAAATCGCAAAATTACGCATATTTTCCGATGAAAACGACAAGCTTAATCTTTCGGTTACGGATATAGGCGGCAGTGCGATAGTTGTATCGAACTTCACGCTTTGCGCAAATTATTCTCACGGAAACCGCCCCGAATATTTTGATGCGGAATCGCCGGAAAGAGCAAACGAACTGTACGAATTCTTTGTATCCGAGCTCAGAAAGTCCGTGCGTGATGTGCAGACGGGAGTTTTCGGAGCAAAAATGATGTATACAATAAACAACGACGGTCCGATAACAATAGTTATGGACAGCGAAGTACTTCTTAAAAAGGATGTTATAAAATGAAGCTTACCGTAAACGGAGATATAAACGAATATTATGTTCAGACGCTTTGTCTGCTGTTTTTTCCGGCGTCAAAGTTTGCAAAATGCGATACGGCGCCCGAAGGCTCTCCGGAAGCTACGGTAGACATAACCTCCGACGAAAGTAAAGTAACGGCAACCGTAAGCCTGTCTGCAGGAGGGAAGAGCGTAACGAAAAGCTGCTCTGAGTCCGACACGGGAAAATACAACGATTATACATTGAAACGCATAGCCTGCGGAAAAGCGTTTTTTGCCGCAGGGAAGGCGCTTCTCGGAACAACTCCTCAGTGGGGAATACTTACTGGAGTAAGACCTGCGAAGCTCGCTTTGAGAGGTCTTTCGTCGGGTGAAACAAAGGCGGAAGTAAAAAGCCGTATGACAAAGGAATATCTGGTTTCCCCGAAAAAAGCCGCGCTTGTAACGGATATCGCGGCAACGGAAAAGAAGATAATCTCAAAGCTCGGCTCAAAAACGTGCAGCGTATATATTTCAATTCCTTTCTGTCCGTCAAGATGCAGCTATTGCAGCTTTGTTTCGTTTACTTCTTCAAAGCTTCTTTCGCTGATAGACGATTATATCATTAAGCTTTGCAATGATATAAAAGATATTTTTGAAGAGATAAAAAAGCTCGGACTTACCGTTTCAACCGTGTATATCGGCGGAGGAACGCCGACAACTCTTGATGAAAAACAGCTGAAAAAGCTTCTTGACGTTATAAATTCGTGCGTTGATACTCAAAGTCTTGAAGAATTCACGCTTGAAGCGGGACGTCCGGATACCATAACGGCTGAAAAGCTTGCCGTAATAAAAGATGGCGGCGTGACGAGAGTAAGCGTAAATCCGCAGACGCTCAACCCCGCCGTGCTCGAAATAATCGGCAGACACCATACCGTAGACGATTTTTTCAGTGCATACGATCTTGTCAAAAACTCCGGCATAAAGCATATAAACACGGATCTTATAGCCGGACTGCCTTCGGAGGGCTTCCGCAGCTTTTCGGAAACGGTAGATAAAATAATCGAGCTTCGCCCCGATAATATTACCGTACATACGCTTTGTATAAAGAGCGCGGCTGATTTTGCAAGCCACGCCGGCGATATATGCAATGCGTTCAGCGAAACGACAAAGTGCGTTGACTATACTCAGCTTGCCTGCAAAAACGCAGGATATATACCTTATTATATATACAGACAGAAAAACACGGTGGATAATCTTGAAAACGTGGGCTTTGCGTTACCCGGCACCGAAGGACGCTACAATATATATATGATGGAGGAAGTTCATTCCGTTTTCTCCGTCGGCGCGGGAGCGGTATCAAAGCTTGTTTCTGTCGCGGGAGGAAAAATAGAAAGATTCTTCGACTACAAATATCCGTATGAATATTTGTCGGACAAGGAAAACGAAAAGGGACAGAATAAGTTAAGGACAATGGAGGAATTTTACTTGCGGAATTTATAAGGAGGGTTCACAGTGATAGATTACGAAAAGTTCTTTAACGGCGAAACCGAAATGAAAGATTTCGTTCTTTTGTGCGAAAACAATTATAAAACACAGATAACCGACATAGCAAAAAAAATAGCATCGGATAAAAATATTAAATTCTTAATGCTTTCCGGCCCGTCCTGCTCGGGAAAAACAACCACGGCGAACATACTTTTCAAAGAGCTTGAAAAGTACGGAAAGCAGGCAGAGGTCGTTTCCATAGACGATTTTTACAGGGACAGAATAAAGGATGAATTCAAGCCCGATTTTGAATCGGCAGCCGCAATAGATCTTGAATATTTCGGCAAATGCGTTTCGGAGCTTACAGGCGGCAGGGAAGCGCAGCTTCCCGTTTTCGACTTCAATACGGAAACAAGAAAAGGATATCGTCCTCACAGGCTTGCTGAAAACGAGATTATTGTTTTTGAAGGAATTCAGGCAATGTATCCCGAAATTCTTTGCCACATTCCGAACAAAAAAAGAAAAACGATTTATATAAGCGTTTCCGAAGACGTTATGGCTTACGGTCATTATTTTTCTGGAAGAGATATACGTTTTGTACGCAGACTCGTTCGCGATTACAAATTCCGTTCATCTTCTCCCGCAAGAACCATAGGACTCTGGGACGATGTTGTTTCAAATGAAGAAAAGGTTATTATTCCGGAAGGCAAAAAAGCCGATTTTGTTATAAATTCGCTTATGCTTTACGAAATAAACGTTATGAAAAGTTATGTATTTGACATAAACTATGATTGGAGCAATGAATCCGAGCTTGGAACATTTGAAGAGCTGAAGCAAAGATACGGAAACGTTCCGGATATACCGTCATATTTTATTCCGGAAGACTCGGTGTTCAGGGAATTTATAGGAAAATAATAATACTTTTCATTCAGAATATATTGTTTTCGGAATGAATAGTATTTTATATACGGCATACAGATATAAATCAAGCTCCGAAAGGTAATGCAATGCAGAAGAACAAAGCCAAAGAACCGCGACTTATTGTTGGCGTGATCATATTGATGATATCCAATATAATTGTAAAAGTCATAGGCGTTTTATTCAAAATACCTCTGCACGAGCTTTTGGGCGACAGAGGTATGAGTTATTTCAATATAGCTTATAATCTGTTTACAACCTTATATCTTGTATCGACGGCAGGACTTCCGACCGCAATATCAATGATGGTATCGGAAGCGAGAGTAAAAGGAAAAAAGCTTGAAGTCAGGCGGATATTCCGCACGGCAGTATGTTTGTTTTTCGTTCTCGGCACAATAGGAACATCCATAATGCTGTTCGGCGCAGGCGGACTTGCGTCACTTATGGGTTCCGATGACTCAAAATGGTCTATAATGGCAATATCGCCGACGCTTTTTCTTATTTGTATATCAAGCTCCATACGCGGATATTTTCAGGGACATCAGAATATGCTTCCCACAGCGTGCTCGGAAATAATAGAATCTGCGGGCAAATTTGTTTTGGGAATAGTTCTCGGAACATGGGCTGTAAGAGAGGGAAAAAGCATAGAGATCTGTGCGGCATATGCGATATCGGGCGTTGCGATAGGCGAAGCTTGCGGATTGGTTTTTCTTATATGCGCCAAGCTTTTACACAGGCAGGATTACAGCTACACGCTTGCAGCAGATGACGGAACGGTTTCGCCGTCAAAAAAAATACTTAAAAATCTGCTTCTTATATCCGTACCGGTAATGTTAAGCTCGGTAGCGCTCAATCTGACAAGCACCATAGATACATTCACCATAATAAATATTATAAAGCGATATTCTTCCGCAGAAGCGGCGGAAATCGCATACGGAAATTATACAACGCTTGCGGTAACTCTTTTCCATTTGCCGTCGGCATTTATTTATCCAATTTCAACATCGCTTGCACCGGCATTGTCAGCCGCCAGAGCAGCTGAAAATAAGATAAAAGAAAAAAGCGTACTCAATGCTTCGATAAAAATGACGGTAATAATTTCCATACCGTGCGCCATAGGAATGGCAATTATGTCGGGGCCGATATTGAGCCTTTTATTTTCAAACAAAGATTCAATAAACAGTGCCGCGCCGCTTTTGTCAATATTATCACCTGCGATTTTTTTCTCGGCAATACTTACAGTCACGTCGGCGGCTCTTCAGGCTTGTCATTATCAAAGAAAGCCAATAATATCAATGCTTTGCGGAATAGTGGCAAAGGCGGTTGTAAGCTGTGCGCTTATGTCGGTTGAATCCATCGGAATATTTGGCGCACCGATAGGAACTCTTGTAAGTTATTTTGTTATGGCGGCAGTGAATTTTATATTCGTGCTTAAATATGTAAGCTCTGAAATAAATATTTTCAGGCTTATTGTAAAGCCTATGGTAGCGTCGGGACTTGCTTCGGTAATAACTCTGACTTCATATTATGCAATAAGCCACGCAGGACATTCCACCATAGGAACAATCGTATCGATCGTTCTTACGGTATTCGCATATTTTATTTTGCTTTTTGTTCTGAAAGAGTTCAAGCGTGAAGATATAATGATATTTCCGCACGGAGAAAAAATATATAACGCGCTTGTAAAAATGCATTTAATGAAATAAGCAAATTTATAATAAAAAACCGGAATAAAATCAAAAGCTCTAAAAGAGTTTTTGAAGCTATCCGGTTTTTAATTTTTTACTTCCCCGATTTATATAAAATTTCTATTTTGTATAATTCAATGTCACACAAAAAATAGAGTGCCGTGTCTTGTAAGAGTATCCTTGCACCTTGCCTGTATAATACCGGATACTTCTCTGTTTGTCAATACCATTTTTGAAAGTTTGTGAAACATACACAGGACACTTTGTTGAATATAAACAACAAAATTACAACCACTTACAACAACTTACAAAACCTTGTAAGCAGAAAAACATAGACCATTCAAGGACTTTTCGTAAAAAATTACAACTTACAGAAGTGCCGTAAAGGTAACACTATGCGCGTGCGTGCGCACGCGCGACCTTTACGGCACTTCAAATATAAGGAGCATAGCCGACAATACCGTCAGTCTCTTTACAAAGAGAACTGACAGAGAGAAATTGAACGGAATACTTCTTCCTGACCGACGAAGAGGAATGACCCGAGCAAGCGTAGCGAGCGGCGCATAAAGACGGTAGCAAGAGCAAACGATATAGTATGAGCGTACATAGTCAGGAGCGACGGGGCGCGTACAAAGCGACATAACGTTTACGTTTGTCGCCTGCTTATCTTAGACGCAAAGCGCATATATAACAACGGAGCTGTCGTATGGCGTAGCCTCGTAAAAGCTTTTCGGGGTAGTCGGTGTATAATGCCGTCTGTACTTCCCTACGGCTTGTATCTTTTCGTTGTACGGGCTTATTGCCGTATTCGCCTTACAGAATGGCGATAAGTGTTTCGTGCTGTATAAATACACTCTGTACACCTTTTATTTGTCCAGTGGAGCGTATCATCGTACACTACTTTATTCCGTTTATAAAGCCTGTATAAATTTTTTGCGACAGGTACTTGAACCTGTCACAAAAATTTTATAGCACATTTTTTTACGGCTTTACAGCCGGATATATTTTATAGGTTTGTAAAGCCGTAAAATAATGCTACGGGCTTTACAAACTGAATAAAGCAGCAAGCACAAAAAGACACCCGTGAGGGTGTTTTTTTGTGTGTACTTCGAAAACGTCCACAGGACGAAAAAAATAAAAGGAGTACAGAAAATGGATTTTTTACACGAAACACTTAAAGGCTCTCTGCAGGAGGGCGAATACGTAGCTACAATAAGCTCGTACAAAGAAACGAAAAGATACGGCAAGCAGTGTCTTGAAGTTATTTTAGAAACCAAAGACGGCAAGATCGCCGACTACTGGACCGAAAAGAGCTTTTACTTTAAGGCTAACGCCATAAGACGCCAACTTGGCATTGAATGGTGCGAAATGACGCTTGTAGCCTTGATAGAAGCCGTAAATGCGAGAACGATTATTATAGCGATAAGTTATAGCAAAGAATACGGTTTACAGATAAATTATAACCC
>CAVEFC010000018.1:13039-27869 GCA_963614875.1 uncultured Eubacteriales bacterium | reverse complement strand
TATTTTCTACCTTGAGACTCTTTTTTGTGCTGTCCGTACAATTTGGGGCTGTTCAGTGTGCATCACGTTTTTTCTTTATGAAACTTTTTTGTCTTGTTTTCAATCGCTTTATAGTTTTCGAGCTCTCCGTCAAGACTGTCGGACGAGCGGAAAGGAAGCAGGAAGTTGTGCTTTGATTTAAGAATCTTTGCACGGTTGTGTATAGCAAGCTTGAGATTTTCATAGCGAACCTCAAAGCTGTGCTCCGTTGCCCAGCTCTTTATCTTGGTTACGATCTTGAACGAATAGCAAAGATCCACCGCAAGCACGCCCGTGTACGCTCCGAGAAAATATGCGCAGTATGATGAATTTACAACCGAAGGCACAAGCCTTTCGATCTGCGGCTGAAGAAGGAAGCAATAAGCCGTTCCTATCGCTCCCCATATCAGCGAGAACAGCGGGCAGACAAGTCCGTTTATGTTTCCCCATCTGCCCGAATAGTCCCACAGTTTTATGTGATACTTTTCCGTAAATATCAGTCCCGTTATATACTCTATTCCCGTCAGGAACAGCGTAAGGATTGCTATTCTTACGACAGCCCGAAGCGCATCCGATTTTATAAACGAAAAATCTATAAGGCAGAACAGATACAAAAGCACATGTCCGAACCCGTAAAGCGGAAGACACGGTCCTGTAAGAAATCCGGGATTTATCCATTTTCCGTGAACCGTTCTGCGAAAAAGCAGTTCAAGTATCCAACCGAAGCTTCCGCCAATCACAAAAACGAAAAGCAGTGTGAAAAAGATATTCATACTTTATTTCGCTTTTACGGAATCCGTGCGATAAATGAATTTTACGCTGCTGTCCATACCGTCAGCCGTTCCGGCAAATGACGTATATTCCTTTGAAACATCCGACAAAGCCTTTATACGAACCGAAAGCTCTTCGGGACTTACTCCGTATGCGTCGAGCTTTTCCGTTATCTTGTCGGAGAACTGTGCAAGTCCGTCACGAAGCTGCATTGCGCCGTCTTTAAGCTCGCCGATGCCGTCTATAAGCGCGGGAGCGCTTTCTTTCATCGTGAGAAGTCCGGAAAGAAGCTGCTTTGCACCGGAATCAAGGCTTGCGGCGCCGTCTTCAAGGCTGATCGCGCCGCTCTTGAGCTTGCCGCTTCCGACATATGCTTCGCTTACGCCCTTCGTATATTCGCCGAGTCCCGTGTAGAATTTATTGTAGCTGTCAAGCTGAGAAATAAGCGACTTTATGCTTGCCGCGCCGGCTGCCGCTTTTGCAACCGCCGCATCCGCCTGCGCCTTGACCTCCTGAGAATTCAGGTTCGTTTCTATAAGCTCTTCTACCTTCTTTTCCGTCTGAGCCGAGATAAGCGCCTGAATTTCTTCGGCCTTCATCTGTGCGTCAACTATTCCGGATATTGCGGCAAGCGTTGCCTCGTCCTTCATTTTTTCGCCGACAGCCGCAGTGACAGCCGCCTGTGTTTCTTTTGTGACGGCGCCGCTTGCAATTCCGGCTTTGTAGGTTTCTTCCGTCATACCCATTGCCGCAAGAACCTGCGTCATAATTATTTTCTGCTCTATCTGTTCTCTGACAGCCGCCGTAACGCCTGTCTCCACCGTGCTGCGCTGTGCGTTTACGCTTGCTTTGACGGTTTCCTCAACCTTGGCTCTGATGCTTTCTTCGGAAAGCGAAGGAAGCACGGCATTAAGAACGGCATTGTAATTTTCGATCGTAAGCGCAGGAATATCCGTTATGCCGGCTGACGAAAGCTGCGCGGACGCCGTTGCAAGAAGCGTATCGAATATCTGCTTTGCTCCCGCGTTGAGTTCTGCGTTATTTGAATTCAGCTTTCCGAGTCCGGAATAGAGCTGGCTTGTTCCCGTGACAAGCTCCGACGCGCCTGATCTGAGCTGTGCGGTGCCTTTCTTGAGCGAAGCCGCACCGTCGTAAAGCTTATTTATACCGTCTACAAGTTCGGTTGACTTGTCAAGAAGCGTGCAGACGCCGTCATAAAGGTCTGATGAGCCGTCCGTCAGTTTGCCGACAGCGTCAGTGAGAGCCGATATCTTTTCGCTTATGTCGTCCGTGTTTTCGGAATCAAGTCCGCTGAAAATTTCGTTTGTTGCGACGGTAACCGTATTTTTCATACTGAAATTCTTTGCGTCTGCCGTTATTTCAACATATGACGGGATATCAAGCTTGTCGGAGTCGGCGCCGAGGCTTTCGGTAAGTCCCGGGAACGCAATTCCGATAACCGCAATGCGATCGCCGTCGTTTATTATCTTGCCGTTTGACACTTCAACGGAAGAAAACGTGTCAGTATCGAGAAGGATACCCGTAAGC
Organism: uncultured Eubacteriales bacterium; assembly: GCA_963614875.1. Classification (GTDB taxonomy): domain Bacteria; phylum Bacillota; class Clostridia; order Oscillospirales; family CAG-272; genus CAG-841. The sequence continues at coordinate 25,532 of CAVEFC010000018.1, read as the reverse complement.
ATTGCGAAAGGAACGTAAATTTTCTCGTCCTTGCCGTCGATATTCACGGTTCTGACTTCATTGTTTGTGTAGTCGAAACGGATTTTAACCTTTCCGCTCTTCCCTGCGATCTCGTCCGCGCTGACTGTTTTTCCGTCCAGCTCGTACGTTATCTTTATGCTGACGGGAAGCTCTTTGTCTATATTGCCCTGATAATATATATCGTTTCCGCCTGCGTTCCAGACATATGTATTTTCACCGCCCATGACGTATTCTTCGTCGCCCTTGACGTTGACAATGCCCGTAGCTTCGGTAACGTCTGTAAGAGTGTCGCTCTTTCCGTCATTTTTTATCCAGTCGCTGACTATCAGCTTTTTTACGCTGCCGTCAGCTCCGGCGATGACGTAAACCGTTTCCTTTTTTGTAGCCGACGCATCGCTTGCCGCAGGTGCGGACGCCACTGTTTCTTCGGTTGTGTTGTTGCTTTCCTTATCGGTGTTTGCGGCAAGTGCATAAATTCCCGTGAATGCCGCACCGCACACGATCACCGCACAAAGCACGGCGGAAACCGTTTTGATAATTTTGTTTTTCATTGTTTACTCCTCCTTTGCAGGCTGTGATATCTTTTTGCCCATTCCGAGCGTCGTTGCGCATATCAGCTTATCGAAAAGCATAAGCAACGCCGGAAGAATGAATATAACGCAGATCATACTTACAACCGCGCCTCTTGCCATCAGCATACACATCGAGCTGATGATATCTATATCGGAATAGATTGCGACGCCGAATGTTGCGGCGAAAAGTCCCATACCGGAAACTATTATCGAAGGTATCGACGTTGCAAGCGCGGTCGTTACGGACGTGCGTTTGTCCTTGCCCGATATGCGCTCCGCCTTGTATCTTGTGGTCATAAGAATTGCATAGTCAACCGTGGCGCCGAGCTGTATCGTGCTGATACATATGGGCGCGATAAACGGCAATGACTGTCCAACATAATGCGGTATGCCGAGATTTATGAATATGGCAAGCTCAATGACGCTTATAAGAATAAACGGCAGGCTTATGCTCTTTTCAACCACCGCGATGATAATGAATATCGCGACTATCGAAACGGCGTTTACGATCTGGAAGTCTCTGTCGGTCGTTTCGATCATATCCTTCATACAGGGCGCTTCGCCTATGAGCATCGCCGAAGGATCATATTTTTTGATTATGCTGTTCAGCTCCGTTATCTGATTGTTCACCGCGTCGCTTGCAACCTTGTATTCGGAGTTTATAAGGAGCAGCTCCCATTTGTCGCCTTTGAGTATACTGAGAATACTTTCGGGAAGTATTTCCTCCGGCACGGACGAACCGACAACCGATTCAAGTCCGAGCACATATTTTACACCGTCCACTTTTTCCATTTCTTTTATCATCGAACGGACGCTCCTGCTCGGAAGACTTGAATCGACAAGCACCATATGCGTTGACGCTATGTTGAACTCCTCAGAAAGCTTGGAGTTTGCAATTACATATTCCATATCTTCGGGCAGGCACTGTCCCATATCGTAATAAACCTCGCTGTTTGCCTTCTTGTAGCCGTAGAACGCGGGAGCGATAAGAAGCACAAACACGCAAAGGAAAATGGGAAACTTCTTTGTCACGCCCGACGCAAGCTTTTTCATATCGGGAATGATCGATTTGTGTTTTGTCCTTTGCAGAGGCTTGTCGAGAAGAAGTATCATCGCCGGAAGAACCGTAATGCATCCGAGAACGCCTAAAATAACGCCCTTTGCCATTACTATGCCGAGGTCTCTGCCGAGCGTAAAGCTCATAAAGCAAAGAGCCGCAAAGCCGGCAACGGTCGTTACCGAGCTTCCGATAACGCTTGTCATCGTTTCGTTTATGGCGTGAGCCATTGCCTCTTTGTTGTCGTCAAAAAGCTCTCTCTGCTCATTGTAGCTGTGCCAGAGGAATATCGAGTAGTCCATCGTGACGGCAAGCTGAAGCACTGCGGAAAGCGCCTTTGTTATGTACGATATTTCGCCGAGAAAATAGTTTGTTCCGAGGTTGAGAACGACCATCATTCCGATCGACGCAAGAAATACGAACGGAACAAGCCAGCCGTCAAGGAAAATCATCATTGCAACAAGCGCAAGCACAACCGCAATGCCGACATATATCGGCTCTTCCTTTTCGCAAAGATCCTTCAGGTCAGTGACGAGCGCCGACATTCCCGAAATAAAGCACTGCTTGCCGGCAATCGAACGTATCTCTCTTATCGCGTCCATTGTCACGTCGGCAGAGGTTGCGCTGTCAAAGAATACAGCCATCATTGTTAAATTTCCGCGGTTGAATTCGCTGTATATTTCTTCGGGAAGAATTTCCATCGGTATGGATACGTCGGCTATCGAATTATACCAAAGTACAGTTTCGACGTGATCGACCGCTTTGATTTTTTCCGTAAGCTTTGCAACGTCCTTTGCGGGCATATCTTCAACTATTATAAGCGAAAACGCGCCCTTGCCGAACTCCGTAAGAAGTTCGTTCTGCCCGATTACCGTATCCATATCCGACGGCAGATAATCGAGCATATCATAATTTATTCTTACCTTTATCATACCTATGACCGAAGGCACAAGCAGAAGAACGGCAAGAACAAGTATCGGTATGCGGTATTTTACGACCGCTCTTGAAAAACGCATGAAATATCAGTCCTCCCTTTCCGTATAATCGATTTCGATTACATCCGGTCTTTGATTGCGGATTATTTTCACCGCCGTTATCACCGTGCATATATTGAGTATTCCCTCAAACAGAAACGCAAGTCCGAGCATAATGGACATCACGCTCCAGTTTCCGAGCGAGCTGAATATAACAATCCCGCCGAAAACAATCGTAAGCACGGCGGCGGAAAGTATCATCCACCATTTTCTTATTCCGAAGTGCTTTGCGTCAAACGTAATCTGAATTTTGAAAAGTCCGTCTGCAAGAACGAGAATTCCGAAAACCGTGCAGAAAAACGCAATAACGTGTTCCGGATATATCAGAAGCACCGTTCCGAGAATGAGAAGAAGAAATCCCGTTGCAAGATCATACTGAAACGCAAGACGGAACAGATCGCGGGAAAAATACCCGACAAGCTTTACAACCCCGAATATCATCGTCATTACTCCGAGCGTTATTCCGAGAACGGAAGCCGATATATCCGGTACTGCGATCAGCACGATTCCAAGCGCGCACATAAGCACCGAAACCGTTATATAACCGAATTTTGCAATTTTCATAGGTGTCATAGACCTCATAAATTTTTATCCTCCTGTGATATTTTTGTCCTTACGACGCACAGTATATACCTGCATTGTATTTTTCAAAATAGGCAGTAATCCGTGCGTGACGGATAATCGGTCATCGCCCGTTTTTTGAACAAAATACAGACAAATCCGCCCGTTTGCACAAAAAAAGACCGCCGGAGCGGTCATTTTTCAATCTCTCGGTTTTCCCTTGAAAAGCAGGGTTATAAGATATCCGAACACAATAGCGGCTCCTATGCCTCCGGCTGTGCCGGTAAGCCCTCCCGTAAGCGCTCCGATAAGTCCGCTTTTGTCAACGGCTGTTTTCACGCCCTCGGCAAGAGAATATCCGAATCCCAGAAGTGGCGTCGTTGCGCCGCAGCCTGCAAAATCCACTATCGGCCTGTAAATTCCCACCGCGGTGAAAAAAACGCCAAGAGTAACGTATAAGACAAGTATCCTTGCCGGAGTAAGCTTTGTCATATCTATCAGCACCTGAGCTATGGCGCAGAAAGCTCCTCCGATTATAAACGCCCATAAAAAATCCGTCATATCAGATTTCCTCCATCCTGATTCTTACAAGATGAGCTATCCCGGGAATCGAAAGTCCCTGCTTTGATGTCGAAGGACTCATAAGTGCGCCCGTGGCTATATACAGAATATCGGAAAGCTCACCCTTTTCAAATCTTTTCATAATATGTCCGCATATGACCGACGCACTGCATCCGCAGCCCGAACCGCCGGCGTGCATATCCTGCCTTTTTATATCGTAGATCATAAGTCCGCAATCATTGTAATTTGCTGATATGTCTATTCCGTAGCGGAGCAGATAATCAAGAACCGTTCTGTGTCCTTCCGCGCCGAGATCTCCCGTGAGAATAAGATCGAAACTGTCGGGAGAAAGTCCCGTTTCTTCAAAATATCCGCGTATCGTATCTATCGCGGCGGGGGCCATAGCCGCACCCATATTGTTTGCGTCCTTTATTCCTTTGTTTACTATACGTCCCGGCATAACTTCGGTTATGCGGGGCAATTTCCCCGCTTTTCTGCTCACTATTGCCGCGCCTGCCCCTGTTACCGTCCTTTGAGCCGTAGGCGTTCTCTGTCCTCCGTATTCAAGCGGAAAACGATATTGTCTTTCCGCCGCGCAGAAATGCGACGACGTGACAGCCGCGCAGACTTCAAATCTGCCGCCGTCAACAAGCATTGATGAAAGAATAAGAGCTTCGGCAAATGTCGAACATGCTCCGTAAAGTCCGAAATAAGAAGCACCGAAGCCCGCAAGTCCGAAAACGGAGCTTACGCATTGATTTTGCAGATCTCCGGCGAATATTGCGTCAATCGAGCCCGCGCCAAGCTTTGCTTTTGCCAGAGCGGTGTTCAATGCGATTCTCTGCATTTCGCTTTCGGCTTTTTCCCATGTATTCATTCCGAAATGCTCGTCCGGATCGTGCAGATCGAAATCGCTTGCAAGAGGGCCTTGCGATTCGCGTTTTCCCACAACCGACGAATATCCCGTTATCGCAGGCGCGTTTATAAGCTTTTTTACCCTCATCATACAACCCCGCAAATCCAATAAACAAGTCCGTACAAAGCCGACGAAAGCACTCCGTACACTATAACCGGTCCGGCTACGGTAAACATTTTTGCGCCGACGCCCATAATAAGTCCTTCGCTTTTATCGTCCATCGCGGGTGATACGACGGCGTTTGCAAATCCCGTTATGGGGACAAGTGTTCCCGCTCCGGCAAACTTTGCTATATTATCAAATATTCCGAGTCCCGTCGCAAGCGACGCAATAAACACCAGCGTTACCGGAACAAGCGTTTTCACGGTTTCTTCGGAAAGCGACGTAAGTCCGTACAGCTTTTTCAGTCCCTCGGCAAAAGCGCATATTGCCCCGCCGGAAATAAATGCGGCAAAGGTGTCCCTTGGCACAGGCGATTTTTTTGCCCTTTTCGCGCAGTATTTTTTATATTCTTTTTCGTTTATATCCAAAACAGAATTCCCTTCTCAGATTATGACTCTGAGATTATTTTTTCCGAAAACGGAATATTTATTAAAAGCATAATTTACCTTATGAAAACGCAAAAGGCGCGACATATTGTCGTGCCTTTTGCAAATGTTTCAAGTTATTATTCAAACCAGAATTCCGCAACGCCGCTTGACATCGGAATGTATGCCCTTATCAGCGAATATTCTGCGTTTCCGCCGTCGATTTTTTCAAGGGCAAGCTTATGATATGTTTTATCATCGGCATATACGTTTATTTTATAGTCTACCATACTGAGCTCTCCTGAGAAAAACGATATAAGCTTAACCGTAGCCTCCTCGCACGATATATCCCCTTCTCCGAATTTTGCAATGCGTATCATATAAAGAGTATCAGTGCCGTAAACATATCTGTATTCGTCCTCGGAATCAATGTACACATCGTACTTTTCGCCGCTTGAATATTCTGTGCTTTCTTTATACGTTATAACCTTTTTCTCTCCGCCGAAGTTAACCGTTTTTTCCGTTTTATCGCTGTCGGTAAAACGATTTATTATTGTATTTGCGGATTGAGTGGTGCTTTGCGATGTATCGCTTGTATTATTTGTCTGTCCGCCCTTCGAGCAGGATGCGGCAACCGTCAGGACGACCGTAAAAACAAGCAGAAGTGCAATTATCTTTTTCATTTTTAAGCCTTATTCCTCCGCAGTTTCAAGCGCTATTTCAATCATTTGACCAAACGAAGTCTGTCTTTCATCGGAGGTTGTTGCTTCTCCGGTGAGAAGATGATCCGATATTGTAAGTACGGAAAGAGCTTTCTTTCCGAGTCTTGCCGCCGTCATATAAAGCGCGGCGCTTTCCATTTCAACGCAAAGGATGCCCATCCTGCGCCATTTGTCGCTTGCGGTAGCATCGTCCGTATAGAACGTATCTGACGAAAGCACGTTGCCGACAACACAATCCGCACCGAGCTTTACCGCATTTTCATAAGCCTTTGTAAGCATACCGTAATCGGCAATGGCGGAAAAATGTCCCGGAAGCAGATATTGATCCTGAAAGCTTGAGTTTGTCGAAGCGCCCATTGCAAGAACGACGTCGCGGATTTTTACCTTTTCGGTCATTCCGCCGGCAGAGCCGACTCTGATAATGCTTTCAACGCCGAAGAATTTATAAAGCTCATAGCTGTAAATGCTTATCGAAGGCATTCCCATTCCGCTCGCCATAACGGAAACCTTTTTTCCTTTGTAATAACCCGTATAGCCCTGAACGCCGCGGACGTTGTTTACAAGCTTTGCGTCGGTAAGGAATGTTTCGGCTATGAATTTCGATCTGAGCGGATCGCCCGGCATAAGAACGGTCTTGCCGAAATCGCCCGGAACCGCCTTGATATGAGGTGTTGGATAATCAGCCATTTTTGTTTTCTCCTTTGTTATGTCAGATTTTCTGTATCGTTTTCGTTATTATCGGGCTTATCATCCGGTTCGGAAGCGCTTTCGCCGGACGTTTCATCCGGTTCGGAATCTGTATTTTCGTCCGAGCCGTTATCGCACGGATTTTCGCAAGCGCACGACGAAAGCTCCCGTGCGAGCACCGCTTTTTCTTTTTCAAGCGAAGCGCCGTATCCGTAAAGCATATAAAGAAGTATATATCCGAGAATGTAAATCACAAGTTTGAGGTCAAGCACCATATTGAATGAAACATTTGTGCCGAATCCGTACTTTACCGACATAAAAAGCGTAACTATCATTGTATATATCTGCGGAACGACCGTGCCTACAATAAGCAATATTCCGAGCGCAATTATACAGTTTTCGGCTTTTCCGGAAAAGGGTGCGTCCTTATCGGACATTTTGCCCGCAATTTTGCCGACAAGCCATAAAATGAAAAACGCAAATATCATTTTTATAAGAACGGCAACCATATACAGCGCAACGTCGGACACGTCAAATATGACACTTATCCGCGAAGACGCCGCCGCGCCTTCAATCTGTCCGAATATCTCGGGCGAAAGGCTGTATCCCACTATTGCATTCAGTCCTACCTGCACAGCACCCTTCGGCAATGCAAATATCAATGCCGTAAGCACAAGCACAAAAACGAATCCCACAATCAAAAATATTCTGCAAATTTTCGCTATAACGCTTATTGCTTTTGCAAGACCTGCTATTTTTCTTCCCATAGACTTTACCTCCTAAAAATATTATCGCTGTGATAATTATATTTTATAACAGCCGAAAAGTCAAGGCAAATATTACAAAAAGCAGTTGCGGAGGAGATAAACCGCAACTGCTTTCCGGCAATTATTTTGCATACATTGAATTTACTATTTTCGTTACGGCGCTTTGCGGAAGAATCCGCGAAAGCCATACGAAAAATTTATACTTAAAGCCTATCGTACATACCGCGGGAACTTTTTTGGCAAGCGCTTTTTTCGCTATGAATTTTCCTGCCGCAGACGCGCTTCCTCCGGAAAGCTCGTCTTTTTCCATTCCGGAAACCGACCTTGAAATTCTTCCGCCGTATTCTTCGTCGCCGCGATGAAGCTTCTCTCTTGCCGCCGTAAAGCCGGTTGCCGTATCCCCCGGCATAACGGCGCAAAGACTTATTCCGTACGGCTTTACTTCGCCGCACAAAGCGCGGACAAACGAATTTATCGCGGCTTTTGAAACGGAATAATAAGTCTGAAAAGGTATCGGTATTGCGCCCGCCACAGAGCTGACGCAGACTATCCTGCCGCCTCCCGCCTTTCTCATATGTGGCAGCACGGCGTGAACCGCGTTTACCGTCCCGAAAAAGTTTACGTCTATCTGATGCTTTGCGTCGGCTTCGTTTGTGAATTCAACCGCACCCGATATTCCGAACCCAGCGCAGCAGACAAGAATATCTATTCTTCCCTCTTTTTCGATTACCGCATTTACCGCATCGGAAACGCCCTTTTCGTCGGAAACATCGGCGGATATATGCGTTATTCCGTCATGACTTTCGCCTCTGCGGCTGAATTCGTAAACTGTACAGCTTTTTGAAAGCTCTTTTGCCGTTTCAAAGCCTATTCCGCGCGAGCCTCCCGTGACTATCGCAACTTTTTTCTCCATCAGTTTTCACGAATCACCTTTGCAATTATTTCCGTCGCCTCATCTATAAGCGGCTTTGTGTGAGTCGCCATAAGGCTCGTGCGGACAAGACATTCGTTCGGCGCGGTTGCCGGCGGAATGGAGCTGTTTGCATAAACGCCTTCTTCATAAAGCTCTTTGGTTATGGTAAGCGTTCTTATCGCGTCGTATGTGTATATCGGAATGATCGGAGTTTTCGACTGACGTATTTCCACTCCCTTTTCGGTAAGCTTGTTTCTCATATATTCGGCTATATTCTGAAGATTATCCACAAGCTCGGGATGAGCTTCGAGGACGTGAAGCGCCGCAAGCGCCGAAGCGCACGATGCCGGAGTTATCGAAGCGGAGAAAATAAACGGTCTTGAATTGTGGCGGACATAATCGCACACAAGCTTTGACGAAGCCATATAACCGCCGAGACTTGCAAGCGATTTTGAAAACGTGCCCATATAAATATCGACCTCGTTTTCAAGTCCGAAATGACTTGCCGTTCCTCTGCCGCCTTCGCCTATTACGCCGAGCGCATGGGCGTCGTCAACCATTACTCTTGCGCCGTATTTCTTTGCTATTTCAACAATTTCGGGGAGCTTTGCAATATCTCCGCCCATACTGAAAACGCCGTCCGTAACGATGAGTATTCCTGCTTCCTTCGGAACCGTGGCGATAACCTCTTCGAGATGCTTCATATCGCTGTGATTGTAACGGAGCATTTTGCCGTAGCTGAGCTTGCATCCGTCGTAGATGCTGGCGTGATTTTCTTTATCGCAGATAACATAATCGCCTCTGCCGACAATGGCGCTTATAATTCCGAGATTTGACTGAAATCCCGTTGAGAACGTAACCACGTCTTCCTTATGCAGAAATTCCGCAAGCGATTTTTCAAGCTCTATATGCAGCGCAAGCGTTCCGTTGAGAAAACGTGAACCCGAGCAACCCGAGCCGTACTGCTCGTATGCCTTTATACCCGCCTCTACAACCTCGGGATGAGTTGTAAGTCCGAGGTAGTTGTTTGAACCGAGCATTATTCTGCGCTTGCCTTCCATAATGACTTCAACGTCCTGACGCGACTCAAGCGCGTGAAAATACGGATAAAGCCCCATTTTCTGAATATCTTTTGCCGTTGTATATTTTTCGCATTTTTCAAAAAGATCCATCATTTCCTCCGAATAAAACACTTTTGTTTGTACTTTTGCATGGCATTATTGTACTACCGTACAGTCTTTCTGTCAACCCTTTTTATAAATATTTTCTTTTTCCGAAAATATGTCAGAGCCGCCGCAATATCCGATGAATTTCATCATTGCCGCCTCTCCTTCCGGAGTGCGCTTGTAAACGCCCGCGTCGCAAAGAACGGCGGTAAACGTTTTGCCTATCTCGCCTTTGAGAATTTCATCCGTATCGGCTTCTGTGAAAACATATTTATCCCTGAAGGCTTCAAACCACTTTGCGTGCTTGCTTATTCTCTCGTCGCCTGAAATATCCGCGCCGGAAAGGATCGCCTGCTTCAGAAGCTGCATTTCGTTTTTCAGCCTTGCGGGAAGCACGGCAAGTCCCATTACTTCTATAAGTCCTATGTTTTCTTTTTTTATGTTGTGCTTGTCCGCGTGCGGATGATATACCCCGAGCGGATGTTCTTTTGTTGTTATGTTGTTTCGCAGAACAAGGTCAAGCTCGAATTTTTCGCCTCTTCTCCGCGCTATCGGAGTTATGGTGTTGTGAGGAATGCCGTCGGTTTCCGCAAAGACAAACGCGTCGCTGTCCGTATATCCGCGCCATTTTGCAAGTATTTTTTCGGCAAGATCGGCTACTGCCGCTCTGTCGTCGGAACGCAGTCTTATAACCGAAAGCGGCCATTCGACAATTCCCGCCCCGACATTTTCAAATCCGTCAAAAAAGAGTTCCCTTGCTATCGGCGCGCGCTCCATTGCGAATTCATATCTTCCGCCCTGCATATGATCGTGAGAAAGAATAGAACCGCCCACTATCGGCAGATCCGCATTCGATCCGATAAAATAATGCGGGAAAAGGGTTACGAAATCGAGCATTTTATCAAAGAGTGCGCAATTTATTTTCATAGGTCTGTGTTCGCCCGAAAGCGCGATGCAATGCTCGTTGTAATAAACGTAAGGCGAATACTGCAGATACCATTTTTCTCCGCCGAGCGTTATGGGAATTATTCTGTGATTGTTCCTTGCTGCCGAGCGGATATTTCCGGCGTAGCCTTCGTTTTCGGCGCAAAGAGCGCATTTCGGGTATCCGCTTTGCGGAGCATTTTTCGCCGCCGCGATAGCCTTCGGATCCTTTTCCGGCTTTGAAAGATTTATCGTGATATCCATATCGCCGAATTCCGACGGATACACCCATTTCATATCTTTTTTCACGCGGTAGGTTCTTATGTAGTCGGTGCTGCGCGAAAAGTTATAGAACCAATCCGTCGCGTCCTTCGGAGAAACGGCATACCTTCTGCCGAATTCCGATATTACCTCGTGCGGAGCGGGAGTAAGCAGTCCCATAAGCTTTGTGTCGAAAAGATCTCTGTAAACAACGCCCTCGCCTCCGAGCAGTCCTTTTTCGGCTGCAATATCGCAGAGCGATGAAAGAATTTCTTCAAGTCCGCACTCTTCAGGGCTGTCCGGCTCGGAATATGCGTCCTCGCCCATTGCTTCAAGAAGTCTGTTTGTCGCCCAGATTCTGTCCTCATCGGTTATAAGTCCGTTTTTCACGGCATAGTTTACAAGCTGTGCTATTCTTTTGTTCAACATTTTAATTACGTCCTTTTCTTAAAGAATTGATAATATGTGCAAGGTATCATACCGTTGTAAAGCTTTCGCTTGGCATCGGCGCGTCTGCCGTAAAGACGCTCGAAATTCTCATTGCTCGTAATAATATATATCTGCCACGGTTCAAGCGTTCTGAAATGCCTGCCCATTGCGGCATACAGCTTTTCCGCCTCTTTTATATCGAGAAGCCTCTCTCCGTAGGGAGGATTGCAGACAATCGTTCCTCTCCTGCCCTCGCTTGTTATTTCAAGCGCATTTCTGCGAAAAACCCTGACGATTCCGTCCATTCCCGCGTTTTTAACTGTTTTTTTCGTAAGCTCGACGCAGTCCCCGTCGATATCCGAGGCATATGCTTCAAATTCCGTCGGTTTTATCAGACTGTGCGCCTCGTCCCTTGCGTCGTTCCAGATTTTTGTCCCGATGAACGGATACATTTCGCCGGCAAATCCGCGATAAAGTCCGGGAGCGGTGTTTGTCATCATAAGCGCGGCTTCCGTCGGTATTGTTCCGCTTCCGCACATAGGATCCCAGAAAAGCACGTCCTCTCTCGGCCTTGAAATTTTCACAAGAGCCGCCGCAAGCGTTTCGCGCAGCGGCGCCGCCGCCGATTCAGGACGATAGCCTCTTTTGTGAAGTGCGGTTCCGGAAAGGTCTATCATCAATGTCGCAACGTCCTTCAATATAAAAAACTCTATCTGATATTTCGTGCCGGTTTCCTTCATCCAATCCGTATGATAAACCCCGCCCAGCTTTACTGAAACGGCTTTTTTCACGATTTTCTGACAGTCCGGTATGCTTGTAAGCATACTTTTTACCGAATGACCTTTGACAGGAAACGAATCGTCCCTGCCGATGAAATTTTCCCAATCAAGCGCTTTTGTTCCCTCAAAAAGCATATCAAACGTCTGAGCGGGAAAGCTTCCGAGCACAAGAAAAACTCTTTCCGCCGTGCGAAGCCATATATTTGCCTTCGCCGCCGCCGTTTCGTCGCCCTCAAAATAAACTCTGCCGTCTATCGTTTCCGTTCTGTGAAACCCGAGCGCGTCTATCTCCGCTCCGAGCAATCCTTCGAGTCCGAAAAGACAGGTGGCGGCATATTTATAATTCATAACAACCTCAAAATCAAAATATTTGTCATATTATATCACATACTATAATAAAAATCAAACCATATACAAAAAAATTCCCGGCATTTCACCGGGAATTTTGTTATTGTTTTATTTCTGAGGGCCTGCGGAAACAAGCGCTTTGCCTGCTTCGTTGCCTTCGTACTTGGAGAAGTTCTTGATGAATCTTCCCGCAAGGTCGAGCGCCTTTGTTTCCCAAACGGAAGCATCGGCATATGTGTCGCGGGGAT
>CAVEFC010000018.1:3989-13029 GCA_963614875.1 uncultured Eubacteriales bacterium | reverse complement strand
GGTAAGCTCCGTGGGAACTTCGAAGTTGAAGTAAGGAATCTTCTTTGTGGGAGCTTTGTCGATATCGCCGCTGAGAATGGCGTCGATAATGCCGCGCGTATCCTTAATGGATATACGCTTGCCCGTTCCGTTCCAGCCCGTGTTTACAAGATAAGCCTTTGCGCCGCTCTTTTTCATCTTCTTTACAAGCTCTTCCGCATACTTTGTGGGGTGAAGCTCGAGAAACGCCTGACCGAAGCAAGCCGAGAATGTGGGCGTAGGCTCTGTTATGCCGCGTTCCGTACCTGCAAGCTTAGCGGTAAATCCGGAAAGGAAGTAGTACTGCGTCTGCTCGGGAGTGAGTATTGAAACGGGAGGAAGTACGCCGAAAGCGTCTGCCGAAAGGAATATAACGCTCTTTGCATCGGGAGCTGCCGATATGGGACGTACAATATTTTTGATATGGTCGATAGGATAGGAAACACGGGTGTTTTCCGTAACACTCTTGTCGTTGAAATCTATCTTGCCGTTTTTGTCAAGAGTAACGTTTTCAAGAAGCGCGTCGCGTCTGATGGCGTTGTATATATCGGGTTCGGAATCCTTGTCAAGATTGATAACCTTTGCATAGCAGCCGCCCTCGAAGTTGAACACGCCGTTATCGTCCCAGCCGTGCTCGTCATCGCCGATGAGAAGTCTCTTGGGATCTGTCGAAAGCGTTGTCTTGCCTGTGCCGGAAAGCCCGAAGAAGATAGCCGTGTTTTCACCGTTCATATCTGTGTTTGCCGAGCAGTGCATAGACGCAATGCCCTTGAGCGGCAGATAGTAGTTCATCATCGAGAACATACCCTTCTTCATCTCGCCGCCGTACCATGTGTTGATTATAACCTGTTCACGACTTGTGATATTGAACACAACAGCCGTTTCTGAGTTAAGTCCGAGCTCCTTGTAGTTTTCAACCTTAGCCTTTGAAGCGTTGTAAACAACAAAGTCAGGCTCGAAGTTTTCAAGCTCTTCAGCCGTGGGCTTTATGAACATATTCTTTACAAAGTGAGCCTGCCATGCGACCTCAACTATAAAACGTATAGCCATACGGGTGTCTTTGTTTGCTCCGCAGAATGCGTCCACAACAAAGAGTCTCTTGTTTGAAAGCTCTTTGATTGCAATATCCTTGACTGCGTTCCAGGCTTCCTTTGTGGCGGGATGGTTGTCGTTTTTATACTCGTCCGATGTCCACCAGACCGTATCCTTTGAATTTTCATCCACAACGATAAATTTATCCTTGGGAGAACGACCGGTATATATACCCGTCATAACGTTTACTGCGCCAAGCTCGCTTACCTGTCCCTTTTCATATCCTTCAAGAGAAGGCTTTGTTTCTTCCTCGAAAAGCATTTCGTAGGAAGGGTTATAAACGACCTCTGTCGTTCCGGTAATGCCATACTTGGTCAAATCGATTTTTTTCATAAAACATACCTCTTTTTTCGTATTTCTCGCCCTGACATCAAGGCGCATCGATCTGTTATGGGACAAATCCCAAATTTCCCTATCGTCTATTATACAAACTTTTTTTCAAATTGCAATAGCAATAAAAAATAGTTCACAAATTTGTAACTATGTGTCCGTTTTTTGCCCTGTAAGCACTTGTGTTTTTGGTTATTTTTATGATCGCCTGTACCTTCCGGGAGTTGTGCCTGTCATTTTTGTGAACTGTTTTACAAAAAAGCACGCGTCGCAGTAGCCGAGTAGCTCCGCTATTTCGCCCACCGTGTAATCCGAAGAACGCAATAATATTTTGGCTTTGTTTATCCTCGCATTTATAACATAGCCCGAAAATTCCACGCCCACAGTCTTTCTGAAAAGCTTTCCGAGATATGCTTCCGTATATCCGTATTTTTTTGCAAATTCCGAAAGAAGCGGAGGCGCGCCTCTTGACGAATTTATCTCATCGCACATCTCATATATCATCGGTCTTGATCTGCTTTTTGGATCTCTTTCAGGCGTCATATCGACCGCAGCGTCAAGCTCTGAAAGTGCTGCCGAAAGCCACATCGAAGCCTTTTCCGGAAGATTTCTGTAATAGCAGATCAGCACTCTGTCAAGAATATCCCTGAAAAAGACAATATCTCTTACGCTCACGCACTTTCCCGACAAAAGCACGGGCGCTTCATTCTCATCGCTTGCATAAAAGTGTATATGGATGATAAGCAATGGATCACTCGGATCGTGACTTGCTATTATCTTCTTGTGCGGAGGCAGAACTATGCATGAGCCTGCCGACACATCGAATTCTTGCCCGCCTACCGATATTTTTCCGCGGCCTCTGAACGCTGCCCATATGTCGTAATCTCCGAATCCGTTTTCGCCTGTTATCCAGCTCCACTCGGGCGGACAGTCCGATACGCCGCACGAGTTTATAATGTACTCTCCCATCTCTTCACCTCTCCATAACGTAATAATACAATTATCAGCCGTAAAAGTCAATAGCAATCCGAATAAATATATGGTATGTTTGTTACATCAATCAATTGCTTTGGAGGCAATCATGAAAAAACAGATAAAAATTAAGGTAGTAGTTCAGGCAAAGAAAGAAAATGTTCCGGGTTGGCCGCATATAAACTTCGGTTACGAAAAAGAAACCGAAAGAATTATGTCCGTTGTAAGAGCTTACAATCCCGACGCAGAATTCGATGTGTTTAAGTACAATTCAAAGGATGAAGCTGCAGCTGTATATGAGAGCGACAAAGCCACCTATGACGGCGTTCTCGTTCTTCTTATGACCAACTGGATAAGACTTGACGAGTTCTACGCACGCGAATCAAAGGATGGTATTCCCTGCGCGGTTGCCGATGTTCCCTTCTGCGGAAGCGGCTCAACTCTTTCCGGCACATCCCCGATGATAAGAAACGAAAAGCTTCCCGTTCCGCTTGAAGCTTCGACAGACTATGCGGATATCGCCCGTCTTGCGCGCACACTCGTTGTAAACGCGAAACTTAAACAGACGACTGTTCTCGTTGTCAAAAACGATGTTGAAAACGAAATCGAAAGCGCTGCCGAAAAACGTTTCGGAATCAAATTTATAAACAAGACCGCAGCAGACCTTATGGCTATGTTTGACAGTACGGATGACAATGAAGCTGCCGCTATGGCTGAAAAGTGGACAGGCGGAGCCGTAAAGACAGTAGAACCTTCACACTCCGATATAATAGAAAGTGCAAAGATATATCTTGCAATAAAGAAAATGATAAAAGAAACCGGTTCGGATGCCGTAACGATAGCTTGTCTCGAGCTTTCATATAACGACGTTTACGGCAAGAGCCGTCATATGTATCCCTGTCTCTCCCACTTCCAGATGGCTGACGACGGAGAGCTTGGCGTTTGCGAAGCCGATATAGATTCCACAGTTTCATCGCTCATAACACTTTATCTCACAGGCAAACACGGATTTGTTTCCGACCCTGTTGTAGACACATCAAGCAATGAAATAATCTATGCTCACTGTGTTGCCTGCCGCAAGGTATTCGGTGTCTCTTCTTCAAAGGTATGTGATTACTACATAAGAAGCCATGCTGAAGATCAGCTCGGCGCATCAGTTCAGGTAATATTCCCCGCCGGCGAAAAGCTTACCACAATAAATATGAGCAACGCAGACAATTGGGCTTGCATACACTCTTCGGTTTCCGTAGGTAATGCGGGCGGAGACGCAGGTTGCCGTTCTAAGCTTGTTGCTTCATGCAATGCAAGAGCACTTCTTGAAAATTGGATGCCTATGTGGCACAGAGTAACCGTATTCGGCGACTACAGACAAGACTTTATAAACCTTTTCAAACTCAAAGGTCTTAATATCTGCGAAGAAGACAAATAATCCCTTTTATATTAAAGCAAACTCTCGGCTTTGGATATTCTCCAAAGCCGAGAGTTTTTTGTATTATTTTATAACAACATTTTCTTCGCCAAGCAGTTTTTTGAGAAGCGCAAGCATATTCGGCTGAATATCGGCTCCCGCGCCCACACGCTTTATATATTTTTTTTCGGAGCTTCCGTAAAGCATAACGGGCGTTGAGCCTATAAAAATATCAAGCACTGCCTTTATTCTGTCGAAAAGCGCGCCGTCAAGCGACGGAAGTCTGAGGTAAAGCGTTTTCGGCTTGTCCGATTCTGCCGTTTTCGGCGTTTCCGTCGTATTCGCGTCGGGACGGACAGACAAAAGCGACGTTATCGTGTCGGCTATAATCTTTGTTTCAACGTCCTCGCCCTCCGAAACAGTGCCGGAAACGGCGATCGCCGCGCCTTCCGTCAGAAGCGCCCTGTACTTTTCAAGCACCTTGGGAAAGATGATAATCTCTATCTCCCCGAACCTGTCTTCAAGGGTTATAAACGCCATCGGAACGCCTGCCCGCGTCTGCTTGTTCGTTCTGCCCGTAATTGTTCCGGCAACGGTTATTTTGTCACCGTCGGAATATTTTCTTTCGTCGTTTTCGTCGTCTTCGGATTTGAGAAGCTCGCCGATTGGCACGGCTCCGAGCCTTTCCGCAACCGCCGAATACTCGTCCGACGGATGTCCCGAAAAATACATTCCCGTGCTTTCGCGTTCCTGCGCCAGAAGTTCCTTTTTGGTAAGCTCAGGTCTGTCGGTATATTTATATTCGCTTTCCGCGACAGCCGCCTCGTCAAGCGTTGAAAACATATCTATCTGACCGTCGTCGGCGCTCTTTTTCCGACGAAGATAAATATCGGTTATGTTTTCATAATCGCCGAGAAGCACGCTGCGCTTTATTCCGAGCGAATCGCACGCGCCGCTTTTTATAAGCGCTTCGATCTGACGCTTGTTTATATCGTAGCCGCTCATACGCGATATGAAATCGGTAAACGATGAGAATGTGCCGTTTTTGTTTCTTTCACCTATGACATCCGAAAGGAACGACAATCCGACATTTTTAATGCCGAGAAGCCCGAAGCGTATGGCTTTTTTCCCGTTGTGATCAACAACGCTGTACTTTTCAAAGCTTTCGTTTATATCGGGAGAAAGCACCTCTATATGATACGATTTCTGCGCTTCCGCTATATACGATGCGGTTTTCGTCATATTCCCGAGCACGCTCGTAAGAAGCGAGGCAAGATACTGACACGGATAATGACACTTAAGATATGCCGTTCGGTACGAAAGATAAGCGTAAGCCGTCGCGTGCGATTTGTTGAACGCATAGCTTGCAAATGCGGACATCGTATCGAAGATATCGGTTGCGATATCCTCGGCGACGCCGTTTGCCACTGCTCCTGCGCATATTACGTTTCCGTCCGAATCCTTTTCGCCGTAAATGAACGCATTGCGTTCCTTTTCCATTTCGCCGCTTTTCTTTTTGGACATCGCTCTGCGGATTATATCTGCGCGCCCGAACGAAAATCCCGCAATATCGCGGCAGATCTGCATTACCTGCTCCTGATATACTATACATCCCGACGTATTTTCAAGTATGCCTTTAAGCTGCGGACAGGCATATTTTACTTTTTCGGGATGCGCTCTGTTTTCAAGAAACGTCGGTATCGAGTCCATCGGCCCCGGCCTGTAAAGCGATATCGCGATTATTATATCTTCAAGATTTCTCGGCTGCATCTGGGAAAGTAATTTTCTCATTCCTCCTGATTCAAGCTGGAATATCCCGTCGGTATGACCGGACGATATAAGCTCGTAGGTTTCTTTGTCGTCCTGCGGAACTTTTTTTATATCGAAATCAGGATCTGTCCGTCTTATTTCCTTTTCCGCGTCCGAAATTATCGTAAGATAACGAAGTCCGAGAAAGTCGAACTTCAGAAGTCCGAGCTTTGCTATCGTATCCATTGTAAACTGCGTAAGGATCATTCCGTTGCCGACAGCCGTCGGAACATAATCGCAGACGGGCTTGTCGGTTATCACTATTCCCGCGGCGTGCGCCGAAGCGTGACGCGGCATTCCCTCAAGCGCCATTGAAATATCGACAAGTCGCCTGACGTTTTCGTCGGTCTCGTACATATCGCCGAGCTTTCCCTCCATGGCTTTTTCAAGCGTTATGTGAAGGTCGGAGGGCACGGCTTTTGCAACGGCGTCAACATCCGCATAGCTCATTCCGAGCGCGCGCCCGACGTCGCGGAGCACGGCTTTTGCGGCAAGCGTTCCGAAGGTTATTATTCCGCAAACCCGCTCCTTTCCGTACTTTTCGGAAACGTATTCTATCACCTCATCGCGACGTTCATAGCAAAAATCCGTATCGAAATCCGGCATACTGACTCTTTCGGGATTGAGAAATCTCTCAAACATAAGGTTGTATTTTATCGAATCGACGTCCGTTATCCCGACAAGATACGCCACAAGCGAGCCGGCGCCCGAGCCTCGTCCGGGGCCCGTCGGAATGTTCATTCGCTTTGCCGCGTTTATAAAATCCCAGACTATCAGATAATACTCGGAATATCCCATTTTGCATATCACGGAAAGCTCGTATTTCATTCTTTCCTCATACGTCTGCCTTGTGCGGATATCATCGAAAACTATCTCGCCCGTTTCAATCTTTTTTTCAAGTCCCTCCGCCGCCATACGCGAAAGAAAATCCTCCGGCTTTTCGCCCGTATCGGTGGTGTATCTCGGAAGAAAACGCTTTGAAAAATCAAAATCGAAATTGCACATATCGGCTATTTTGCCGGAGTTGTCTATCGCGCCTTCAATGCTTCCGAAAAGCGCCGTCATTTCTTCTGTGCTTTTGTAGTAGAACTCGTCAGTTTCAAAGCCTATCGGTCTGCCGTCGGAAAGCTTTGAGTTTGTCTGTATGCAAAGCATCACGGCTTGATTTTCCGCGTCAGATTTTTTCGGATAATGCACGTCGTTTGTGGCTACAAGCGGAATCCCCGTTCTTTTCGATATATCTATAAGTCCTTCGTTTACTTCTCTTTGCGCCTCTATTCCGTGATACTGAAGCTCAAGATAATAATTTCCCCTGCCGAACAGCCTGTCCATTTCAACGGCGTGCTTTTCGGCTTTTTCAAATTCTCCCGCCGATATCATTCTCGGAACGTATCCGGCAAGACAGGCGGAAAGACATACAAGTCCCTCGCTGTGCTCGCGCAGAAGTTCAAGATCTATTCTCGGCTTTGCGTAAAAACCTTCCGTAAATCCCTTTGAAACCATATAAATAAGGTTTCTGTATCCTGTTTCGTTTTTACAGAGAAGCACAAGATGGTATCTTGAATAATCCGAATCGCGCGTTTTGTCGAATCTTGAGCCGGAAGCCACATAAACCTCGCAGCCGATAATCGGCTTTATTCCGTAGTTCTTGCAGGCAAGATAAAAATCAACCGCGCCGTACATCGCGCCGTGATCCGTTATGGCGACGGCGGTATGACCGTTTTCGGCGGCAAGCTTGGGTATATCCTTTACCCGACAGGCTCCGTCAAGCAGGCTGTATTCGCTGTGAAGATGCAAATGACAAAACGACATTTTCCGCTTCCTTTCTTTTGTCAACCGTTTTTGTGAAGATTGTAAAGCTCGACTATTTTCTGAAGTCTTTTGCTTTCCTGAGATTTTGATACGGGTGGATTTTCCATATTTCCGAGATCCGTCATCGACGCGTCGGGATTGGAAGCCCTCAGGTTTGCAGTCTGACGCAATACCGGCGAAAGAAGCTCGAACTTTCCCGTGCTTTTGAGAAATTCTATCGCGTCCGTCTGTATTTTTGACGCCGCGCTCTGCTTTGAAATGTTTGCAACCTCGAAATTTGTCTGTCTGTTCTGCTCGTTTCTTATCGAACGCAAAGCCTGACTGTCCATTATCTCGAAAGCCGCGCTCTGTGCGCCCATAAGCATAAGTGCGTCGGCGACCTTTTCTCCGCCTCTGTAATAAACTATCTGATTTCCTTTTCTTGCGCTCAGCTTCGGCATGCCGAGCTTTGACGACAAAAGCGTCGCAAGCTCAACGGCAATATCGGCATTTGAAACGCTGAATTCTATTCCGTAGCGTTTTTCCGGCGGATTTACGAATCCACACGAAAGAAACGCTCCGCGTATAAAGGCGTCGGCGCAATGCTTGCATATAAGCTTTTCTGCGGCTATCCTGCTGACACCGTCAGGAAAGGCAAAATTATAAAGCTTTTTTGCGTCGTCGCCGCTTATCGCCGTCCTGAAAACAAGAGCGCCGTTTTTTCCCTTTTCAAACACCTCGGGAGACGAGCATATATCAAGACACCGTATCAGAAGTCCCGAAAAAAGATAAGCCGCGTCCTCCGTTTCGGAGAGGAAAACCGTTTTATCCTTTTCAAATACGGAAGAAAATATAAGCATTCCCGAAAGCTCGGCTTCGGCGCAGCAATCCTGCTCGCAGGCGATTTTCGCAAGCGCGGTTTTTGTTTCACCGGAAAAAGACATAATTATCAAAACCTCATTTTATATATATTATTTCCTCCTCCAGCATAACGCCGGAGTCCTTGTAAACCTTGTTTTTTATGCGTTTTATTATTTCAGCTATATCTGCGCCCGAAGCGTTCCCCGCATTGATGACAAACCCCGCGTGCTTTTCGGAAACCTGCGCTCCTCCGCATCTCATTCCCTTGAGTCCCGACGCTTCTATAAGCGCTCCTGCATAATACCCTTCGGGACGGCGGAACGTACTTCCCGCGCTGTGCTTTTCAAGCGGCTGCTTTTCCCTGCGCGCCGACATATTTTTTTCGCATACGGAAATTATTTCGTCGGCGTTTCCGGATTTCATTTCAAGCCTTGCCGAAAGTATTATTTCTTTGCCGTGGCGGAATCTGCTCTCGCGGTATCCGAACCCGCATTCTTTTGCCGTATAGTCCGAAACCGCTTTGCTTTCTGTATCATACGCCGTGACAGAAACCAGAGCGTCGGCGATGCAGCCGCCGTAAGCGCCGGCGTTCATATAAACCGCTCCGCCAAGGCTCCCTGGAATTCCGTAGGCGAATTCAAGCCCCGAAAGTCCGTTTTTTGCCGCGGAAAGCGCAAGCTTTGTTATCGGAACGCCCACTTCGGCAAAAACGGTGTTGCCGTCAAAGCGTATTTCCTGCATTCCTGACGTCACTATAAC
>CAVEFC010000018.1:0-3979 GCA_963614875.1 uncultured Eubacteriales bacterium | reverse complement strand
CACTATAACCGTTCCGTCATATGTATCATCGGATGGGAGAATATTTGTCATATTTCCGAGAACGACATATTTTTCCCCGTATTCTTCCGCCATTCCGACTGCGCGTATAAGTTCCTTTGCGCCCGACGGAAAAACGCAAAGCCCGATTTTTCCGCCAACGGCAAATGAGCATTTTTCCGAAAAAAGCGCGTCTGTTTCCGTCCGGAAATTTCCGATCATCTCGCGGATATATTGAGTATTCAGAAATATCACCTCCGGAAAACAGCTTTTTACATATATCATTATATCAGATATATTTGCGCTTGTGTATATATTTCGGAAAAATATCAGAAAATTTATTGACAAAGAAAATCCGGTATGATATTATAAAGTTGTTCCAAATAGAACACTTTTGGAGGGTTTTATGACCGACAGAAAAATTCTTTCCGCGCTCGGATTATGCGATGTGTTTTCGGAAGCGTCCGAAAACACATACAAAAAGCTGCTTTGCTGCGATACAAAGCATTTCGAGCCCGACGAGCTTATCTACTCCGCCGAAAGCTTTGAAAAAAGTCTCGGCATAATTGTTTTCGGAAAGGTTGAAGTTTACGGCGAAACGGGAAACCGGCGCGTAAGGCTTAATACCCTTTCACGAGGAGATATGTTCGGCGCGGCGGCGCTTTTCGGAAAAGAAAGCGGCTATGTCAGCACCGTGGTGTCAAAAACCGCGTCCGATGTGCTGTTTATCGGCGAAAGCAAGGTAAAAGAAATTATCGCGTCCGATCCGCAGGTTGCGCTTGCGTATATATCGTTTCTTTCGGATAAAATACGCTTTCTCAACAGAAAAATCAGCGCGTTCACCGCAAAAAATGCGGACTCTGCCGTGGCGACCGCACTGCTCGGAGAAAAAAGCCAAAGCTTTGAGCTCAACGTTTCGCGTCTTTCAAAAAAGCTCGGCATAGGAAGAACCTCCGTTTACCGCTCGCTCGAATCGCTTGAAAAGCTCGGCGCGATCGGATATTCGGACGGAACGGTCGTAATTCTCTCGGAAGATATTCTTAAAAGTGTCAGATAAGCTGACGGAAAAGAGGTACAAATGAAGAAACTTATTGCAATCGTAATGGCGGCGCTTATGTGTTTTTGCTTTGTCGCCTGCAAGGAAAAAACGCCCGTGGAAAGAACGGACGTTCGCATAACGGCGCTCAAAGGTCCTACGGGAATGGGGATGGCTTCCCTTATGGCTGAAAATGAAAACGGCACGACTCAGAACAGCTATACCTTCTCTCTCGCGTCCGCACCCGCGGAAGCGCAGGCGACGGTAATAGCGGGCGATTTCGATATCGCCGCGCTTCCCGTAAATCTTGCGGCTGTGCTTTTCAACAAAGGCGCGGATATAAGCTTTATCGGCGTAGCGACTCTCGGCGTGCTTTACGTTCTCGAAAACGGAAATACCGTAAATTCCGTAGCGGATCTCAAAGGCAAAACAATCTATTCTACAGGTCAGGGCGCGACTCCCGAATATGCGCTCAACTTCGTTCTTGAAAAAAACGGTCTTAAAGTCGGAGAAGACGTAACTGTCGAATATCTTTCCGATCACGCGGAGCTTGCTTCAAAGCTTGCCGCAAATACGGTTTCGATAGGCGTTCTTCCCGAACCGAACGTGACAAGCGCGCTTCTTCAGAAAACGGGCGATCTCCGCATAGCTCTCGACCTTACAAAAGAGTGGGACAAGGTAAGCGATACCACGCTTGTTCAGGGCGTTCTTGTGGTTTCAAACAAATTTTACGGCGAACATCCCGAAGCGGTAAAAACGTTCCTTTCGGAATACAAAAAATCGGTTGACACAATAAATTCCGATGTTGACACGGGCGCTTCATACTGCGAAAAATACGGCATAGTTCCAAAAGCCGCAATTGCCAAAAAGGCTATCCCGAACTGCAATATCAGCGCGATCTCCGGCGACGAAGCCGTTGCCGCAATGAAAGGAATGCTTGAGGTGCTTTATAAAGCCAATCCGTCGTCTGTCGGCGGCAAGCTCCCGTCGGACGACTTCTACAAATCAATAGAGGTCAAATGAATCCGAAAGTCAAAAAAATCATAACCGGCGTCGGAGTATTTCTGTTCTGGATGCTCATATGGGAGATGACCTCGCTTATAATATCGAAGCCTGTCATTCTCCCGTCGCCTCCGGCGGTGCTGAAAGCGCTGCTCCGACTGCTGAAAACCAAAAGCTTTTATATAGCCTGCGGAAGATCCGTCGCATATATTTTTGCGGGGCTTGCGGCAGGAATAATTATCGGCGTGGCGCTTGCCGTGCTTTCAAAATCGGTACGGCTTATCGGAACGGTGATTTCCCCCGCAATCGAAGTTATAAAAGCAACTCCCGTGGCTTCCGTAATAATTGTTATGCTTTTTATTTTTTCAAAAAACATCGTCCCGATGCTCGCCTCCGCGCTTATGGTCGTTCCGATAATTTTTATGAACGTAAAAAAAGGAATAGAATCCGTCCCGACCGACAAAGCGGAGGTAGCGCAGGTATATAATTTCACTCCGTCAAAAAAGCTCAGGCTTTTGTATCTGCCGTCGGCGCTTCCCTATTTTTACGCCGGATGCCGTTCGGCTCTCGGCCTTGCGTGGAAGGCGGGCATAGCGGCAGAGGTGATATGCGTTCCGAAAAGCTCTGTCGGCACAATGCTTTACAGCGCAAAAATATATCTCGAATCCGAGGAATTGTTTGCGCTTACCGCCGTGATTGTAATACTCAGCGTCATTATCGAAAAAATAATAATTCTTGCGCTCGGAAAGCTCTGCAAAGGCGGTGAAGCCGTTTTGTGATAAACATAGAAAACATATCGAAAAACTACGGAGAAAATACCGTTCTCAAAGGACTTTCGCTTTCCGTGGGAAACGAAACCGTAGCCGTAATGGGAAAATCGGGCTCGGGAAAAACAACGCTTCTGCGGATTATCGCAGGGCTCGAAGAGGCGGACGAAGGAACCGTGCGTACAGACGGCGATATCGCGTTTTCGTTTGCCGAGCCGCGTCTTTTCGAAAGCGTATCGGTGATTGAAAACGTAACGTGCGTAATGAGCGGTAAAGACCGCTCGGAAAATACGAAAAAAGCGTCCGAGCTGCTCTCTGCGCTCGGGCTCGGAGATGTTGCCGCAAAGCTTCCGTCCGAGCTTTCAAGCGGTATGGCGCAGAGGGTTTCGCTTGCAAGACTTATTGCCTCGGGCAGAAAAATCTGCCTTCTCGACGAGCCGCTCCGCGGGCTTGACGCGGCGACAAAAGCCTCCGTTATTTCGCTTCTCAAAGCCTGTCTTGACGGCAAATGCGCCGTTATCGTAACGCACAGCGAAGAAGAGGCAAAAGCCCTGTCCGACAGAGTGCTTACCCTGAATAACGGAATTTTGCTGTAAGCCGGAAAAACATTTTTATCAAAACAAAAACCCGACAGGTTTTTACACCTTCGGGTTATTTTTTATCCGTTGTTCTGATTGTCCTTGACGTACTTTTTTATCGCCTCGAACGATTCCGCGCTTATGACGTGTTCTATTTTGCAGGCGTCCGCCGCGGCGACGTCCTTATCGACTCCGAGCCTTACGAGAAATTCCGAAAGAAAAATATGCCTTTCGTAAATTTTTGCGGCTATTGCAAGTCCCGTTTCCGTAAGAGTAAGGTAGCCTTCTCTGTCCATAAGCAGATGTCCGCCGCTTTTGAGCAAGCCCACGGCACGACTTACGCTCGGCTTTGAATATCCCATGTGTTCAGCCACGTCCGTAGAACGTACAGGTCCTTTTTTTGATAACACATATATCGTTTCAAGATACATTTCGCCCGATTCCTGAATTTTTGCCATAACCTTTTCTCGATTCAAAATTCATTGTTTGATTTGATTGTATCACAAAGCGGCGAAAAAATCAAGTTCGGTTTGCTTATTTACTCTTTATTTACAAAAATAACATAAATATAAGCGGCGGCTGTCCGAACGGACAGCCGC
>CAVEFC010000017.1:0-28538 GCA_963614875.1 uncultured Eubacteriales bacterium | reverse complement strand
GGAATGATATGCAGATTTTTTGATATCTGCGCAGACAGATTTACAAAAAAGCAAAAGAAGCTTTGGTTAGTTGGTTTTTACAAATTTTATAAAAAGAAAACAGAGGTAATTTTTCGCCTCTGTTTTTTGTTTTTAGAATTATTTTGAGAATTTTTAAGAATTTTTGAGAATTCTATTGACAAATCATAAGAACCGTGATACAATTCAAACGAAAGGAGGGCACAAGCCTATGAATTACGATAGAATAATACTTGAAATGCTCGAAAGAATTCAAACATTGGAGGAAGAAATGAAAATACTCAAAAACAGTATGGAAAGTTCTGCAAAACACAATGACTTCACCGATACGCATTCAATACTCAAAGAGTCCTCCGGAGGACAGACGGAAATGGTAAGACAATACATTCAGAAGCTTAAAGCCGATGCCAGAGAGCGCGGGCTTGACAGCATCGTTTTGGTTGCAAACGATATACACAAAAATCTTAATCTTAAAAACAAAATGCCTATCGTCTGCAACGCAATGAAACAATGTATGGGCAGCAATGATATGATAGCGCACGAAACCCCAAGCGGTTATTCTTCAACATTTTCGGTAAAATATTACCTTTGATAACCAAAAACAAAAATATAAATTCGGAGGATTTGAAAATTGATATCGACACGTGGGGAAAAATTCAAAATGAAACAAGAAGAAGCTCGCAGACGTCGGGCCGAGCAAAAACGCGCACTTGACGAGGAGCTTAACAAGCTGAACTGGCTAAACATTTTAACAGACGTGACTGCGGAATTGATATTCGGTAATCTTGAGCTCGAGCGCAGAGGTAAACACTTTAACCGTTCGGTTACAAGCGCAATTAAGAAGAAAAAGTAAAACCGATCATACCACTACACATTCCGATACGCGCCGGCAAATTCTCCCACAAACCAAAAAATCCGCCTGACAGGCGGATTTTTTGTTTTATACATCAGTATTATTTATCTTCTCAGCTTCTGACTTCTTATGTCGTTGCCCTCGAAAACGCAGATTCCGAATTCGCCGAGCAGGCGCGAGGTTATGCGTTCGGAATATCTTTCAAGCAATTCGTTTTTGCCCACGTTTGTGCTGATTATCATACTTTTTTCTGCCACAAGCCGTGCATTGAGCAGATTATAAAGGCACGCGACCGTAAACTGACTCGGCATTTCCGTGCCGAGATCGTCTATTATAAGAAGATCGCAGTCAAAATATCTTGACGTGTCGGGGAGGACGGCGTCGTAGCGTGAAAATTTTTCTTTTTCAAAATCGGAGAAAATGTTCTGTGCGCTTTCGTAAACAACCTCGTAGCCCTTTTCTATAACCTCCTTTGCTATCGCGGAGGAAAGATGCGTCTTACCGAGCCCCGTTTTGCCGATGAAAAGCAGATTGTGCATTTTGCCGTCAAAGCCGTCAGAATATGCGCGGCATATGCGAAGCACAGCTTCCATTGATTCGCGTGACGAACCCGAATAAAAGCCGAGGTCAAAGGTGTCGAAATTCTGTTTTCCGACAAGCTTTTTCGCGCCCGAATACTCAAGCCCGACCTCCGTGAGCGCCTTTTTCAGACAGCGACACATATTGCCGTCCTCGGTGTAGCCGCGGTCGCGGCAAAGCTCGCAATCGTAGTGAATGTCGTCATAATCGGCGGGATATCCCTTCGAAGCAAGCAGGCTCGCGCGGACGGAAAGCAAGGTTTCGTTGTCCTTTCTGAGCCTTGCGATTTTTTCGTCAAGTCCGTTTCCGCCGTCGAGCGCGGCGCGAAGAATCTTTACTCCCGTTTCCGAAAGCGCGTCGTCTATCCGCGCGATATCGGGAAATTTTTCGTCAAGCTCGCGACGTTTTTCCTCCGCTCTCTGCTGTGCAAGCAGATTTTTCGAGCGGTATTCGCGTATTATGTTTCTGCGGGTTTCTTCGTAAGTCATCTCGTCTTCTCTTTTCATTTATTTTCGCTCTCTGCCTTGCCGCGCATAACGGCAAGATCAAAAAATTCTCCCAAGTCAAAGCTCGGCGCTTCGGCGGTTTTTCCGCCTTTCCCTTTTCCCTGAGAAATAAAGCTTTTCTGCTTTGCGTCCTCAACGGTTTTTACTCCTGCGTCGTGCCAGTTTTTCAGTATCTTGTTTTCGTAAGACATCTTCGGGAAATTGATATTTTTCATCATTTCCTCATAGCCCGCCTCGACAAGCTCCGCACCCACGTCCCATTCGGACGTCCACACACGCAGATATTCCTTTTCGGTTGCGGTCAGCGCTCTGTCGCCCATTCCGTAAAGCCTGCGTACAACAAATTCAAGCTCGCCGCGACGGCTTTCGTCGATAAAATATTTTTCAAGCTTTGCCGTGCTGTCTATTCCGCGGTCGAAAAGATTCAATGCCGTTTTTTCAAAATATCGCACCGAATCGTGTCCCTGTCTTTTGCAGTAGGAGCAAAGCAGAAGTATGTATTCGCAGTCAAGGCGCAGATGATCGTACAGATATATAAACACTCCGTATTCCGCCGTTCCGAAAACCTTGCCGAATATCGTCTGACATTTTTCCACCGTTGTTTTCAGCATAGGATTTTCCGCGCAGATACGTTCGACCTCGGCTCCGGTCATGGTGTAGGGCTTCGGCGTCGGAGCTTTTGCGGGCGCGCTCTGCTCTCCGTCGGACGATGCGATAATTCCTGCTCCGCGCCAGAACGCTATCGACGCCGCGGCTTCGGCATCGGTGATTCCGCATACCGAGGCTACGGAAGAAACGCTTTCCGCAGGGCCGTCGGTCAGAGCCAGAAGCACGGCAAGATCGTTTTTTCCGGCGCTTTTTATGTATTTTCTGACGTCCGACGGGAGCGTCAGCACGGATGTTCCGTAATTGAATTCAATTTTCATTTTTTTGTGCGCCTTTCGGTCAATATTGTAAATTCAGTTTACCTTTCCGAAAAAGAATATATCGGCTTTTTGGGTTTTCAACACGAAATCAGGTATTTTATACATTTGTTTTTCCACATTATCCACACATTTATCCACAGCAATTATCAGTATTTCCCTGCCTTTTCCGTGATTTTCAAGCGCAAGCCGCGCGGTTTTCAAAAAATTTTCAACAGTCTGTGGAAAACCTTAAAATCGGGTTTCAAGGTAAATATCTCTGTCACACATCCTCAAACCGTGCCGCCTCGGCATTGAGCGAAAGCGGCGCGAAGCTACCTTTTTCATATTCAAAGCAGCCTGCGGCGGCTATCATAACGGCGTTATCGCCGCAATATTTCTTTTCGGGATAATAAAGCGGAAGCCCTTTTGATTTACATAATTTTTCAAGCTCCTCGCGCAGATGCGAGTTTGCCGCAACTCCTCCGGCAAGCGCCACTCCCGTGATGTCGGGATTGCGCTCTATCGCAAGCGAAAGCTTTGTCGATACCGAGCTTACAGCCGCGCGGCAAAAGCTTGCCGCAACGTCGGCGCGGTTGAGCTTTTCTCCCTTTTGCGCCGTCATATTTATATAATTGAGTACAGCCGTTTTTATCCCCGAAAACGAAAAATCGAGCGAGTCGTCGCGGATTGCCGCCGACGGAAAAGGTATTATGGGCTTTCCCTCGTATGCGAGCCTGTCCATAGCGGCGCCGCCGGGATACGACATTCCCATAACCCTTGCCACTTTATCGAACGCCTCGCCCATCGCGTCATCTCTCGTGCCGCCGATAACGGTATGACTGTCATAATCGTTTACCCTTACTATCGACGTATGCCCTCCCGACGCGACAAACGCTATGTACGGCGGCGTCGGGCGGTTTTCCGAAATATAATTTGCCGCTATATGACCTTTTATATGGTCGACGGCGACAAGCGGCTTTCCGTTTGCGTAGGCAAGTCCCTTTGCGAAATTCACGCCGACAAGCAGCGCCCCGATAAGCCCGGGGTACGCCGTCACGGCTATCGCGTCAAGGTCTTTCACGGATATTCCCGCTTCGCGCAGCGCGTCCGACGTTATTTTCGATATTATTTCGCAATGCGCTCTGCTCGCTATTTCGGGAACGACTCCGCCGTAGCGCGCGTGCATTTCTATCTGCGAGGCAACCTTGTCCGAAAGAACGGTAAACCTGCCGCCGTCATATTCAAGGACGGCGGCGGCGGTTTCGTCGCAGGAGCTTTCTATTCCGAGTATTTTCAAATTTTCTCCTCTCCGACGTAAAGCGTGTAAAGCACGGCGTCGTCCGTCGGACATTTATAATAGTCTTTTCTTTTGCCGACCTCGGCAAATCCGAGCTTTTCGTAAAGTGCGCGCGCCGACGTATTATGCTCTCTCACCTCAAGATACACAAAGCGCCCGTCCCTTTGCTTTGTGCGCTTTACAAGCTCGTCCATAAGCGCCGTGCCGACTCCGCGCCTGCGGAATTTTTCCGCCGTCGCTATGTCGAGCAGGTGGCACTCGTCAAGAACGTGAAACGCCATAAGAAAGCCTGCAAAGGCGTCGTCAACGTAAGCGCACAGGCACGAAAAATCCTCGCGTGACCGCGCTTTTTCGTATTCTTCAAGCTCCCACGGGGACGAAAAGCAAAGCTTTTCCAGCTCTGCCGCCTGTCTTGCGCCGACAGAGTCCATATCGCGCACGACGGTATTTTCCGTCATACCGTTCTGTTCGGCTGAGCTTCTACCGCGTCCGCGACGGCGCCCATAAAGTCGCCCTCGAACAGTTCTATTACTCCCTTGTCGCACTGAGAAGCAAGCTCGGGATTTATCGGTATTTTCGCAAGCACCGGAATTCCGAATTCCTTTGCCGTTTCTTCCGTGCGGCTCTTGCCGAATATCTCTATCTTCTTTTTGCAATCCGGACACTGAACATAGCTCATATTTTCAACTATTCCCATTATCGGAATGTTCATAAGCTTTGCCATATTCACCGCCTTTGAAACTATCATCGAAACAAGATCCTGCGGACTTGTGACTATGATTATTCCGTCAACGGGTATCGACTGGAATATCGTAAGCGGAACGTCGCCCGTCCCGGGAGGACAGTCGATCACCATAACGTCGACATCGCCCCAGATAACGTCCGTCCAGAACTGCTTTACCATTCCGGCGATGACAGGACCTCTCCAGAGTACGGGAGAAGTGACATCCTCCAAAAGCAAGTTGACGCTTACCGCCTCTATTCCGGTTGTGGTTTTCATGGGCATAATTCCGCCGAGCGGAGCCGCCTCGCAAAGTCCCTTGAGTCCGAAAGCCTTCGGTATCGAAGGGCCCGTGATGTCCGCGTCCATTACCGCGACCTTAAGCTCTCTGCGGCGAAGCTCAACGGCGAGCATGGAGGAAACGAGCGTCTTTCCCACGCCGCCCTTGCCGCTTACCACGGCTATGGTTTTCTTTATTCTGCTGAGTTCGTTCGTCTTTTCAAATGTCGGAGCGCCGCCCTTTTTCGATGAGCAGTTCTGCGAGCAGGACGAACAGTCGTGTGTGCAACCTTCTGCCATTATAAATTACCTTCTTTTCGATTTTTATTGACAGCGACTGTGTTTTCGGTTTTATATCATTGTATAACAAAGCCGCCGGTATACTTTTTTATATCACTCTGAACTCAAAGAAGTCCTTTGTGTTGTTGTAGCAAATATCGCAGACCATCTGCGCGAGAGTATCGATGTCAAGCGGATATTCGCCTCTTTCGACGTAGCCTCCGATAACCGAGCAAAGCACTCTGCGGAAGTATTCGTGACGTGTGTACGAAAGGAAACTGCGCGAGTCCGTCGTCATTCCGACGAATTTTCCGAGCGCGGACTGCGCGGCAAGCGTAGTAAGCTGAGCGCGCATACCGTCTATATGGTCGTTGAACCACCACGCGCTGCCCTGCTGCATTTTCGGCATGCAGGGGAAGCCCTCCATTTCGTCGCCCGTGCGCTGAAAACATCCGATAAGCGCCGCGACCGCCGTGTTTTCCGCGGGATTGAGCGAATATGCGATCGTTTTCGGGAGTATCGCCTCGTCCTCAAGTGCGCCGAGCATTGCCGCAAGCGAAGCTATCCTGCCGGTGCCGCCGTGAATCGTATCGTAGCCCGCGTCCGCGCCGAGCACTCTGAACATCGCGGGGCTTACGTTTCTGAGCGCACCGAAGTGAAGCTGCATCACCCATCCGCGCTTTGTGTACTGCTTTGCGAGCTTGCGGATAAGCGCGCTTCTGTATATTCTTGCCGTTTCCGCGTCGATTTTTTCGCCCGTGACGGCGCGACGGAAAACTATATCCGCCACAGAATCCGCCTGAGCCGCCGACACCGAGCCGTCGAAAAGAACGGTATCGTCCATTCCGTGATCCGCCGTGCGACAGCCGAGAACGTCAAAATATTCTATTCTTTTTTCAAGCACGTCGCAGAGGGTGGCAAAGTCCTTTATCTCAATGCCCGAGCATTCCGAAAATTTTCTTATATAAGGAGCAAATTCCGCGCGCTCCGGATAAAGCGATTTGTCGGGGCGGAACGCCGGAAGCACGGGAATATCGAAGCTCTGATCCTCGCGCACGGCGATATGATTTTCAAGATTTTCCGTAGGATCGTTTGTCGTGCATATGAGCTTCACGTTCGACATTTTCATTATTCCGCGCGCGCTCATATCCGGCTCGGCAAGCCTTTCCTTTGTCAGATTCCACACCTGCTTGCAGGTATCCGGCGAAAGAATTCCATCGAACCCGAAATAGCGGCGAAGCTCAAGATGTGACCAATGATAAAGCGGATTTCCGATAAGCGAAGGCATCGCCGAGCAATAAGCCTCAAATTTATCGTAGTCCGAAGCGTCGCCCGTGATAAGCCTTTCGCTTATTCCGCAGGAGCGCATCGCTCTCCATTTGTAGTGGTCGGCTCCGAGCCAGAGCTCCGTTATGTTTTTGTAACGCTTGTCCGAAGCTATATCGGCGGCGTCTATATGACAATGGTAGTCGATTATAGGCAAATTCGCCGCATAGGTGTGATAAAGCATCTGCGCCACGTCCGAATCAAGCAAAAAATCGTCGTCCATAAATTTATTCATAGCCGTTCTCCCGTAAAAATATTCTTTTTTTCCGCCGACGGCGGGTTCCAAAATAAATTATACAATAAAACCTTTACAAATGCAATAAAATATCATATAATTTAATCACAAAATATTTGCAGGCTCAAAGCCTGCTTCAAACGGAGGTCTTTATACAAATGAATGATATTCTCAGACAGATAGAGCTTTGCGGAATAGTCCCCGTGGTAAAGATAGAGGACGCCGAAAAAGCGGTTCCGCTTTGCCGCGCGCTTATAAAGGGCGGCATACGCTGTGTGGAGATAACTTTCCGCACAGGCGCCGCGGCAGAAGCCATTGAACGCATCACAAAGGAGCTTCCCGAAATGCTCGTCGGCGCGGGAACGGTGCTTACAAGCGGACAGGCGGACGCCGCCGTCGCGGCGGGAGCGAAATTCATCGTTTCTCCCGGCTTCAATCCCGAAAACGTAAAATACTGCCTTTCAAAAGGAATAACCGTTGTTCCCGGCTGTGCAACCTGCGGCGAAATGGAACAGGCAATGGCTCTCGGTCTTGACACGGTCAAGTTTTTCCCCGCCGAAGCAAACGGCGGCGCGGCGGCAATAAAGGCGATGTCCGCACCCTATAAGGAACTTCACTTTATGCCCACGGGCGGAGTTAGCCTCGACAATATGATGGATTATCTTTCTCTGCCGTGCGTTGTCGCCTGCGGCGGAAGCTTTATGGTAAAGGAAGCGCTCATAAAAGCCGGAAATTACGATGAGATAACCCGCCTTACATATCAGGCGGTGGCAAAAATGCACGGATTTTTCTTGAAGCACGTCGGCATAAACTGCGCAGACGAAAACGACTGCCGCAGTACCGCGGAAAAGCTTTGCCGTTTCGCAATGGTTTCTCCCGACGAGAAAAGCGGCGCGATATTCGCAGGCACGCTCTTTGAGGTTATGAAAAGTCGCGGGGCAGGAACAAACGGTCACATTGCAATAGGCTGCAATTTCCCGTTCCGTGCGCTTGCCTTCCTTGAAAATCAAGGCTTTGCGCCCGATATGTCCACGGCAAAATACGACGAAAAGGGCAGGCTCAAGGTCGTCTACTTCAAGGACGAAATCGGCGGCTTCGCATTCCATATAGTCGGCAAATAATACAATTGTATATCAAAAAAGCGTGGGGAATATTCTTCGCGCTTTTTCTTTTGCGCGTATTTTATTCATTTGTATAAGTCATTTTCCGGAGGGTCGATCCGGCAAAATGTTTGTTTGCGCCTTTTGCGGTAAAAATTTATGATAAAAAATCACATTTTTTTAATACTTTTTTTCAAAAAGGTATAGATATTTAAATCGATATAAGGTATAA
Source organism: uncultured Eubacteriales bacterium (assembly GCA_963614875.1). GTDB lineage: Bacteria > Bacillota > Clostridia > Oscillospirales > CAG-272 > CAG-841. The sequence continues at coordinate 20,208 of CAVEFC010000017.1, read as the reverse complement.
TGATTACAAACGTGTATGCGTGACGCGGATTTTTCCGGTTACTGCGTTACGCGTCAAATAAAACACAGGAGGGCTCAATTCTCACTTATGAAAAAGAAAATGACGACAGTCACATTCAGCGGCACGGAAGAGCAGAAGGCTAAGCTTTTCGAAATAATCGACAAGTACAAAAATATGCAGGGCAATATGCTTCCCGTTCTTCAGGGCGCACAGGAAATCTACGGCTATCTGCCGATAGAAGTCCAGACGATGATCGCGGAAGGACTCGGAGTTTCGCTTGCGGAAATTTACGGCGTTGCCACGTTCTATTCGCAGTTCAAGCTCAACCCCGAAGGCAAGGTTGCAATCGCGGTATGTCTCGGTACGGCGTGCTATGTCAAAGGCTCGGGACAGATCGCAGACAAAATCACCGAAATCATCGGCGTAGCTCCCGGCGAAACATCGCCCGACGGCAAGTACAGCTTTGAAGCCACACGCTGCATAGGCGCGTGCGGACTTGCTCCCGTTCTCACGATAAACGGCGAGGTTTACGGACGTCTTACCGTTGCCGATATCGCCGGAATACTTAAAAAATACGAATAATCCGCTTTTCCGAAAGGTAGATTTTACATGAAAATTTCAAGGGTAGCCGAGCTTCTCGGCGCACAAGTACGCTGTTGCTCCGAAAAATCCGACGCCGAAGTCTGTTCCGCGTGCGGCAGCGATATGATGAGCGACGTCCTCGCCTTTGTAAAGGATCAGGCGGTACTGCTCACAGGTCTTGTCAATCCGCAGGTGATACGCACCGCGGAAATGATGGATATGCGCTGCATAGTTTTTGTACGCAGCAAGCTTCCCACGGACGAAATGCTCTCGCTCGCGGAGGAATCCGGCATTGTTGTGATGACGACTCCCCTCCGTATGTTTGAGGCGTGCGGAATACTTTATTCCGGCGGTCTCGGAAACACGGAGAAATTATGAGCGAGCCGCTTCAGTTCGTCTTTGACGTAAGCGGAGATAACTTCACCTCCGCAGGCGAAGCGTCCGTCACCGTAAAGAAGAATCTTCGTATGCTGGGCTTTCCGCCCGACGTTATACGCAGGGTTGCCATCGCCATGTACGAGGGTGAAATAAATATGGTCATCCACGCGGGCGGCGGAACCGCAACCGTAACCGTCTTTCCCGACAGAATAGAAATGGTGCTGGACGACAGCGGTCCCGGCATCGCCGATATAGAGCTTGCCATGAGAGAGGGCTTTTCAACCGCTCCGGAGAACATACGCAATCTCGGGTTCGGCGCGGGAATGGGACTCCCGAATATGAAGAGAAATACGGATTCGATGAAAATAGAATCCGTGCTCGGAAAAGGAACCAGAATAACTATGACGGTCAACACCTGAATTTTGCTTTTGCAAAGAAAGGATCGATCCCATGCCTTATCAGCATTCCGTATCTCTGAACGTGTCAAAATGTCGCGGCTGTACGCATTGCCTGAAGCACTGCCCCACAGAAGCGATAAGAATACGCGGCGGTCACGCCGTGATAAATGCCGCGCGTTGCATTGATTGCGGAGAGTGCATCCGCGTCTGTCCTTACAATGCCAAAAAGGCGTCCTGCGATAAGCTTTCGGATATACCGAAGGATAAATGGAAGATAGCCGTTCCGGCGCCCGCGCTTTTCGGTCAGTTCGACAATCTCGACGATATCGATTATGTGCTCGGCGGACTTCTCGATTACGGCTTTGACGACATATACGAGGTCGCCCGCTCGGCTGAGATCGTTTCCGATTACACCCGCAGATATATGAAAAAAAGCGGCATAGCAAAGCCGGTGATATCATCGGCGTGCCCTGTGATAGAAAGGCTTATATCGCTTCGATACCCGTATCTTGCGGGAAATCTTCTTCCGATACTTCCTCCAATGGAAATAGCGGCAAAGGAAGCCAAAGAAAACGCAATCTCAAAGCACCCGGGTATGACAGAGGACGACATCGTGACGGTGTTCATCTCTCCCTGTCCCGCAAAGGTAAGTTATGTAAAAAACCGCTCCGGAGGGAAAAAGTCAAATATAGATTTTGTCGTTTCAATGTCGGATATTTACTTTGAACTTCTCGGGGTAATGAAAAAGAAAACACAGCCCGTTCCGGTATCGCGCACCGGAATGATCGGTCTGAGCTGGGCAAGCTCGGGCGGAGAAGCGACGGCGGTATTCAACGACAAATACCTTGCCGCCGACGGAATAGAAAACGTTATGCGCGTGCTTGAGGAAATGGACAACGGATCGTTTCCCGAGCTTGAATTCGTGGAGCTTGACGCCTGCCCCGGCGGTTGCGTCGGCGGAGTGATGACGGTGACAAATCCGTTCATCGCCAAAGCCAGACTGCAGTCGCTGCGCCGCTATCTGCCCGTTTCACAGAACTGGGCTGCCGCCGGCGACGACGTTCCCGATGAAATATCCGTAAAAGAAAAAATCGAGTACAAACCCGTTTCGCTCGGCGAAAGTATGGATAAATCCATAAAAATGATGAGCGAAATGGAGAAAATACGAAAGCGCCTGCCCGGTATAGACTGCGGCTCGTGCGGCGCTCCGAGCTGCAGCGCGTTCGCCTCGGACGTTGTCCGCGGCGATGCCGGAATAGAGGAGTGCATAGTATTTATGAGAGAAGAACTCAAAAGCATCCGCAAAGAAGAAAAATCCGCAGGAGGAGAAAAATGACGGTACGTGAGCTTGCAGAAAAGCTTGAGCTTCGCATTCTTTCGATGCCCGATCCCGACAGAGAAATAACCGGCGCTTACGCAGGAGATCTTCTCAGCTGGGTTATGGGCAGAGCAAAGGAGGGCTCGGTATGGGCGACGATAATGACCAATGTAAACGTCATTGCGGTAGCTTCCCTTGCGGATACCGCGGCGACGGTTATCTGCGAGGACAGCGAAATTCCGGATGACATCATAGCCACCGCAAAGGAAAAATCGGTGAATCTTCTTTCGTCGCCGCTTCCGGTATACGAATTCTGCGTCGCGCTTTCGGCTCTTATAAAATGAATAAGTATTATTACGATCTTCATATTCATTCCTGTCTTTCTCCGTGCGCCGACAACGATATGACTCCCTGCAACATCGCCGGAATGGCTGCGATAAAGGGACTGAACATCGTGGCGCTTACGGATCACAACAGCACGAAAAACTGCCGCGCGTTCTTTACGGCGGCAAAGCGTCACGGTATTGTAGCCGTGGCGGGAATGGAGCTGACAACGGCGGAGGACGTACATATGATATGCCTTTTTCCGACGCTCGAAGCCGCGGAAAGCTTTGACACCGAATATCAGTCGTTTCGCACGCTGTATAAAAACCGAAAGGATATTTTCGGAGATCAGCTTATAATGAACGGCGACGACGAGGTTACGGGCGAGGAGGAGCATCTTCTTCTCAACGCCTCGACGCTTTCGATATCCGACGCCGAAAAGCTGGCAAAAAAATACGGTGCGGCTGCCTTCCCCGCTCATATAGACAGGGACGAAAACGGCATAATCGCCGCGCTCGGCTGCTTGCCGGCAGAGCCGGATTTTCACACGGTGGAGCTTCGCGACGGCGAAAACATAAAGCCGTATTCGGAAAAATACGGGCTTTCGTCAAAGCTTGTCCTCGCCGATTCCGACGCGCACTATCTGTGGGACATAAACGAAGCGGAAAACTATCTGGAACTGGAGGATGAGCCGTACAGCTCGGATCTTATAAGAAAAAAGCTGATACAGACTCTCTTGGGCAAATGAAAGAGCTTTCACTCAATATACTCGATATAGCGCAGAACTCCGTAAAAGCAAACGCAACCCTGATCGGAATTTCCATACGCGAAACCGACGATACGCTTTCCTTTACCATAAAGGACAACGGCAAAGGAATGACGGCGGATTTTCTTTCGCGTGTGACGGATCCCTTTACGACAACCCGCACAACGAGAAAAGTCGGGCTCGGGCTTCCGCTTCTGAAAATGGAGGCGGAAATGACCGGCGGAAGCTTTTTTATAAAATCAAAAAGCGAAACGGAATATAAAGATCACGGCACGGAGGTTTTTGCGTCGTTCAACAAAAAAAGCATAGACTACATACCCCTCGGCGATATCGTCGGCACGCTGTGCGTTCTTATTCAGGGCGCGGAAAGCGTTGACTTTGAATTCACGCACGAAATGCCGCAGGGCGAGGTTTCCCTTTCCACAAAGGAAATGCGGGAAATGCTCGGAGATGTTCCGCTCGGCTCACCGGAGGTGATAAGCTGGGTGCGCGGATATCTTGACGAAAATTATTCCCTGCAGGGCAGGGCGTGATTAAAATACCGAAAATTTATAAAATATAAAGAAAGGATACACTTATGAAATCACTTGCAGAACTTTCAGCAATAAGGGACAAAATGAAAAGCAAAGTGGCTCTCCGAGAGGAAACGGGCGAAACAAGAATAGTTGTCGGCATGGCGACCTGCGGTATAGCGGCAGGAGCGCGTCCCGTTCTCAACGCTTTCGTTGAAGAGGTTGACAAGGCAGGTCTTAACGGCAAGGTTGCCGTAACGCAGACAGGCTGTATAGGCATTTGCCGTTATGAGCCGATAGTTGAGGTTTACCGCTCCGGAGAGGAAAAGGTGACCTACATAAAAATGACTGCCGAAAAAGCCAAGGAAGTTATGGAAAAGCACATCAAGGGCGGAAAACCCGTCGTTGAATACACAATCGGAAACATCGAAAAATAAGGAGGACTGACAAAAATGGTACGTTCACATGTACTTATCTGCGGCGGTACGGGCTGTACATCGTCCGGAAGCGTTGCGGTACGCGAAGCGATGGCGAAAGAGCTTGAGCTTGCAGGTCTTTCGGACGAGGTCAAGATAGTTCAGACGGGTTGTTTCGGACTTTGCGCAAACGGTCCTATCATGATCATCTATCCCGAAGGCACATTTTATTCTCACGTCAAGGTTGAGGACGTAAAAGAAATAGTCGAAGAGCATCTTCTCAAGGGAAGACTTGTCGAAAGACTTCTTCACAAGGAAACCGACGAAGGCGTAACGGAAACGGTTCATTCCCTTTCCGATACGAAATTCTACAAAAAGCAGCACCGCGTTGCGCTCCGCAACTGCGGCGTTATAAACCCCGAAAGCATAGACGAATACATCGGCACCGACGGCTATCAGGCGCTCGGCAAGGTTCTTACCGAAATGAAGCCGCAGGAGGTTATCGATACGATTCTCGCTTCCGGACTTCGCGGCAGAGGCGGCGCAGGCTTCCCCACGGGAAGAAAGTGGCAGTTTGCGGCAGACCGTCCCGCAGGCAAGAAGTACGTTGTATGTAACGCGGACGAGGGCGATCCCGGCGCATTTATGGACCGTTCCGTTCTCGAAGGCGATCCGCACGCGGTAATCGAAGCTATGGCTATCGCGGGCTATGCCATCGGCGCGGACGAGGGCTACATCTATGTAAGAGCGGAATATCCAATTGCGGTTCAGCGTCTTACGATAGCCATAAAGCAGGCGCGCGAATACGGACTTCTCGGCAAGGATATTTTCGGCACGGACTTCAATTTCGATATCACTCTCCGTCTCGGCGCGGGCGCATTTGTATGCGGTGAAGAAACGGCGCTTCTCGCTTCGATCGAAGGCAAGCGCGGCGAGCCGCATCCGCGTCCTCCGTTCCCCGCGGTAAAGGGTCTGTTCGGCAAGCCCACGATAATCAACAACGTTGAAACGCTTGCAAACATCGCTCAGATCATAAACAACGGTCCGGAATGGTTTGCTTCAATGGGTACGGAAAAATCCAAGGGTACAAAGGTATTTGCTCTCGGCGGCAAGATAACAAACACCGGTCTTGTAGAAATTCCCATGGGCACGACTCTCCGCGAAATCATAGAAGATATCGGCGGCGGAATTCCCAACGGAAAGAAATTCAAAGCGGCGCAGACCGGCGGTCCTTCCGGCGGCTGTATCCCCGCTTCCCTTATAGACACCCCCATCGATTACGATAACCTTATCGCCATCGGCTCGATGATGGGCTCCGGCGGTCTTATCGTTATGGACGAGGACAACTGTATGGTCGATATCGCGAAGTTCTTCCTTGAATTCACGGTTGACGAATCATGCGGTAAGTGCGTTCCCTGCCGCACAGGTACAAGAAGACTTCTTGAAATCCTTGAAAAAATCACAAGCGGCAACGGCGAGCTTGAAGATCTTGACAGACTTGAAGAGCTGTGCAACTACATCAAGTCCACATCGCTCTGCGGTCTCGGACAGACGGCTCCCAACCCCGTCGTTTCTACTCTCCGTTACTTCCGCGACGAGTACATAGCGCACATCGTTGACAAGAAGTGCCCCGCAGGCGTCTGCAAAAAGCTGCTTCATTATCACATCGATCCGGAAAAGTGCCGCGGCTGTACCGCCTGCGCGCGTCAGTGCCCGACAAACGCCATTTCCGGCGCGGTCAGAATGCCTCACGAAATCGATCCCGCAAAATGTATCAAGTGCGGTGCTTGTATGGCAACATGTAAGTTCGGCGCTATCTATAAACAGTAAGAAAGGAGCTGCGTGAAAAATGGAAAACATGGTTAATGTAAAAGTCAACGGAATACCGGTTGCCGTTCCCGCCGGCTCGACAATTCTCGAAGCCGCCCGTGCGGCGCAAATCGATATTCCCACGCTTTGCTATCTCAAAGGCATAAACGAAATCGGCGCCTGCCGTCTTTGCCTTGTCGAAGTCAAGGGCGCGCGCGGTCTTATGACTGCCTGCGTTACGACCGTAAACGAAGGAATGGAAATATTCACAAACACGGAAAAGGTCCGTCAGAACAGAAAGCTCAACCTCAAGCTCGTTCTTTCCACGCACGAAAAGAAATGTCTTTCGTGCATAAGAAACCAGAGCTGTGAGCTTCAGAAGCTCTGCTATGAGCTCGGAGTCGATGACGAGGATTATTACGCCGGAGCGAAAATTCACTACGAGCTTGACACAAGCTCTCCCTCTCTCATCCGCGACAACAACAAATGTATTCTCTGCCGTCGCTGTATAGCGGCGTGCAACGATCAGGGCATCGGCGTTATCAACTCTCTTGACAGAGGCTTTGACACTCACGTCGCTTCCGCCTTTGAAAAGCCCCTTATGACTCAGGCGTGCGTCGGCTGCGGTCAGTGCGTCGTCGCCTGCCCCGTGGGCGCGCTTTACGAAAAGGACGATACCGAAAAGGTATTCGAAGCCCTCAGCGATCCTTCAAAGCACGTTGCGATCTGTATGGCTCCTTCTATCCGCGCGACAATCGGCGAATGCTTCGGCTACGCTCCCGGCACGGATACGGAAGGCAAGCTCGTTGCCGCGGCAAAGCGTCTCGGCTTTGACGGCGTTTACGATATGAACCTCACAGCCGACCTTACGATTCTCGAAGAGGCTACGGAATTCGTCGACAGATTCACAAGCAAGAAGAACCTTCCGCTTATGACCTCATGCTCTCCCGGCTGGGTAAAATTCTGCGAGCATTATTTCCCGGAATTCACCGACAATCTTTCAACCTGCAAATCTCCTCAGCAGATGTTCGGTGCTATGTATAAAACCTACTACGCAAAGAAAGCGGGACTCGATCCTGCGGATATCGTTTTCGTATCGGCAATTCCCTGCACGGCGAAAAAGTTTGAGTGCCGCCGTCCCGATCAGAGCGCTGCGGGAAACGGCATTTTCGACGTTGACTACGCGATCACGACAAGAGAGCTTGCCCGCATGATCGAAAGAGCCGGCATCGATTACAAGGCTCTTCCCGACGAAAAGTACGACGCTCCGTTCGATATCGGCTCCGGTGCGGGCGCTATCTTCGGCGCGACCGGCGGCGTTATGGAGGCTGCTCTCCGTATGGCTGCGGAGGTCGTTCTCGGAACGAAGCTCGAAAAGGTTGACTTTGAAGAGGTAAGAGGCACGGCTCCCATAAAATACGCAACCTACAAGCTCGGCGACGCCACCGTAAGAGTTGCCGTCGCAAGCGGAACAAAGAACGCAAAAGAGCTTCTGAACAAGGTCAAGAGCGGCGAAGTCGAAGTTGATCTTATCGAAGTGATGTGCTGTCCCGGCGGCTGTGTAAACGGCGGCGGTCAGCCCGTTCAGAGCGCAAAGACAAAAGCCGAGATCGACCTCAAGTCCGTCCGCGCTTCCGTTCTTTACAATGCCGACAAGAACCTCCTCACTTACCGTAAATCTCAGGACAATCCCGCGGTTATCAGACTTTATGACGAATTCCTTGAAAAGCCCGGCAGTCACAAGGCTCACGAAATACTTCACACAAGCTATATCAAGCGCGGAATTTACAACAGCTGATTTTCCCGCCGAAAAAAGCCGCACCTATCGGTGCGGCTTTTTGCTGTATTTATCTGCGTTTTTGGTTTTATACGTTTGTGTATTCTCTTGATTTCTTTTCCGTTTTAAGCTCTATGTATTTGCGCTTTGTCGCCTCTCCGCCGCGCATATGACGCTCGGATTTATTTTTTTCAAGCACCGCTTTTACCTGCGCCGCAAGCGAAGGCGCAAATCCGGAAAGCCGTTCGGTCACGTCCTTATGCACGGTAGACTTGCTTATTCTGTAAGCTTTTGCGGCATCGCGGACGGTGGCATTGTGTTCAACTATATATTTTCCGAGAATTGCGGCGCGTTTCATTGCAATATCTTTCAAAATGATGCCTCCCACATATTTTCTACTGATAAATATATATGTGAGATTCTTTCGGAAAATACTGCCTGCAAACAAAAAATGCCGCTCGCGCGGCATTTTTGATTTTATTCGGATTTTTTCTTTCCTGCGGCAAGCGCCGTGCCCAACGTCACGATTATCGCAAGCGTCGCGCCGATTCCGAAAGCGGATCCGCATCCGCCTTTTTCGCCGCCGGAGGTCGTTGTCGTTGTTTCGGGTGCCGACGTCGTCGTTTCGATTGTCGATGCCGATGTCGTCGATGTCGTCACTGCGGTTTCGGGCTTTGTCGTGGTTTCGGTTATCTTTGTTTCCGTTGTGGTTTCCGGCTTTTCCTCGCCCGTCGATTCCCATTTTGCGTAAATCGTTATCTCGCCGGCTTCTTCAACCTTGCTGTCAAAATCGTAAGGAACGGTAAGCGCTTCGTCGGCATACCAGCCTATAAACCTGTATCCCGCTTTGTCCGCGGGGACGGGAGCGTCAAAGCTGTCGCCTATTTCGCAGGCAAAAAGCTTGTATTTCGATTCCGCTCCGACAAGCTTAAGCGACGCCGTCTTCCCTGTTTCAACCCATTTTGCATAAAGCGTAAAGTCAACGCAGACCGTCTGCGTAAAGCCCATATCGTAGCGCGTCGTAAATTCGGGATCTGTGTACCAGCCGCAGAAGTCATATCCGCGCTTTTCCATGGGGAACGTATAATCAAACGTTTCGCCCGGCTTTACCTTTACGCGATTTCTCTTTTCGACGGTTGTCAGCCCCTTATACAAAAAGATTTCGTAATAATCGGTGCGTTCCTTCTTTTCGGGCATCGTGAAGGCTGTATAGGTTTTTTCTCTTGCTCCGTTTTTGCCCTCGACTATCACCCTGCAGAAATATTTCGTGTTCACTTCAAGTCCGTCAAAGGTGAAGCCGAAGTTGCCGTTTGCGTCCGGAACGGCGGTTTTTACCGTTCCGTCAGCCTCCGTCGCTTCCGCCTTCTTTGAAAGGACAGCCTTTACGCTTGTAACATCTCCGCCGAAAAGATTTGTTATTTTTCCTTTGAAGCTGAGCGCGGTGGTAAGCTTTTCTTCCGTCGAAAAGGAAAATTCGGGTGCAAGCTTTACATTTACGCTTACCGAAACAACCATTTCGTCTCCGGCATAGGAGCCTTCCTTTACGGTTATTTTTATGGCGAACGTACCCGCCTCCTCCGCCGTGACGGACGTATAGCTTGTTCCGCTTATGGGAAAATGATATTTGCTCGAATTCGATTCAAACGTGTAGCTTCTGCCGTCAAGAGAGCCGTCGACATATTTGAAGCCGCAATTGCTTGTCGAAAGTCCGGATACGCCCATCGGCACAACGCCCGGATCGTGTCCGTACCCCGACGAGTTAACGGCCGATCCCGTCGCTATGTTTTCGTCGATATGCCATATCATAATGGCGCGGTTCGTGCTTGAAATTGCGTCAAACTGCGTGTCGCCCTCCTCGTGATATCTGTTTTCGACAAGGTAATATTCTTTCGGGTTTGCCGTGCGGATTTTGAGAATATTGTATTCTCCCTTTGTGCTGTGGCGCGAATACATTGTGTATTCGCCGTCCTCGTAAACCTCCGTCACGGGCAGAAGTCCGCATTCTATCGCATTGTACGGATCCATATATGCGGGCGCCGTGCCTCTTGCCTTACCGCTGTAATTTAGCCACGAGCCAGACGCCATAAGCGAAACGTTACCGGCATAGCTCCAATTGCTGCTTGAACTTGTTTTGTTTGTATCGTAAAGGTCGGGAGCGCCGATAAAGTGACCAAGCTCGTGCGCCACCGTTCCCATTGTTATCGGCTGATTTTCGCTGAGATATTCGCCTGTGCGCACGAATGTTCTTCCCACCGTCACGCCGTTTGATTTTATGCCCGAGCCCGATGTATAATGCGCCCATACGCCGAAAGCCAGCTTGTCGCACGGTCTTGCGCTCGAATAGGAATATTCGTATCCGCCGCAGACAAAAATTATCGCAAGCTCGTCATAGGATACATATCCGTCGCCGTTTTTGTCGTATTTTGAAAAATCTATGTATTTTGTCGCCGCTTCAAGCGCAGCCGTTCTCGATACGGAATCCTCTTTCGATTCGCTGCCGGTCGATGCCATCGGGTGCTTGTACGGAATAACCACTTCAACCACACCGTCGTTTACAACGCCGTCGGAAGCTGCGGAAGCGTATGTTTCTTCTACGGGATAGAAATAAAAGTTGCCGTTTGATACTTCCTTATAATAAGTTTTCATAGACGATTTATCATCGGAAAAGAAAGTATCATACCAATATTTATCCGAAGAATAACACCACTGCTCACCGTAAAGCTCGGAATCTTTGTTTGCGTAAAGCGCGCTGCCGTTCGCTACGTCAAAATCGTTTTTACCGTTGCCGTTTGCATCAAACGACACTTTAAGTATAAGAAGCGGTATGGGACTCAGAGAGAACGTCTCGCTCGGAAGCTCGGTAAGAGCCGAGCTGCCCGCGTCCGCCGCAAATATCACCGGCACAAAGGCGGCAAGCATCGCCAGCGCCAGCAAAAGCGACATCGCTCCTCTCAAAGCGAATCTTTTTTTCATATAAATTCCCCCTCTGTATGTATAGCGCTATGAATAATTATAATAAATAATTGTTAAAAAATCAATGGAATAAAACGAATTGCGCTCCTTTTGTGTCGGTTGCATAAATAATTGCGCCGCGACTTGTTGATTTTAACCTCTCCTTTGCCTTCAGGCGACAAAAAACAGCGGAGAGGGCGTATCCTCTCCGCTGTTTTCAGATGAAGAAAAAGAAAATTATCAAAAGGAGATTTCTCCCGATAAGCGTGATTTTGAGCTGCGCCTTTGCGCCGCGGTTATAAGCTTTGCAACAGCCGCGCAAAAGGAATTATGCACAGCCTTGATTGCGGAAGCTGCCGTGCGGCACGGCTTTTTGGGATAAACATCCTTGCGCGCCTTATACATAGGCTCGACATAAAAGGTATACACCTTGCAGCCTTCTATAATATCGTAATTTTCGGGATAAAAGGGCGTGTTCATTGTTTATTCCTCCGTTAAGTTTACCGCTCGCGGTAACTTTGTGAGCTTATTATACTACCGCGGACGGTAATTGTCAATAGTTTTTGAAAAAATTTTACCGCAAAATATAAATTTTTATTTCAAAGGTCTTTACAAATGTTTTACCGTGTGATATAATTTTAACTGTAAAAATACAGCTTGCTTCGGGAGGGCATCTATGAATTGGCTTGAAAATGTCAAAAGCATAAAAAAGAAAAGAGGACTTACAAACGAATCGCTTTCCGAGCGTTCGGAAATTTCGCTCGGAACGCTCAACAAGCTTCTTTCCGGAGCTACGGGAGATCCGAAGCTCTCCACCCTTACCGCGCTTGCCGGAGCGCTCGACTGCTCGCTTGACGAAATGCTGACGGGAAAATCGCAGAGCGAGGAGCTTACGGGCGAGGAGCGCGATATCATAACCAAGCTTCGCGCACTCGACGCCGGCGGCAAGGAAACGGCTCTTTATATAATAAATAAAGAATACCGCCGCATCCTTTCGGAAAAATCGCCGAAGGCTTTTTCAGCTGAGCCGCAGAAAATTCTTTCGCTCAGGCTTTACGATATCGCCGCCTCCGCCGGAACGGGCTCTGCGCTGACATCAGATGTCGGATATTCGAAAATCAACGTCTACTGCAATCCGACAACAGAGCTTGCCGATTTTGCGATAAGAGTGAGCGGAAACAGTATGAACCCGAAATATCGGGACGGTGACGTTCTGCTCGTGTCCGACGCCGACGAAATAGAGCGCGGCGAGCTCGGAATATTTATGCTCAACGGCGAAAGCTATTTCAAAAAGTTCGGCGGGGACAGGCTCATATCGCTGAATCCCGAATATTCAGATATAATATTCTCCGAGGGCGACGATATAAAGTGCTTCGGCAGAGTTATAGGCAGGCTCAAAAGGTAAAGCCTACTTTCCGAAGGCAATTTCCGTTTCTTCCTTTACTTTTCTGCGGAGAAGCATTATCGCCGATATGTTGATAAGCGTCATTGCCGCAACGCAGATATCGGAAAGCTCCCACGCGGCGCTTTCGCTTATGACCGAACCGAAAATAACACAGGCACAATAGCCGAGCAGATAAATCTGTCCGGCTTTTTTTGACGGGGTAAAATATGCAAGGCATGTCGTTCCGTAATGCGCCCAGCAGATAACCGTTGAAAGCGCAAATATCATAACGGAAATGCTTATTACATACTTTGATATATCTCCGCACGAAACGGAAAACGCCGTTATGACAAGCTCCGTGCCGTCGCCGGAAAGCGACACTCCCGACGTAAGAATAACGAGCGCCGTCAGCGTGCACATAATAACCGTGTCGAAAAAGACTTCAAAAAGTCCGAGCGTTCCCTGCGCCGCAGGCGATACCGCGTCTGCTCCGGCGTGAGCCATAGGCGCGGTTCCGCCGCCCGCCTCGTTTGAAAAAGCTCCCTTGCCCACGCCCTGCTTTACCGCGTCCGAAAACAGAAATCCGAAAACTCCGCCCGACATCGCCTCTTTTCCGAGCGCGGACGAAAAAATATTTTCTATCGCGCAGGGCAAAAATTCCCTGCGATATACCAGAGCGTAAACCGAAAAAGCTATGTAAAGCGCGCTCATAAGCGGAACGGCAACCGAGGTAAACTTCGATATTCCCGTAAATCCGCCCATAACGACAAGAAAGCACACCGCGCAGAATATCGCGCCGGTGATTATCTTCGGAATTCCCGCGGCTTGCTTTACGGACGAAACCGCCGCTCCCGTCTGCACTATATTTCCCATAACGACAGAGCCGAAAAGTCCGGAGGCGGAAAAAACCGCGGCAAGTATTTTTCCCGTTCTCCCGCCGACGCCGTCGCGCATATAATACATAGGTCCGCCGAAAAATTTTCCTTTGGCGCGCCGTCTGTATTTTACGGCGAGCAGTATTTCGCAGTATTTAATCACCATCGTGATAAATGCCGAAACGCACATCCACAGCACCGCCCCCGCTCCGCCGATGCTTATTGCGACCGCTACTCCGACTATGTTTCCGACGCCGAGCGCGCCCGCAAGCGACACCGAAAGCTCGCGCAGCTTTGATTTACCCGAAAACATAAGTCCGGCGGTTTTTATCGGATGAAAAACAAAAAATCCGCGGAGATATATAAGGAAGAATACTCCGCAGAACAAAGTCACCTGAGGAAGCGCCGCAAGAAGCGAGGAATGTATGAATTCTTTCATTTTGCACTTGTCCCTTTTTCGTTTTTGTTAAATAATATTGACCTTGCGCCTTCATTATGACGCGAAAAAGGACAAATAACCTCATTTTTTGGCACTCGTCAAAAATATTTTATGAATTTTATGTTAAATATCGAAAAAACACTTGATTTTTTCCGCAGATGATAGTAGAATATGATATGAAATTAGCACTCAGATAAATTGAGTGCTAAAAATTAAAATTGAAAATTCAATTAAAATTCAATACAAACGGAGGTCTTTATTATGAAACTTATACCCCTTTATGATCGCGTTGTGGTCAAAATGGAAGAAGCCGAAGAAACAACAAAAAGCGGCATAGTGCTTGCCGCGGCATCTAAGGAAAAACCCCAGATTGCAAAGGTTGTTGCTGTAGGCAGCGGCGAATCGCATGACGGCGCAAAGGAAGCTGTCAGCGTAAAAGTCAAGGTCGGTGACAAGGTCATCGTTTCAAAATATGCCGGCACGGAAGTAAAAATCGACGGCGAAGAATATATCATAGTCAACATGGGCGACATTCTCGCCATAGTTGAGTGATTTTTATCGGAGGTAATTTATTATGGCTAAAGAAATTATGTACGGAACAGACGCAAGAAACGCACTTCTCGCAGGCGTAAACAAGCTTGCGGATACTGTTAAAATAACGCTCGGCCCCAAGGGCAGAAACGTAGTTCTCGACAAGAAATTCGGCGCGCCGCTCATCACAAACGACGGCGTTACGATAGCAAAGGAAATAGAGCTTGACGATCCCGCGGAAAATATGGGCGCTCAGCTTGTAAAAGAGGTTGCCACCAAAACAAACGACGCGGCAGGCGACGGCACAACAACGGCTTCCCTTCTCGCTCAGGCGTTTATACGCGAGGGTATGAAGAACGTTGCCGCAGGCGCAAACCCGATGGTTCTCCGCAGAGGTATCGCAAAGGCTGTGGATCGCGCGGTTGAAACTCTCAAGGCAAATTCAAAGAAAGTAAACGGCGTGGAGGATATCGCAAGAGTCGGTACGATCTCCGCAGGCGACGAAGTAATAGGCAGACTCATTGCCGACGCTATGGAGAAGGTTACGGCAGACGGCGTTATCACCGTTGAAGAATCCAAATCCGCGGAAACGGGCAGCGAGGTTGTCGAAGGTATGCAGTTCGATCGCGGCTATATTTCTCCTTATATGGTCACCGATACAGACAAGATGGAAGCCGTTATCGACGACGCTTACGTTCTTATCACCGATAAAAAGATATCCAACATTCAGGAAGTTCTTCCTCTGCTCGAACAGATCGTTCAGGCAGGCAAGAAACTCGTGATCATCGCAGAGGATGTTGAAGGCGAAGCGCTCACAACGCTTATTCTCAACAAGCTCCGCGGCACGTTCACCTGCGTTGCCGTAAAAGCTCCCGGCTTCGGCGACAGAAGAAAGGATATGCTCCGCGACATCGCAATTCTTACGGGCGGTCAGGTCATCACAAGCGAGCTCGGACTCGAACTCAAGGACGCTACGATAGCTCAGCTCGGTCGTGCGCGTCAGATAAAGATAAACAAGGACAACACAACCATAGTTGACGGCGCAGGCGATCCCGCAGAGATAAAGAGCCGCGTTGCACAGATACGCTCCGCCATCGAAACAACGACAAGCGAATTCGATCGCGAAAAGCTTCAGGAAAGACTTGCAAAGCTTGCCGGCGGCGTAGCCGTAATCAAGGTCGGCGCAGCAACCGAGGTTGAAATGAAAGAAAAGAAGCTCCGCATCGAAGACGCTCTCAACGCTACGAAGGCAGCCGTTGAAGAAGGCATTGTTTCCGGCGGCGGCGTTGCATTCCTCAACTGCATAAAGAGCGTCGAAGAGCTTTGCGCTACGCTTGAAGGCGATGAGCTTACGGGCGCAAAGATCGTTGCCAAGGCTCTTGAAGAGCCGGCACGTCAGATCGCCGCAAACGCAGGACTTGAAGGCGCGGTTGTAATCGATAAGATCAAAAACGAAAACAAGGTCGGCTTCGGCTTCGACGCGGCAACCGAAAAGTTTGTCGATATGTTCGAGGCGGGAATCATCGATCCTACCAAGGTTTCGAGAAGCGCTCTCCAGAACGCCGCATCCGTTGCCGCAACAGTCCTCACAACAGAAGCTCTTGTTTTTGAAAAGAAGGAAGAGCATCCGGCTTGCGCCGCTCCCGCCGACAATGGTATGGGCGGAATGTATTGATAAATTCCGGAAAACAAATAAAAAATGCGTTCCCGACGGGAACGCATTTTTTGTTTTTGCAAGGGCGAAAAATCATTCCTTTTTCAGCTTTGCGTAGGTTGCCATCAGCTTTTTCGTGCCGACGGTATCGAAGGCGATTTCATAGAGGAGATCCGCGCCCATTTCGCGAACGGAAAGCACCGTTCCCGCTCCGAACGTAAGGTGACGCACTCTGTCGCCTGCGGCAAAAACGTCGCCCGAATGAGTCTTTCCCACGCCCGATGATATTGCGGATTTTTTTGTAAGCTGATCGGAAATAACTATCCTGCGCGTTTTTTCGCCGAATTCGGTGCGGAATTTCGTCTTCGGAGCAGGCTTTTCTTCGCTTTTGTCCTTTTCGGGAATCTCGCCTATGAATCGTGACGGCACGTTATACTGCGTTCTGCCGTACATAAGGCGTTCCTTTGCGCTGAGAATATAAAGCCTGTCCTTTGCGCGCGTTATGGCAACATAGGCAAGACGGCGTTCTTCTTCAAGCTCGCTGGGGCTGAGCGCCGACTGCTGTCCCGGGAAAATTCCCTCCTCCATTCCGGGAAGGAGCACAACGGGAAATTCAAGACCTTTTGCGCTGTGAATGGTCATCATCACAACCGCGTCCGAGGCGGAATCGTAATTGTCTATATCAGCGACAAGCGCAATGCTTTCAAGAAAATCCGAAAGCGACGGATTTTCCGTCGTCGTTTCGTATTCGACGGCGTTTGAAATAAGCTCCTCCACGTTTTCGCGGCGTTCGGAGGTTTCTCCGTTTTCTTCCGCCGCTATAAGCATCGCTTCGTAGCCGGAAAGCTCTATCGTCATACGGACAAGCTCCGAAACCCTGTCGGGATTTTCACTTGCAAAATCGCTGAGCTTTTCGATAAGTCTTACAAACGGCATAAATTTGCCCTGAGAGGACGAAGTCTGCGTGTATTTATCGCAGTTTTCCATAACGGAAAACATACTTACGCCTTCGTTTTCGGCGATTATTTCAATTGAGCCGAGCGTCGCTTCGCCGATTTTGCGTTTCGGCTCGTTTATGATACGGCGCAGACGGAGATCATCATCGTGATTTGCGATAACGCAGAGATACGCAAGCACATCCTTTACTTCTTTTCTTTCATAGAAGCGATGTCCGCCGAGAATTCTGTACGGAACGCCGCTGCGGACAAATACGTTTTCAAGACTGTTCGACTGTGCGTTCGTTCTGTAAAGCACGGCAAAATCGCCGTATTTGCGCTTTTCTCTTACGACAAGCTCCATTGTTTTGTTTACAATGAACTTGCCCTCCTCGTTTTGATTTTCAAGCTGCTTTACGAATATTTTTTCTCCGTCGCCGCGATCGCACCAAAGCTCTTTTCCGCGTCTGCCGAAGTTGTTTCTTATAACGGCGTTCGCCGCGTCGAGAATATGCTCTGTGGAACGGTAATTCTGTTCAAGCTTTATTTCCTTTACGTTCTGCACTTTTTCGTCGAAATGAAGAATGTTTTCTATCGTTGCGCCACGGAACTTATATATACTCTGGTCGTCATCGCCCACGACCATAATATTGCCGCTTCCGCCCGAAAGCAAAAGCGCAAGCTCCAGCTGAGCATGGTTTGTATCCTGAAATTCGTCAACAAGCACATAATCGAACTGTCTTTGATATTTTGCAAGTATTTCGGGATGCTTGCGGAACAGAAATACCGTCTGCATAATGATATCGTCAAAATCCACGGCGTTTGTTTCCCTGAGCCTTGACTGATAATATGTATAAACCGTCGATATCTGCTGAAGTCTGAAATCCTCGCCGACGTCGGCGTCGAATTCCTCTGCGGTTATAAGCTTGTCCTTTGCGCCGCTTATTATGTTTTTTGCGGTCTTTACCGGCAGGATTTTATCGTTTATCGAAAATTTCGCATACGCTTCCGCCATAACCTTTTTGGAATCGTCTTCGTCGTATATGGTAAAGCCGGATTTGTAGCCCGCCGCCTCCGCATTGGCGCGCAATATACGCAGACACATCGAATGAAACGTTCCGCACCAGAGATTGTCAACCATATCGCCGACTATCCGCCCGAGTCTTGCTTTCATCTCTCCCGCCGCTTTGTTTGTAAACGTTATCGCTATAACGTTCCACGGCATCGGCGTCCTTACGCGGAGCGAATCGAGCACCGAGTCAAGCTTTTCGCCTGTATAACCGAGCGCGTCGCGAAGCTCCCGCACGGAGCGCTCGTCCGCGTCTGTCGGCACAAGCTCGGAATAATATGCATTTCCGTACTTGAGAATAAAGCCTATCCTTTCGGTAAGCACGGTTGTTTTTCCCGTTCCGGCGCCCGCAAGCACAAGAAGCGGTCCGTTTACGGTAAACACCGCCTGACGCTGTTTTTCATTCAGATGCGCGTATTTTTTATCAAAAAGCGCGCGCTTTGCTTTCAGATATTCGGTTTTTATATCCGATCCGTTCACTTCTGACATTTCTACCTCTTTCAGCTTAAACGCTTTTCTTTACATTTTTATTATACAACATACGGCATATTAAATCAACATCAAAAACCGCAAAAATAACTTTTTAAGACAAATAAAAACCGAAGACGAATTGTCTTCGGTTTTTGTTTTCCGAAAAAATCAGATATTTGTTTCGTTCATCTTTTCCGTGGCTTTTTTGTTCTTTGCAAGGATGTACATAACAACGCCGGCGGCGATGATAAGCGTCAGCAGCACGATAACTATCGGAACGACGTAGTTTGTCGTCTTTGCGCCCGTGTTGAAGAGGATAACGGAATTTCCGGGATATTTGAAAGTACCCGAGCCGATGTTTATCGTTATTGTTGTTCCCTTGCGTTTTATATAATCGGAGGATACGGTTTTAAGACTGCCGTTTTCGTCGATATAGCATACGTTGAAGGCTGTCTTTTTGTATTCGTCGCCGAGCTCTATCGTAAGCTCTGAGCCCGATGCAAGAGTTGCGTCGGAGCCGTCTATAACGAGCCTGTAAATATACGAAGCCTCGGGTGTTCCGTACTGCTTCAACATTTCGGGACTTGCGTTTATCTGTTCGACAAACGGCTTGACGTACGAATTGAACTCATCGTTTGTCATAAGTCTTACGTTGAAGAAAACGTCCTTATCCGCAACGGCGCTTCCGCTGAGCGTAAGCGTATAATCGTTGCTTTCAACGGATTTTATGCTTCCGTTTTTCGTTTCCCTGACGGTTTCGGTCATATGGCATACGCCGCATTCTTTTTCGGTTACGCCCTTCTTTGCCGAAACGTCCGTGAATTTATGTCCCGTAGCTTCGACAGTCTTTGTTTCAACAGTGCCGCAGAGAGCGCATACTCTCTTGCTTTCGCCGTTTGTAATGCAGGTGGATTCCGTTACGACTTCCCATTCGCCGTAGGAGTGCGCGTCGGGGTTTATCTCTATATCTCTTTTGTTTACGGTCTTGCCGCATACAGAGCAGGTACAGTCTTCAACGCCCTTTGCAACGCAGGTTGCGGCTGTAACTACCGTGTATCCACTTTCGGGATATACGCACGGAATTGTGGCTTTATCTATAATCTGCGTTTCGGATGCGCCGCATTCGGAGCAGACGCGTCTTTCAAGACCGTCCGCAGCGCAGGTAGCAACCGTATCCGTTGTCCAGTCGCCGAAGCTGTGACCTTTAGCCGCGATGGTTTCTTCCTCTGTGTGTCCGCAGACAGTGCAGGTGCGTACTTTTTTGCCGGACGCCGTGCAGGTGGGATTTGTCGTCACCCAGTTTCCGTATGTGTGCGCCGCAAGCGGAATTTCTTCTTCCTTTGTTTCGGTGCAGCCGCTTACCGTGCATTTATATGTCTTCTTGCCTTTCTTTATGCAGGTGGCAACCTCTGTTATCGTGCCTGCGTCCCAGATGTGATTTGTATGATCCGCAAGCTTATCCGTTTCGACTTCTTTTGTTGCGCCGCAGACCGTGCATTTGTAAATGTCAACACCTGTCGATGTCTTTGTTGCGGCAACCTTTGTGCTGTAATATACATAGCTGTGAGAAGCTTTAAGCGTTATAACCGCCGTTGCTCCGCACTTTTTGCACTTGTAT
>CAVEFC010000016.1:0-30724 GCA_963614875.1 uncultured Eubacteriales bacterium | reverse complement strand
GTCCGTCATCTGTCTGAGCGCTGTAACTTTCAACCCAGAGTT
This sequence comes from uncultured Eubacteriales bacterium, assembly GCA_963614875.1. GTDB lineage: Bacteria > Bacillota > Clostridia > Oscillospirales > CAG-272 > CAG-841. The sequence continues at coordinate 30,682 of CAVEFC010000016.1, read as the reverse complement.
TAATCCACGCAAGCGCGTACTTGCCGTTTTCGCCGAGCTTGAGCTCCGTTGCTTTCGCTTCAACGGCGGATACGGCTTTATCGATATAAGCCTTTTCATCGGTGCCGAGTGCGTCATAAGCGTCCTTGAGGCTCTTTGCATATTCGTCTTTTGTAAGCATATAGAGGAAGTTTCTGCCGACGATTTCGGAGTCGATATCCATAAAGAGACCGTGTTCGCCTTCGGCTACGAAATCCCATATGTTGTCATATGTTTTGTCGCCCGTGCAGTTATACATAAACACTTTGTTGAGCGTCTGAAGAGCGAGATAGCCTTTGTATTCCTTTGCCGTTGTGCCGTTTGCTTCAGCCCAATCTTTCGGAATGAACGTATCAAGAACGCCGGTCTGAACCATTTTGCTTTCGATCTGGTTGCCGTCCTGAATAAGCGTCATTGAAAATTCGCCCTGAGCCTTTTTGGCGTCTGTTTCGAGCATTTCGAATATCGTATTGTTTTTCGGCTGTTGCCACGCGTATTCAAGTTTGTATTCGGATTTGCCGTTTTTCGTTGCGACTTCGTTTACATATTCGATAAAGAAAGGAAGTGCTGTCTTACCGCGGCTTGAGTTACCGACTGCCGAGAATGTTTTTCCGTTTGATTCTTCATAAGCTTTCATTGCAAGCTCTTCGAGTGTCATTGACTGAGCCTGATCGATGATCTTCTGAACTTCGCTCTTCTTTCCTCCGCAGGCAGTGAGCATAAGGCAAGAAAGAACGATAACAAGGGAAAGCGCCAGTGCTACTATTTTTTTCATATGGCCTCCAAAAACTTAAATTTATTTATATCAGCACCCGTCGGGTGATAATATCGTTTTTGTACACTATAATAGTATCATTGCGTTCACAGTTTGTCAATCTTTATTTGAATATTTTGACGGTTTTTTTTGATTATTTTTTTGTTTTATCGTCACATTGCACAAAATTATTTTATCGTTTTTGTAAATTGAAACGGATCGCGGATGCAAAACTGCCGATTTTTTCAAAACACCGTAATTTTTCATAACCTCGCCGCACACAAAAACCCGCGCCATCTTTTCGGTTGGCACGGGTTTTAATCTTGACTTCTTCGCCGCAATATGCTACAATTTTACAGGAAGCTGTCAAGCACGGCGGCGGTTGACTTCCCTCTTTTTGAGGGAGGGACTTTTTTCTCCCTCAGTTCATTTTGAGGGAGGTGATATTATGATAGACATTTTCTCTCTTTTCATTGATATTTTTTCTTTGATCTTTGAGATTTTTTCTTACATAAAAGATCACAATAAAAAAAGATAACCGCCTGCGTACCAAATAGGCGGTTATCTTTTTAATCGCATTTTTTGGGAAACCAACCGTTGCCGGACAGCTTCTCTTTTCGTTTATATTATACACCGTAAAAAATATTTTGTCAATACAGAAACGTAAAAAATCAATCGATTGCAGGCAATGCCGCACCGTCGGTTTTTTACCTGTCGTATTCGTAAATACTTTCAAGAAGTCTTTCAAGCGAAAAAATATTTTCCACGGTGAAATCCGCAATTTTCTCTCCCGTTCCGCTGATTCTGAAGGAATAATCCTTTGCTTCGGGAGAAGCGCCGTCGCCGACGACCATCATCGTTTTGCCGGCAAGATTGCCTCTTGTATTTGTGCCGTTTACATAAACCTGACGGATATCAACCTGCGACTTTCCCTTTTCCGCTTTTTTATCCGCAACATAAAATTCTCTCGGCGAAGGGCAAAGCACAATTACTTTTTTAACAGTCTTTTCGCCATAGTCCCTTCCCGTTGTTTCAAAGCGAAGAGCCTTCGCCTTTGTCGGTGCGGAAAAACCGATAATCCTGCCGACCTTTCCAAGCGGTACGGGAGCGATACGACATATCACATCGCCCTGCAGCGATACCGCAATACTGCGGCTTCCGAGTACTGTCGGCACTATCATAACTTCAAAGACGGAACGGTCGGTTTCAAAAATAAAGTCGGTTTTGCCGGATACCGAAAAGAGCTTTCCATATGGCTTTGATATCCATTCTGCCTTTCCTTTTCCCGTTTTATTGAGCATCCGGACGAGCTTTTTGCGCTTTCCCGCCGCGCGAAGAAAACATACAAGCGCAGATATCACTATGATTGCCCCCGCGATTATCGCGACTATCAGCGGCTTGTATATTGTATATGCCACGAGCGGAACAATAAGAAAAAGCGCGCACATAACCGTAAGCACTATGGCAAGCAATCTCGCCGCAAGGTTCTGAGCGGAAAGCCCGACGCGCGACTTTTTGCCGCGGTTCAGCTTCTGAGCATAGGTGAAATCGCTTTCGTAGTCAAGTGTAAGATCATCTCTCTTTTTCTTTTCCATTTCTATTCCTCCGCAATACTGTTTTTTTGATTATACCATATGCCCCCCCTGTGTCAAGAATTTCCCAAAATTTTGCCTCTCTACTGTGAGTAGAGGCGCGGATATAGTGACAAAAACCCTCAATAGATTGCTTTTTCCTTTGTTTTATGATAATATTATCGCACCGATCAGACAGAATTTTATAAAAAACGGAGATTGAAATGAAAATCACAATTGTATGCGAGGTTCTCGGCAAAGCAAACAACGGCACAACCGTCGCCGCGCTTAATCTTATACGCTCTCTTAAGGAAAAAGGTCACGAGGTGAAGGTCATCTGCCCCGACGCCGACAGAGCAGGTCTTGAAGGCTATTACATTCTTCCCGTAACGAATATGGGAAGCTTTATAAACGATATACTCGAAAAAAATCACGTCACGCTCGCAAAGTATGACGAAAAAATAATTTACGACGCCATAAAGGATGCCGACGTAGTTCACTTTATGGTTCCGCTTTTCATCGCAAGACGCGCCACAAAGCTTGCCGCAAGTCTGGGCAAGCCCATAACCGCAGGCTTTCACGCTCAGGCGGAAAATCTTACGGCGCACATAGTCGGAATGATGGGAAATCGCCTTGCGAATCATCTGACATACGAATGGTACGACAAAAACCTTTTCTGCCGTGCAAGCGCAATCCACTATCCGACGCAGTTTATCCGCGACGTTTTTGAAAAGGAAGTTCACCGCAAAACAAACGGTTATGTAATATCAAACGGCGTATGCAGGGATTTCAGACGTCTGCCCTCCGAAAAGCCGGAGCAGTACAAGGATAAATTCTGCATACTTTTCACGGGCAGACTTTCAAAGGAAAAATCGCATATTGTGCTTATGAAAGCCGTAAGAAAATCAAAGTATGCAGATAAAATTCAGCTTTTCTTTGCCGGCAACGGTCCGCTTCTCGAAAGAATTGAAAAATACGGGCGCAGATATCTGAAAAATCCGCCCGTGATAAACTTTTATCCGCGCGAAGAGCTTGTAAAAACGATAAACTTCTGCGATCTCTACTGTCATCCGGCAGAGGTTGAAATAGAAGCCATCGCCTGCCTTGAAGCGATCTCCTGCGGGCTTGTCCCCGTGATAGCAAACTCGCCCCGCTGTGCGACAAAAGCATTCGCCCTTGACGAAAGATGCCTTTTCAACGTAAACGATTCGGACGATCTTGCAAAGAAAATAGATTATTTCATAGAGCATCCGGAAGAAAAAGCCGCGCTGAGCGAAAGATACCTTTCCGAAAGCGTCACCTTCGATCAGGAACGCTGTATGGATATGATGGAGCAGATGCTCCTCGATCAGATAAAGAAAAAGGACGCATAAAAACAAACGCAGAGCCTGTCGGCTCTGCGTTTGTTTTATACAGGTTTATTTTTCGGCTTTCTTTACCGTGCATACAAGCTCGCCGTCCTTTGCGTCGACCGTGAGCGTATCGCCCATATCAAGATCGCTTGAAAGGATCGTGCGCGCGACAAGCGTTTCGACTCTGCCCTGAAGATATCTCTTGAGCGGTCTTGCGCCGTAAACGGGATCGTAACCGCAGTCGATACAGAGATTTCTTGCGGCGTCCGTGATTTCAAGGTGAAGTCCCTTGTCTTCAAGACGCTTTGAAAGCTTTTCGGTAAGAAGATCTATAATCTTTGCAAGCTGACTCTTTGCAAGCGGCTTGTAGAAAATTATCTCGTCCAGACGGTTGAGAAATTCGGGACGGAAGGTGCTGCGGAGCAGATTCATAACCTGCTCGCGAGCCTCTTCGGTTATCTCGCCGTCCGCGCCGATACCGTCGAGCAGATACTGCGAGCCGAGATTGCTCGTAAGAATGATTATCGTATTCTTGAAGTCCACCGTTCTGCCCTGCGAATCGGTAATTCTGCCGTCGTCAAGTATCTGAAGCAGAATGTTGAAAACGTCGGGATGAGCCTTTTCAACCTCGTCGAAAAGCACCACAGAATACGGATGACGGCGTACCGCCTCCGTCAGCTGACCGCCTTCGTCATAGCCTACATAGCCGGGAGGCGCTCCGATAAGACGCGATACGGAGAATTTCTCCATATATTCGGACATGTCGATTCTGACCATTGAACGTTCGTCGTCGAAAAGACATTCGGCAAGAGCTTTGGCAAGCTCGGTTTTGCCGACGCCCGTAGGTCCGAGGAACATAAACGAGCCTATCGGTCTTGAAGGATCGGAAATTCCCGCACGCGAACGGAGAATAGCCTCGCTGACCTTACGGACAGCCTCGTCCTGACCGATAACGCGTTTGTGAAGCGTATCTTCAAGTGAGAGTATCTTTTCTCTTTCGCTTGCTTTCAGCTTTGAAACGGGAATGCCCGTCCAGCGCGCAACAATTCCCGTGATTTCCTCTTCCGTAACGGTATCGCGCAGAATTCTGTCCGTGCCGTCGGAGTTTTTGTTTTCCTTGCCTGCCTGTTCAAGCTTCTTCTGAAGCTCGGGAAGAACGGAATATTTAAGTCTTGCGGCTTCTTCATAGCGGAAGGTGCGCTGTGCCTCCTCCATATCGGCGGTGGCTTTTTCTATTTCGCCCTTCAGGTTCTTTACGGAGTTGATGGCAGCCTTTTCGCTTTCCCATTTTGCCTTCATGGCGTTGAATTTATCCTTCATTTCGGATATTTCCTCCGTCACCTTTGCAAGTCTTTCGGCGGAAAGCGTATCGGTTTCTTTTTTGAGTGCGGTCTCTTCTATTTCAAGCTGCATTATCTTTCTGCTTACGTCGTCAAGCTCCGAAGGCATTGAATCTATTTCGGTTCTGACGAGCGCGCACGCTTCATCCACAAGGTCGATAGCCTTGTCGGGAAGAAAACGGTCGGTTATATATCTGTCGGAAAGCACGGCAGCGGCAACGAGCGCCGCGTCGTGAATACGGACGCCGTGATAAATTTCATATCTTTCACGCAGTCCGCGCAGAATGGTTATCGTGTCTTCAACGGTCGGTTCGTTTACCGTAACGGGCTGGAAACGTCTTTCAAGGGCGGCGTCCTTTTCGATATACTTTCTGTATTCGTCAAGAGTCGTCGCGCCTATACAATGAAGCTCGCCCCTCGCAAGCATAGGCTTGAGGATATTTCCGGCGTCGAGAGCGCCGTCCGTCTTGCCCGCGCCGACTATTGTGTGAAGCTCATCTATAAAGAGGATAATTCTGCCTTCGCTCTTTGTGACCTCCGCAAGAACGGCTTTCAGTCTTTCCTCAAATTCGCCTCTGAATTTTGCGCCCGCGATAAGCGAGCCCATATCAAGCGCGAAAATCGTCTTGTCCTTGAGTCCTTCGGGAACGTCGCCGCGGACTATTCTCTGTGCAAGGCCCTCGGCAATGGCGGTCTTACCGACGCCGGGTTCGCCTATCAGTACGGGATTGTTTTTTGTCTTTCTCGAAAGAATTCTTATCACGTTACGGATTTCCGAATCCCTGCCGATAACGGGATCGAGCTTCTGCTCTCTTGCGCGTTCGACAAGGTCGAAGCCGTATTTTTTGAGAGCGTCATACGTCTGCTCGGGTTCGTCGTCCGTTACGCGCGTGGTTTTTACCTTTTCAAGCTCGGCCTTGAACGCAGATTTTGTTATTCCTCTCTGACGGAAAATATCGCGAATCGACTGCGTGGGCAGATCGAATATCGCCTCCGCTATATGCTCCACGGAAACGTATTCGTCGCCCTCGGATTTTGCAAGCTTTTCGGCGTTTTCAAGTACTCGCTGACATTCCTGCGAAACGTAGATTTTGTCAAGCTCTGCGCCTGCGCCGCTTACCTTTGTCAGCTTCGATATGGCATCGTCAAGCGCGGAAAGAACGGCGTCGGTATCCGTTCCCATTCTGGAAAAGATACTTCCGATAAGTCCGCCCTCCTGCGAAATAAGCGCATAAAGCAGATGCTCCTGCGTTATCGCCTGATTTGAATTTTCAAGCGCTTTGCTCTGCGCCGCATTTATCGCTTCTATTGATTTTTTTGTGAATTTCTGAAGGTTCATAAAATCACTTCCTTTATCGGTTATTTATATCATACGGGTTGATCTGTTCAGATACGAAACGTATTCTCTTTCCGCTTCGGCTGAATTTATCTCGCCGGAAACGTAGCCCTTCAGCAGTCTGTCAAGCTCGGTGACATACGACGATATCGCCTCGCTCAGCTCTTTTTCGTTTTTTATCGCGCCTCTCGGATTTATGCTTCTGACATATTTTCCGGGGGAAAGCTCGTATTTTGCCGGCACGGGAAGATGCTTTTCTTCTATTTTTTTCATTGTGATAAAAAATCTCTCCGTGACGTCGGTAAGCGCGGGCGATTGCGTTCTTATAACGACGCTCAGCCTGCCCGACGTTTTTTCCCCGACGCTGCGAAGCTCCACCTCGTATCTTACCGTGGGGCGATATTTGAATCTCAGACTGCTTTTGAGCAGCATCGTATCCTGATTCGGAACGACAAGCGGAACTATGTCGCTTCCGCCTCCGAAAAACTCCCCGATAAGCGAAAAAACATCGTTTCTGCGCTTTTCGGGCGTTATTACCGAGGCATACTCGGCAAGTATTCTGTTTATCAGCGCGGAACGGTTGGTGCCGAGTCTGTGAGCGGCGCTGTCTATCTCCGCGATGACGTCGTCCGACAGCATAAGACTGTATAAGCTTTTTTTCATTTTCCGCCTCCCTCTTCTTTTACGATATATATTATACTCGCTTTTTGAAATTTGTCAATAGTTTTATATAAATTTTCTTACGAATTTAATAAATTTCTTTACGAAAGTTTTCGTACAGACAAAAAACCCGCCCATACGCGTTTGCGCGTATGGGCGGGTTTTTGTTATTTTATTTCGGTTCTCACCTCGTCCGGAGAGTCAACCTTTATGTAATGATATCTTCCGTCAAGGCACGAGCCGTACTGCTCGGCACGCATAAGCATCGTATCTCTTACCTGATTGCGAAGCTTTGCCTGCGCCTGTCTGCGCGGAAGCGTTTTATCGGGATAAAACGGACCGTCGCATATCATTTCCGGCTTTACCCTTCCGTTTTTCTTTTTTATATATACGGTGGTTTTTACAAAGCACGGCGCGTCAAGCTCCGTAGGATAATAAAACGAAACGTCGGAAAAATCTCTTATGCCGTTGTACTTCGGCCAGATGTGCGCCTCCGGAAAAATCGATATCGCGCAGCCTTTTTCATAAACCTCGTTTATCGCCGCCTTGAAGCTTCCGTAGGTTTTCACGCCCGACGGCACGGGAAGCACGCCGAGAAATTTTACAAGAAGCTTTATCCCGGGAATGCTTATCGCGTCGGGATTTGCCACCGCATAGCACTGGCGCGGAAACGATACCTTCGGCGCGGAGAAAACATCTCTTACGCTGCCGGTATGGTTGCTATAAATGAAAAAGCCTTTTTTTCTGTCCCTGCGGTCTCGGAATACCCTTGCGTTTTTTATCCGCACGCCCATAAAGATAACCGCCAATGACACTATCGGCAGAACAAGATAATAAACTATGGGTTTGAATATCCTGTAAAAAATATTTTTCGGAAGATATTTATAGCCTTCGGGCGTCTGTCTGCCGTTTATATTGTTTCCGGCAAAATCGTCGTTTTGTTCGTCAAAATAGTAGTAATAATATTCTTTCCTTTTCACTTGAGTCCGCTCCGTATGTAATTTATTTCTTTATATTGCCGCGCCGGTATTTTGCCTTTTTTCCGGATTATTCTCCGGCTTCGGAAAGCGCCGCTTCGATCGCTCCTCTTACCCTTTCGCCTATTTCGGAGGTGCTCATCCTCCTCACGTCGTCCGCCGGTATAACGTCGGCTGCGACAAGCTTTACTTTGTTTTTGCGCAAAGGATTTTTATATATTTTATCCGTGCCGGAAAGAGCTATAACGGCTATCGGCACGTCTGCCTTCTGCGCGATTTTGAAAACTCCGTTGTGAAACGGAAGAATTTCGCCGTTTTTGCTCCGCGTGCCTTCGGGATACACTCCCACGGAAACGTCGCCTTCGCCGAGAAGCTCCGCGGCGCGACAAATGGTTTTCATCGCGTTGCGCGGATTTTCACGGTCTATCGCCATACAGCGACACCTGTGCATTATCTTTCCCAGCGCGGGATAGCCGAAAACCTCCGGCTTTGAAATATACACTATTTTATACTTCCGCAGAACATACATTGTGACTATCGGATCAAAGCCCGAGCGGTGATTTCCGACAAAAAGCACGGGCGAGCCCTCGGGCAGCTTTTCAAGTCCTTTTACCTCCGGCTTTACACAGAAAGCCTTCATCGCGATAAAAACGCACATATTCAGCATAAAACGGTAAAAAGCCGACTCGCTTTCATATTCTTTTTTCCTGTTCACCGGCGCCGAAAATATAAGCAGAAAAGCCGCCGTAAGAAGCGGAATTCCTATCAGCACCGCAAGACATATAAGCAGAATTTTCAAAAAAACATCACTTCCGTTTTCACTTTCTCCGCCAATGCGGAGCATTTTACGCTTTTATTATATCGCGCACAGAAATTATTCGTAACGGACATTTTTCCGCATATGCCGATATTTCAGACATTTTTCCCGTATTGATAGACAAACCCGACAAAATAAAGGAATTTTTTTCGGAAATCAGCCGTTATTTCAGTATGTCAAGACTTTTTATATAGGTTTTTTCCCATCCGTCAAGACCGCCCGAAAGCAGCGCGCGGATATTTTCCGAGGACGAAAGCGTTTCCGCGGCAAGCTTTGTTATCTCCTCCGCGTCCGAATCCTCGGTAAGATAGCAGAGTCTGCCGCCGTCGGTTCTTGCACCGATCATATCGACATACGAAAACAGCTTTATATCGTCCGATACGGCGATCATCGGGCAGGCGGCGACCGTTGCGAATATCAGCGAATGAAGCCGCGAGCCGAGAAGAAGCTCCGCGCCCGAAATAAGACCGACAGCCTCCTGCGGCGAAATCCCGAAGCCAATAACCTCCCCTCCGCAGCCGCAGGCTATCCTGCGGCAGACGGCGGCGTCCTCTTTTTCGTACATGGCAAGTATATATGCTTTGAGTCCGAACGTGCGCGATATATTTTCCGCGGCTTTTGTAAATTCTTTTTCCGCCGCGCGTGAAAAGAACTTCGGCGCGACGACAAAATACCGCCCGTCGCGCTTTGCGCTCATATCGGGGACAAGGGTTATCGCGGGATCGAAGCCCAGCACCGACTCCGACGTCGGACAAAGCTCCCCGAAAAGCTCAAGCGAGTAGCTTTCCCTCATCGAAACCGCGTCGGCTCCGGACGCCGCTCTTGCGGCAAGCCGCAGTCCCGATGCCTTTTCAAACGGTCCGAGTCCGTTTGCGAAAATAACCGTTCTGCAGCCTTTTTTCTTTGCGATATCGAGCATTTTCGTATAATACAAAAGCGACTGCCGGCTTGTCTTGTCCTGAAGCAGATTGCCGCCGCCGAAGATAAAGGTATCGGTGCTTCCGAGCGCCTTCGACACGGCGAAAATATTCATTCTCTGCACCGCGCAGACGGAAAAACGTCTTGACGTTTTCTTCGGGGTATGCGTCATCACGCATATATCGGCGGACGGTTTTCTTTCTCTTATCGAGGAAATTATACATTCTTCAATCGCCTCGTCACCGAGATTTCCGAAGCCGTAATAGCCGCAAAGCATATAATCGTGATGCTTTCCCGTTACGATTTTTGAAAGTCTTTTGTATTCGCGCTCGTAAATATCGGTCATTATCCCGACGGAATAATGTCCGCACACGTATTCCCTGCAAAAGCTGCCGAGCGACGTATATTCCTCCTCTTTTGCCGAAAGCACCGCCGAAATATCGCGGCAAAGCTTCTCCGACGTGGGGATTCCCATATCTCTGCCGCAGAAATTCGTTTTTTCGCAGGCGGACGCGGTTTCGTCCGAAAAAATGCCTATATGCCCCTGAGAGCCGGAAATAACAGCAGGCTTTCCGCACGACATAGCTTCGAGCGCCGCGCGCGAAGGTCCTGCGAACATATAGGAATCCGTTATGAATTTTCTTACGTCCGTTCTTGCGCCGAGCGCAAAAATCGCCTTTCTTCCGAGCTGTGAATTGGTTCTTTCGGCAAGCTCGGAAACGGAAGAAAAATCCTTTCCTCCGCCTATTATCACAAGCGCCGAATCGGGAAAATCCGTGCCTATGCGCTCCATCGCTTTTATAAGACACTTCGCGCAGAGAGAAGAATATTCTTCAAGCCTGCTTACGTGAAGAATGATTTTTTTGTCTTTAAGCTCGGGAAATTCGCCGAATATTTCTCCGGACGGCGCAAAAGGAGAAAAAACGTCCGTATCTATGCCGTTCGGCACGACGGTGATATTACTCTTCGGAAAGCCGTAATTTTTTATAACGTAATCCTTTATATCGGGGCTGACGGCAAAGCAATGCTCGCCCCAATCGGTCATTTTCCGGAGCAGCGGCGTCACGCGGAAATCGTAGTGAGCCGTCGTTACGAAGCGGAAGCCGTATTTTTTCTGCAGCCTTCCGCAGACAAATGCAGGAATTCTTGCGTGCGCGTGGACTATATCGAATTTTTCGCGCGAGATCAGAGCGGAGAGCTTTTTCTCTGCAACGGCAAGAAGAAACGGATTTTTCGAATACAGCGGAACGCTTATATGCTCTGCGCCGATACGTTCAAGCTCTGCTGTAAAGCGTCCGCCGCCGGAGGCTACGGTAACGTCGTGTCCGCGCGCATAAAGCGCCCTTGCAAGCTCAAGAATATGAGTTTCCGCGCCGCCTATATCCATTTTCATAGTGCAAAGAAGTATTTTCATTTTGCCCTCCGTAAGAAAATTTCACTCCCGAAAATATACGGGAGTGAAACCTTTGCTGTTTTTTTGAGATTATTTCTTGAGAGCGACGGCGGCTTTTGCCTTTGCGGCGATATTTTCCGCCGTAAGACCGTATTCCTCAAGAAGCACGGGAACCTTGCCGCTCTTGCCGAATTTATCCTCAACGCCGACTCTGAGAACGGGAACGGGGTGAGCTTCGGAAAGAACCTCGCACACAGCGCCGCCGAGTCCGCCGATGATGTTATGCTCTTCAGCCGTTACGACTGCGCCCGTCTTTGTCGCGCTCTTTATGAGAAGCTCCGAGTCGATGGGCTTTATCGTGTGAATGTTGATGACCTCCGCGTCGATTCCGTCGGCGAGAAGAAGCTCTCTTGCCGCAAGCGCAAGATGTACCATATAGCCCGTTGCAACTATCGTAACGTCCTTGCCTTCCGCAAGCGTAATTCCCTTGCCGATTTCAAATTTGTATGTTTTCTCGTCGTAGAGATACGGAACCGCGGCTCTGCCGAAGCGCAGATAAACGGGACCGTTGTAGTTTATTGCGGCTTCAACCGCGGCATGTGTTTCGAGACCATCAGCAGGATTGATTATTACCATACCGGGAATTGTACGCATAAGCGCGATATCCTCGTTGCACTGGTGAGTTGCGCCGTCCTCGCCGACGGTTATGCCGGCGTGAGTTGCGCCTATCTTGACGTTGAGATGAGGATAGCCTATCGCGTTTCTTATCTGCTCGAAAGCTCTGCCTGCGGCAAACATTGCAAAGCTGGACGCAAACGGAATCTTGCCCGTTGTCGCCATACCTGCCGCAACCGCAACCATATTGCCCTCCGCTATGCCGCAGTCAAAATGTCTTTCGGGAAATTTCTTTTTGAAAACGCCCGTCTTTGTAGCCTCCGCAAGATCGGCGTCGAGAACCACAACATCCCTGTATTTTTCGCCGAGTGCCGCAAGCGCGTCACCGTAAGCCTGTCTTGTCGCTATTTTATCAGCCATTGCCGTATCCTCCCCTTACTGTGCTGAAGCGGTAAGCTCGGCTACCGCCTTCTCGTATTCTTCGGCGTTCGGAGCCTTGCCGTGCCAGCCGACCTGATTTTCCATAAACGAAACGCCCTTGCCCTTTATCGACTTTGCGATGATTGCCGTGGGCTTGCCCTTGCACGCCTTTGCGGCTTCGACTGCCGCTTCGATGGAATCGAAATCGTGCGCGTCGGCGGTCACAACGTTCCAGTTGAACGCTTCGAACTTCTTGTCAAGAGGCGTGGGATCGATAACGTCGACTATCGGACCGTCGATCTGAAGTCCGTTGAAGTCAACAAATATACAGAGATTGTCAAGCTTGTAGTGAGCGGCAAACATAGCTGCTTCCCAAACCTGACCTTCTTCCGTTTCACCGTCTCCGAGTACGGCGTAAACATGGTAATCCTTATCCGAGATCTTTCCGGAAAGAGCCATTCCGCAAGCGGCGGAAATGCCGAGTCCGAGAGAGCCTGTCGTCATATCGACGCCGGGAGTATGCTTCATATCGGGGTGGCCCTGAAGGAAGCTGCCGGCATTACGGAAGCCTTTAAGCTCCGAAACGTCGAAATATCCTCTGTTTGCGAGAGCCGCATAGAGCGCGGGCGCGGTGTGACCTTTTGAAAGCACAAAGCGATCGCGATCCTCCCACTTCGGATTTTTCGGATCAATTCTCATCTCTTTGAAGAAAAGATAAGAAAGGATGTCGGCTATTGAAAGCGAGCCGCCCGGGTGTCCCGACGAAGCGGAAAACACTTCTTCAAGAATTCCGAGACGGATTTTCAGCGCTGCCTGCTGCAGTGCTTTTTTTGTGGAATTGTCCATCTATTGTTTCCTCCGAAATAAATATTTTGTTAGCTTATTTGTCCGGTCTGACCGAACCCCAGATTAAATTATATCCGAACGTGCTTTTTTTGTCAATAAATTTGAAGCAATAACAGGTAAATATTATTAAAAATCCGTTTAAGAGCAAATTTAATCTTGTAATCGCGCGCGTGATGTTGTATAATATATTTTGTATATATATTTTTCCCAATATAAATTTTATAAAAACAAAGGTGATAAAAATGAAAAGAACATTTGTAAAGGACATTTTCGCAGATAAAGAAGCCTTCGACAAAAAAAGCATAACCGTCGCAGGCTGGGCAAGATCGATACGTTCGTCGAACGTTTTCGGCTTTATAGAGCTCAACGACGGCAGCTGTTTCAAAAATATTCAGGTCGTTTTTGAAGCCGAAAAGCTTGAAAATTACAGAGAAATATCAAAGCAGAACGTCGGCGCGGCGCTCATAGTTTCGGGTACGCTCACCCTCACGCCCGACGCTCCTCAGCCTTTTGAGATAAAGGCGGAGAAAATCGAAGTCGAAGGCGCGTCCACCCCCGACTACCCCATTCAGAAAAAACGTCATACCCTCGAATATCTCCGCACGATAGCTCACCTGCGCCCCAGAGCAAACCTTTTCAACGCGGTGTTCCGCGTGCGCTCGGCGGCGGCGTTTGCCCTGCATAAATTCTTCAACGAAAACGGCTTTGTCTATGTTCACACTCCGCTTATAACCGTAAGCGACTGCGAAGGCGCGGGCGAAATGTTCAGAGTAACCGCTCTCGATCTCGACAATCCCCCGAAAACAGAGGACGGCAAGATAGATTTTTCAAAGGATTTCTTCGGCAAAAGCTCGTTCCTGACGGTTTCCGGTCAGCTCAACGCCGAATGTTTTGCTCAGGCTTATTCAAAAATATATACCTTCGGCCCGACCTTCCGCGCGGAAAAGAGCTACACTCAGCGCCATGCAGCCGAGTTCTGGATGATAGAGCCGGAGATAGCCTTCTCCGATCTTGAAGACGACATGGAGCTTGCCGAGGCAATGACAAAGTACGTTATAAACTATGTGCTTGAAAACTGTCCCACAGAGCTCGAATTTTTCAACAAATTTGTTGACAACACTCTTCTTGACAGACTTCACAACGTGGTCGGAAACGACTTTGCCCGCATAACATATACGGAGGCGATAAAGCTTCTTTGCGAAAGCGGAAAGCAGTTTGATTATACGCCCTTCTGGGGCTGCGATATGCAGACGGAGCACGAAAGATATCTCTGCGAGGAGATTTTCAAAAAGCCTCTGTTCGTGACGGATTATCCGAAAGAAATAAAAGCGTTCTATATGCGCCAGAACGACGACGGAAAGACCGTTGCCGCAGCGGATATGCTCGTTCCGGGCGTCGGAGAGCTTATCGGCGGATCACAGCGTGAGGAGCGTCTTGACAAGCTCGAAGAAGCATACGCGCGCTTCGGTCTCAATCCCGATGATTATTGGTGGTACACCGAGCTTCGCAAATACGGCGGAACTCACCACGCGGGCTTCGGTCTCGGCTTTGAGCGCCTTATAATGTATATCACGGGCGTATCGAACATCCGCGACGTTGAAGCATTCCCCAGAACAACGGGCAACGCCGATATCTGATTTTATTAAAACGGAGATTTTTTCAAAATGCAATATTCTGCAATGACGGAAAGCGAGCTTTCGGATATTTACAAAAAGCTTCTTTCCGAATACGAGGACATAAAAAAACTCGGGCTGAAGCTCGATATGTCGCGCGGGAAACCGTCACCGGAGCAGCTTGATCTTTCAAGCGGTATTCTTACCGCGCTGAAAACGGCAGACGAGTGCAAAACCGAAAGCGGCATCGATATGCGTAACTACGGTTTTCTTGCGGGAGCCGACGACGCGCGCCGTCTTTTCGGCGAGCTCTGCGGCGTTCCCGCATCGCAGGTGATAGCCGGCGGAAGCTCCAGCCTCAATATGATGTACGATACAGTAGCGCGCGCAATGCTTTTCGGCGTATGCGGCAGCACGGCGTGGAAGGATCTTGAAAAGGTTAAATTTCTCTGCCCCTGTCCCGGATATGACAGGCACTTTGCCATATGCGAGGCGCTCGGCATAGAAATGATAAACATAGAAATGAAGGACGACGGTCCCGATATGGACGAGGTCGAACGTCTTGTTTCGTCCGATGAAAGCATAAAGGGCATATGGTGCGTGCCGAAATTTTCAAATCCGACGGGCGTTGTATACAGTGAAAAAACAATCCGCTGCTTTGCAGCCCTGCGTCCTGCGGCAAAGGACTTCCGCATTTTCTGGGACAATGCGTATTTTATTCACGATTTCGGAGAAATCCGCGACATACCGGATATTTTCTCATTGACAAAGGGAACGCCAAACGAAGACATAGTATATATGTTCGTTTCCACATCAAAGATCACATATCCGGGCGCAGGCGTCGCGGCTATGATATCATCCGAAAAGAACATAGCAGACACACTTTCCCACATGGGCGTTCAGTGCATATCTTATGACAAGATAAATCAGATGCGTCATGTGAAGTTCTTCGGCACTGCGGAAAACGTCAGAAAACATATGGCACTTCACGCCAAGATTCTGAAAAAGAAATTTGACATAGTTCTTTCCGCATTTTCGCGTGAGCTTTCGGGGCTCGGCATCGCCGAATGGACAAAGCCCTCGGGCGGATATTTCATCTCGCTCGATGTGCTTTCCGGCACGGCAAAGCGCGTATGGCAGCTTTGCAAGGACGCCGGCGTAACGCTTACGGGAGCCGGCGCAACTTTTCCCTACGGGATAGATCCGCAGGACAGAAATCTCCGTATCGCACCGTCATATCCTACGGAGGAAGAGCTTTCGCGCGCCGCAGATGTGCTTTGTCTTTGCGTAAAGCTTGCGGCGGCGGAAAAGCTGTGCAACATATAAACTGCAAAAGAGGTTTTTTGATTTATGAAAATAGTCGTTCTTGCGGGAGGTATGAGTCCCGAACGCGACGTTTCCCTTTCTTCAGGGGCGCTGATCGCCACCGCACTGATGGAGCGCGGTCACTTTGTCGCTCTGGCGGACGTATATAAACCGATAGACACAGCCGCGCCCGACAAAATGTTCCGTTCAAAAGGCAGATATGAATATCACGTTCCGGCATCCGAGCCGGATCTCGACAGGCTGAAAAAGGATTTCGGCGAAGGAGAAAGGCTTATCGGCAGAGGAATAATTGAGCTTTGCGAAAAAGCCGACGCGGTTTTTCTTGCGCTCCACGGCGGAATGGGCGAGGACGGACGTATAGAGGCGCTTCTCGAATCGTGCGGAATAAAGCATTCGGGCAGCGACTACGCCTCCTGTCATCTGGCAATGGACAAAGCGCTTACAAAGGCGATATTCGAATCAAACGGAATTCCCACGCCGAAGTGGAATCTTTACCGCGGCGAAGACATATCCGAAATTCCCACGCCTTGCGTCGTAAAGCCCTGCGGCTGCGGATCGAGCGTAGGCGTCACGATAGTAGAAACGCCCCGCGGGCTTGAAAAGGCGATAAGCCTTGCAAAAAGCTACGGCGCAAAGGTTATGATAGAAGAAAAAATCACGGGCAGAGAATTTTCCGTCGGAATACTGGGCGGAAAGGCGCTCCCCGCAATAGAAATTATCCCGAAAACGGGATTTTACGATTACAAAAACAAGTATCAGGCAGGCGCGACAAAAGAAATCTGTCCGGCGGAGCTTACGGCAGGTCAGGTAAAGGAAATGCAGGATATCGCCCTGCGCGCTCACAACGCGCTGGGGCTCGGAATGTACAGCCGTCTTGATTTTCTTATGGACGGTGACGGAAATTTCTTCTGCCTTGAAGCAAATGCTCTCCCGGGAATGACGCCGTCAAGTCTTTTGCCGCAGGAAGCAGCCGCCGCCGGAATAGATTACGGCACTCTTTGCGAGATGATAATCTCCTCTCCTGTATAACGGAGCATATAAAGAAAGGAAGAAAAAATGAAAGCGATAATCGGTATAGACGTCGGCGGAAGCGCGACAAAAATCGTTGCGTCATACAACGGCAAAATAATTTCCCCGCAGTATGTCCACGCCGCAGATCCCGTGACCTCGGCATACGGCGCGTTCGGCAGATTCACAACAAAAAACGGTCTTGTGCTTTCCGATATAGAAAAAATAATAATCACTGGCGTAGGCTCGTCATACATCGAAAAGTCGATATACGGCATTCCCGTGATAAAAGCCGTTGAATTTGACTGCTTCGGCAGAGGCGGACTTTATCTTTCGGGACTTCCGGACGCCGTTGTTATCAGTATGGGTACGGGAACGGCTCTCGTTCACGCAAAAAAATCGTCCGTCGGCACATCGACCTCATATCTCGGCGGAACAGGCGTCGGCGGCGGCACTCTTATCGGACTTTCAAAAAAGATGCTGAAAACGGACGATATCGACCATATTATCGGGCTTGCCGAGGAAGGTAAGCTTGAAAATGTGGATCTTCGTGTAAAAGATCTTACAAAAACGGGCAAGACCGTTTCTCTGCCGCCGGATATGACGGCGTCAAACTTCGGCAAGCTTTCGGACATTGCCTCCCCTGCCGATATCGCCCGCGGAATAATCAATATGGTTTTTGAAACCATCGGCGTTATGGGCGTTTTCGCCGCAAGAAACGAAAAGACGGAAAATATCGTTCTCACGGGCAATCTTGCGACGATATCCCCCGCAAAGAATTTTTTTGAAAACCTCGGCACAATCTTCGACGTAAACTTCATTATTCCGGAAAATACTCAGTTCGCAACCGCAATCGGCGCCGCCCTCATATCCTGACTTACTTTTCTTTGGAAAAGAAAAGTAAGCACCTTCTTTTCTTCGAGAAGAAAAGAAGGCAAAAGAAGCTTCAATTATCGGGGATGATATACAGAGTTTTTAATACCTGCACAGACAGAGCTTATCAAAAAAGCAAAAGAAGCTTCAGTTATCGGGGGCGATATACAGATTTTTTGATACCTGCGCAGACATAGCTTATTAAAAAAGTAAAAGAAGCTTTGGTAAATTGGTTTTTACAAACTTCACAAAAAAACAGAGGTGATTTCTCATCTCTGTTTTTTCTTTTTATCATAGTATAATGCAGATAAGTCCGCCGCTGCCCTCGTTTACGATTCTCCCGAGCGTTTCCGAAAGCTTTGCTCTTGCGTCGTCGGGCATATGAGAAAGCTTTGTATGAAGTCCTTCGTTTACAAGCTCGTAAAGAGATTTTCCGAACATATTCGTATCCCATATGCGTTTGGGATCGGTTTCAAATTCTTTCAGCATAAAGCGCACCATTTCCTCCGACTGCGCCTCCGTGCCCACGATAGGCGAAACCTCCGTCTGAATATCGGCTTTTATCATATGTATAGACGGCGCCGACGCGCGAAGCTTCACTCCGTATCCGCCCGACTGCTTTACTATAACGGGTTCTTCAAGCTTCATATCGTAAATATCGGGCGTAACGATGCCGTAGCCCGTATCCATAGCGGAGGAAAGCGCCTCGGACACCTTATCATACTGCTTTTTAGTCGATGCAAGCTCCGTAAGAAGCTTGAGAAGCGCCTCATCTCCCGTGACCTCAAAGCCGGTAAGCTCGCCTATAAGCTTATAAAGCAGTCCGTCTTTAAGCTTTACGGAAACGCTTGCCTTCCCCGTTCCGAGATCAACAGAATCGACATTTACGGAATCTACATAATCGCTTTCTTCAAGCGTTTTGAATTTTTCTGAAATATCGCCCGTTTTGCTTACGTTCCTTGCACATTCCGCAGTCGCCTCATAAAGCTCGCGGCGCATCGGATGGCTTGCGTCAAGCGCATTCATATAATCGGGCAGCCTGACTTCGATTTCCGTCACGGGAAACTGCAAAAGCACAAGTCCCATTATGTTTTCTATATCGTCGCGATCAAGCTCAAGACAGTTTACAAGCGCGACGGGAGCGCCGTATTTTTCTTCAAGCGAAAGCGCAAGCGCGACAGCTTCTTTTGAATTCGGCACGGCGGAATTGAGAATTATTGCATAGGGCTTTCCTATCGACGAAATATCCGCCGCGATACGCGCTTCGGCGTCGGCATAGCCTTCTCTTGAAAGCTCCCCGAACGAACCGTCGCTTGTAACAAGAAATCCTATCGTGCTGTGATCGGTAATTACTTTTTTCGTGCCGGTTTCAGCCGCCGTTTCAAACGGAACGCTTTCCTCCGACCACGGAGTATTGACCATTCTCGGCTGACCGTTTTCAAAATTGCCGAGCGCGTCGGGAACCATATATCCCACGCAGTCTATCATTTTCACGGAAAGCGTGCCTACGCCGTCAAGGGTTATTTTCACCGCGTCGTCGGGAATGAATTTCGGCTCGGTTGTCATTACGGTTCTTCCCGCCGCGGACTGCGGCATTTCGTCCTGCGCGCGCTTTTTGTCATAATCGTTTTCGATATTCGGAAGAACGAGCGTTTCCATAAACTTTTTTATAAATGTGGACTTCCCCGTTCTCACGGGGCCTACAACCCCTATATAAATATCTCCGCCCGTTCTTTGCGCTATATCCTTGTAAATGCTCATTTCGTTTCCTCCCGGTTTGGTTTTATTCAATGCAATTATATTGAGGATTTGTCCGGTTTATGACTGTGAAAAACAAAAATCTCTCCGCGCATAATGCGGAGAGATTTTTTTCTTTTATCCTATAAAATTCGTGCGTATTGGTTTTTCCTTTTCCGGCAAGCCGAATTTTTCCCTGCCGAGCGCAATGCTTTTCATCAGAAACGTCATATTTTTTGCAAGCGTGCGCATTGACTGCTTTCCTTCTTCGTCTTTTTCGGCTTCACCCGCAGCGCGCCCGTGTATCGAATTCCAGTACTGCCCCGACGCTATCGGCATTCCGGATATCGTAAAATATTTGTTCAGCTCGTCAAAGGTCGCAGAGCACCCTCCGCGTCTGGCGCAGACAACGCTCGCCCCGACCTTCATTGTTTTGTCGAAATGAGAGCTGTAAAAAAGTCTGTCAAGCAGGGCGATAAGCGTCGCGTTTGCGGACGCATAATAAACGGGACTTGCAACGACAAGACCGTCCGCTTCTTTGAATTTCGGCGCAAGCTCGTTTACCGCGTCGTCAAAAACGCATTTTCCCAGCTCGCCGCAGCGTCCGCACGCGATACAGCCCCTTATATCCTTTCCGCCGACAGCAAATATTTCCGTTTCAACGCCTTCCTTTTCAAAGACCTTTCTCATTTCTTCAAGCGCAACGGACGTGTTTCCGTTTGTCCGCGGACTTCCGTTTATGATAAGTACCTTCATTTCCGCACCTCTTTCATTATTTTATATTAAAATACGAATCTGTAAAAGAAATTATACCACACTTTTCTGCGGTTTTCAAGCCGTGACGTTTTTGTCGGAGCAAAAAAATCCCCACGCAAAAGCGCGGGGATTTTTGTAAAAGACTTATTTTCAGTTCTTTTTGTCTTTGATAGCTGCCTGAGCTGCCGCAAGGCGTGCGATCGGCACACGGAACGGTGAGCAGGAAACATAATCAAGACCGATGTTGTGGCAGAACTCAACGGATGTCGGGTCGCCGCCGTGCTCGCCGCAGATACCGATATGGAGGTTCGGATTTGCAGGTCTGCCGAGGTCGATAGCCATCTTCATAAGCTTGCCTACGCCTACCTGATCAAGCTTTGCAAACGGATCGTTTTCAAAGATCTTCGTATCGTAGTAAGCGTTGAGGAACTTACCTGCGTCGTCACGGCTGAAGCCGTAGGTCATCTGGGTAAGGTCGTTTGTACCGAAGCAGAAGAAGTCAGCTTCCTTTGCAATCTCGTCAGCCGTAAGAGCGGCGCGCGGGATTTCTATCATTGTACCTACTTCGTATTCAAGCTTGATGCCTGCTGCCGCGATTTCGGCGTCGGCTGTTTCAACAACAACCTTCTTTACAAACTTAAGCTCTTTTACTTCGCAGATAAGCGGAATCATTATTTCGGGTTTGACATTCCAGTCGGGATGTTTCTTCTTTACGTTGATAGCCGCACGGATAACAGCCTTTGTCTGCATCTTTGCGATTTCGGGATATGTTACTGCAAGACGGCAGCCGCGGTGACCCATCATCGGGTTGAATTCGTGAAGCGAAGCGATAAGCGCCTTGATGCTCTCAACGCTCTTGCCCTGAGCCGCTGCGAGAAGCTCGATGTCGGCTTCTTCCGTGGGAACGAATTCGTGAAGCGGCGGATCAAGGAATCTGATGCATACGGGAGTTCCTTCAAGAGCCTCGTAAAGAGCTTCGAAGTCGCCCTGCTGATAAGGAAGAATCTTCTCAAGAGCGGCTTCTCTTTCTCCAACTGTGTCTGCGCAGATCATTTCTCTGAAGGCTGCAATTCTGTCAGCTTCAAAGAACATATGCTCTGTACGGCAAAGACCGATACCCTCTGCGCCGAGCTCTCTTGCCTTCTTTGCATCTCTGGGTGTATCGGCGTTTGTACGAACCTTGAGCTTTCTGAATTCGTCTGCCCAAGCCATAATTCTGCCGAACTCGCCTGCTATTGTGGCGTCAACCGTAGCGATTGCTTCGCCGTAGATATTACCTGTAGTACCGTCGATGGAGATAACGTCGCCTTCGTGGAATGTTCTTCCCGCAAGCTCGAACTTCTTGTTTTCTTCATCCATCTTTATGTCGCCGCAGCCGGAAACACAGCAGGTTCCCATTCCGCGTGCAACAACGGCTGCGTGGCTTGTCATACCGCCGCGAACGGTGAGTATGCCCTGCGAAGCCTTCATACCCGTGATATCCTCGGGAGAGGTTTCAAGACGGACAAGAACAACCTTTTTGCCGGCTTTCTTCCATTCGGCAGCGTCCTCTGCCGTAAATACTATCTGTCCGCAGGCTGCGCCGGGAGATGCGCCGAGGCCCTTGCCGAGAGGCGTTGCGGCTTTGAGCGCCTTTGCGTCGAACTGCGGGTGAAGAAGTGTATCAAGGTTTCTGGGATCGATCATTGCGACAGCTTCCTCGGGAGTTCTCATACCCTCGTCAACGAGGTCGCACGCGATCTTGAGAGCAGCCTGAGCCGTTCTCTTGCCGTTACGCGTCTGAAGCATATAAAGCTTGCCGTGTTCAACTGTGAACTCCATATCCTGCATATCGCGATAGTGAGATTCAAGAGTTTTGCATACGCTTTCGAACTGCTTGAACGCTTCGGGGAATTTCTGTTCCATTTCGGCAATCTTCATAGGTGTACGAACGCCGGCAACAACGTCTTCGCCCTGTGCGTTTGTAAGGAATTCACCGAAGAGTCCCTTAGCGCCCGTAGCGGGATCGCGCGTGAATGCAACGCCCGTGCCGCAGTCATCGCCCATATTACCGAACGCCATCATCTGTACGTTTACTGCCGTACCCCACGAATAAGGAATATCGTTATCACGACGGTATACGTTTGCGCGGGGGTTGTCCCAGCTGCGAAATACTGCCTTGATGGCTTCAAAGAGCTGAACCTTGGGATCGGAGGGGAAATCCGTACCGATCTTCGATTTGTATTCAGCCTTGAACTGCATAGCGAGAGTTTTGAGATCGTTTGCGTCAAGCTCAACGTCCTGCTTTACGCCCTTTTTCTCTTTCATCTCGTCGATGAGCTTTTCAAAATACTTCTTGCCGACCTCCATAACGACGTCGGAGAACATCTGAATGAATCTTCTGTAGCAGTCCCAAGCCCAACGGGGATTGCCGGATTTCTTTGCGATAACGTCTACAACTTCTTCGTTGAGACCGAGGTTAAGGATGGTATCCATCATACCGGGCATCGACGCTCTTGCGCCCGAACGGACGGAAACGAGAAGGGGATTTTCGTGATCGCCGAATTTCTTGCCGGTGATCTTCTCCATCTTTTCGATGTATTCCATTATTTCCGCTTCGATGGAAGGATTGATCTTCTTTCCGTCTTCATAATACTGTGTGCAGGCTTCCGTCGATATGGTAAAGCCCTGGGGAACGGGAAGACCGATATTGGTCATTTCTGCAAGGTTAGCGCCCTTGCCGCCGAGAAGCTCACGCATATTTGCGTTGCCTTCGCTGAACAGGTAACAATACTTTTTTGCTGCCATTGTGTGAAATTCCTCCACTTTGTTATTTATTAAAGTTTACTAACTTTATACGATTAGATATTATATCACAACGAAACCGCAATATCCATACTTTTTTCAAAAATTTTTCCGAAAAAGATTTATTTTCCGAATATTTATTTCAAAATCGACTCTATATACTTGAAAAACGGCTGTATTTTGTGTAAAATATACCTTGCAAAGTTTGACCGAAAACGAATCGGAGGAAAATATGGGCATACTTACAAGCGGCGCATACAACGCAGTCATTGAAAATGCCGTAAAGAGCGAGACTGGCACGGATTTCCGCATAGTCGATATAAAAGAAAGCAAAACGGGAGCTATGCACCCTGCTGCAAGGTTTATCGGAGAGAAATTCGATGTTTTCGTCAAAGCCGGACAAAATCCGTTTTCACCGGAGCAGTTCAGAGCCGAAGCAAAAGAGCTTGCCTATATAAAAGCGCATACCGATATAAAGACGCCTGAGGTATACGGCGTTGCGCAAAGCGGAGATACCGTTCTGCTCATAATGGAAGCCGTAAAAGACGTAAAGCCCGAAACAGACGCGGATTTTGCCGCGCTCGGACGCGGGCTTGCGCAGCTGCACTCTGTCAAAAGCGACAGCTGTGGCTTTGACTTTACGACCTATCTCGGAATATTCCGTCAGGACAACACGCGCGAGAAAAGCTGGGCGGAATTCTTCGGTCGTCGCCGCCTTCTCGATACGATGAAATATGCAATCGACAAGGGCAGAATCGACGCAGAACACATAAAGCTCGTCGAAAGGCTTGTCGAAAAGCTGCCGTCAATATGCCCCGCTCAGAGCGACTTTTTCCTGCTGCACGGCGATCCTTGGCTCGGGAATCTCATGTTTGACGGAAAAGAGCTTGTGCTGATTGACCCCGCCCTCTATTACGGCAACAGGGAAATAGATCTGACGACAGTCAACTTTTTCTGCCCCGTGCCGCAGGCGTTCTTTGACGCGTACAGCGAGGTCTACCCGATAGATAGTGGTTTTTCAGATCGAGCCGACCTCTGGAAGCTGAATCAGTGGCTCGGACACGTTGCGCTCTTCGGTGAAAAATATCTTATAAAAATAAAGGAAACAGCCGATAAATATCTGTAATTTCAAGGAGCTTATATGTCAATATTCGACCTTTTCAAAAAAATAGAAACAAGCACGGTCTCCGGTCCTCCGGCGTTCATCGTCGTCGGGCTCGGCAATCCCGGCAAAAAATATGAAAGCACCCGTCACAACGCGGGCTTTCGCGCGATAGATCACATCGCCGCAAAGCTCGGCGCGAAAATCGACCGCGCAAAGTTCGATTCGCTTATCGGCGAATGTGAAATCGGCGGAGCGAAAGTGCTTTTGATGAAGCCGCAGACGCTTATGAACGCTTCCGGCACGGCGGTGTCCGCCGCGGCGGATTTCTATAAAATAAATCCCGACCGTATAATAATTTTAAGCGACGATATCTCCCTTGAACCCGGTCATATCCGCATCCGCAGAGAAGGCAGCGCCGGCGGTCACAACGGGCTTAAAAGCATAAACAAATGGCTCGGAACCGAAAAATATCCGCGCGTAAAAATAGGCGTGGGAAAAAAGCCGACTCCCGAATATGACCTTGCGGATTGGGTGCTCGGAAAGCTTCCCGACGGCGATATGAAGCTGACGGAAAGCCGCCTTGACGATATTTTTGACGCGGTGCGTCTTATAATATCGGGCGATACCGAAAAAGCGATGAACCTTTACAACAGAACAGAGAGGTAAAAATGAATATACTTTCAAGCCGTATCCGCGAGGAGCGCGAATACGGGCAGCTGCTTGAGAACCTGTCGGCGCAGATGAAAACGGAAAACCGCGCGCCGATTATGGCAACGGGACTTTGCGAGGGGGCGAGAAACGCTTTCCTCGCCGCTTTGGTTTGCGAAAAAACAGCGCCCTCGCCCGCGCTTATCATAGCTCACGACGAAAAAACGGCGAACACGATAAATGCATTTCTTTCCGGCGTGGGACTTCGCTCCATGGTCTATCCCGTGCGCGATCCCGTGCTTTACAACATTGTCTCATCTCACGATACGGAACACGAGCGCATCGCCGTGCTTACGGCAATAGCTGAGGACGACGTTGACGTTGTGGTAACCGTACCGGACGCCGCGCTTCAGTATACGATTCCGCGCGGACGGCTCGAAAAAGCCACAATGACGCTTTCCGAGGGCGAAAGCGCCGACATAGGAAAGCTTGCAAAATTTCTTGTTTCGGCAGGATATGTAAGAGAAACCCTTGTTGACGGCAAGGGACAGTTTTCCGTGCGCGGAGGAATACTCGACATATTCCCGCCGCAGCTTTCGTCGCCCGTAAGAATAGAATTTTTCGGCGACGATATAGACTCGATATATTCCTTTGACCTTATGACTCAGCGCCGCACCTCCGACGTAGGAAAGGTCACCGTGACGTGCGCGCGCGAAATTTTAATAGATGAAAGCGCAAGAGCAAAGATGTCCTCGGCGATATCGGCTCAGCTGAAAAAAGCCGTTTCCGCCGAAGCGAGAGAATCGCTTATGCACGAAAAGGACGCCGTTGACGCGGGGCTTGAGCTCGCTTTTTCGGATAAATATATATCGCTTGTATATCCCGAATGTACCGCGCTTATAGATTGGTTCTGCGACGACACGCTCGTCGTTATGACGGAAACCTCCTCCGTCGAAGAACGTCTGAAAGCCTATGCCAAGCATTATGAGGAAACCGTAAAGGAGCTTATCTCCTCGGGCGTTATGATATCGAAATACAGCGCGTTTTCAGAAGATGCGGAGGATTTTTATTCGTTTGTGAGAAGAAATCCCGCGGTGCTTGTAAACAGCTTCGTTTCGCAGTACGGAGAAAGAATTTCCGGCATTTATTCCTTTGAAAGCAGAAAAACCGCCTCTCCCACCGAAAACTATGCCGCGCTCGTCGAAGACGTTTCGGCGCATATCAGAGCCGGCGCGTCGATACTCATTCTATGCGAAAACGAGGTTGAGGTAAACAATCTTGTAAAGCTTCTCGGCGACGGAGGAATATCGGTTGCCGCCGCTCCCGACTTTATGAAAATAGAAGATATTCCGCGCAGATGCGCTTATATCAGCTGCTTTGACGCGGAGGGCTTTGAGCTTATCCGCTCGCGCTTTGCGTGTATTTCCCTGCGCGAAAATCAGAGCCTTGCAAAGCGGAAGCTCGCCGTAAGAAAGCTGAAAAACGCCCGCTCGGCACGCTCGGCAAAGGAAAAAATACTCTCCTATGCCGACCTTGAAGTCGGCGATTACGTCGTTCACGTCACGCACGGCATCGGACGGTATATGGGACTTGAAAGCATCCGCAATTACGACGGCGTCTGCCGTGATCATATGAAAATACAGTACGCCGGAACCGATGTGCTGTACGTCCCCTGCGAGCAGATAGATCTTGTGTCGAAATACATCGGTGCGAGAGCCGACGACGGTATGCTTCATCTTTCAAAGCTCGGCGGCACGGAATGGTCGAGGGCAAAATCAAAGGTTAAAGCCGAAGTAAAGGAAATGGCAAAGGAGCTTATCGGGCTCTATGCCGAAAGACTTCGCCGCCCGGGCTACGCCTTTCCGGCGGACGACGAAATGCAGAGAGAATTCGAGTCAACCTTCGAATATGACGAAACGGACGGTCAGCTTGCCGCCGCCGAGGATATAAAAAGCGATATGGAGCGCGCCGTTCCCATGGACAGACTTCTCTGCGGCGACGTCGGCTTCGGAAAGACGGAGGTTGCGCTCCGCGCCGCCTTCAAGGCGGTCGAAGCGGGAAAACAGGTGGCAATCCTCGTTCCGACGACGATTCTTGCGATGCAGCACTATCAGACGGCGGTTTCGAGAATGAGAGCCTTCCCCGTGAAAATATCGCTGCTGTCGCGCTTCAGAACGTCAAAGGAGCAGGAGGCAACGCTCCGCGCGCTGAAAAGGGGCGATGTCGATATAATCATCGGCACGCACAGACTTCTTTCCTCCGATGTTCAGTTCAGGGATCTCGGACTTGTGATAGTGGACGAGGAACAGCGCTTCGGCGTGGCTCACAAGGAAAAGCTCAAGCAATTTTCAAAAAACGTGGACGTGCTTACCCTCACCGCAACGCCGATACCGCGAACGCTGAATATGGCGATGAGTTCCATCCGCGATATGTCGGTGCTTGACGAAGCGCCGGGCGACAGGCTTCCCGTTCAGACCTATGTTCTCGAACACGACGATATAGTGACAAACGAAGCCATACGCCGCGAGCTGCGCCGCGGAGGTCAGGTGTTCTATCTGCACAACAGAGTTGACACCATCGTTCAGAAAGCAATAAAGCTACGCAGCGAATTTCCGGACGCAATAATCGAGGTCGCTCACGGTCAGATGGAAAAGGAAGAGCTTTCTGCGATATGGCAGGGTATGGTTTCGGGCGATATAGATATTCTCGTCTGCACAACGATTATCGAAACGGGAGTCGACGTTCCCAACGCAAACACGCTGATAATAGAAAACGCGGACAGAATGGGACTTTCTCAGCTGCATCAGATAAGAGGGCGCGTGGGCAGAAGCTCGCGCAGGGCGTATGCGTATTTCACCTATCCGCATTCCAAATCGCTTTCGGAAATAGCGACAAAGCGCCTGCAGGCGATACGCGATTTCACCGAGTTCGGTTCGGGCTTCAAGATAGCGCTCCGCGACCTTGAAATACGCGGCGCGGGCGATCTTCTCGGCGCGCGTCAGCACGGACATATGGAAAGCATAGGCTACGATCTTTATATAAAAATCCTGAACGAAGCCGTGCTTGAAGAAAAGGGCGAAAAGCCGAAGGAACGCGCCGACTGCACCGTAAACATCGGCAGGGATTCGTACATTCCCGAAAGCTATATCGAAGATCCCGCGCAGAGAATAGACGTTTACAAAAAGATAGCGACGGTGGAAACCGAGCAGGATATGGACGATATCGCAGCCGAGCTTCTTGACCGCTACGGAGATCTTCCGCCGTCGGTCGAAGCGCTTTTGTCGATATCGCTGCTCCGCGCGCTTGCGATAGACTGCGCCTTCGTCCGCATAGATCAGACCGATGACGGCGCCGTGATATATCCGAGATATCTCGATATAGCCGCGTGGTCGGAGATGATCGCGCTTTATCCGAAAAAATCAATAACGGTAATCGCCTCCGCAAAGCCGTCGGTACGGTGCAGAAACAGAAGCGGAGAGCCGATTTTGCCGTTCATTTGCGGGTTGTTAAAAAAATATATACAAATAAAATCAAAAAAAGAGTAGATTTTATTGAAAAATGTATGTATAATGTTAAACAGGACTTTTCAATTCCGCTTTTACAAAAAACAAGGAGAATCAAAAATTATGAAACGTACAACAAAAACAGTAAAAGCCGTTGCTTTTACTATCGTCCTTGCGATGCTTACGGCAGCGCTTGCATTTACTCTTTCCGGTTGCAGCTCATCAAAGGTTGTGGCTTCTTTTTCCGCAGACAACGGAAAGACCTACACCGCAACGCTCGGCTTTTACAAGTTTATGATGACATACAGCAAACAGCAGTTCTATACTCAGTACGGTCTCAGCTCGTCCGCGGAGTCATACATCTGGGATACAACCTCCGACGACAGCAAAACCTATGACGAAATCTACACCGAGCGCGTCAAAACGCAGGTGAAGTCCATACTCATAGAACAGTACCTTTTTGACAAATACAATCTTTCATTGAGCGACGAAACAATCGCAAGCCACAAGAAAACAGTTGAATCGGCAAAGAAAAATCAGGGCGGCGCGGGCGCGTTCAAGCAGTATTACGGCTACACGGCAGACCAGCTCTACGATTATTTTATAATGATTGAAAAGTCAAAAGCCATAGTTGAGTATCTCTACGGTGAAAACGGCATTGATCCCGTGACAAGCGATGAGCTTGACAGCTACTATAAGGAAAACTACGTCGGATATATGTATATAATGCTCGATATGAAGAACAAGGTAAAAACCGATGACGAAGGCAATCGCGTGGTAAAGACAACAACCGACAGCGACGGCAAGGTCACCGAGCAGGAAGCCTTTGAAACAGAGGAGCTTACGGAAGAAGAAGCCGAGGAAAAAGGTCTTCTTGCCGCAAAGATAATAAAGGATCTAGAGGGCGGCGCCGATTTTGCGGAGCTCGTTCAGAAGTATTCCGACGATTTCTATTCGATAAAATATCCCAAGGGCGTATTCGTTCTCAAGGACAGCGACCTTGTAAGCGGCGCTTCGACAATAAACGAAGCCATAAAGAAGCTTGAAGTCGGCGAACGCACCGACGCTCTTTCCACGGGCGACACAAACGACTACACGTATATAGTCAAGCGCATAGAGCTTCTTGACAAGGTATATGAAGACGAAGATTACGAGGATCTTTTCTCCGATTACGCGGAGGACGTAAAATACGACAAGTATGACGGCGTTGTGGAAACCTACGACACCTCCGTCACGGTTGACAGCGACGCCATCTCCGGACTCAGCATGAAGGAAACCTTCCTTTCCGCTTACGTTGATTATTACTACTATTACAGCCGTTACGGTTATTCCATTTCATAAATAATGTTCGGATTCGTAAAACCGCTTGTACCGGAGCTTAAAGTAAAGGACAACGATTTTTACAGAAGCGTATATTGCGGATTGTGTCGCTCGATGAAAAAACATACGGGCGACATTTCCGCCTTTACCCTTTCATACGATATGACATTCTTTGCCCTTTGCCGTATGGCTCTCTCCGATACGGATATTTCGCTGAAAAGAATACGCTGCAAGGCGCATCCTTTGCGCAGGCGCACCGTCTGCTGCGACAATCCCGAGCTTGAATACACGGCAAGAGTAAGCGGAGTTCTTGTATATTACAACTGCAGGGACGATATCCGCGACGAAAAGGGCGCAAAGCGTATGCTTGCAAAGGCATTTCTTCCGTATGCGAGGAGAATGAACAAAAAAGCCGCTCTGCCGGAAATATCGGCAAAGACGGAAAAGTACATTTCCGAGCTTTCGGCGCTCGAAGACGAAAGGTGTCCCTCTCCCGATATGGTTGCGGACAAATTCGGGCGTTTGCTTTCGGAGCTTCTTTCGTTCGGCTATGAAGGGGCAAAAGCCGAAATCGCAAAAGAGATCGGATATCATACGGGGCGGTGGGTATATCTTGCCGACGCCGTATGCGATTACAGAAAAGACGTAAAAGAAAACCGATACAATCCGTTTATCTGCGCGTTTGACAGCGCCGATGAAGCGGAAAAATATCTTTCCTCGGATATATCGGATATCCTGACGCTTGAGCTTTGCGCGCTCGATCGCGCGATCGCGCTTGCAGAAACACCGAAGCACGAAGAGCTTATGCGCTGCATTATGAATATCATTCACGGAGGAATGGAAAATTCGCTTATTTTGATGATGAGAAAGCCTACAAATAAAAAGTCAAGAGGAGATTCGAAAAAAACAAAAAATTTTATGCAGAGGCATTGAGAGTAAAAAAGAGCAAGACAAAAAGACCGCCACGCAAGCCGGTCAAAAAACAGGTAGCA
>CAVEFC010000015.1:0-32015 GCA_963614875.1 uncultured Eubacteriales bacterium | reverse complement strand
TCAGCTATGCCGCCAATGAAGAAGATCCGGAAGATGTGCTTCAGGAGGAAGGCTTTGATACCGATGCACTGGACAAGACATCCCGCGATTTTCTGGAAAGTGCGATTGGCGATTATAATGCGACCTTCAATACCAACTTTGACACATCCTCTGATAAGTTCCAGAACTACTACAAGGATCTGTCCATGCGGGTGAAAAATCGCGAGGTGGATTTGCTGATCGTGGTGAATATGTTCCTCACCGGTTTTGATGCGACAACGCTCAACACCCTCTGGGTGGACAAGAATCTCAAGATGCACGGACTCATTCAGGCGTATTCCCGCACAAACCGTATCCTCAACTCGGTCAAGACCTACGGCAATATTGTCTGCTTCCGTGATTTACAGAAAGCGACGGACGATGCCATCGCCCTCTTTGGTGATAAGAATGCCAACGGCATTGTGCTTCTCAAGAGCTTTAATGACTATTGGAATGGCTACGAGGACGCCAAGGAGCAGCACCATCCCGGCTATGTCGATTTGCTGGAAAAGCTGGAAAACGAATATCCGCTTGATACACAGATTGTCGGAGAGCAGGCGGAGAAGGATTTCATCAAGCTGTTCGGTTCCATCCTCAGTATGAGAAACATTCTCTCGTCTTTCGACCAGTTTGAAGAAATGGATTCCATTGCGGCAAGGGACTTGCAGAATTATCAGAGCATTTATCTTGACCTTTATGATAAGTACCGCAAGAAAGGCGATGCAGAAAAAGAAGATATTACGGACGATATTGAATTTGAAATCGAGCTTATCAAGCAAGTGGAAATCAATATCGACTACATACTGATGTTGGTTGAGAAATATCACGAGGGCAACTGCGAAGATAAAGAAATCCTTGCTTCGATCCGCAAAGCGGTTGATGCAAGTATACAGCTCCGCAGTAAGAAAGAGCTTATCGAAGCATTTATCAGCCATGTCAATGTAGATACACAGGTTACTACCGACTGGCGTAGATTTGTTCTGGAACAGGAAGAAACCGACTTGACCGAAATCATCACGAGTGAAAAGTTGAAACCGGAAGAAACCCGAAAGTTTGTTGCCAATGCGTTCCGTGACGGAGCATTGAAAACGACAGGAACGGAGATTGACAAGCTCATGCCCCCTGTATCACGCTTTGGCGGTGGTGGCAGAGCAAAGAAAAAGCAAGGTGTCATTGAAAAACTGAAAGCGTTCTTTGAAAAATACTTCGGACTTGGAATTACAGAGTTCAGAGCCGAGGAACAGGAGCAGTCAGTTGTTTATGAAATCGAGCCGACCTATCAGATGGTAGCCGAAGAACCTGCACCGTATGGAACGAAAGAAAATTAAATAATGACTAAGCCAAAGGCGATCAACCGTAAAAAGTTGGTCGCCTTGTTTCGTTCATAAAAAAGATACAACTGTACTGGCGAGCATTTCATGTACAAATATTGACAACAGCGGTCGCTGTTTGTATAATAATGTCGTGGAAAGTTTATCCACACAAAAACTGAATATCGAAATGTTCAAACATATTTTATGTGAGTCGGAATTGACCGACACGGTATCGGTACACCGGAAGTACCGAACTGCTCCACCACGCCATTGGTTCTGCCGGCGGGAGCTGTATGAAGCAGAACCCGACTTTGATTTTTCAGAGCCGATTACATAGAACATCACTTTGAAGCGAGAGCATAGCTCTGGTCGATTTTTGATGTTTTGTGTAATCGGCTCTTTTTGTTTTGCCATTTTTCCAAAACATCGTTCAGCTCCGAAAGCGTGAACTTGAAAAATCGGCGAAAACGAAAAGTCTAATCGGGGACCCCGAAAAGTCAAATGACTTTTTGGGGAGAGGAGGAACAGCGGCGTAAGTGAGCTTTTCGTGCTTGCACGGAAACGAACGATACAAAGCTTGTGACGACGAAGAGCAAGATTCTACCACGGGTCCAAATTTCGCCTGCCGCTCCATTTGCCCCACATGGAATCTTGTTGGGGAGTGCCTTCCCCAAACCCTGCTCTGTTCCGCAAAGCGGAAGCGATACGGCTGCGCCGATTTTCATTTTTCAAAAAACGAAGGAGGAACCGAATGACCAAAACCTACAACACACCGAAGCGAACCCACATCGTAAAAACCCGTCTGGACGATGAAGAACACAGCTTTTTCATGGAGCAACTGAAAAATTATGAAATGAGCCAAGCCGAGTTTATCCGAGAAGCCATCTCCGGCGCAACCATCCGCCCGGTCATTGTGGCTTCGCTGGTCAGCGATGATCTGCTCTCTACCATCGGCAAACTGACCGCCGAGTACGGAAGGATCGGCAACAACCTGAATCAGATTGCTCGACACCTCAACGAATGGCACGGTCCCTATCCTGCCATGGCTAAGGAACTACAAGACGCCGCCGCTGATCTCGCCACACTGAAATTTGAAGTGATGAAAAAGGTAGGTGATGCTGTTGGCAACGTTCAAGCATATAAGCTCTAAAAATGCCGACTACTCTGCCGCCGAAGCCTATCTCACTTTTGAACATGATGAGTTCACTATGAAGCCCACTTTGGACGAAAACGGCAGACTTATCCCAAGACAGGATTACCGCATTTCCACGCTGAACTGCGGCGATGAAGATTTTGCCATTGCTTGTCTGAGAACTAACCTCCGATACGGCAAAAATCAAAAACGGGAGGATGTCAAAAGCCATCACTATATCATTTCTTTTGATCCTAAAGATGTTCCTGACCACGGCTTGACCGTTGATCGGGCGCAGCAGTTAGGCGAGGAGTTTTGTAAAAATCATTTTCCCGGTCATCAAGCGATTGTCTGCACTCATCCCGACGGACACAACGGCAGCGGAAATGTTCATGTACACATCGTTATCAATTCTCTGCGAATTATGGAAGTTCCGTTCATGCCGTATATGGACAGACCGTGCGATACCCAACCGGGCATGAAGCACCGATGCACCAACGCAGCTATGGAGTATTTTCGTTCCGAGGTTATGGAGATGTGCCACGATGCCAGGCTGTATCAGATTGATCTGCTGAATGGAAGCCGAACTCGCATCACCGAGCGTGAGTATTGGGCGAAGAAGAAAGGGCAGCTTGCGCTGGATGAAGAAAACGCTGTTCTTGCCGAACAGGGCTTGCCGGTCAAACAGACAAAATTTGAAACTGACAAGGACAAGCTCCGTGAAGAAATCCGCATGGCACTTTCCGATGCTGTCAGCTTTGAGGACTTTGCCGTAAAACTTCTACGCCGTGGCATCACCGTCAAAGAGAGTCGAGGAAGATTGTCCTATCTCACACCCGACCGCACCAAGCCCATCACGGCACGAAAGCTGGGTGATAATTTTGATAAGGCGGCCGTGTTCGCTATCTTTGTCCGAAATGCAAAACGAGTGAAGGCAAAAGTTGGACCCGTCCATTCTGCACCGACCATCCAAGACCGTGTGAATCAGCAGAACACCGTCAGCCGCATGGTGGATGTGAACGCCGCAAAGGAAAAAGGCAAAGGTTACGAGCATTGGGCAAAGAAACACAATCTCAAAAATGCCAGCCGTGCCTACCTGCTGTATCAGGAAATGGGATTTGATTCTCCCGAAGAACTGGCTGCCGCCTGTGATGCCGCCCATGAGAAGCTAAGTGCTATTCGCACCGATATGAAATCTGTAGAAGCGGCAATCGAAGAAAAGAAAGAGCTTCGTAATTATGTGCTCAACTATCTCAAGACAAAATATGTGGTTGACGAATTGAAAGCCTGCAAGAATGAGAAAGCACGTCAGAAATATCGTGACGAGCATGACAGCGACTTTATTATTCTGAACGCTGCCAAACGTTACTTTGATTCCAAGGGATTGAGGAAGTTACCGAGCCACAAGACATTGCAGACGGAAATAGAACAGCTCATCAAGGAGAAAAATGAGCTTTACAACCAGTATCAAAGTGCCAAAGAAGAAGCACAGCGCCTTGATACCATTCGTCATAATCTGGAGCAGACCCTTGGCAGAAAAATCGAACACAAGAAAGAACAGGAGCGTTAATCATTCCCTTCGATTCGTTTCTGTTCCCATCCGGCAAGTTACCAAATTGGGAACTTGCCACCACCAAACAGAAAGGACAATTCATATATGAATGAAAAAAAGAAAGCAATCGACATGACACCCGAAGAACTGAATGAGTGGTTGGCATCCTTGCCCGCACCGGAGGATGATGCACCTTGTCTGCCGTTCTCTGACCCCGACCCGTATTTCAAGTGTACGCCCCGTGAGCAGACTCAGAGCCGCTTATTCAATGAGAACGGTCATTTGACTGTTCGTAACTACTGCGCTATGGCATTGCCCCAAATTACCGTTACACTCCGTTCCGGTCGCACTATCTATCGCTTCACTGGCAGCTACGACGGAAATCGCAGTTTGCCCGCAAAGCTGCTCGACCGCATGGTTAAGGACAACGAAAACTAAGAAAAACATTCTAATGAAAGGATGGATTTATTCACAAATGTGTGATATGATATATGCAAGCAATCCTGTATTGGCAGACTGCCCGCCGATTAAGGAGGAACAAGATATGAATAGGCAGTCTGACAAAATTACCGCTATCTACTGTAGATTGAGTCGTGACGATGAACTGACAGGCGATAGCAACAGCATTGTCAATCAAAAGGCGATTCTCAATAGGTACGCTAAAGAACAAGGTTTCAAGAATATCCAGTTTTTCGTGGATGACGGGTACTCCGGTGCTAACTTCAAAAGACCCGATTGGCAGCGCATGATTGAGCTGGTGGAGAATGACAAAATCGGTGTCATTCTTGCCAAGGATATGAGCCGTATCGGCAGAAACTATCTGGAGGTCGGCATCTACACGGAAATTCTCTTTCCGGAACACAATGTCCGATTCATCGCTGTGAACAGCGGCGTGGACAGTGCCAATCAGCAGGACAACGACTTTACTCCGTTCCTTAACATTATGAACGAGTTCTATGTTAAGGACAGCAGTAAGAAAGTCCGTGCCGTTATGAAGCAGAAAGGTGAAGCCGGTGAATATCTGACCACCAACCCACCCTACGGCTATATGAAAGACCCCGACAATCCAAAGAGACATTGGATTGTGGACGATGAAGCCGCAGCCGTTGTCCGTCAGATCTTCGCTTGGTGTATGGAGGGATATGGTCCCTCGCAGATTGCACACAAGCTGAAAGACGCAAAGGCGGAGTGTCCTACTGTTCATTGGATGAAGTTAGGTCGAAACGCTCCCGCCAAAACACCCGATGACCCGTATGGTTGGGTGCCAGACACCGTTTCCGGCATACTGGAGAAGCAGGAATACCTTGGGCACACAGTCAATTTCAAGACCCGCAGGTTGTCGTACAAGAGCAAAAAGAAACTTGAAAATCCTCCCGACCAATGGAAGATTTTCGAGAACACCCATGAAGCGATTATTGACGAAGATACCTTCGCCCGTGTGCAGGAACTTCGCAAAAACAAACGCAGACCTACCAGAACAGGCAAGACCAATATGTTCTCCGGTCTCGTCCGCTGTGCCGATTGCGGCGAGAAATTGTACTACTGTACCAGCAAGAGCTTTGAAACCCGACAAGATCACTTCATCTGCTCCACTTCCCGCAAACGTGGCAAAGATGTATGCGAAACGCATTTCATCCGTGCAGTTATGCTGGAGGAAGGAACCTTGCAGCATCTGCGTTTGGTGCAGCTTTGCATTGCAGACTACGAAGATGCGTTCCGTAATGCGTTGGGAGCAAAAAGAAGTGCAGAGGTTAAGAAAGAACTTGCCGCCAAGAGAAGAACGCTGCAAAAGTCCGAAAACCGTCTGGCTGAACTGGACAAGCTGTTCAAGCGTATTTATGAGGATATGGTCAACGGGAAACTGTCTGAAGCTCGTTTTCAGATGTTGTCTGATGATTACGAGCAGGAGCAGGAAGAACTGAGAGCCAAGATTGAAATGCTTGAAAATGAAATACAGAATCAAGAAAATCATGTGGAGAATGTTGATAGGTTTATCCGAGTGGCAAAGAAACATCTGTATCTGGAAAAGCTGACTCCCGATGCGCTGAATGACATGGTGCAAGCCGTATATGTCCATGCACCGGACACATCCAGTGGGCAGAGGATACAGAATGTAGACATCAACTACAACTATATAGGCATACTCCCCGCCAATTTACTCTATGACATTATAAACGGAAAGGCGGCATGATTACTCATGCCGCCTCCCCGAAAACAATATGATACTGTTTTATTGAGCCGCCCCGAAAGGTGGCTTTTTTAATTTTAACTTTTAATCGCTGAATGAGAACGACTGTATCTCAACGTGATAAAGCTCGTCCATTTCGTCGCTGAACTCGTTCATAAGCTCGCCGCTTGAAAGAAGCTCCTGACTGTAATCCGCGATCAGCTGAAGTCTTATTTCGTCAAGAGACGGATATATTGTTTCTTCCGCAACTTTATCAAGGCGGAGAATCATCCAGCCGAGCGGCGAAATGATAGGCGAAGCATATATTTCGCCTTCCTTCATATTCGCCATGGCATAGCTTTGCGTATATGCCATAGACGACGCCAGATACTGAAGATATTCCGAATAAGCGTCCGAGCTCTGATCGGCTTTGGAATCGCGGCCGGAATATTTTTCGTCAAGCTCCTTGAGCGATTTTTCAAGATCGTCCGTTTTATACAGCTCGTCAAAGGTTACCGTGCCCTGACCTGTCCAGTTGGCAGTCTGCTTATATCCGTTTTCTTCGTTGTAAACGCTCAGGATTTCCTCTTTTATATCGTCAAAATCCTCGCCGGAAAGAAGTCTTTCTATATACTTTTCGGCAACCGATTTCTGCTCGCTCCATTCGGTATCGTCAGAAAGATCCTTTACTTCTATAAACAGCGCCGTATAAGTATATCCCGCGCTTGTTATATATTTTGAAAGATTGTTTGCATAGAAGGTTGTAAGCTCTTCATCGGTAAAATTCCTGTTCAGCACAAGATCGTTTGCGATAAGCTGTTCAACGACGGCGTTTCTTGCAAACATCATCCAGAAATCCTTTGAAAGTCCCGTTTCCTTGAGCATTCCGTCAAAGCCGCCGTCATACTGCTCGTCAAAGGCTTTTTTGTTGTAATCGTACATATTCTGAACGGCTTCGTCGCTGACTTCGATTCCGCGCTTTTTGACTTCTATTTCTCTTATGCGCTGTGCGACTATCGTTTTGACTATCAGCGTTCCGAGATAGTCCTTTGTCATCGTGCCGCTTTCTATATAGCTGTAATAATATGATGTAAGATATTTTGTCCATTCCTCGACGTCCTCGTCGTTTGAATAAACCTCTCCGCCGTCGTATGTGGCAAGGAGCATACCTTTCTTTTTACAGCCGCAGAAAACGGCGGCAACCATAACAGCCGCAAGCAAAAAGCATATCAGCTTTATTGATTTTTTCATATTTCCACCTTTTGCAGAGAAAGCCGTCCGCTTCCGGACGGCTTCCGCTGATGTTTATTTGGATGTTTTACTGTGCGTCTTCCTCTTCGTCAAGAGAAAACGTCTTTTTGCAGTTGGGGCAGACAAGATTTTCGGGATCGTCATGCTCCTCAAGCTCAAGGCATACGCCGCAGTGAGGACATGTGACTATGCAACCGTCACAGCAGTCGCACTCGTCTTCGTCTTCGCAGCCGCAACCGCAGCCGCACTCGTCGTCATCGTAATCCTCGTAATCGTCGCAGCAATCGCAATCATCGTCGCAATCGTCGTCGCAGCAGCATTCGCCGTCGCCGTAAACCTCGTCCTCGAGAACCTCAAGATCCTCGTCGATTTCTTCGACATACTGCTTGAGATTTTCGCA
Source organism: uncultured Eubacteriales bacterium (assembly GCA_963614875.1). GTDB lineage: Bacteria > Bacillota > Clostridia > Oscillospirales > CAG-272 > CAG-841. Next base: position 24,182 of record CAVEFC010000015.1, on the reverse strand, counting down.
ATCGTCCTTGACGCCGTCAAGCTTGTCGGCAACATCGGAAAGGATTGCAAGCACTTCGGAAATTATTTTTCCCGTTTTTTCTTCCTTGTCAACGCCGAGACCTTCGGCAAGACCTTTAACATATGCAACTTTTTCGCTTATCGTCATAAAAGTTCACCCTGCGCTTTCGCGCCCTTTCGATTATTTTATTTATGCTCTTTCGATGTATTCGCCTGTTCTTGTATCGATGCGGAGCTTTGTTCCGTTGTCGATAAAGAGCGGGACTTTTATCGTAGCGCCCGTTTCAAGAGTAGCGGGCTTGGATGCGCCGGTAGCGGTGTTGCCTCTTACGCCGGGCTCTGTCGCAACGACCTCAAGCTCAACGAACATAGGCGGCTCAACGCTGAATACGTTTCCTTTGTAGGAAAGCACCTTGCACATCATTTCTTCCTTTACAAACTTGAAGCTGTCGGGAAGCATGTCCTTTGAAACGGGGATCGTTTCAAATGTTTCCATATCCATAAAGTAGTAAAGATCGCCGTCATTGTAGCTGTACTGCATATCGCGACGGTCGATAACTGCCGGCGGGAATTTATCCGTGGGGTTGAAAGTGGTTTCCGTAACGGCACCCGTGATAACGTTTCTGAGCTTTGTACGGACGAAAGCCGCGCCCTTTCCGGGTTTGACGTGCTGAAATTCTATTACCTGAAGCACCTGTCCGTCCATCTCAAAGGTTATGCCGTTTTTGAAATCGCCTGCTATTACCATAAAAAATATACCTCCAAAGTATTACTTGTTTTAACTTCACTCAATATTCTATCTTATTTTTGTGAAAATATCAAGTACTTTTTATCATAAATTTGTATCAAACGCAGATTTCAAGCATATCTTTTCTGCTTTTTGTTATATCCGTGCCGCCGTTTTCGGTAACTATCATCATATCTTCTATACGACAGCCGTATTTTCCCTTGAGATAAATTCCGGGTTCGACCGTAAAAACGTGTCCCTTTGTAAGCGGAGTAAGTCCTGCGGGGGACACTCTCGGATTTTCGTGAATATAAACTCCCACTCCGTGACCGAGTCCGTGACCGAAGCAGCCCTTGTAGCCGGCATCGTCTATGATGTCGCGCGCGATTTTGTCAAGCTCTCTGCCCGTCATACCCTCTTTGAAGGAGCTTATTGCGGTCGTCTGCGCGAGAAGAACGGTATCGTAAAGACGCTTCATCTCTTCGTCCGCCCTGCCTATGACGACTGTTCTCGTCATATCCGAGCAGTAGCCTCTGTAAACACAGCCGAAATCCATTGTAAGAAAGCCTTTTTCAAGCGTTACGTTTCTCGGAACGCCGTGCGGTCTTGCGGAATTTGTGCCGGAAACGGCTATCGTTTCAAAGCTGGGGCAGATCGCTCCGCGCTTTTTCATCTGATATTCTATCTCGGCGGCAACGTCGATTTCCGTCATATCGGGGCGGATAAGCGAAACAACCGCCGTAAACGCCTCGTCCGTTATTTTCTGCGCCGCTATGATGTTTTCTATCTCGTCCGCGTCCTTATGCTCGGCAACTCCGCGCACAATACTGCCGACAGGGAAAAGCTCACAGCCGGAAAGCTGTTTTTTTATGCTTTCAAGCTCGGAAACCGTCATAAGATCGTCTTCAAAGCCGATTGTTTTTATGCCGTCTGCGGCAATTATGTCGCGAAGCTCTTCAAAGCGCTTGCCCGTCGATATCTCAAAGCCTTTCGTTTCGGCTTCGGCGGCTTCCGTATAGCGAAAATCCGTAAAAAGATAAGCTTTGCTTTTCGTAAGAAAAATCATTCCGTCCGAAAACGCAAATTTTGAAAGATAAAGACAGGTTTTTTCATTTGTCGTGATAAAAGCGTCCACTCCGGCGGGAAGCGCGTTCATCACCTTTTCCGTTCTGTTCATTATTATATCCTCTTTTCAAAATAAATTATAAATTTCAGAAATCGACAACATCCGAGCCCGAAAGCGCGGCAAGACCGTATCTTAGCGCTTCCGCCGCGGTTTTGCGGACTTCCGGATCGTCGCTTTCAAGCTTCGGCAAAAGCTCGCGGAAAAGCGCGCCCTTTATCGAAAGATCGTCTTTCAGCGCTTCGGCAGAAAACACGGGAAGCGTTTCGTCACGCAGCTCAAGATAAAACACTCCTATGTCGCTTTCCGTTATTTTTTCGGTGTAAAGCTGCGCTTCGGGAGCTACGGCTCCCGTGAGCGTCACGCGCAAAAGCGTGTCCGAGCCGATGTTTTTCTTTATCATTGCGGCTTTTATCGCATTTATCACCGCGCTCTGACCGTCCGCGCCCGTGACGTCGACCGAAAGTTTTTCGTATCTTCTGCGGCAGAAGCGTTTGTAATTGAAATCGGTTTTAATTATTCCTCCGGACTGGCGCTCAAATGTGCAGATTATCGCGCCCTTTGTTCCGCATTCGTCAAACGAACGTCCCTCGGGACAGCCGCAGTACGCATAATATGTGTTTCCGGCGCGCTTTACCTCAGTCCCCGCGTGAACGTGACCGAGCGCCGCATAATCACAGTTGCTGCGCGCGATGTCGTCCGTTGTCAGCGGACAGCAGTGCGAGCCTCTCGAAAGCATATCGCCGTGACAGGCAAGAATGTTTATTCTTTCGGGATTTACCGTGACGTAATGCTCTATCGGGCATTTGTCCATCTGCGGAGAGGTGAACGCCCAGCCGTAAACGTCAACGCCTATGTCGGAAAATTCAAATTTTGAAAGCTCCTCCGAGCCGAAAATATAAACGTTCGGAGGAAATACCGCTTTTTTGTACGGACTTTTCGGATCGGCGCAGTCGTGATTTCCCGGCGCTATTACGAATTTGCAGTCGGGAGCGGAGGAAAACTGCTCGTTTATATGAAAAAGCGTTTCCTTTGTCACATATCCGTGATCGAAAAAGTCGCCGGAGATTATCACCATATCGGCTTTTTCGGTCTTGGCGTAAACAACTATTGAGGAAAAAACTCCTCTCAGCTCGTTTTTTCTTGCCTGCGCCTTCTGCGGATCGTAAAGCGAAAACGGCGCGTCGAGGTGAAGATCGCCCGTGTGGATTATTTTAACCATTTTTTCCTCCTTTTCATTTCATATCTGCGGAAAGCGAATATTCTCCGCTTTCAAGCTCTATGCTGTATTCCTTTTCGGTTTCAAGAAAACGGAAAAGCTTTTCCGCCGGAGCTCCGTCGGAATAAAGCCTCCGCGCGTATTTTCTCGGCAGGTAAAGCGTGGCGTGACAGCCTGCCGGAATTTTTATGTTGAGCGTCAGCGCGCCTTCTCTGTTTGCCCAGTAGCATTTTACCGTGCCGTACATGCTTTCGTGCTCGGCGGAGGCGCTTTCCATTCCGCAATCGACTGCGGGGCGGAGGATAGTATGCGCAAAGCCCGGCTCGTTTTCATCGGGAGAAATTCCGCCTATATACTTATACATAAACGCCGAAAGATCTGAGAACATATGATGATTGTGCGAGCCCGTGCCGTTCCAGCATTCCCAAAGAGTCGTAGCGCCGAGGTCTATCCATCGCTGACAGCCGGGGAAGGTTCTCTGCGCTATCATTCTCTGACCAACGTTTCCTTCGCCCGCCGCTCCGAGCGACTGCATAACGAACTTGTTTCCGAGAACGCCGAAATCAAGATGCCAGTCTCTTTCTTCTATCTGCGAAACGAGCTTTTTCACAAGCGGCGCGTATTCGTCCGGCTCGTAAAGCCCGAAATAAAGCATTGCTCCCGTCGCCGTCTGACAGTTGCCCTTTACGGTATATGTCGCTTTGTCAAAGAATTTTTCGCGCCATACCTTTCTTATGCGTGCGGCAAGCTCTGAATAATACTCCGCGTCGTCGTCCTTTCCCATAATTTTTGCGATTTTCACAACCGTTTTTGCCGCATTGTAGAAAAACGCCGTATCGCTGACCTCGACAGGACATCTGTACGCGCCCATATTTACGGAAAGCGAAGCTCCTTCAAACGGCGGACACCAGTCCCCCGTGCCGTAATTAAGCGTAAGGTCGTCGGTCATACCCTCCATAAAGTCGCAGTTGCGCTTTATGGCGTCATAATTGATTTTGAGAATATCCGTGTCGCCGTTGTAAAGATAAATGTTGTAGGGAACGTTTATCAGCGCGCTCGACCAGTCCGGCCCCATAAGTCCGTAATAGCCCCAGCCCGTTGACGGCACAACGCACGGAATCTGTCCCGCCGGACGCTGCGAATCGCGCATATCGGCGCTCCATTTTGAAAGGAATGACTGCGCGCCGAAGTTTATCAGCATCTGCTCGCTCGAAAGTGATGTGTCGCCCGTCCAGCCGTTTTTCTCGCGGTGAGGACAGTCCGTCGGGATCGAATGCATATTCGACATCGTTGACCAGCGGCAAAGCTGCTGAACCTTGTTCAGAAGCTCGTCCGAGCAGGAAAATCTGCCCGCGTCGCCGACAGCCGTGCATACGGCAAAGGCGGTGACATCGTCCTTTGAAGGCTCGTAATCTATGCCCGAAATTTCAATATACTGAAAGCCGTGATACACGAATATCGGGTGCCATTTTTCCGGCGCATCACTCTTTTTGATGTATTTATCCGTCTGAAAGCCGTGACTGCGTGTCATTCCGCCCATCTGCATATCAAGCTCGCCGTCTTCAAAAAGCATATCGGAATGACGGATCGTTATCTCCGTATCCTTTGCTCCTCTGAAAACGTATTCGCAAAAGCCCGCCATATTCTGACCGAAATCCATTGCGTAGCCGTTTTTCGTTTTCCATATTTTTTTCGGCGAAAACGTTTTGTAAACCTTTATCGGCGGAAGCTCCATTGCACGGAGAACTCCGCCGGGACTTTTTACAATCTTTGTGTTCTGCCATCTGGAATCGTCAAAGTCCGCGCTTTCCCAGTCGCCGAGCTCAAGGCGCGCGTCGTAATGCTCGCCGTTTCTTATGCCGTTGAAAAATATCGGACCTTTTCCGCCCTTCCACGTCGTGTCGGACACTATCTTTTCGGAGGTGCCGTCATCGTATGTCAGCTTAAGCTCACATATCATTTTCGGCCAATGACGCCATGTAGCCGCGCGCGTGTTCCACGGATCTTCGGCAAAGCAGTTGTACCAGCCGTTTCCCAGAATTACGGAAATCGCGTTTTTTCCTTGATTTATCAGCTTTTTGACGTCATATGTCATATACATATCCGTCTTTGAAAAATCGGTGAAGGCGGGGGAAAGAATATCGTCGCCCGTCCTTTCGCCGTTTATGCGGCTTTCAAAATATCCGAGTCCGCAAATGGAAAGATAAGCTTCCTTTACGGGCTTTTCAATATTAAAGCTCTTGCGCAGATACACCGCGCCGAAGGCGTCGTTTTCCCTGCGGACATACTGAGCCGTTATCCATTTTCCGCTCCATCTTTCGCAGAGCTTGCCCGTAACAAAGCTGCTCTTTCCCGTAGCCTCGCAGCCGCTTTTTGTTCTGACGGTAACGGTGAAATAATATTTTGTGACGGGAAGAAGCCTTTCTCCCCCGTAGGGAACAAAAAGCTGATTTTCCGTCTTTATCTCGCCTTCGTCCCAAACGATGTTTTTATACTCCGCGTCGGAATAAACGCATATCCTGCGCGAAATCTGACCGTCGCCACGCGCATCCGAGCTTATTTTATACGAAAACCGCGGAAGAGAATCCACTCCGCAGGGCTCGGACATATAATTTACCGTAAGTCCGAAGACGTTTACATTTGCCATACAATCCTCCGAAAATAATTTTACGGCTACATTATAGCACTATATTTTTTATAAAACAAGCGAAGAATTGCATTTTCCGAAATGTTGTGGTAAAATATTTACAAATACAAGAACAGAAAGTGTGCTCACAAAATGAAAAATTTCAGAATTCTTTTCTTCGGCGATGTCGTGGGGCCGAAATCCGCGGAAAAGCTGTCCTCTTCCCTGTGGGGACTCCGCAGAAAATACGGCGCCGATTTTGTTATAGTAAACGGAGAAAACTGCGCTGTCGGAAACGGAATAGACAAGGACGGCGCTGATATGATTTTTTCCGGCGGAGCGGACGTTATAACGACCGGAAATCACGTTTTCAAGCGATTTGAAGCCGACACTCTGCTTGAAGACGAAAAAAGAATAATCAGACCCGCAAATTTTCCTCCGCAGCTTGCAGGAGCGGGATTTTCGCTCTGCGAGGCATCGGGACTTACGGTTCTGACGATAAATCTTCTCGGTATAGTTGATATGGAGCCGCTCTCATGTCCCTTTGCCGCCGCCGACAAAATACTTTCCGCAAACGCTGGAAATTACGATATTTCGGTAATTGATTTTCACGCCGAAGCCACAAGCGAGAAAAAAGCGCTGCTTTATTATCTTGACGGAAAAGTGACGGCGATAATCGGCACTCACACTCACGTTGAAACGGCGGACGAGACTGTTACCAAAAACGGAACGGCTTATATTACCGACGTCGGAATGTGCGGCGCAGAAAAATCCGTTCTCGGAATAAAGCCCGAATGTATAATAAAAAAGCTGACAACCCATCATCCCGTAAAATTTGAGGTAGCAGGCGGAGAAATCGCTCTGCACGGGGTGCTTGTCGAAATCGACGCGGAAAGCAAAAAAGCCGTTTCGATAGAAAGAATAAAGGAATGAACGTATTCTTGATATAAATAACAGAAAATCTATTGAAAACTTCTATTATTTATGTTATAATATAATATATATTAAGGAATAGGGCGTTTTCCGCCCGAAAGGACGTAACAAAATGGATTCATCGTATAATAAGATATGGAAAATTGTCCTCGATTCGCTCTCGCACGTCTATTCCGAAGTGCTGATGGATCTCTGGCTCAACCGTCTTGAGCTTGTTTCCATAGACGATAAAAACGCCATTCTGGTAATAGACGAAAACGAGGATCTGATAGATATCCTTAACGCCAACTATTCACAGAAGATATCGGAAGCTTTTTCAAAAGCGCTGAGCCTCAATCTTAACGTAAAGATTTATAAAAAGGGCAAATATTTTTTGCGCGGCTCTGAGGAAGAAAAGGAATATCTCCGTCAGCTTGAGGAAGAAAAAGCAAAGGAAGCCGAGAAAGCCGAAAAAAACGACGAATTTTATTTCGATAAGGGCGAGCAGCGTTCCCGCGAAAACGAATACACCTTTGAAAATTTCATTGTCGGAAGCTCGAATAAATTTGCTTATGCGGCAAGCGTTGCGGTTGCAAATCATCCCGCATCGGAATACAATCCTCTGTTCATATACGGCGCAAGCGGACTCGGAAAGACGCATCTTATGCGCGCCATCGTTCACGACGTTTCAAAGCGTTATCCCGATTTCAACATAATTTTCGTTTCGGCGGAAAACTTCACAAACGAATTTCTCGATTGTCTTGTGAAAAAATCAACGTCGAAATTCAAGGAAAAATACCGCGCAGCCGATATGCTTTTCGTGGACGATATTCAGTTCATCGCCGGAAAAGAATCGACGCAGGAGGAATTTTTCCACACCTTCAACGCTCTGTACGACGCACACAAGCAGATAGTTCTTACGTCGGATCGTCCGCCGAGAGAGCTTCAGAATCTTGAAGAAAGGCTTGTAAGCCGTTTTGAAGGCGGAATGGTCGCCGATGTTCAGCCTCCGGACACGGAGCTCCGCATAGCGATATTCAAAAGCAAGGCAATGGCTATGAACGTCGATCTTTCAAACGACGTTCTGACATATATAGCGGAAAATACAAAAAGCAACGTAAGACAGATAGAGGGCATAATCAAAAAGCTCGGAGCCTACAAAACCGTCCTCAACAAAGGCAACGATATAACAATAGAGGACGCAAAAACTCTGCTCTCCGGAATAATTTCGGGAGCCGAGCCTCCTGAAGCGACGGCGGAAAAGGTTATTGCAAACGTCGCAAACCGCTACGGCGTTCCGGCGGAGGACATAAAAGGCACAAGAAGATCAAAAGAAATCGTGGCGGCAAGACAGGTAGCCATATACGTTGTAAATCACGTTACGAATCTCACTCTGAAAAACATAGGAAATATTTTCGGCGGAAAGGATCATTCGACTATTCTTTATTCAATACAGTCGGTATCCGATCAGATGAAAAAAGATGTTTCACTTGAGCATGAGGTAAACGAAATTATTAAAGAATTCCAATAAAACTGCCAAAAATTTTTCAGGTATAAAAGCGACGATAAAGTTTTCCACACAATGTTGAAAAAATGTTGAAAACCTTTTACGGTCAAGCTTTTTCGTGTATAAAAGCCTGTTGAAAATCCGGTGTAAACGGTTTTGCTTTTTAACATCTGAATATAAATATATCCGAAAGAGCAAGCCTTTCACGGCCTTTCAGAAAAGCGCTGTCTATATTACAGTTTTAGCTTTTATTGGGATGCTTATATTTTCCGGCGGCGCGTTTTCCACAAGTTTTAAGTTATAAACAGAAAGTTTCGCTTTGTTTTCAACATTTCGAAAGCATAAAAAAGTTATCCGTTTTTTTCAACAAATCATAAAAAGCGTTTCGACAGATATTCAAAAAACAAAAGGGGCGGTTTTTCAAGTCGTCGCGCGGATGTTTCGGCTTTTCAACAGCTTCTGCGCCTCTACTTCTACGTCTGCTTTCTTTATATCTTATCTTTTCTTCTTAAAGAAAAAAATTTTTCAGAAAAATAAAAAACACGAAAGGATAAAAACATGAAAATCACATTCCAGAAGGAGATGCTCCTGCTTTGTATCCAGCGCTCGCTCGGATGCGTTTCATCGGAAAAGACCTACGGCGCGATAGAAGGTATTCTTCTTTCAAGCGTAGGCTCGGACAAGTGTATGATCTGCGCCTACGACCTTGAAAAAGGCGTAAAAACGACCATAGACGCAAAGGTTCATGAAGGCGGCGCAGCCGTTATCAACGGAGCAAAGCTTGCTTCGGTTGTAAAATTCATGCCTTCCGATATCACAATAGAAACGGGCGACGGCAATTTCGCCACGATATCGAGCGGACGCTCGAAATTCCAGCTTCATTATCTTCCGGGCGAAGAATTCCCGCAGATACCCGAATTTTCTCCCGAAAGAAGCTTTACGGTAACGCAGTCGAAGATAAAATCAATGATAAACCGCACGGCGTTTGCTATAAGTCACGACGACAACGGCAGACCTGCGCTCACCGGACTTTATTTTGAAGTCGAGGGCGACAGAATTAAAACCGTCGCTTGCGACAGCTTCCGTCTTGCGATAAGAGTAAACAGATGCGAAACAAACATAGATTCAAAAACAGGCGAAACGGAGCTTAAATTCATCGTTCCAGGAAAAACGATAAACGAAATATCACGTCTGCTCGACGATACCGACGAAAAGATAAAGTTTTCGCTTACGAAAAAGCACATCATATTTTCTCTGGGTATGCGCTACGGCGACGACATAAAGGAAACGGTGCTTTTCTCGCGCCTTATAGACACGGCGTATATGGAATACGAAAGATTTATTCCGAAGGAAAGCAAAACGTTTGTGACGGTTGATAAAAATATGCTTGAGGACGCGCTTGAAAGAGCTTCTCTTGTGACGGAGGACAGAGCGGTAGGTCAGTCAAAGAGCATTGTGAAATTCAAAGTAGAGGATGAAATTCTTCATATTTCGGCGGTTTCGATAAACGGAAAAGTATTCGATGAAATCCCCATTGAAAAGAAGGGCCCCGATATGGAGATAGGTTTTTCCTGCAAATACCTTATAGAAATTCTCCGCGCGTGCGGAACTGATATTCTCAAGCTTTCTCTTACGTCCTCTCTTATGAGTATGATAATCGAAGGAAGCGGCGAAAGCGACAAGGACGACAGCTTTATCTATCTTGCGCTTCCGATGAAGATGAGAGAAAACTGAAAATATGTATCTTGACGTTGCCGTTTTTGAAAATTTCAGAAACATAGAACATTTTCCGTTTACGTTTTCGTCCGGAATGAATATTCTTTTCGGCGGGAATGCTCAGGGAAAAACGGCTGTTATCGAAGGAATTTATCTTTTTGCCGGCGGAAAGAGCTTTCGTCGGGCAAGAGATAAGGATATGATAAAAAACGATAAGGATTTTTCGCAGATAAGCATTTCCTACACCGATGAAAAAAGAGAAAACAAAATGTCGCTGCGGTATTTCCGCGAGCTGAAAAAGGAATGCTTTCTCAACGGCGTGAAAACGAAAAAAATGTCCGAATTTGTGGGAAATTTCAAGGCTGTGCTTTTCTGTCCCGAGCATCTTGCAATAGTAAAGGACGAGCCTTCCGTCAGGCGCGCGTTTGTTGATTCGGCAATATCGCAGATAAAGCCTGCGTATCTCGGCGCGCTGATAGAATACGGAAAGCTCACCGAGCAGAAAAACGCACTGCTTAAAAACGCCGAAAATTACAGTCCCGCCGCGTTTGAAGATATGTATTCCGTGTATTCGCGGAAAACTGCCGAAAGCTCGGCTTATATAACGTCGGTAAGGGCGGAATATCTTCGCAGGCTTTTTGAATATGTAAAAGCGTTTCTTCTCGATATGACGGGCGGAAAAGAAACCGTAAGCTACGAATATATTTCAAACATATCGTGCGACGGCTGCGATCTTTCCGACAGGGAAGAAAACCTGAAGCGGTATATCGAAACCGTAAAAAACGGCGCGGAGCGCGAAAAGGCGGCAAAAACGTCGGTATTCGGCGCTCACAGAGACGATTTTGACATAAAGCTGCCGATAGGCTCGGCGAAAATATTCGCTTCGCAGGGACAGCAGAGAAGCATTGCGCTTGCGCTGAAGCTTGCCGAGGGCGAGCTTTGCCGCGAGGAAACGGGCGAATATCCCGTGTTTCTTTTCGACGACGTGCTTTCCGAGCTTGACAGAAGCAGAAAAAATTATGTTCTCGGCAGTCTTTCGGGAAAGCAGGTAATAGTCACGTCCTGCGACGAAGCCGATTTTTCGGATTGCAAAAACGCCCGCAAAATATATGTTGAAAACGGAAATTATTATTACAGATGAGGTTTTATGTATCTCCACATAGGTAACGGAAAAATGATAAAAACAAAGGATATCGTTGGCATATTCGATTCGGATACAGCCACGGTATCGAAAATAACGCGCTCATGGCTTTCTTCCGCAGAAAAGCGGGGCGGACTTTTCTCCGCGTCCGGAGAAATACCGAAATCCATAGTTCTTGAATGTGGCGAAAAGAGAGAAAACGTTTATTTTTCACAGCTTTCGCCGAAAACTCTCTGCCAGAGAGCCGAAAAGTATTAAACTCCAACCGGAAAGGAAAAAGTTATGTCAGAAGAAGTTAAAACACCCGCAGGTCAGGTCTATGACGAAAGTCAGATTCAGGTGCTTGAAGGACTTGAGCCTGTAAGAAAGCGTCCCGGAATGTATATCGGAAGCACGTCGCAGAGGGGACTTCATCATCTTGTTTACGAGATAGTGGACAACTCCATAGACGAGGCGATGGCGGGCGTATGCACGCATATTGAGGTGACGTTCCATAAGGACGGAAGCGTTTCCGTCCGCGATAACGGACGCGGTATTCCGGCAGGTATAAACGCGCAGACGGGCACTCCCACGCTTGAGGTTGTATTCACCGTGCTTCACGCGGGCGGAAAATTCGGCGGAGAGGGCTACAAATTTTCCGGCGGTCTGCACGGAGTGGGCGCGTCGGTTGTAAACGCGCTTTCCGATTGGACGGAGGTGGAAAACCGTCACGACGGGAAAGTATATTCCGAACGCTTTGAAAAGGGCAACATAGCCCGTCCTTTTGCCTGCGTCGGCACCTGCGACGCGGAAGATCACGGTCTTTACGTCCGTTTTATGCCCGACGGCGATATTTTCAGAGAAACGACGGTATTCGATTACGACGTTATTCTCAACCGTATGCGCGAGCAGGCGTTTCTTAATGCGGGAATAACCATAACCGTCACCGACGAAAGAGAAGAAGAGCCGAGAAAAGAGGTTCTTGTCTACGAAGGCGGAATAAAAAGCTTTGTGGGACATCTCAATTCATTGAAGCACGCAAACGTTCTTCACGACGTTATCTATATGCGCGCCGAGGCTGAGGACAAAACCGCGGAAATAGCCATTCAGTACAACGATAAATACGAGGAAACGATGATTTCCTTTGCAAACAATATACACACCGTCGAGGGCGGCACTCACGAGGACGGCTTCAAGGCTGCGCTTACGAGAGTTATGAACAAGTACGCCACGGACAAAAAGCTTGTAAAGGACAGCGACGGCGCCTTCAAGGGCGAGGATATACGCGAGGGAATCTGCGCGGTTATATCCGTAAAGCTCAAAGAAGCGCAGTTTGAAGGTCAGACGAAGGCAAAGCTCGGCAACTCCGATATGCGTTCGTTTGTCGATAAGCTTATGTCAGTAAAGCTTTCGGAATATCTTGAAGAGCATCCGGCTGTCGGAAAAATCATAGTCGAAAAGGCACTCGCCGCTTCGAGAGCGAGAGAAGCCGCAAGAAAGGCAAGAGAAGCAACAAGAAGAAAAACAGGCCTTGACTCCGGTCAGATGCCGGATAAGCTTCGCGACTGCAATGAGAGAGACGCTTCTCTCACTGAAATCTACATTGTCGAGGGTGACTCGGCAGGCGGTTCGGCAACGCAGGGACGCGACAGCCGCTTTCAAGCCATACTTCCTCTCTGGGGTAAAATGCTCAACGTCGAAAAGGCAAGAGCCGACAAGGTTTACGGAAACGACAAGCTCAATCCCGTAATTGTTGCGCTCGGAGCGGGCATCGGAAACGAATTCGATATCGAAAAGCTCCGCTATCACAAAATAATAATTATGGCGGATGCCGATGTGGACGGCTCGCATATCAGAACGCTTCTGCTTACGTTCTTTTTCCGCTTTATGCGTCCGCTTATCGAGCAGGGCTACGTTTATTCGGCAGTTCCGCCGCTCTACAAGCTTACAAGAGGAAAAACGCAGAGAGTCGCTTATTCCGATGAGGAACGCGACGCCATTTCCGCCGAAATGCGCGGCGGAGATCCGAAGGTAAAAATAGATATATCGAGATACAAAGGTCTCGGCGAAATGAATCCGCACGAGCTCTGGGAAACGACAATGAATCCCGAAACGAGAACGCTCCGCCGTATTCAGCTTGAAGACGCGCAGCTTGCGGACGAAACCTTCTCCGTCCTTATGGGCGAGGATGTCGAGCCGAGAAAAGAATTTATAGAAGTCAACGCGCGCTACGCGGTGAACCTTGACTTTTAAGGAGGCGATGAAAGATGGCACATAAAGATTACAAACCCGAAGATATAATGTATCCGAGCCAACGCATCGTCAATACGGAGCTGGTAAAGGAAATGCAGAAATCCTTTATCGAATATGCGATGTCCGTAATAGTCGAAAGAGCGCTTCCCGACGTGCGCGACGGTCTTAAACCCGTTCACAGAAGAATTCTCTACGCTATGTATGAGGACGGTCTGACGCGCGACAAGCCTTACAGAAAATGCGCGACGGCTGTGGGCGACGTGCTCGGAAGATATCATCCGCACGGCGACGCCTCGGTTTATGACGCGCTTGTCCGTCTGGCGCAGGACTTCTCAATGAGATATCCGCTTATAGACGGTCACGGAAACTTCGGCTCGATAGACGGCGATCCGCCCGCGGCATACCGTTATACAGAAGCGAGAATGTCACGCATATCGGACGAAATGCTCCGCGATATAGAAAAAGAGACGGTCGATTGGTCGCCGAACTTCGACGAAACAAGAAAAGAACCGAGAGTTCTTCCGTCAAGATTTCCGAACCTGCTCGTAAACGGCTCGTCCGGCATAGCGGTAGGTATGGCGACGAATATTCCTCCGCACAATCTGCGCGAGGTTATAGGCGCGGCGATCTGCCTGCTCGACAATCCCGAAGCGACGCTCGACGAGCTTATGCAGCACATAAAAGGTCCCGATTTCCCGACAAGGGGAATAATTATGGGAAGAAGCGGCATAAGACAGGCTTACGAAACCGGCAAGGGAAGAATAATCGTCCGCGCAAGATGTCATTTTGAAGAATACGGCAAGGACAAAAGAGAACGGATTATCGTAACGGAGCTTCCTTATCAGGTGAACAAGAGAATGCTCATAGCGTCGATAGCCGATCTTGTAAAGGACAAGCGCATAGAAGGAATATCGGATCTCCGCGACGAAACCGACAGAACCGGTATGAGAATCGTTATCGAAACGAAAAAGGACGCAAACGCTCAGGTGGTGTTGAATCATCTTTATACAATGACCTCGCTTCAGACCTCGTTTGCGATAAATATGCTCGCGCTGGTTGACGATCAGACTCAGCCGAAAATACTTTCGCTGAAGCATATTCTTTCGGAATATATCAAATTTCAGGAGGAGCTTATCGTCCGCAGAACGCGCTTCGATCTTCGCAAGGCGGAGGAAAGAGCGCACATCCTCGAAGGTTTGCTGATAGCCGAAGAAAATATCGACGCTATCATAAAAACAATACGCGAATCGTATGACGACGCCAAAGAAAACCTTATGGCAAGGTTCAATCTCAGCGATCCGCAGGCGAGCGCGATACTTGAAATGCGCTTAAAACAGCTTCAGGGACTTGACCGCCTCAGACTTGAGGAGGAATACAAGGCGCTTGAAGCAAAAATTGCGGATTTCAAGGATATTCTTGCAAATCCCGAAAGAGTAAAACAGACGCTGAAGGAGGAAATGACGGCTATCTCCGACAAATACGGAGACGACCGCTACACCGAAATTCAGGATTCCGCAGACGATATAGACGACGAAGATCTCATAGAGCGTCACGAATGCGTCATAACAATGACGTGCGGCGGCTATATCAAGAGAAATCCCGTTGATACCTATTCCGCCCAGAACAGAGGCGGCAAAGGCATTGTCGGTATGACGACAAAGGAAGAAGACGCGATAAAGGACGTTATGGTCGTTCATTCGCACAGTTATCTTCTTATGTTCACATCGGCCGGCAAGGTATATATGAAAAAAGCCTACCAGATACCCGAAGCTTCCCGCACGGCAAAGGGAACGAACCTTGTAAACGTTCTTGAACTTGCCGAAGGCGAAAAGGTCACATCTATAGTTTCACTGAACAGCTTTGACGACGACGAATATTTCGTAATGGTCACAAAGAACGGCGTTATCAAGAGAGCTTCCACAAAGGACTTTGAGTATCAGCGCAAGGGCGGAAAGATAGCTATAAACCTTGACGAAGGCGATGAGCTTCTTGCCGTTAAGAAGACGGAAGGCGAAAGCGATATTATAATCGCCACAAGGATGGGCAAGGCCGTACGCTTTGATGAAAAGGACGCCCGCGTTATGGGCAGGACCGCAAGAGGCGTAAGGGGTATCAAGCTCAAGGGGGACGATGAGGTTGTCGGAGTTTCGGTCGTGGAAGAAGGCAAAAAGCTTATAACCATAACCGAAAAAGGCTTTGGAAAGAGAAACGATTTCGATTGCTTCTCGGCTCACAGCCGCGGCACGATGGGCGTTATCTGTCACAGGCTTACCGCAAAAACGGGCGAGCTTGCTGGAATCGCAGCCGTTTCCGACGACGACGATATAATGGTGATAACAAACGAAGGAACGATAATCCGTATGGCAGTGAGCAGTATTCCCGTTTACAGCAGCGGAAGCACGTCCGGCGTTATAGTTATGCGTCTTGACGGCGAAGCAAAGATAGTAAACTTTGCCGTAACAAAATCAGAAAAAGAAGAAGAAACAGAAAATACGGAAGGCGGAGCCGCAATCGAATCCGAAGCGGAGCCGCACGCAGAAGGAGAAAACCCTCCCGAAAATGAATAAAAAATCTTTGTTTTAAGAAAGGGTTTCCGAAATGAAAGCAACAAAAAAGAAAGAAAACGCATCCGTTCCCGCAAGCTCCGAGGAAAAAAAGAAGGCGCTTGCGACAGCCCTTGCACAGATCGAAAAGGATTTCGGCAAAGGCACGATTATGAAGCTCGGCGAAAATTCGCATATGAACGTCGAGGCTATCCCGACGGGCTCGCTTACCCTTGACCTTGCGCTCGGCATAGGCGGCGTTCCGCGCGGCAGAATCATCGAAATATTCGGGCCGGAATCCTCCGGTAAAACGACGGTTGCCCTGCACATTGCGGCAGAGGTTCAGAAAATGGGCGGCGAAGCGGCGTTTATCGACGCCGAGCACGCGCTCGATCCCGTATATGCGAAGGCTCTCGGCGTGAATATCGACAGTCTGCTCGTTTCTCAGCCCGATTCGGGCGAGCAGGCGCTCGAAATAACCGAAGCGCTTGTACGCTCCGGCGCGGTGGACGTTGTCGTTGTCGACTCGGTTGCGGCGCTCGTTCCTCAGCAGGAGATAGACGGCGTTATGGGTTCAAGCCATGTTGGACTTCAGGCAAGACTGATGTCTCAGGCGCTGCGCAAGCTGTCCGGCTCGATAGCAAAGACGAACTGCGCTGTGATTTTCATAAACCAGCTCCGTGAAAAAGTCGGCGTTATGTACGGAAATCCCGAAACGACGCCCGGCGGCAGAGCGCTCAAATTCTATGCCTCCGTAAGAATAGACGTGAGAAAATCCGAAACGCTGAAGCAGGGAAGCGAAACCTACGGCAATAAAGTCAAATGCAAGGTGGTAAAAAACAAGGTCGCGCCGCCATTCAAGGTTGCGGAATTTGACATTATCTACGGAAAAGGCATTTCAAAGGTCGGCGAGGTGCTTGATATAGGCACGGACGTCGGCATAATTCAGAAAAGCGGCTCGTTTTTCTCGTACAACGGGGAAAAGCTCGGTCAGGGCAAGGAAAAGGCAAAAGCCGCGCTCGAAGCAGATCCCAAGCTTCTTGCCGAAATCGAAGCGAAGATAAAAGCAAAAAGCGACGATATAGATCTTACCGCGGACCCCGAGGAAGCGTATTCGCTTGAAGAGGACGAGGACGACGGAGATGAATTCGATATCCGCGTGCTTGACGTAAGCGCGGACGACGACAAATGAAAATAACAATCGAAAAGATAACGCCCGTAAGGGAAGGCGAAGCGGTTCTGCTGAAAATAACTCTTACGGACGGCATCAATACCGAGCAAACCGGAGGCGAGATCGCCTCCGATCTGTTCTTTGATATGGGCTTTCCGATGTCGGCGGGCGACGGAATAGAAATAAGCCGCGAAAAATTCGAAGCGCTTGAAGACGCCGAGGCTCTTACCTCGGCAATAAAAAAAGGCGCGGAGCTTATCGGCTTTGCGCAGAATACGAAAAAAGGACTTATATCAAAGCTTATCCGTCGCGGATTTTCAAAGGATATTTCCTTTCGCGCGGCGGATTATCTTGAAAACGCGGGCTATATAAACGAGCGCGAGCAGGCGGAGCAGCTTCTTTCGGAGCTTGCGGAAAGGCGTCTTTACGGGATGTCGCGTATAAGAAATGAGCTTTACCGGAAAGGCTTTTCCGACGAGGCGATAAACGCCGCAATGCAATCCGAACCTGACTTTGACGCAATCTGCGCCGAAAGAATGGAAAGAACCGTAAACATCTCCGATTTTGCCGATAGGGAAAAATGCCGGAAAATCACAGCCTCTCTTATGCGATACGGCTTTTCAGTCCGGAATATAAAAAACGCGCTTGTTATCCTGAAAAACGAATAAAAAATGCACTCGTTACGAGTGCATTTTTTGCTTTCAGATCAGATATCCGAATAAGCCGCAGAAAAAAGCTCGCGCGCTCTTTCGGTTTTTCCGGAAAGGTGAAGCCATCCGAAAACGGCTTCAAAGCCCGTTGCGCGATGATACTGCACAGGCGTCGAATGTTTGGGCGTGGTCTTGGTTTTATGGTTTCTGCCGAGATGATATACGGCGGATTCCTCCTCGCTTAAAAGCGGAAGAATGCTTTCAAGCCGCAGGCTTTGCGCCTCGGCGCAGACAAGCTTCTGCGCCATGGCGTTCAGCTTTCCCGTGTCCGAAATTCCGAGCAGGGCAAGCCTTTCCCTTATATATACTTCAAGCACCGCGTCGCCCACATAGGCATACACGGCGACTGAAAAATTCTGATTATTCAAGCGGTTTTTCCTCCGATTTGCGTTTTTTGAAAACAAGCAGCTTGCTTATTATATAATTGCACACAATGACAACCACAGCTGCCATTATCTTTGAAAGTATTTCGGCAAGATTGCGCTCCTTTCCGAGCAGGAAAACCGCCGTAAGCGACGGGAAAAGCTTAGCGAGAGCAAACGTTCCGGCAAAGGTTATGACATAATCGAGCCCGAACGTCACAAGGCGCGAGCCTGCGAACGTAACAAGCTGTTTTCCCGTGGAAACGCTTTGATCCGCCGTTGTGAAAACCCACTTTTTGTTTGTAAAAAACGCAAAAAGCACGGCGCATATCCATTGAATTATCTGCGCGGCGGTATAGACCGCAATATATTTTCCGCTCGAAACGTCGTCTGCGGGAATGGCGAAAACCGCTCTGCCCGCGGCAAGAATTCCGTAATAAACCGCCCAGCCGACGAGCGTCGTCAGCACGCCGAAGATGAGATACATAATTATTTCGCGGTATTTTGTAAGATGAAGTCCGTCGATTATTCTGTCCAAAAGGTTCTTTTTTTCTTTCATTTTTCAGCCTCTGCTTTAAGTTTTTCCGTCGCTTTTTCATATTCGTCGCGGGGGACGGCAAGATTTATCGCTTCTATAAGCGCACCGCACGAAAGATTTGTCGGAAGTCCGAGCAGCCGCGCAAGCGCTTTGCGCTTTTCCGAGCTGTCCTCTCCGCCCGAAAGCCCCATAAGGTAAAAATCCGTTTTGGTCACCATCGGAGCAGGACGGGGCGCTCCGCCGGAAAAGGGTTCAAGCGCTTTGCAAAGCCAGTCCCTTTCCATTCCCTCAACGCCGAGAAGACCTTCTTTTGACGGCGCCGCTTTGCGTTTTTCTTTTCCCTTTATTTCGGGAGTGTAAATATCGAAAACAAGCCGTGGCGGAAGTATTCCGTGAATGTAGTTTCGTATTACAAGTCCCGCGCCGTCGCTGTCCGTAAGGACGATAACGCCCTTGTCCGCGGCAAGCCTGCGGATAAGCGCAGCCTTTTCGTCCTTTTTGAATATTCCGAAGCCCTCCGTTGTGATAACGGTCGCCTTTGCC
This sequence comes from uncultured Eubacteriales bacterium, assembly GCA_963614875.1. GTDB lineage: Bacteria > Bacillota > Clostridia > Oscillospirales > CAG-272 > CAG-841. Next base: position 5,113 of record CAVEFC010000015.1, on the reverse strand, counting down.
ACGGAAAGCACACGCTCGCGATCGTATTTGCCTTCCACAATTATCGGTAATGAAATGTAAAGCATCTTCAGCCTCGCAGTGATTTCGGTGTATATATTTCGGCGGCAAGCCTGTCAAGCAGAACCCATTTGTCCGTTTGCGTGCTTTTCAGCGCGACATCCGTTCCGTAAGCCGAAAGAACGGCGCTTTCTATAACGGAAAGCGGCACGTTTTCGACGGAGCGCGCGACAATTCTTGCCCGATATTCGTTCATTGAAAGAGCCTTTGCCGCCGCGGAGGCGGACATTCCCGACATAAGCGCGGTTTTCATTTTAAGCATTTCGGAATATATTTTTCCGAGCTTTGCAATGACCGAAACCGGCTCTTCACGCATATCGCGGCAGGCTTCGAACACCGCGAGCATTTCGCGCAGATTCCATTTTGCCGCCGCATTTGACATTGCAAACGGCATATCGTCCTTGGCGTTCTGAACGCACACCGTGCGGACGTCCTCCTCCGTTATGGGAGTTGCCTCGCCCGTCGCCGCATAGTTTTTATACGCCGCAAGCTTTTCCGTTTCGGAAAGCATTGCGAGCATACGTCCGCTGCAAAGATTTATAAGCGCAAGCGCGCCCTCGTCCGTCAGATAAAGCCTTTTGTCCTTGACGGATATCAGCTTTTTTGCCCAGACCGTGAGCTTGCCTTCGGAGAGAAGATCGAATTTTACGAATTTTGCCACGGGCGAAAGCTTTTTATAAAGCGTCGATTGCTCAAAGCGATAGTCGGCGTCAAGCTCGTCGGAGCGGAAATCAAGTATTACTACGGCGTCGCCCGAGCCGCCCGAAAGCGCGCCGGCAAGCGCGTCGAGCGAGGAGGCTTTTCCCGCGACAGAGGAAAGGTCGCATACCTCGATCAAGGTATGCTCCTGCATCATGGGCGATGCGAAAAGCGCGTCCGTAAGCGAAGAAAGTCCGCTTTTTTCATCCGAAAACGATATATCAAAGCGGTTGAAAACCTCAAAGCCTTCGGCTGTCATAACGGCTTTTGCAATGCGTTCCGACCAGACGGTTTTCAGGTAATCCTCTTCGCCGAAAAACACAAGCGTTTCGGATTTTCCCGAGCGGACGATATCCGACAGCGCATCGGGAGTGAGTATTTTGCTTTCCGCTTTCGCCATAAGAGGCTCCTTTCCGTTTTTGCGTGGAAATAAATGGAGTTTTCCCCACTTTCCACAAGGTTATCAACATTTTCGCGCGGCGATGTCGTTATCCGATAAATTCCGACAGCAGCAAAAGCGCCGCTTTCACCGTCTGATTTCTCACTTCTTCTCTGTCGCCATCGAAAAGATTTCTTTTTACATTTACTCTGCCGTTTTTATCGGCGCAGGCGATATATACAAGTCCCACTGGCTTTTCCTTCGAGCCGCCGTCCGGCCCCGCTATTCCCGTGACGGCTACGGAATAATCCGCGCCGAGCGCATTTATCGCGCCGAGCGCCATTTCGCGCGCCGTCTGCTCGGATACCGCGCCGAAATCGGCAAGAGTTTTACGGCTTACGCCGAGAAGCTTTTCTTTTATTTCGTTCGCATACGAAACCACGCCGCCGGGAAAAACGGCGGAAATTCCGGAAACGTCGGTCACGGTTTTGGCTATCTGCCCTCCCGTGCAGGATTCCGCGGTGCAGAAGGTTTTTCCCCCGGCTTTGAGTTTTTCGGCAATTCTGCCGACAACAGCTGTATTTTCGGTCATAATCAGTCCTCGTAAAGCGGATATTTTCTGCAGAGCCTGTCCACTTCCGCGCGGATATGCTCCGCCGAGTTTTCAAAATCATACGTTGCGAGCGCGACAAGCTTTCCGATAAGGGTAAAATCTTCTTCGCGCAGACCTCTTGTCGTGGCGGCGGGAGTGCCGAGCCTTATTCCGCTTGTGACAAACGGACTTTGCGGATCGCCGGGAACGGCGTTTTTGTTGCACGTTATGCCGACCTCGTCAAGACGGTGCTCAAGCTCTTTTCCGGTAACGTCCGTGCCGATGAGATTCACAAGCACAAGATGATTGTCCGTTCCGCCGGTCACAAGGGAAAGTCCCTCGTTTTTAAGCGATATTTCAAGCGCTTTCGCGTTTTTGATTATCTGTTTCTGATATTCTTTGAATTCGGGTTTGAGCGCTTCGCCGAAGCACACGGCTTTTCCCGCAATGACGTGCATAAGCGGTCCGCCCTGAGTTCCGGGGAAGACGGCTTTGTCTATCTGTTTTGCAAGCTCAGCCTTGCACAGTATCATTCCGCCGCGCGGGCCGCGGAGAGTTTTGTGCGTGGTTGTCGTCACGACGTCGGCATAAGGGAAGGGCGAAGGGTGAAGTCCTGTTGCGACAAGCCCCGCGATGTGCGCCATATCGACCATAAAAAACGCGCCCACTCTTTTTGCCGTCTGTGAAATGCGCTCGAAATCTATCGTTCTCGGATAAGCCGACGCCCCTGCGACTATCAGCTTCGGCTTGCATTTGTCGGCAATCCGGTCTATTTCCTCGTAATCGAGAAGTCCCGTTTCGGAGGAAACCCCGTAAGGCACGAAATTATAATACATTCCCGACATATTCACTGGGCTTCCGTGAGTAAGGTGTCCGCCCTCGGCAAGACTCATTCCCATAACGGTATCGCCGGGCTTGAGAAGCGCAAAATATACCGCAAGATTTGCCTGCGCTCCGCTGTGAGGCTGAACGTTTGCGTGCTCCGCGCCGAAAAGCGCCTTGGCTCTGTCGCGCGCGATGTTTTCAACCACGTCAACGCAGCCGCAACCGCCGTAATATCTTTTTCCGGGAAAGCCCTCGGCATATTTGTTCGTCAGTATCGATCCCATCGCCGCCATTACCGGCTCGGAAACGAAGTTTTCGGAGGCTATAAGCTCTATTCCGCCGCGCTGTCTGTCAAGCTCGGCTTCCATAGCCGCGCCCACCTCCGGATCAAATTTTTTTACAAGCTCAATATTTTTTATTGCCATATTGCCCTCCCCTGTGAAATTTTCGTATTATTAAAAACAATCATATCATATTTCCGTAAAATTATCAAGTGCCGCGCGGATTAAATTTTGCGCCGGAGCGATATTGCCTGTGCAAAAAATACTTGATATATGCGCTTTTCTGTGGTATAATACTTTTTACTACATTAAAACAAAGATTTTCAATCAGCAAAGACTGTGAAATATATCCGCAGTTAAGGAAGGGAAAAATGGCAAATCGGAAAAATATACGGAACTTCTCAATCATAGCTCATATAGATCACGGAAAAAGCACCCTCGCGGACAGACTTCTCGAAAAGACGCAGAGCGTTTCCTCGCGCGAAATGGAGGAACAGCTTCTTGACAATATGGACATAGAGCGCGAAAGAGGAATAACCATAAAAGCCCGCGCCGTAAAAATGAATTATCACGCCGGAAACGGTGAGGATTACGAATTCAACCTTATAGACACTCCCGGACACGTTGACTTCAATTATGAAGTTTCGCGTTCGCTTGCCGCGTGCGAGGGCGCACTTCTCGTTGTCGATGCGACGCAGGGAATAGAGGCGCAGACGCTTGCAAACACATATCTTGCGCTTGAAAACGATCTTGAAATAATTCCCGTTATAAATAAAATCGACCTTGCCTCCGCCGATATAGAAGGCACGAGAAAAGAAATAGAGGACGTTATCGGAATTCCGGCGGAGGATTGTCCGGCTGTTTCGGCAAAGACGGGACAGAACATAGAGGACGTGCTTGAAAAAATAGTGACCGATATCCCCGCGCCGACAGGCGATCCGGACGCTCCGCTCAAATGCCTTATCTTTGATTCGTATTACGATTCATACAGAGGCGTTGTTGTTTATGTGCGCGTCGCGGACGGCAGAGTAAAGGTCGGCACAAAAATAAAAATGATGAACACCGGCGCAGGCTTTGACGTGACCGAGGTAGGATATATGTCGGCGTTCGGGCTTGTTCCGGCAGATGAGCTTTCCGCGGGCGAGGTCGGATATATTACGGCGAGCATCAAAAACGTTTCCGATACGCGCGTGGGCGATACGATAACCGAAGCGGATAATCCGACGGACACCCCCTTTGAAGGTTTCAAAAAGGCGCAGCCGATGGTCTTTGCGGGAATTTATCCCGCGGACGGAGCAAAATATCCCGACCTTCGCGACGCGCTTCTGAAATTGCAGCTCAACGACGCCTCGCTTACCTTTGAACCCGAAACGAGCATTGCGCTCGGCTTCGGCTTCCGTTGCGGCTTTCTCGGACTTCTCCATATGGAGATAATAGAGGAGCGCATAGAGCGCGAATTCAATCTTGACCTTGTGACCACCGCTCCGAGCGTTATATACAAAATAACCACAAAGGACGGAACCACGTCATATATCGACAACCCCGCGGTATATCCGTCGCCCGACGAAATATCGGTGGCGGAAGAACCGATAGTTTCCGCAAGCATAATCGTTCCGTCGGAATATGTCGGCGGAATTATGGAGCTGTGCAAGGACAGACGCGGCGTTTTCATAGATATGAAATATATCGACAAAACGCGTATGGAGCTGCATTATACCCTGCCGCTAAACGAAATAATCTATGACTTTTTCGACGCGCTGAAAAGTCGTTCAAAGGGCTATGCTTCCCTTGATTACGAATTCAAGGGCTATGCCGAAAGCAAGCTTGTAAAGCTTGACATACTGCTCAATATGGAGGTTGTGGACGCGCTTTCGTTTATCGTTCACGCGGACAAGGCGTATGCAAGAGGCAGAAAAATAGTTGAAGCGCTGAAGGAAAACATTCCGCGCCAGCTTTTTGAAGTTCCCGTTCAGGCGGCTGTCGGCGGCAGAGTAATCGCAAGAGAAACCGTAAAGGCAATGCGCAAGGACGTTCTTGCAAAATGCTACGGCGGCGACATAACAAGAAAAAAGAAGCTTCTCGAAAAGCAAAAGGAAGGCAAAAAGCGTATGAGAAAGCTCGGCTCGGTGGAGGTTCCGCCCGAAACGTTTATGGCGGTGCTCAAGCTCGGCGACGACGAATAAAAAAGTCCTATGGTAAAAAGTCAAGAGGATAATTCAAAAAAAGTCCAATAAAAAGAGCAGGTAAAAGCCAAAGAAGGGATAAAAAGGGCGCAACAAG
>CAVEFC010000014.1:0-35612 GCA_963614875.1 uncultured Eubacteriales bacterium | reverse complement strand
CGTCGAGCCGCGAGAATCGATTCTCTTTTATCGCGTTTGCTCGGAGCGGCGATGTTGGGGGACGGAAAAACTTATGAAAATATGAGAATGATGCATGCGTCTTGCTATTTTTTACGAAATCACTTGAAAAATAATAAAACATGTGATACAATAATCATGCCACACAATTGAATCAACAAATTTTGAGGGATAACTCTTTTTTGTTTTGTCAACAGGAGTACTATACTCTCTTTTCGGTCAAGAATGAATTTGAAAAAATGCAAATTCCGCTTGACGGAAAAAGGATTCAATGTTATCCTTTGTTTGTTGAAATTGTGTGGCAACAATAGGAGTTTGCATTTTCAGTGTGACTTCTATTGAGGTCACACTTTTTTAATTTTTTCATAAAGGAGGACAGGGATATGTCATTATTTAAGAAAATTGCAAACGCGGCGCGAAGGGCTAATGGTAACTATTTCGATAGAGTTGAAAAGTCAAATATACCCGTATGCGCAAATTGCGAATATTATGCCAAATATGAGGGCGATCATGGCATGTGTAAAAAAAGGTATTACTGTTTCGAAAGTTATGATGATGTTCAAAAGCTTACATGCTCTGATTTTAGCCAAAACCTATACAATACGCCATTGATATAAGAAAGGCAAAAATAATGAAATTTTATTTTAGGAGAATATGACTTATGGAAGGAATACTCATCTTTGCGGCAGTAATTGTCGGTATAATAATTGCGTTCTGGTTATTATGTACACTGGTTGCGTTTCTTTTGACAAGAAAAGGAATTGTAGGAGATATAGCCAATATTCTGGCTGTTATAGTCAGGGTCATTGTTGCAATAGTCGTTGTTGCTATTGTGGCGGCATTTGTACTCAGTATATTTAATTAACTTTTTGTGTTGATTTATCTTTTGTTGAATATGCAATCCGGTTTTGATTACATATCAAAAACCTCGCCAAGCGGCGAGGTTTTTGCTTTATCCCCCTATTTCAGCATCTGATAAATAATTTTTGCGGCGTCGGCACGGGTTAAAGTTTCTTCGGAATTCATACCCGAAAAATATCCGAGCGACGCCATTGCCGCAAGACCTTCATCGGTTATTTCATCACCGCAGGAGGCGGCAACGGGAAGCGACTCCGAAAGGGAGGGTGCGGTTTTTGACATTATTCTTGAAACAATTGTTGCGGCTTGCTTTACGGTTATGGGAGAAGAGCCGTCAAAACGTTTGCCTTCTTCCGAATCAACGCCGAAAATAATTCCGTCCGAAACCGCGGCAACGACATATCTGTGCTGATATGAAGATATTTCGTTGTCATCGATAAATGCGGTAGCTTCTGCTTTTTCCGATGACGGCAGATTACACGCGCTCATAACCATAACAAGAAATTCACCTCTTGTAACGGTTTTTTCGGGATAAAAATAACGCTCGCCGCCGATAGTTTCTCCGATAAGAATTTCTTTTTTGCCAAGCACGGATGCGGCGGTATATGCATCGTTTTCCGTCATATCGGCATATTTTATACTGCTTTTTGAAACGGTTATTTTAATTTCGGCTTCCTTTGAAATATTGCCGAAATAATCCTTTGCGACAAATTTGAAATTATCCTTTCCGCTGAAATTTTCGTCGGGCAGGTAAATGAATTTTCCCGTGATATTATCAAGGCTCAGCTCGCCGTGCTTTGTTTCGGCGGTGATAAAATATGTCACGGCGTCACCCTCGCCGTCGGTGGCGGTAAGAGAACCGAAACAGGGAATTTCTTTTTCCGCGGCAAATGCGGCATTGCTTGCTGTGGGCGCGAAATTGAGCGCAGCAAGCGTACTTACCGAGCATAAAAATGTTTCGCTGTTATCGCCTACGGAAAATTCAAATCCGGCAGAAACCTCCTTTGCGGCCGGAACAAAACGCAATGCCGCAACCGATGCCGCATCTATTTCGTCTCCTGCGGCTACTTCTTTTTCACCGAGCATAAGCTTGCCGGCTTCTTCCTTCGGCAATGATGTTATTCTGATTTTCGATACCTTCGTACCGATAAAGCTTTCAAAATCTTCTGCGGTAAAGCTTACGGAATTTTCTCCTACGCTTGTTTTTATCATTTTCATTGACGAACGTATTACGTCAAGCCCCGGAGAAAGTGTTGCGGCTCCGACCGTAAGCGAAATACAGAACAAAAGACAAAGTGCATAGCATAAAGCAAATATTTTTTTCAAAACAGGTACCTCCCGAAAAATAAATATTTATGTACTTGCATTCTCGCCGCGAAAATTTCACCTTATTCACCTTCTTTTCTTCGAGAAGAAAAGAAGGCAAAAGAAGCTTCAGTTATCGGGAACGATATACAGATTTTATAGTATCTGCGCCGACGGGGCTTGTTGAAAAAGCAAAAGAAGCTTCAGTTATCGGGAACGATATACAGATTTTATAGTATCTGCGCTGACTGAGCTTATTGAAAAAGCAAAAGAAACTTCGGTTATCGGGGACGATATAGGTTTTATAGTACCTGCGATGACGGGGCTCATTGAAAAAGCAAAAGAAGCTTCGGTTATCGGGGGCGATATGCAGGTTTTATAGTACCTGCGCCGACGGGGATTATTGAAAAGGCAAAAGAAGCTTCAGTTATCGGGAACGATATACAGATTTTTATAAAGCCTTCTCCGGTGGGAGATTTGCTTGGTTTGCGTAGCAAGCCGAGCAGGCTTCGCCGAGAAGAGAGTGGATTTGCAAATGCGTAGCGTTTGCAGGCTTCGCCGAGGTGGATTTTTTCATACTTAAAAACAATTGTTTCCCGCTTTGACAGGCAGGAAAAATTTTTTATAAAAAACGAAAAAATATGTGGAAACACGTCGGGATATGTGATATAATTATCGCTGTAATATATTTTCTTACGGGGTGTTTATGAAGACAATAGGCTTTGACAACGACAAATACATTGCGATGCAATCGCAGAATATCCGTGACCGCATTGAATATTTCGGCGGAAAGCTGTATCTTGAATTCGGCGGTAAGCTTTTCGACGATTTTCACGCGGCGCGCGTACTTCCGGGCTTTCTTCCCGATACAAAGGTGAAAATGCTTCTCAAGCTCAGGGACAGCGCTGAGATAATAGTCGTCATTTCCGCAGACGACATTGAAAAAAACAAAATACGCGGCGATCTCGGAATCACATACGATCTTGACGCGCTTCGTCTTATCGATGCGTTCCGCAGTATAGGACTTTATGTAGGCTCGGTGGTTATTTCCCATTTCAAAGGTCAGCCCGCCGCAATAAATTTTTCAAAGCGTCTTGACGCGCTCGGAATAAAAGTCTATCGTCATTACATAATTCCCGATTATCCGGCAAATATTCCGCTCATCGTTTCCGATGACGGCTACGGAAAAAACGAATATGTTGAAACCACACGGCCTCTTGTCGTCGTTACCGCGCCCGGCCCTGGAAGCGGCAAAATGGCGACCTGTCTTTCACAGCTTTATCACGAAAGCAAGCGCGGAATAAAATCCGGATATGCAAAATTTGAAACGTTTCCGATATGGAATCTGCCGCTCAGTCACCCCGTAAATCTTGCATATGAAGCCGCCACAGCCGACCTTGACGACGTGAATATGATAGATCCTTTCCATCTCGAAGCTTACGGTGTATCGACCGTAAACTACAACAGAGATATTGAAGTTTTCCCCGTGCTCAACACGATATTTACGAAAATATACGGCTCATCGCCCTACAAAAGCCCGACGGATATGGGCGTGAATATGGCGGGAAACTGCATTTTCGACGACGAAGCCGTAAGAGAAGCCTCGCGGCAGGAGGTTGTCCGCCGTTATTTCAGCGCTCAGTGCGCCGCACGTCAGGGAATGGGCGGAAAAGACGAAATATACCGTCTTGAGCTTATATTGAACAAGCTCGGAATAACAACCGATATCCGCAGCTGTGTGGGCGCGGCGAACGCCAAAGCCGAAGAAACAAACGCTCCCGCCGTTGCGATAGAGCTTCCCGACGGAAGCATCGTTACGGGAAAAACCTCGTCGCTGCTCGGTCCTGCGTCGGCGGCGCTTCTGAACGCGCTCAAAAAGCTTGCCGGCATAGACGACGATATTCTTCTCATTTCGCCTGCGGTGATAGAGCCTATTCAGCGCCTGAAAACTCACAATATGGGAAACACAAATCCCCGTCTGCATATGGATGAGGTTCTTATCGCGCTTGCAATCTGCGCAGTGACAGCTCCCGTTGCGGCGAAAGCGCTCGATCAGCTTGAAAAGCTCAAATGCACCGAAGCACATTCAACCGTTATACTTTCGAGAGTTGACGAAAACGTTTTCAAAAAGCTCGGAGTAAATCTCACCTGCGAGCCCCAATATCAGACCAAAAAGCTTTATCATCCCAAGTGATAAAATATTGAAATTACAAAAGGCGGTACGGGCAAAATGCCCGCACCGCCTTGTTTTTTTGCGGAAGCTACCGTTGGCAGAGCCTTTTTGTCGCCGAGCAAAGCGAATAAATATCCTCGGGAGAGGTGAAAGCCGAAAAGCTTATTCTTACGGCGTCGCCGCCCGTGCCGAGCGCCTCGTGCGCGGTGGGCGCGCAGTGAAGTCCGGGACGGGTGCATATGCCCTCGCCCGCAAGCTGCGCCGAAAGCGCGGAGCCGCTCATACCTTCGGAATTGAAAAGCAGAACTCCGCCCGCTTTTTCGGGCAGATATATTTTTATGCCGCCGATATCGGAAAGACCGCTCTCCGCAAGGGAAAACATCGCCCTTTCGTGTGAAAGTATTCTGTCGGTTCCTGTCGAGCGCACATATTTTATTCCCTCTCCGAGCCCGACGATGCCCGGAACGTTGACCGTCCCCGCCTCGTATGATTCTGGCGCGGTATGTCCCATCGTTATATCCGCCGAAGCAAAGCCGCTTCCGCCGAACTCCGACGGAGAAAGCAGAGAAAAATCAAAATCGTCGCAGAATACGGCAAAGCCCGTACCCTGCGGGCCGAAAAGTCCCTTATGCCCTGGCGCGCAAAGGACTGTTACCCCGTCGCGCCGGATATTTATATCGTATATTCCCGCGCTCTGCGAAGCGTCAAGAACATATATAAGTCCGTGTTTTCCGCAAAGCTCGCCTATTCTGCGGACGGGAAGCACGGCGGAGCAGACATTCGACGCGTGAAGCGTCGCGACTATCCTCGTCTTCGGCGTTATTTTCGATTCGATTTCCGCTATAAGCTCATCTTCCGGCAGGAGCGCGTTCACAACGTCGTAGCTTGCGCCGCGCAGAGCGCAGAGCGCCGCTACGGGACGGCGGACGCTGTTATGCTCAAGATTTGTCGTTATAATCCCGTCGCCCGATCGGATAAGTCCCGAAAGGACTTTGTTTATCGCGTGGGTGGCGTTATGACAGAATATTACGTTTTCCTGCCTGCCAGCGCCGAAAAGCGCGCATATTTCGCTTCGCACGTCAAATATGGCTTCCGCCGACCTGAGCGCGAGAGGATGCGCGCTTCTGCCGGGATTTCCGCAGTATTCCTTTATGCATTTTGTCATTGCCCGAACCACAGACAAAGGCTTCGGATAGGTTGTTGCGGCGTTATCAAGATATATCATACGGTTTTCTCCGGACATTCAAAGCGTTGCCGTGCCGGAATATTCTATTCCGTATCTTTTCAGTATCAGCCGTGCGGTGTCAAGCTCTTTTTCGTCCACCTCAACGCCGGATGTGCATCCGCGCCTGTTTTTTTCGGGACTGAGCCTTACCGACCTTGCCCTCACGCCGTTTTTTATAAGCAGTCGTGCCGCTTTTGTCGCCGCGGTCGGCGACGGTATCGTAATGACGCGTTTTTCCATAGTTTTCACGCCCTTGTTTTTATAATTGAGAAGAAGAAAATTTCTTCCTCTGCTTTTATAATATGCAGAGCGCGGCACGGCGGCGAATAAAAATGTCAGAGCAGAAAATAATACGCCGCAGACGCAAACAGAAGCGCAAACGTCACTCCGAGCGAAAACCAGAAAACAGCCGGAGGAAGCCTCAGCCCTTTTTTGCCTGCGCCAGTACACGCGCGGATTATTCTTTTCGCTTCGCTGACAAGCTCGCTTTCGTCGGGCACCGGCGCGTCCTCCCGTATGAAAAGATACGCTTCCTCCACCGTGTCGCTTTCGATATTGCGGACAATCACCATATTTTTTTTATAAGCTCTTGTTATCATTTCAATAATTTCTCCCGAATTTTTATATCGGTGAGATTATTTGCCCCCAAAATATTTTTTATGCAAAAAACGGCTCTGTGTGATAATTTCGGGGCAAAATGAAAAATACAAGCTCTTTTTTTCAAAAAAACTATTGCCTGATGTTCTTTGTTGTGCTATAATAATATGCGATAGCCCGAAGGGCTTGTTTATTTTCGTAATGTAATTTTATTTATATATATTTTTTCCCTGCGTCGAGCCGGTCGGCGGCGGCAAGACAAAAGGAAACTCTATTTTAATATTTCCGCTCAAAGACGGGATCGTGAAGAGGACTTTTTCGTTTTTCGGCGGCGGACGTTGACTTTTTTGTCCGGATTACATAATTATTATTTGAAAGGATCCCGTTTTTAAGACGGGTTTTGGTGCGTTATGGCAAAAACAAAATTAAAAAAGCTGAAGGTATTTGCGCTTGGCGGACTCGGCGAGATAGCAAAAAATCTTACCGTGTTTGAATACAGCGACAACATTATAGTTATAGACTGCGGTCTTGGCTTTCCCAGCGACGATATGCTCGGGGTGGATCTCGTCGTGCCGGATGTAACTTATCTTGTGAACAACAAGGAAAAAATCAAGGGCGTGATACTTACTCACGGTCACGAGGATCATATAGGCGGAGTGCCGTATCTTCTTCAGAAAATAAACGTGCCGATTTACGGCACAAGACTTACGCTCGGAATTCTCGAAAACAAATTCAAGGAATTCCATTTCGATTTCAAGCCCGAAATGCATTGCGTTTCGGCAGGAGAAAGAATAAAGCTCGGCATATTCGATGTCGAATTCATTCATGTAAATCATTCGATTGCTGGCGCCGTATGCGTCGCGGTGAAAACCCCCGTCGGAACGATAGTTCATTCCGGCGACTTCAAAATAGACGCAACCCCCGTTGACGGCGAAATGACCGATCTTACGCGTCTCGGAGAAATCGGTAAGGAGGGCGTAAAGCTGCTTATGTGCGAATCGACGAACGTCGAACGTCCCGGCTTTACTCCTTCGGAAAAGAAGGTCGGACAGTCGCTTGTGCGTTTCTTTGACGAATATAAGGACAAACGTATAATAATTTCTACGTTTTCGTCAAACGTTCACCGCGTTCAGCAGGTGATAGATATCGCGCACAAGCACGGAAGGAAAGTAGCCATAACCGGCAGAAGTATGATAAACGTCGTCGGTGCGGCGGTAGAGCTCGGATATATGAATTTTCCGGAAGGCGTGCTTGTGGATATAGCGGATATCAAAAAATATCCGCCGGAAAAAACAACGATAGTATCGACCGGAAGTCAGGGCGAGCCGATGTCGGCGCTTTACAGAATGACATTCGGTATGCACGACAAAATAGAGCTCGGCCCGTCCGACCTTGTGATAATTTCCGCTTCCGCAATTCCCGGAAACGAAAAGCTTGTGGGAAATATCATAAACGAGCTTTTCCGCAGAGGAGTGACTGTTTTGAACGACGCCATAGCCGAGGTACACGTTTCAGGTCACGCCTGCGCCGAGGAGATAAAAATCTTCCATGCGCTTGTTAAACCGCAGTATTTTGTCCCGATACACGGCGAGGCGCGTCATCTTTATCATCATAAGGAGCTTGCCGAGCAGATGGGTATGTCGCCCGACAATATTTTCGTTATGGATGTGGGCAGAGTGCTTGAAATAGACTCAGCCGGCGCAAGATTTTCGGGCACGGTTCCGAGCGGCATCATTATGGTGGACGGCAGCGGCGTGGGCGATGTCGGCAACGTTGTTCTCAGCGACAGACGTCATCTTTCCCAGGACGGACTTATAGTCGTTTCCGTAGCGATAGATTTTGATATCAGAGATCTTGTTTCGGGGCCGGAGGTCGTATCGAGAGGCTTTGTATACGAAAAAGATTCGGCAGAGCTTATAGAACAGATAAAAGAGGTCGTGCGCGGCTCGGTGTATGATTGCCTCGATCATAAAAACTGCGATTTTCCGCAGATAAGAGGAAAAATAAAGGACGACCTTTCAAAATATATCTATCAGCAGACAAAACGTCGCCCGATGATTCTTCCCATAGTTATGGATATGTAAAAAAACGCCCCGTGGGGCGTTTTTTAATTAAGAGTAATTTTTTCGGAATAATCCGAAAGGAAGAACGGATAAAAAATCTCGCTCAAAGGCGAGAACTGCAAATTCATACCCCTCTTGGCGAAGCTAAAAAGCAATTTACAAAGTTTCTTTTGCTTTTCAACAAGCTCTGTCTGTGCAGGTGCTGAGAAATCTGTATATCGTTCCCGATAACCGAAGTTTCTTTTGCTTTTTCAACAAGCTCTGTCTGTGCAGGTGCTGAGAAATCTGTATATCGTCTTCAATAACCAAAGTTTCTTTTGCCTTCTTTTCTTTTCCAAAGAAAAGAAGGTGCCTGCTTTTCTTCGAGAAGAAAAGTAGGTTATTTCAGTAAGGGGAGTACGTCGAAAATGCTTTTTATGGGGATAAGCGAAACGTTTTCGGGGATTTTACGCACGGATTTTGCCGAGCGTGACGGCAGAACTATTTTTGTAAAGCCGAGCCTTGCCGCTTCGGAAACTCTGCTTTCTATATGCGATACGGCGCGGACCTCGCCTGAAAGCCCGAGCTCGCCTATGCAGAGAAGCTCGTCCGGAACGGGAATGTCGCGCACGGAGGAAATGAGCGCAAGCGCAACGCCGACGTCGGACGCGGTTTCGTCTATTCTGATGCCGCCGATAACGTTGAGATAAACGTCTACGGAAGAAAAACGCAGTCCGAGCCGCTTTTCAAGCACGGCAAGAATCAGCGCCGCACGATTGTAATCTATACCGTTTGAGGTTCTTCTCGGCGCAGGGAAAACGGTGTTTGTCGCCAGCGCCTGAATTTCCGCAACTATCGGGCGCGTGCCTTCGACAACGCATACGGCGCAGTTGCCCGAAACATTCTGCGGACGGTCGGAAAGAAGCATTGCGGAGGGGTTATCCACCTCTCGCAGACCTTCGTCCGTCATTTCAAAAACGCCTATTTCGTTTGTCGAGCCGAAACGGTTTTTTATCGCGCGGACAAGACGGCAGTTCTGACGTCGCTCGCCCTCAAAATACAGAACCGTATCGACCATATGTTCAAGCACTTTTGGTCCGGCTATGCTGCCTTCCTTTGTGACGTGCCCCACGAGAATGACCGATGTGCCTGCCGTCTTTGCCGTATTTATAAACATCGAAGCACATTCGCGTATCTGCGTGACGCTGCCCGGGATAGTTGTGCTTTCCGTGTGATATATAGTCTGTATCGAATCCACAACTATAATGTCGGGAGAAAGCTTTTTTGCGCTTTCAAGTATTTTTTCAACGTTTGTTTCCGTAAGGAGATAAACGCTTTTGCTTTTTATACCGAGCCGTTTTGCACGCATTGATATCTGCGCGGCGGATTCTTCTCCCGAAACATAAAGCACGTTTTTTTCCTTTGACATTGCGGCGCATATCTGCAAAAGCAAGGTGGACTTTCCTATTCCGGGCTCGCCCGAAAGCAGAATGACCGAACCGCAGACAAGACCTCCGCCGAGAACTCTGTCAAACTCGCCCGTGCCGGTGGAGGACCGCATATATTCCGGAATGTTGCCGTCGCCCAGCAGTACGGGCTCGCTTTCCGTGCCCGCGCGGACGAGAATATTCTGTCTTCCCGCGCCTTTTCTCAGCTCGGGCTCGGGCGAGGTGTACGTTTCCTCCGTCATTGTGTTCCACGCTCCGCAGGAGGGACAGCGACCGAGCCATTTTGCGCTCTGATAGTCGCATTCGGAACATACATAAACGGTTTTCTGAGTTTTCATCTGACTTCCTCCGTGTTTGTCGTTTTACAAATGTAATTTACTGCGGCGGCATAAATACACGCCGCTGTCTTTTGCTGATACGAATCGGTTTTCAGAAGCGCACATTCTTCTGGATTTGAAAGAAATCCGCACTCCACAAGTATTGCCGTGCAGGGAGCGTTGTTAAGAACGTATATTTCACTGCCGGCAGATTTTACCTCGCGTTCGTTGTTTTTCTGAAGATAATTGCGGACGGTATCCTTTACGGATATTGCGAGCGCCTTTGAATTTTCCGTGTTTTTTGAATAATAGACGGCAAGCCCCGAATATTTCGCAACGGGGAATTTATTCATATGTATGCTTATGAATATTGCGTTTTCATATTTTTTTGCCGTTTCGGTACGCGCTTTCAGATCGTCGAGCTTTTTGTGAGGCGAGGCTTCGCTGCCGAGAGCGATATCCTCCGTGCGCGTCATTACGACGGTATAGCCGGCGTTTTCAAAAAGGCTTTGCAGCTTTTTTGAAACGGAAAGATTAAGCGTTTTTTCAAGCGTGCCGTCGTCTGCGGAAGCGCCGCCGTCCCTGCCGCCGTGTCCGGCGTCGATTATTATAACGGGCAGAGCGGAAGTCTTTGCAAAAGCTCCGGCGCTTTCGGCTTCGGATATGAAAATTTTTGCCGATATTACGGATGTCGCTATGAGAATCGCCGAAACAAGCAGAAAGCACGAAGCGAAAAACGCGGATTTTTTAATACCGTATCCTGTCAAAATATGTCCTCCGGTAAAAATCGTTTATGCTTTGATTTTATGCGCGGAGAAGAAGAAATATGTTGCGGAGAAATTACTTTTTCGGGCGGGGAATAAGCGTAAATTCCTTTGTTCCGCAGAAGTATGAAAAGCCCGCAAACGCGGCGGCGGCAAACGGCGTGATAAGATAAAACCACGCTCCGCCGCTCGTGCCGATAAGCGCCATTTTTACGCCCATAAACATTCCTTCCCACGTCTGCGTGATCAGGGCAAAAACTCCGTTTGCGGCGGCAAGTCCGTCGCTGTATTCGCGGTAATGATTGATGATAAAAAACGCAAGTCCGAGGATAAAATCGGGAACAGCCGCAAAAAGTCCCGTGACATAGCCTTTCAGAAGGTTCGGCTTTTCGCCCGCGCCCTTAGCGCATATAGCGTCCTTTGCGCCGATATCCCACATATACAAATCTATCAGATAGTAATAAAAAATTATCGTGCAGATGCTGAAAATAAGGGTAAGTGCTTTTCTGCTTTCATTTTCCACACCGACGGGAAGATATACCATCACGCCGAAAATCATCATAACGATGTGTGTCTGTATCAGCTTCCAGACATCGCCGCCTATATTTTTTATAAAGCTTTTGTTTTCCATTTTGTATCCTTCCGGAACGTCTTTTTTAATATTATAGCTGTTATTTCGCGGTTCTTCAATAATAAATAATATTTTTTCGGTGAAAGTTTACATTTTTCTTTTTTGGTGATATAATTTTATCGTAGCGGATATCACGCGCGGAAGGAGGAAAGCGCAAAATGGCGGAAAGAAGTCCGGACGAAACCTCGCCTCTTATAGAAAGATTTCTGCGCTATAAGCTTGTAATACAGGGGCGATCGAAAAAAACGGTTGACGAATATCATCTCGATCTGAGGCTGTTTTTCAGATATCTTATAGCGAAAGAAAACGGAATTTCCACGCAGAGCGACGAATTCGAGCAGATAGATATATCCTGCGTGGACGAGGAATTTTCAAAGAAAATAAAAACGCTTGACATACTTGAATTTATGGCGTATCTTGCGTCGGAGCGCGGCTGCGGAGCTTCGGCAAGAAGCCGCAAGCTTTCTTCGATAAAGGCGTATTTCAAATACATAACGGCGGTTGAAAGAATAACAGATAAAAATCCCGCGGCGGACATAGAATCGCCGAAGATAAAAAAATCGCTGCCGAAATTTCTTTCGCTCGAAGAAAGCATATCGCTTCTTGACAGCGTTTATGCCGACGAAAATTCAAATACAAAGGAACGCGATTACTGCATACTTACGCTTTTTCTCAACTGCGGAATGCGACTTTCCGAGCTTGTGGGAATAAATCTTACGGATATAGATCCGCAAATGAGATCGCTTCGCGTTGTGGGAAAAGGCAACAAGGAACGGATAGTTTATCTTAACGACGCCTGTCGCACCGCGATAAAGGATTATCTTCCTGTGCGCACCGGCACAAACAATGAGATAAAGGACAAAAACGCGCTGTTTCTTTCGCGCCTGCACAAAAGGATAAGCGTAAAGACGGTACAATGGCTTGTTTATAAATATCTCGGTGAGGCGGGGCTGAAAAACAAGCATTATTCAACGCATAAGCTGCGTCATACGGCGGCTACGCTTATGTATCGCGACGGCGGTGTCGATGTGCTTGCGCTGAAGGAAATACTCGGTCACGAGCAGCTGAACACCACGCAGATATACACCCACGTCAGCAACAAGGCGCTTGAGGAAGCCGTAAGCGCGAATCCTCTTGCAAATGTGAAAAAAGAAAAGAAATAACTAAAAAAGTCCCGACACGGCGGGACTTTTTTGAGTTAAAGCATATTTACCGCTTTATCGAAAAGAGAAATAAGCTGTGCTTTGAGCTTTTCTCCGTCGGTTTCAAGAAAAGCGACCTTTTCCGTCATCAGCCTTTTTACTTTTTCAAATACGGTTTTGTTTATAACGCCCTCGGAAAGCGCCGAAAAAAGCTCATCTTCGTCGAAAATATAAATTCTGCCCTCCGCCGTATAAACAATATCGGAGAAGAGATCGTCAAAGCAGGCGGTTTCCGCGCTTCTGCAATCGTTTCCGCCCGTTATGTCGATATATACCTGACGGAATTCTCCGCTCGGATCAAAATAAGCGGTGTACCAATAATTATCGCCGTCGCGGGCGAGCTGAAGCCAATATCCGCCATCATCTGCGACAGTGCCGGAAAGTCCGTCGCCGTAGTCGCGGATTATCGGCGAAGAAAGCCTGTCAAACCGCAGAAGCGACACCGCGCTTCCGTCTTCGGCGGAAAAGAACACCTGCGTCCTTTTCAGAAGGCTTGCCCAAGGCTCGCGGCGGATGCTTTTATGCTTTATTTCCATAAAAAATTCCTTTCACTGCGGCTGTTTTGCCTTTTCCGTAAGCTGAGAAATGCGCTTGCCGTCCGAAACAAGACCTGCAAAATTTTTCCGGCGCAGAACCTCGTAAACTCCTATCGCAACGCTGTTTGAAAGGTTAAGACTGCGCTTGTTTTCACGCATCGGAATTCTTACGCATCTTTCGGGGTGGGCGCACAAAAGCTCTTCGGGCAAGCCCTTTGTTTCTTTGCCGAAGACAAGATAAACGTCCTCGCCATATGCAATATCGCAATAATTTCCCGACGATTTAGTCGAAAAATACCAAAGCTCGTCATTGCCGTGTATTGCCATAAATTCATCAAGATTTTCATAATAATGAATGTCAAGCTCGTCCCAGTAATCGAGTCCGGCGCGCTTCATTTTTCTGTCGTCTATTTCAAAGCCGAGCGGCTTTACAAGGTGCAGCGACGCTCCCGTCGCGGAACAGGTGCGCGCGATGTTCCCCGTGTTCTGCGGAATTTCGGGCTCAACAAGAACTATATTTATCAAATGCAATCACTTCTTTCGGAAACCGATTTTTATTTTATTATAAGACTTTGCTTTGATTTTTTCAATAGCGGAGCAAACTTTTGCCGCAAAGGAATAAATTTCAGGTATTAAACCGCTTTTTTCTGCGGAAATTAAGGTTGTAAAAACCGAAAGGAGAAAAATATTTATGAAAAGAAATATAAAAGCTTTTCTTTGCGCGACGATTGCGGCAATCACCTGTTTTTCGGGCGCGATTGCCGTTTGCGCGGGAAATTCTTTCAGCTGGTATTGTCGGCGCTGTAAGGATCATATCCGCCCGAGCGCCGAAAGCAATATGGCGTTCATTGAAAAATACGACGGCGCGTATATAGGAAAAAATCCCGACGACAAGGTGGTTTATCTTACCTTTGACGCAGGCTACGAAAACGGAAACGTTGAGAGAATTCTCGACACGCTCGGAGAGCATAACGCAAAGGGCGCGTTTTTTATACTTGACAATCTTGCAAAGCGCAACGGCGAGCTTGTAAAAAGAATGGAAAGCGAAGGACATTTCGTGTGCAATCATACGGCGCGGCACAAGGATATGACAAAGCTTTCAAGGGAAGAATTCGCTTCGGAGCTTGAAAAGCTGGAAAGCACCGTATCGGAGAGGACGGGCGTGACGGTGAAAAAATATTACCGTCCGCCCGAGGGCAGATTTTCCGAGGAAAATCTCAGGTGGGCGCAGGAGCTCGGATACAAAACGGTGCTGTGGAGTCTTGCCTATGCCGATTGGGACAACGACCGTCAGCCCGAACCGGAAAAGGCAAAAAAGCTTATTCTGGACAATATTCATAACGGCGCGGTGATACTTCTTCATCCAACGTCAAAAACGAACGCCGATATTCTTGACGGGCTTCTTACGGCGCTTGAAAACGACGGCTATCGCTTCGGCACGCTCGACGAGCTGTTTTCATCGGAAGAAACGGATCTATAATTATGAAAAATCTGTTCAGACGGATTTTCTGCGTTTTGTTTGCGTTTGTTTTTACGGCGGCGTATATTCGGGCGGACGCCTCCGGAAACGTCATATATTCGGGAGCGGACGGCTGCGGAAAACGTATTGCCGTAACCTTTGACGACGGCCCTCATCCGAAAAAAACGCCGGAAATACTCGATCTTCTTGCCGAATATTCGGCTCGCGCCACGTTTTTTGTCGTGGGCGAAAACGCAAAATATTATCCCGATATCATAATGCGCGAGGCGGCGGAGGGACACGAAATAGGCAATCATACCTATCACCACAAGGCTATGAGAAAATGCAAGGACGGCGAAGGAAAGTGCGAAATAACGGAGGCTTCCGATATGATAAAAAGCATAACGGGAAAATCGCCCGTGCTTTTCCGTCCGCCCGAGGGCTCGTATTCTTCGTCCACCGTCGAGCTTGCGCGCGCCTGCGGATGCGACGTTGTTTTATGGAACGTCGATACGCGCGACTGGGCGCTTTCAGAAACCGACGAAATAGTGGCTAACGTAAAGAAAAACGTGCGCGACGGAAGCATAATTCTTTTTCACGATTTCACGCGCGACGGCGCACACACCCTTGACGCCCTGAAAATTCTTTTGCCGTATCTTGTTTCGGAGGGCTACGAATTTGTAACGGTTTCGGAGCTGATAAGAGAAAAAAGCCTCTCGTAAGAGGCTTTTTTTCGGAGAAAAATCAGAGGTCGGGGCGTGTGCCGCGCGCCGACTTTATTTCGTATATTCCTTTGATTTTGACTTTTCGGCTTTTGTCACCGCCTTTGAAACGGCGGTGGCTATCGCCGTGTTTGCAACAAGCTCCACCGCGGCGTTGAGAAGAAAAGCGGTTGCTATGAACGCAAGCGGAGAAAGACCGTTATCGCTTGCCATACCTAGCATTGTGTCTTTGAAAAGCAGGCAGAATCCGCCGACAAAAAGGACGGTGTTTGTAAGCGAGCCGACAGCCGCGGCGACAAAATATGCGGCGATGCTGTCCTTTTTTCGTGTCATTGCGCGGAAGATAAGCGCCGGAAGAAGTCCGGCAAGGATTCTCGGCACAAAGCAGATAACCGCCGTGAAAAACGGATTTACTCCGAAAAGGAGCATTCCGAACGAGCTTTGTCCGAAGCACTGCCAGAAGCTTGCCGCGCCGAACAGCGCGCCGAGAAGCGCGCCCGCGACCGGACCTATAACTATCGCGCCTATGACAATCGGTATCATATTGAAGGTTATTTCGACTATGCCTATTTTCAGAAAGCCTATCGGAGTGAAGCAGAATATCATAAGCAATGCCACAAGCATTGCAAGCTTTACCATTGCAAACAGACGTTCGTTTTTCATTTTTACATTCCTCATTTTATAAGTTTTGCATAAAGAGCTTTTATCGCGCGGTCGAGGCTGTCTTCCTGCACGCCTATGGTAATTCCGCCGTCGCCCGAGCCTGCGTCCGCCGATATGACGGCGATTTTTTCTTTGTCGAGCGCGGAAAAAATATCGGGAAGGCGGCACAGCGGATCGGCGCCGACTATCGCTATAAGCGCGCAGTCCGAACCTTTTGTCACGCTTGCGGGTTCCGTGCAGGCGCATATTTCGCTGCGGATATAATCCTCTCTGCCGACGATATCCGATTTCCGAAGCGTGAGGGCTATGCAGTCTATGCCGTAGGAAATGCTGACGGGCGGGATTTTTCTCTGCGACAGCACGCGAAGAATGCCCGTCGCATCCGCCGCGGTCGCTCCGATTTTGGTTTTGCATATCCGCAGAGTACAAAAGCCCCTTTTTCCGGCTATACCGCATATGCCGTCGCTTTTTTTGTCGCGGACGGCGACCACGCGCGTTCCAGGCGCGTCGGGATCGAGAGTGTTTTTTATTATCACGGGAATTCTGTCGCTCATAAGCGGAATGACGGAATCTTCGTGAAGCACCTCCGCGCCCATAAACGAAAGGCGGCGAAGCTCTTTATATGTTATTATACTTATAGTTTTCGGATTGTCAACCGTTTTCGGATCGGCAGACATAAATCCCGTTACATCAGTCCAGTTTTCGTATTCGTCGCAGCCCGCGGCGGAGGCAAGCACGGCGCCCGTTATATCCGAGCCGCCGCGCTCGAAGGTTCTGAGCGTTCCGCCCGGCATACTGCCGTAAAAGCCCGGAACGACGGCGTGAGCCGAGCCGGAAAGCTCTGCTGCCGTGCGGAGCTTTGTAAGCTCCGGCAGAAACGCGCCGTCCTCGCCGAAGCATATGCACCGCGCCGCGTCTATGAAATCGAACCCGAGATACGCCGAAAATATTTTTGCGCAGAAATATTCTCCGCGCGAGGCAAAATAATCTCTGCCGAAATAATTTTTTCTGCCGTATACAAGCTCGGAAAATTCACAATCGAGCGATATCGGCAGTGAAAGCTCCGATATTATTCCGTCGAAGCGGGCTTTTATTTTTTCAAGTATCCTGCAAAATTCATCCCCGTCGGACGTGAATGCGCGATACAGCATATCGGTTATTTTTTCGTCGTCCGGAAAGCGTTTTCCCGGCGCGCTTACGGCTATATATCTTCTTGCGTCGTCCGATTGCACTATTTTTGCGGCGTTGTCTATACCGCGGGCGTCGCAAAGGGAGCTTCCGCCGAATTTGACTGCCTTGATTTTGTTTTTCACGGAAAAGATATCACCTCCCGCTTTATAATATGACAGATTACGACTTTCGGACATACGGAAAAAAGACGCATAAAAACGAAAAAACGGCGCATTGCGCCGTTTTTTCGTAACAGTTATACGCCGTCCTCCGTGCCTGCGGCATCGTTTTCGGGGGAAAGGTATTTTTTCAGCTTCCGTACCGCGTCTTCTATAAGGCGCGATATTGTTTTTTCGTCGAGCAGTATTCTTGCCGCCGACGGCAGTCGCCCGTACAGAGCGGCTGCCACAGCCGAATATTTTATTTCTCCCGTTCCGCCGCCGAAACGCTGCTCGGCAGCGGCTACAAGCGAAAGCACGATGGCTTTCGCCTCTCTTTTCATGCCCTTTCTGGCAAGTATTATAACAAGCGCCGCAACAGCCGCGACGGTTATTATAACAGGTGCGTATCCGGATAAAAATTCAAGCATTGCAAAGACTCCGCCGATATTCACGGCGGAGCGCACTCCTTTCCGTGATTATTGTAAAAGCAGACTTATCAGCGCTCCCGCAGCCGCGCCCGCAACGGCGGACACAACGGCTTTCAGAAGCGACGAAAAGCGTCGCAGCGGTTGCCTTTCTATATCGCAAAGTCTTTCGTCCTGATTTTCGAGCCTTCGGTTTGCTTCCTCAAGCTGAACGACAAGACGCGCTATGTTTTCATTCTGACTGTTTATCGCATTCGCAAGAGCTTCGAGCTTGTCTATTCTGTGCGAGTTGATCTTTTCACGCTCTTCTATCTTGACTATGCGTTCTCCCTGCGAGGAAGAAATACCATGTGAATTTTCGGAGATGCAATCTCCCAGAGGGGATCACCCGCTTTCGCTTTGTATTCCCCGTTGCGCGTGAAAATCTTTTTTCGGTAAGGGATGTTACGCGCAAAGCGGCTTTTTTTGCCGCGTCTTTATTATACCACATTTCCGGCGTTTTGTAAACAGTAAAACGAACAAAAGTTCGTATTTTTTGAAAAAATCGTGAAGCTCTCCGTCATCGGAAGAAAAAAGTGCCGCCGGAAAGGCAAAGTTTTGAGTTTTTTAACAATTTATTATGGCAATCAAGGAAAATATATAGTATAATATAATCTGAATTAGATTGCCGAAGTGGCTTTGAAATCAAAAACATCTCTGAGAGGAGTATTTATAATGTCGATTGTTGATAAAATTTTCGGAACATACAGCGAACGTCAGATAAAAAAGCTTATGCCGATTGTCGATAAAACGGACTTGCTTTCCGGAAAATATGAAAATATGAGCGACGGCGAGCTTCGCGCGATGACGGATACCTTCAGGCAAAGACTTTCCGCGGGGGAAACCCTTGACGATATCCTGCCGGAAGCGTTCGCCGCGGTAAGAGAAGCCGCCGCGCGCGCCATAGGCAAAAAGCCGTACAGAGTTCAGCTGCTCGGCGGAATAATTCTGCATCAGGGCAGAATAGCCGAGATGAAAACGGGCGAAGGAAAAACGCTTGTCGCAACCATGCCGGCTTATCTGAACGCGCTCACGGGCAAGGGCGTTCACATCGTCACGGTAAACGAATATCTTGCCCGCCGCGACAGCGAGGAAATGGGAAAGGTTTACGGCTTTCTCGGTCTGACGACGGGGCTTGTTCTTCAGGCGCAGAGCACCGAAGAGAAAAAGAAAGCCTACGCCGCAGATATAACGTACGGAACAAACACGGAAATAGGCTTTGACTATCTTCGTGACAATATGGCGAAAACCCACGACGGACTTGTCCAGCGCGAGCTGCATTTTGCCATAGTGGACGAGGTGGACTCCATACTGATAGACGAGGCGAGAACGCCGCTTATCATATCGGGGCAGGGCGAAAAGTCGGACGATATGTATAAAAAAGCGGACGCCTTTGTCCGCCGTCTGCGCGCAAAGGTGGTAAAGGAAATGGACACCAAGAGCGACAACGAGGACGTGACGGAGGATTACATCGTTGACGAAAAGGGCAAAAGAGCAACCCTTACGTCGAGAGGCGTCGCAAAGGCGGAGGCTTTCTTCGGTATAGAAAACCTTTCCGATCCCGAAAACAATTCGCTTTATCACTATATAAACGAGGCGCTTCACGCTCACGGCGTTATGAAGCGCGACGTCGATTACGTCGTTGCCGAGGGCAAGGTGCTTATAGTCGATTCGTTTACGGGAAGAATAATGCCCGGCAAACGCTTTTCAAACGGTCTGCATCAGGCGATAGAAGCAAAGGAGCGCGTCGATATTCAGAATGAAAATCAGACGCTTGCGACGATAACGTATCAGAATCTTTTCCGTCTTTATTCAAAGCTTTCGGGTATGACGGGAACGGCGCTCACCGAGGAAAACGAATTCCGTGAAATCTACGGTCTTGACGTTGTCGAGGTTCCGACAAACAAGCCGATGATAAGAATTGACCGCAACGACGTTGTATATAAAAACACCGCCGGAAAATACCGCGCGATAATAAACCAGATAAGAAAATGTCACGAAAAAGGTCAGCCGGTGCTTGTCGGCACGGTTTCGGTGGAAAAATCCGAATATCTTTCGGCGCTTCTCAAAAAGGAGGGCATACAGCATAACGTGCTGAACGCAAAGCAGCATCAGCGCGAGGCGGAGATAGTCGCTCAGGCGGGCAAATTCGGCGCGGTGACGATATCGACGAACATGGCGGGACGCGGTACGGATATAATGCTCGGCGGCAACGCGGAATTTCTTGCGAAAAACGAGCTTAAAAAAGCCGGCTACGACGAAGAACAGATATCGCTTGCCACGGGAATGAGCGAAAATATAGACGATACGATCCGCGGGGCGAGAGAGCTTTACAGAAGCTCGCTTGACAGGTTCAGAGCCGAGACGGCGCCCGAGGCGGACAGGGTAAGAGAAGCGGGCGGACTTTTTATTCTCGGCACGGAAAGACACGAAAGCCGCCGTATAGACAATCAGCTGCGCGGTCGTTCCGGACGTCAGGGCGATCCCGGCGAGAGCAGATTTTTCCTTTCGCTCGAAGACGATCTTATGCGTCTTTTCGGCTCGGAGAGGGTTGTCGGCATTGTGGAAAGACTCGGACTTCCGGAGGACGAGCCGATAGAAGCAAAGATAATTTCAAACACGATAGAATCGTCGCAGAAGCGTCTTGAAGGCGAAAACTTCAACAGAAGAAAGACCGTTCTTGAATACGATGACGTTATGAATCAGCAGAGGACGGTCATTTACAAGCAGCGCAGAGAGGTTCTCGACGGAGAGGACATAAGCGGAACGATAAACGATATGCTGAAAAGCGTTGTTCCTTCGGCGCTCGATATCTGCACGGCGGACGGTGGGCTCGATATGGGCGCGGTAAAGGAACGTCTTTTCTGGCTGCTTTCAAAGGAAGAGCTTTCGTATGAAAACGGCGATATAAGCCGCGAGGAGCTTGAAACCCGTCTTTGCGACCGCATAAACCGCATATATGAGGCGCAGAAAACAATATTCGGAGACAGGATAGGCGACCTTATGCGTTTTGCACTCCTTACGGCGGTAGACAGAGCGTGGAGAGAACATCTTGACGCTATGGACGATCTCCGTGACGGAGTCGGACTTTCGTCGCTGGCACAGCGCAATCCGATAACGGAATATCGCATAGCGGGCAGTGAAATGTTCGACGAAATGATAGAAAAAATCCGCGAAGAAACGGTAAGATTTCTGCTTTTTGCTTCGCCCGTTCAGGAGGCGAAGGCAAAAGCCGCCGCCGCTCAGAAGCAGGCGGAGCTGAAAAATCTCGGCGGCAAGGCGGAAAAACGTCAGCCCGTTGTCAAAAAGAGCTTTGAAAAAATAGGCAGAAACGATCCCTGTCCGTGCGGAAGCGGAAAGAAATACAAGCAGTGCTGCGGAAGAAACGCGGGCGCGGATAACTGATACGGAGGATAAAATTTGGGCTTCGGTTGGATGTTTTTAGGCTGGCTTTTTATGTTCCCGACGGTAGGAAACATTGATATAACGCCGGACTTTATAGGATTTCTGATAATGCTTGAGGGCTTTTCCCACGCGTGCAGATACTGCCGGTGCTTTGACCTTACAAAGCGGCTTTCGGCGTTCGGCATTGTATTTTCGCTTGTGTGCTGGGGATATCAGCTGCTTCTGACGCTTTCGGTGATCGGAGCATCGCCTGTCGTGACGGTGCTACAGCTTTTATACACCGTTTTTCTTGCGGCGTTCGATATAAGCCTTGCGGTTTCGATATCGAAAATAGCCGCGGAAACGGGGCTTTTGAAAATCCGCGTAAGAGGCGCGACGGCTGTTCCGCTCGCCGTAATAATGGTTCTTTGCGGAAGGCTCGCGTGGTCTTATGCGGTAAATAAGATATCATCGACGGCGGAGGGAGAAACGATAAGCGGCGCGCTCAGCTGGACTATGAGAATAGGCTATATAGCCGAGGTGCTTTTCGTATGCTATATGCTGGCTCTGCTTTTGTCGTGCTACCGGTGGATATGCCTTGAGGGCGAAGAAGATATGCCCGACAAAAAGCATAAGCTTCCTACGCCGTTCGACATAATCGAAAAGGGCAAAAACAAGGAGGAAAAGAAATGACGGGCTCCGGCAGAAAGCGCGGCAGACTCGGATTTGTTATGGCGGGGACGGTTATGCTGTTCAATCCGTGCATAAACATAATCGATATTCTTCCGGACGTTTTCGGTATATTGCTTATACTTTACGGAATAAGCCGTATGGCAGATATTTCTCCCGATCTGGAGGAAGCGAAAAAAGGCTTTGAAAAGGCGGCGTGGGCAGGACTTTTTGCTCTCGTTGCGATGGTGTTTTCTTTTGGCGCGGACAATTATACAAAGCTTTCGCTTGCGTTTGCAGCGTGGCTTCTGGAATGTATTTTTATCATTCCCGCAATGAAAAAGCTGCTTGTCGGCGCAGACGATCTGCGCGTAAGACTTGTTGACAGGGGCAGCGAGGAAGCCTTTTCGGGAGCGGCAACGCTTTCGTCGATGTTTTTTGTCATAAGGTCGGCCATGGCGGTGATACCGCTTTCGATGCCGCTGTTTTTTGAGAAAAAAGAGCAGGATATAGTTTCCGGAGGAAGCGGCGAAAATATCGAATCGGTGATAAACGCGGCGACGGTTATCTGCACGGCGCTTTCGCTTGTGATAGGCATAGTGTGGCTTGTATCGGTGCTGAAATGCTTTTATGAGCTTCGCTCCGACAAGGAATTTGAGAACGCCGTCCTCGGAAAATATGATGCCGAGATAACGCCGGACGGTTCGCTGTGGAAAAAAAGATACGCAAAGCGTTTTTCCGCGATATACGCGGCGTCGCTGATATTTTTTGCCGGAATACCGATAAATTCGCTTCCGTATATACCCGAATACGCTTTCGGGCTTCTTGCGGCGGCGGCTGTTTTGCTCGGAGGGTATTTCTTTGCGGAATACCGCAAAAAGCTGCTGTGGCTTTGCGGAATATTCACCGCGGTTTCGGTTGCGGCGATGGTGCTCGGCTTTGTCTACGGAGGAAAATTCGGAGAAAGACTTTATCCATACGAGGTCGAAGGCTTTTTCGCGGCGTTTGTTCCTTACGCGATAGCGGAAACGGTTGCGCTTGCGACAGCGGTGGCGATATTTGCCGTCATAAGAAAAGCTCAATTCGGAATGATAGAAAAATGCGTCGGCTGGCAGGGCGATTACGGCTTTGAAGGAAAACAGGGAAGTGCCGTAAAAAAACGGCTCAAAAAGCGTGTGACGGCGACGTTTGTGTTGCAGTGCATATACGCCGCGGTGTCGGTTGCGGCGATAATTCTGTCGCCGCTGGGCGATATAAGCACGATATATTCTATGGGTTGGGTAGCGAGGCTTGTTCTTTGCGCCGCGATGACGATATCGGCGGAGATCGCGGGGGACGGGATTCTCAGCGAAACGGAAAAATGAATTTTCGGAGGGATTATTATGGATAATAACGAAGAAACGATAACCGGCGAAAGCCCCGAAGACGAGCTTAAGCGTCGGGACAAAAGAAGAGAAGGTATTTACGACTGGATAGAGGTTTTCGCGGCGGCGGTCACGATAGTTGTCGTAATGCTTTCGTTTATAATGAGAATTGCGACAGTGCGCGGTCATTCGATGAACGATACCCTGTCCGACGGGCAGGTGCTTATAATGAGCGATATGTTCTACACCCCGAAGCATGGCGATATTGTGGTGGTTCAGCAGAACGGCGGATATTTTGAAAGTCCGCTTGTGAAGAGAGTCATAGCCACGGGCGGACAGACGCTTCATATAGATTTCGACAAGTGGGAAGTGACCGTTGACGGAAAAGTAACGGACGAGGACTATGTAAAAGTCGTTCCGGGCGTTTCGATGGACAAAGAAGAATATTATTCGGTTTACAGCTCATATCTGGACGAAGCGGGAAATATGACGATACCCGACGGGTATCTGTTCGTGATGGGCGACAACAGAAACGAATCGTCCGACAGCAGAAGCATTTACGTCGGGCTTGTCCGCGAGAACGAGGTGCTGGGCAAGGTGGTGTTCAGCCTGCTTCCGCTTTCCTCGTTCGGAGCAGTGAAATCGGCAGGATAAAATCCTGCAAACCTGAAAAGAGAGGACGGCTGAAAAACAATGCCATCTACACAGATACAGTGGTTTCCGGGACATATGGCGAAGACACGCCGTATGATTGCCGAAAACTTAAAACAGGTGGATCTTACGATAGAGGTTCGCGACAGCAGAATACCGGCTTCCTCCGAAAATCCGGAGATAAAAAGACTTACCGCTCAAAAGCCGAGGCTTGTGCTTCTGAGCAAAAGCGCGCAGGCGGATCCGGAGGTTACGGCGGAATGGAAAAGATATTTTGCCGAATACGGAGAAAACGCCATATTCTATGACTGCAAAACAAACGAGGGAATAGCGGAGATCGCTCCAGCCGCGCGCAGACTCTGCGCGGAAAAGCTGAAAAGCTGGCAGGACAAGGGTATGGACGGACGTCACCTTCGCGCGATGATAGTGGGAATTCCGAACGTGGGCAAAAGCTCGCTTATAAACCGTCTTGCCGCGGACAAAAAGGCAAAGGTGGAGGATCGCCCGGGCGTCACGCTGAACAAGCAGTGGGTAACGACGTCGATAGGAATAGACCTGCTCGACACGCCGGGAGTGCTCTGGCCGAAGTTCGACGAGAGAAGAGTCGGCGAAAATCTTGCAATCACGGGCGCGATAAAGGACGACATAATGGATACGGATGAGCTTGCCACCGTGCTTTGCGCAAGGCTGAAAGAAATATATCCGCAGCTTCTGATACAGAGATACGGCATAAGCGGGGACGCTGTTTCGGAGGAGACGCAGTCTTGGGAAACGGTTGAAGCGATAGGCAGAAAAAGAGGCTTTCTTGTACGTGGGGGCGAGGTTGATTTTTCGCGCACGGCGAAGATGCTGCTCGACGAGCTTCGCGGAGGAAAAATAGGAAGAATATCGTTTGAAAGACCGAGAGGTAAAAAATAATGCCGAGCTACGAATTTGAAAATGCCGCAAGAGAAAAAGGCTTTGTAAACATATGCGGCGTGGACGAAGCGGGCAGAGGTCCGCTTGCGGGAAACGTCGTTGCGGGAGCGGTTATAATGCCGCAGGGACTTATAATAGACGGACTTGACGATTCCAAAAAGCTTTCCGAAAAGGAGCGCGAAGCTCTTTATGAGATAATAACCGAAAAAACGATATGGTCGGTGGCGTGGGCAACTCCCGCCGAAATAGACGAATATAACATTCTCGGCGCGACCATGCTTGCGATGAAGCGCGCGATAGACGGACTTCCGCAGAAGGCAGACTACGCGCTTATAGACGGAAATCGCGCAAAGGACTTTGACATTCCGCTTGAAACGATTGTAAAGGGAGATTCCAAAAGCTTTTCGATAGCGGCGGCTTCGATAATCGCAAAGGTCACGCGTGACCGTCAGTGCATTGAGCTTGACAGAAAATATCCCGAATATAATTTTGCGGTACATAAGGGTTATCCCACAAAGGCGCATATGGAAGCCGTGATAAGACTCGGACCGTGTCCGGAGCACAGAAGGAGCTTTCTTTCCTTTGTCGACAGGGCGAAAAATGAAAAATAAAAGAAAATTCGGCTCGGCGGGCGAGGATATCGCCGCAGGATATCTTGAAAAAGAGGGCTATACGATAACGGGAAGAAACGTCCATTTCGGACACATAGAAACCGATATAATCTGCGAAAACGAAAGCGAAATTCTTTTTGTCGAGGTCAAGACGAGAACTGACGCCGAATTTTCGCTCAGGTTCGGACGTCCGGCTTCGGCGGTGACGAAAAAGAAGCTTGAAAATATGGTGCTTTGCGCGAGGCAGTATCTGTACGAAACAAAATGCGTAAAAAAACCGAGAATAGACGTGATTGAAGTATATATAAAAGAGGAAGACGGCGCGCCCGCCCTTTCGGAAAAGGGAATCGTGCATATAAAAAACGTGACGGTCTGACATATTTATTTTTCGGGGGAATACTATGAATTACTTTGACCTTCACTGCGACACGCCCTTTGAGCTTTACAAAAGAAAAACGCCGCTTGCGTCGGGACAGACGCACATAACGGCGGAAAAAACGCGCGGCTTTGATAAATACGCGCAGATAACGGATATCTGGTCGCAGAATGATCTTTCGGGGCAGGAATGCTACGAGCAGTTTTTCAAGATCTACGATAATTTCACGGGCGAGCTTGAGAAAAATCCGCAGTTTTGTTTTTGTCGCACCTCTGCCGATATGACAAAGGCTTTTTCCGAGGGCAGACAGCCCGTTTTCCTCGGAATCGAGGGCGGCAGGCTGCTTTGCGAAGATATTTCAAGGCTCGATACGCTTTATGTTGCGGGCGCGAGGTTTTTCACGCTCGTGTGGAAGGGCGACTGCGACATCGGCGGTGCGCACGATACCGAAAACGGTCTTACGGATTTCGGGCGCAGGGTTGTGGAAAGACTGTCGGAGCTGGGAATGGCGGCAGATCTTTCGCACGCCTCGGACAGAATGGCACAGGAAGCGACTGAAATCTGCAAAAGCGGAAAAATTCCGGCGATAGCAAGCCATTCGGGCGTCCGCGCCGTAACCTCGCACCGCAGAAATTTAACCGACGATCTTGCGAAAAAAATCGCCGGAGCGGGCGGAATTACAGGCGTTTGCCTTGCGGACGCTTTTATTTCCGATACAAAGCCGGCGCATATTTCGGACGCGGTGCGTCATATTCTGCACTGTCTTGACATCGGGCTTGAAAAAAGCATATGCATAGGCGGCGATCTTGACGGCGCGACTTTGCCGGCGGGAATAAGGGACGTATCCGATATGCCGCGGCTTTTTGAGGCTCTTCTTTCCGCGGGAGTGAGCGAAAAAACGGCGCAGGATATTTTCTTTTACAATGCGGAAAGATTTGTCCGCAGATATATGTAATGCGGCTTTTGCCGCATTTTACTCAGATATTTTTCTGCCTGAACGTTGCGCAGACGGTGTCCGTGCAGCTTGTGGCATAGCTGGGCCCGACGTTTATCCTGTCGGCTTTGCAGGTGCAGTCGCCGTCGTGATAAACACAGTTTGTAACGTCGCACGAAACGCCGCCGTTCTTTTTGCAGGTTTTGCAGGTGGCTTTGTCTGTGCCGAGGATATCTTTGTTTTCAAATTCCATTCGGTAATATTCCGTATCCGGAAAAGCTCCGGAAATCCTTTCATATCACATCTGTGCCTTTTTATCGGCAAATACAGTTTGCCCGAACCGGAAAGAAATATGCCGGCCGGAATTCAAAAAACAAAAAATTTCAAAAAATACTGAAAAGGGAGGCAATCGCCCTTGCTCTACACCATAGGAGATCTTCATCTTTCGCGCACCGTAAAAAAGCCGATGGACATTTTCGGCACGAGGTGGAACGGTCACGACGAGAAGATAGAGGAAAACTGGAAAAAGAAAATAAAGCCGGAGGACACGGTTGTCATTCCCGGAGATATATCGTGGGCGATGACGCTTGACGAGGCAAAGGCGGATTTCGATTTTATCGAGGCGCTTCCCGGGAAAAAGATAATGCTCAAGGGCAATCACGATTATTATTGGCAGACAAAAAAGAAGCTTGACGATTTTCTTGTCGCGTGCGGATACGAAACGATGAGCTTTCTTCAGAACAACGCAATCGAAACGGAGGATTTCATAATCTGCGGATCGCGCGGATGGTACAGCGACGACAAGGAAAATCTTGCCCGCGGCGCAGACAACAAAAAGATAATCGCGCGGGAGGTCGTAAGGCTGAAAATGAGCATAGACGCGGCGAAAAAGCTCCGCGACGCCGCCGCGGAGCGCGGCGAAAGCAAAGAGATTATTGCGTTTCTTCACTTTCCGGCGATATTCAAGGGCTATATGTGCGACGAGATAATAATGGAGCTTTACAGGGGCGGAATAGAACGCTGCTATTACGGTCATATTCACGGAAATTACGAAGCTCCGGCGAAAATAAACTACGCGGATATTGATTTTTATCTTGTTTCCGCGGATTATTTGATGTTTGATCCGCTTGCAATTGCAAAAAAATGTTGACATTGCGGACGGATAATGATATAATCAATTTTGTATGTCAAGTGACAAAAGATAATAAAATCGGAGGAAAAAATAATGAAAGTGTTAAAAGTCGGCGATGCCGAAAAAAACCGCAAAGAGCTGGAAATCCAGATAGACCGCGCTGAATTTGACGCGGCTGTCGACGCGGCGTTCAAAAAGAACGCGGTAAAGATGAACGTTCCCGGCTTCCGCAAGGGCAAGGCTCCCAGAGCAATCATCGAAAAAATGTACGGTAAGGGCGTTTTCTATGAGGACGCGCTCAACGAAATCGTTCCGAAGGCTTATTCGGACGCGCTTGCAGAAACCGCTCTCGACGTTGTTTCGGCTCCCGAATACGACGTAAAATCAATTGACGACGACGGTGTTGTCATCACGGTTAAGGTATTTGTAAAGCCCGAATGTTCTCTCAAGGCTTACAAGGGACTCAAAGCCGAAAAAGAAAACGTGACCGTAAGCGACGAGGCTGTCGATCACGAAATACAGTCGATGCGTGAAAGAAACGCAAGAGAAATAGACGTAACCGACCGTCCCGCACAGAACGGCGACTGCGTTGTGTTCGATTTTGACGGCTATGTCGACGGCAAGGCATTCGAAGGCGGCAAGGCTGAAAAATATCACCTCAAGCTCGGCTCGGGACAGTTCATTCCCGGCTTTGAAGATCAGATCTGCGGTCACAACATAGGCGACGAATTCGACGTTGAGGTTACCTTCCCGACGGATTATCACGAAGCAACTCTTGCCGGAAAGCCCGCTACGTTCAAGTGCAAGCTTCACGAAATCAAGTTTGACGAGCTTCCCGCGCTCGACGACGAATTCGTAAAGGACGTTTCCGAATTCAACACGCTCGATGAATACAAAGCTGACATAAAGGCGAAACTCGAAGAGAACGCAAAGAAGGCTCAGGACGCAAAGGCTGACGAACAGCTTCTTGACGAGCTTTCCGAAAATCTTGAGGCGGACATTCCCGAGGCTATGTTTGAAAACGAGCTCGACGCCTGTCTGCACGATTACGAAAACCGTCTGCGTTATCAGGGCATAGATATGAAAACGTTTATGCAGTACACCGGCGCGACGATCGACTCGCTCAAAGCGCAGCTTCGTCCTCAGGCTGAAAAGAACGTAAAGATTCGTCTTGCTCTCGAAACGGTTGCAAAGCTTGAAAACATCACAGCCGTTGCGGACAAGATCGAAGCCGAATACAAGAAGATCGCAGACGCATACGGTCTTGAACTCGAAAAGGTGAAAGCCGCCGTAAGCGAAAAGGATATCGCGGCAGACGTTGTCGTTGCATCCGCTCTCGACTTTATCCGCAGCAACGCGGAGGTAAAGACAAAGAGAGCCGCCGCAAAGAAATCGGCAAAAAAGGCTGAAGCCGCATCCGAAGAAGGCGCGGAAGCAGCAGAGCCCGTAAAGAAAACAACGAGAAAATCGACGGCAAAGAAAGCCGAAGCAAAGACCGAAGAAAAGACAGAAGAAAAGACCGAAGGCGACGCGGAGTAAGATACTCTCCGCCGAACCAGGCACAGAAGGGAGATATTTTATGGCACTCGTACCTTATGTAATAGAACAGACGAGCAAGGGCGAACGTTCTTACGATATTTATTCGCGCCTGCTCAACGACAGAATAGTTTTCCTCAGCGACGAGGTGAACGACGTTACGGCGTCGCTTGTGGTGGCGCAGCTTCTTCACCTTGAATCTCAGGATCCCGACAAGGACATAGCGCTTTATATAAACAGTCCCGGCGGCTCGGTTACCGCGGGAATGGCTATATTCGACACGATGAACTACATCAAGTGCGACGTATCCACCATATGCGTGGGTATGGCGGCAAGCATGGGCGCGTTTCTTCTTGCGGCGGGCGCAAAGGGCAAAAGATTTGCTCTTCCCAACAGCGAGATAATGATTCATCAGCCTCTCGGCGGAATGCAGGGACAGGCGAGCGATATGAAAATCCACGCCGACCACATCATAAAGACAAGACGCCGCATAAACGAGATACTGGCAAGAGAAACCGGAAAGTCTGTAGAACAGATCGAAGCCGATACCGAACGCGATAATTTCCTCAGCGCAGACGAAGCTGCGGCTTACGGACTTATCGACAAGGTAATAGACAAACGCGTCTGACGAAAGGAAAACAGCTGATGGCTGACAGAACAAATACTTCATCGCGCCGTTGCTCCTTCTGCGGACGAAGCGAGGATCAGGTCGGACTTCTTATCCCGTCTCCGCTCGGAACGTATATCTGCGACGACTGCGTTTTCGCCTGCGAACAGCTTCTTGACGATTATCATTCGTCGGTGAGCGAGGACGGTCTTACAGAACTTGCGGAGCTTCCCAAGCCCAAAGAGATAAAAGCTATACTTGACGAATATGTGATAGGTCAGGACGAGGCGAAGATCGCGCTTTCGGTGGCGGTGTATAACCATTACAAAAGAATATCCAAAAAGGAAAAAGACGACGACGGCGTGGAAATTCAGAAGAGCAACGTGTTGCTTCTGGGTCCTACGGGCGTGGGAAAAACGTTTCTTGCGCAGACGCTTGCGAAAACGCTCAAAGTTCCTTTCGCGATAGCTGACGCAACGACTCTTACCGAAGCGGGATATGTCGGCGAAGATGTTGAAAACATTCTTTTAAGGCTTATTCAGGCGGCGGATTACGACGTTGAGCTTGCCGAAAAGGGAATAATTTATATCGACGAGATAGACAAAATATCGCGCAAGAGCGAAAACCGTTCGATCACGCGCGACGTTTCCGGCGAAGGCGTTCAGCAGGCGCTTCTGAAAATACTTGAAGGCACAACGGCAAACGTTCCTCCGCAGGGCGGAAGAAAGCATCCCGGGCAGGATTTTATACAGATTCACACGGAAAACATACTTTTTATCTGCGGCGGCGCTTTCGACGGTCTTGAAAAGATAATCGAAAAGCGCAAGGGTGCGTCGGGCGTCGGTTTCGGCAGCGAGATAAAGAGCAAAGCCGAAAAAACTCCGGGCGGAACGCTCCGCGACGTGACGTCTCACGACATTGTAAAGTACGGACTTATCCCGGAGCTTGTCGGCAGACTTCCCGTTATAGTGAGTCTTTCCGAGCTTGACGAGGAGGCGCTTTCGAGAATCCTTCGCGAGCCGAAAAACGCAATTCTCAAGCAGTATAAAAAGCTTATCGGTATGGACGGCGTGGATATTACCTTCACGGACGACGCCATAGCGAAGATAGCGCGCCGCGCCATCGAACGCGGCACGGGAGCAAGAGGCCTCCGTTCCATAATGGAGGAAATAATGCTTCCCGTTATGTATGAAATTCCGTCGATGGAAAATCTGAAAGCCGTTACGATAACGGCGGAAACACTCGACGGCAAAAAGCCGGAGCTTATTTTTGAAGAAAAATAATTTTTTTGCGCAAAGCCGTCGCATCAGCGACGGCTTTTGCTTTTCCGGCGCGACGGAAAATATAAAAAATTTTCCTTTTCGCTGTATAACGGCGATTTTTTTGTGTCGATAATATGTGCGACACGAATTATCGCCACAGGCGGAAAGGAAATAACATATGAACAAAAACCAGAGAAAAAGACAACTGAATCGCGGACTTGCGATCGCGCTTGCGATTTTGCTTGCCGCAACCATTGCGATTACGATCATTGCGTTTACTTCTTCAAAAAAGACAAAATCGGGCAATACCGAAAGCTCGACGTCCGGACAGGCGACGGCTCAGACCACGACAAAACAGACGACAGCCCAGACGACGACAACGGCGAAAACGGAGGATAATCCCGTTTCGGTAAAGCCGGATAAAATGCTTTGTCCCGTCGTCGGAGGAACGATGCTCAAGGAATATTCGAGCGATGTTCCCGTGTGGTCGCTGACGATGGAGGATTACCGTATTCACAGCGGAATTGATATCGAAGCCGAGAGCGGCACGGAGGTGATTGCCGCAGCGGACGGAGTTATCTCTCTTATCGACGCCGATCCCATGATGGGGCAGACGATTGAAATAACCCATTCGGACAGCTGCAAAACGGTTTACAAAAATCTTTCGACAAAGCTTCCCGAAGGGCTGGCGTCGGGCGCGACGGTAAAGGCGGGACAGACGATAGGCTATGTGGGCGATACCTCGCTTATAGAAATATCGGAGGAGCCGCATCTGCATTTTGAGGTTTATGTGGACGGCGCGAGCGCGGATCCGCTTTCATTTTTCAGCGTTGCGGAAAAAGATCCCGCCACTGATTTTGAAGATAAATAAGTTTTCCCCCAAAAATCAAAGGGCGTCGGAGCGATCCGGCGCTTTTTGCGCTCCGGAAAAGCTGTAATTTTCACGGGACGTGCGTCATATAATATAACGGATAAAGGCGCGAGCGACAAAAGCTTTCAGGAATAAATGGAAATGCGGGAAAATTTTTTTCGCGCGGATAAATAAAATCGGGGCGGATTTTGTCGGTTTTTTCTGAAAAAAGAGATTTTTTTCAAAAATATTTGCCTAAAATCAAGGACAATTCATTATAACCCTTGACAAATTCGCAAAGTAATGATAAAATATCACTAAACACAGTATCGAGTATTTTTCAGACGGTATTCGGTGCAGTAAAAATTCTTTAATATATTAAAAGGAGATTTATTTCATGAAGAAATTTTTGTCACTTCTTCTCGTGGCAGTAATGGTCTTTGGTGTTATAGGTCTTGTTGGCTGTAAAGGCGGAGAAACAGAATCCTCCTCCACAACAACAACCCAGGCTGCTCAGACAACTACTACAACTACGAAAGAAACAACAACAACGGCTACAACTCCTAAGGCAGAAACAACGACAACAACTACTAAGGAAACAACAACTACGGCTACAACTCCTGTGGAGACAACAACTACAACAGCTAAAGAAACAACAACAACTACTACAACGGAAACAACCACCACAGAGATGGTTACAACAACGCTTCCTACATATGTTCGTTTCGATTTCGGTAAAAACAGCCGCGCCCAGGATGAGAAACTGACAAGCCATGAATGGCTCGTTGAAAATCTCACGATAGACGATAACTACATTGCGGTTGAATGGACTGAAGATACAATTAAGGTTACAGCAAAGAAGTCTTACGATAGCGCGGCTCCTATAGAGTCTTGGGCACTTGCATATGATAGTATGCTTTCGCTCGACTTTGAAGGTTCTCTTATGCCTGCATGGGGAACATGGAAAGAATATCCGCACAAAGATGGTAATGTCGGCAAAAACTGGCAGGGAAATCATCAGTATGTTAAGATTCGTCTTAGAAGTAATTCTGTAAACAACATGATTGGTTTCAGATGGCAGACAGGTACAAACCCCTATGCATGGACAATGGTAGCATCCAATATGTACCTCGACGGTGGTATTGACAATAAGACACGCAAAGTTTCTGAAAATTGGTTTGTTGGTATATATGATATATCGCTTTGTCAGGCACTTTCTTCCGGCAAGAGACCCACAGGCTGTACAGGAAGCAGCACGTTTGCTGATGTTGTTAAGTCTGTTGAGGCGGGCGGTTACAACTCAGGTAACAACTGGAACTGGCAGCAGAACAAAGATATAACAGGACTTCGCTTCCATGTTCTTGGTGCATGTTCTCATAATAGCTTCGCCGCTATATGCGACTCTCGTGCAAACATCACAAGAGGCGACTGGGTAGAAATCGATTATATCATTTTCGGTTCTACACCTGCACAGCTCGAGGCTTGGAAGAGCAAGATGGAGCAGGCTGACGCTAACGCTTAAGCATATAGATTTAAGTAAATAAAAAAACAACGCCTTACCGGAGGCGTTGTTTTTTTGCGCAAAGACGTATAAAATCGTGCCGGAAATCAAACAATTTAACAGGCGTCCGCGCTTTTGCGGAATATTTCGGCAATATGGAAAATTGTGAAAGAAAAATTGACAAAAAACAGGAAACGGTTTTGTGAAATCTGCTCAAAAAGTAAAAAGGTCAGCTCTTTCCGATTGACATATTGTATAAAAGGTGATATAATTATAACCGATGCAGAAAACTGCAAAAATTTTAACAACATAAGGAGCAAAACTATGAAAAAGTTTATTGCGCTTCTGATTGCCGTTATCATGGTAGTCGGTGTTATCGGTCTTGTTGGCTGTAATGGCGGAGATACGGAATCTTCCTCCACAACAACAACCGAAGCTACAACAACCACCACAACGACAACTGAGGCAACAACCACAACCACAACAACTGAGACAACGACGACTACAACAACTACTGCGGAAACAACAACAGAAGGAATGGTTACAACAACTCTTCCGATGTACACACGCTTTGACTTCGGTACGGCAAGCAAGGCTGTAGACGACAAGAAGACAAGCCACGAATGGCTCGTTGAAAACGTTACCTACAACAAAGATTATGTTGACATCGAATTCCTCGAAGATTCTTGGAAGATCACAGCAAAGAAAGCTTATGATGCAGAAGCAGAAAATACGTCTTGGTCGATTATGTTTGACAGTATGCTCTCTCTTGACTTTGAAGATGTTCTTATGCCCGCATGGGGAACATGGAAAGAATATCCTCACAACACAGCCAAGGTCGGCGTAGAAGGTCAGTGGCAGGGCAACCATCAGTATGTAAAGATCCGTCTGAGAAGCAACTCCGCAAACAACATGATCGGTTTCAGCTGGCAGACAGGTTCTAACCCCTATGCATCGACGATGGTAGCATCCAATATGTATCTTGACGGCGGTATCGACAACAAGACACGTACAGTAAACGAAAACTGGTTTACGGAAACTTATGATATCTCGCTTTGTCAGGCACTTGCTTCCAACAAGGGCGGCACAGACACAGCAGGCAACGCTATGAACAGAGATACAAAGTTCAGCTATTATCTTGAACAGGTTAAACAGGGCAAGTACAACGCAGGTAACAACTGGAACTGGCAGCAGAACAAAGAGATCACAGGTCTCAGATTCCACGTTCTCGGCGCAGTATCCGCAAGCCTCTGCGATTCCCGTGAAAACATCAAAGCAGGCGACTGGGTTGAAATCGACTATATCGTATTCGGCTCAACGGCTGAACAGCTCGAAACCTACAAGAGCAAAATGGAGCAGGCTGCAAAATAATTGAAGTTTGCGAAGATAAAAAGCGGCAGGAAATATTCCTGTCGCTTTTTTGCGGGTTTTGCCCTTGTGAAAAGACGCAAAAATCGCACTGATATTTTGTAATATATATATAAATTTCTTCTGCAAGGACAATATATCTATTGACAAAATAACAGTGAAATGATAAAATATAATAAACGCTCTATCGGCAAAAATAAGTACCGAATATTTATTTGAGCGATAAAAATTTTAACAAAGGAGATAATATCCATGAAGAGAATTATCACACTTCTCTTGGCGGTAGCTATGCTCGTGAGTGTTCTTGCGTTTGCAGCTTCCTGCGGTGGCGGCGGTCAGAACGAAAGCTCGTCCACAACGACGACGGCGGCAAAGAGCACAACGACAGCCGGCGCTTCCGGAACAACAACCGGAAAGAGCACCGAAGGCACAACAACAGCAGGCGACGGCACAACAGCCGGCGGCGAAACCACAACAACCTCCGAAGCCTCGCTTGAGGATTGGGACGGTAAGACAAAGTACCCCAGCAAGCTTGACGTTGACTTCGGCGGCAGAACATTTGTCATAGCTTCCAAAAACGACGGTCAGGGCTACGATACAACATCGGAAGTCTGGGTTGAAACAATCACAAACGATTCTTACAACGATTCTGTTTTCGAAAGAAACAAGCTCATGAACGAGCTTTACAACTGCA
>CAVEFC010000013.1:0-36513 GCA_963614875.1 uncultured Eubacteriales bacterium | reverse complement strand
ACAAAACAGAGCGTTTGTCAATAAATATTTTCAAATAATTGCCGACATTTTTCGTGCGACATCAATTTCCGCATTCAATGCTTATTTCATTGAATATCTTCAGTATTTCGCTGATTTCCGTATTCTTTTTGGCTTCGCCGGCGCGGTCAAGCACTATATGTCCCTTGTCGAGCATAATAAGTCTGTTTCCGTATTCCGCTGCACAGCGAAGATTATGCGTAACCATCATTGCGGTAAGATGTTTTTCTCTTACAACTTTGTCCGTAAGCTGCATTATAATATCAGCCGTTTTTGGATCGAGCGCCGCCGTATGTTCGTCAAGAATAAGAAAATCTATCGGCTTCATGGTTGCCATTATCAGTGCAACCGCCTGTCTTTGTCCGCCGGAAAGCGCACCCATTTTCACATCGAGCTTGTCTTCGAGCGACAGTCCGAGTCCGGCAAGACTTTCTCTGTAAAAGCCTCGTCTTTGCTTATTTACTCCGCTTGAAAGTCCGAATTTTCCGCCTTTGCAATCGGCAAGAGACATATTTTCAAGCACGGTAAGATCCGGACACGTTCCCATTGCGGGATTCTGATATACTCTGCCTATAAATGCACAGCGTTTGTATTCGGGAAGATTTGTAATATCTTTTCCGTCTATCAGCACGCGTCCGCCTTCAACGGGAATACTTCCGCAGATTATATTCAGCATAGATGTTTTTCCGCTGCCGTTACTGCCTACTATCGAAACAAATTCTCCTGTTTTTACGGTGAGATCAAAGCCGTCAAAAACACACATTTCCGTAATCAAACCGGGATTATATATTTTCTTTATTTTTTCAAGCGTGAGCATTGTCTTTCGCCCCCTTTGAGAAAATATGTTTTTTCTTCGTTCCGCCGATAACAAGTATTATAAGGAAAAGTATTGCCGTTTCAAGCTTCATAAGGTTTGCCGGCAATCCGAGCGAAATAGCGATCTGAATACACGCTTTATAAATTATACTGCCCGTTGCAACCGCCGTAGTACCCTTTACAAATTCCACGCGCTTGAATATCGTCGTACCGATTATTACGGTAGCGAGTCCGAACACGACCTGACCTGTGCCGATAGTCGATGAAAAAGATCTTCCCTCCTGACATACAAGACAGCCGGCAAAGCCGATGAGCGCATTGGATATCACAAGACCTATAATTTTCATTCTACCCGTATCCTTTGCAAGCGACGTTACAAACGTACCGTTGTTGCCTGCCGCGCGAAGCAGAAGTCCGTTTTTGGTTTTGAGATAAGCATCTATGATAAATTTGAATATGACAAGCAGTATAAAGGAGATAACGAGCTTTCTCCACAGCGTCGGAATTCCGCCGAATATCGCCATGGTGGGCTTTGCCGTAAATATCGTATCAATATCCCTGCCGATGCTCATATTTGCGCCGGCAAGCTGAAGATTTATCGAAAACAGCGCCGTCATGGTTATAATACCCGCAATAAGATCGCGAACCTTGAGCCTGACGTGAATTATACCCGTGCAGAGTCCGGCAAGCGCGCCCGCCGCTATCGATATAAGCATTGTAAGATAAGGATTTACTCCATTTGTAAGACAGACAGCAGTAACAGCCGCACCAAAGGCAAAGCTGCCTTCGGCTGTCATATCGGGAAAGTCAAGTATTTTATACGTTATATACATTCCGAACGATATAAACGCATATATAAAGCTTTGCGTCAGCGTTCCCGCTATAAGCTCGATTATCTCCATTTTGTTTCCTCTTTTATATTATTTGCCGCACTCGGTAGCGGACGATGCGATGTCAGCCGGAATCGTTATTCCGAAGCGTGCGGCGGCTTTGCTGTTTACATAATAGCTGAAATCCTTGACGGTTTCATAAGGCATATCCGAAGCCTTCGCCTCGCCCTTGAGTATTTTGGCAGCCATTTTGCCTGCGGCTTTGCCGAGCTCTATATAATCAATGCCCGCCGAGCCTACGCAGCCGAGCTCAACCTGCTCTATCTCGCTGCCGTAAACGGGAATTCCGGCTTCGTCCGTTTTTTCAAGTATTGCCGGAAGCACCTCGACAACCGTATTGTCCGTAAGATTTGTAAAGCAATCGACGCCCTTTGCGATTATCGTATCAACCGCCTGCGTTACCTGACTCTGCTCCGTTATGCCGACGATTTCAAGCTCGAAGCCGTAGTCCGACGCGGAATTTTTGTAAAGCTCTATGGTTGAAACCGAGTTCGGCTCGCTGAGCGTATAGATTATGCCGATTTTCTTTGCGTCGGGCTGCATTTTGCGGATAAGCTCAAGCTGTGCCGTGACGGGAAGAAGATCCGAAATTCCGGTAACATTGCCTTCGGTAAGCTTTGCTCCGACAGGATCCGATACCGCGATAAATACAACGGGAATGTCCTTATCCTCAGCCGCCGCAAAGCACGAAACAGCGGAGTTTGTCGCTATGCCGACCATCATCGCAACGTTCTTTGCGGAAAAGCCGTCCGATATCTGTTTGATTATCGAAGGATCGCCGGACGCATTCTGATATTCGATTTTGAAATCCTCGCCTTCTGTAAGTCCCGCTTCTTTAAGACCTTCGATAAAGCCCTCGCGGCA
The DNA here is from genome assembly GCA_963614875.1 of uncultured Eubacteriales bacterium. Classification (GTDB taxonomy): domain Bacteria; phylum Bacillota; class Clostridia; order Oscillospirales; family CAG-272; genus CAG-841. Next base: position 33,925 of record CAVEFC010000013.1, on the reverse strand, counting down.
GTTATCGAGCGAGCCGTGCTGCGCGAGCTGATTTATGCCGATGACAGGCACCTTTTTCGATCCGCACGATACCGCGGAAAGCATTGCGAGCGCAAGCAAAAGCATTGCAGCAAGTACAGATAAAATTTTCTTCATTTTCTTTTCCTCCGGAAAAATATAAATTTTATCACAGAAAGCGCACAGCGAATAAAAAAGAGCCTTATCCCAAAATAATTGGGACAAGACTCTGTGTCCTGCGTTGCCACCCAAATTGGCAAAATAAATTTGCCCGGCTCTGTGACGTACCGTCATACGTCCCGCACTGTAACGGTTGCGATCCGTCGGCTGCTACTTGCGTTTCGCTTTCGCGCCGCCCTCATAAGTCCATTCACATTGCGTTTATCTGCCGCGATTTCACCGTCCGCGACTCTCTGAAAGACAACCTGCAAAGCTACTACTCTTACTCGTCGGTTTTCTATGATGTGTGCATTATATCGCGCCTTTGTTTTTTTGTCAATACCTTTTTGAAAAATTCGCAAAAGATTTTTTACATCCCCCGTGTTTACAATCGCTTTTTCATATGATATAATGTACGGACAGAAAATATTCCAAGGAGATGTTTGCAATGAGAAGAACAGCGTATCCCCGTCCGGAGCTTGAAAGAAAGCAGTGGGAAAATCTCTGCGGCGAATGGGAATTCGATTTCGACTTCGGCAGATCGGGAAAAGAGAGCGGCGTCCTTGAAAAAGAATGGTTCGACCACAGAATAGAGGTGCCGTTCTGTCCGGAAAGCAGACTTTCCGGCATAGGTTACAGGGACTTTATCCCTGCCTGCTGGTACAGAAGAAAATTTGAATCGAAAAAGCTCGGCGACAGCAGACTTATTCTGAATTTTGAAGCCGTGTGTCACAAAGCCGAGGTGTTTGTCAACGGAAAATCGGTCGGCACGCACACGGGAAGCTATACTCCCTTCTCCTTTGATATAACGGAATATGTCGCCGACGGAGAAAACACTCTTGCCGTTTACTGCGAAAGCGACGTCCGCGACGGCAGACAGCCGTCCGGAAAGCAAAGCCTCAGATATGCGTCAAGCGGCTGTCATTATACGCGCTCGACGGGAATCTGGCAGCCGGTATGGCTCGAAAAAGTCCCCGCCGTGCATCTTGAAGATATAAAGCTCGATCCCGATATCGAAAACAGCGTGCTTTTCGTCCGCGCAAGGCTCGCCGGAAGCGGAGAAAAAAAGCTTTGCCTCGAAGCCTCGCTCGACGGCAAAAAGGTCGGGAAAGCGAAAGCGGTAACAACGGGGAATTATCTCCGCCTTGCTCTGCCGATAGAAAAGCTCTCGCTCTGGAGCATCGAAACGCCCACCCTCTACGACCTTGACATAACGGTTTCGGGCAAGGGCTGCGAGGATAAGGTTCATTCGTATTTCGGAATGAGAAAAATCGGGCTTGACAAAACGCGTCTGCTGATAAACGGAAAGCCCGTCTTTATGCGTCTTGTGCTCGATCAGGGCTATTATCCCGAAAGCGTATATACCGCGCCGACGGACGACGCATTTACAAAGGATATAAAGCTGGCGCAGGCGCTCGGCTTCAACGGCGCAAGACTTCATCAGCGCGTTTTTGAAAGACGCTTCATTTACGAAGCCGACAGAAACGGCTATCTTGTCTGGGGTGAATACGCAAGCTGGGGCTTCGATCATACGCGCGAGGACGGACTGCGGTATTTTCTTCCCGAATGGATGGAGGCAATGGACAGAGATTACAATCACCCTGCCCTTATCGGCTGGTGTCCGCTGAACGAAACGTGGGATATTGACGGCAGAAAGCAGAACGACGAAATTCTTTCCGACGTTTACCTTGCGACAAAGCGCTTCGATCCGACGCGCCCCTGCATAGACACAAGCGGAAATTATCACGTCGTTACCGATATATACGATATTCACGATTACTGTCAGGACATAGCCGCCTATCACCGTCGCTACGACAGCTTTGAAACCGAAGAGGGCGTGTTTGAAAATATGGCAAAGCGTCAGAGCTACGGCGGTCAGCCGTATTTCCTCTCCGAATACGGCGGTATCCGCTGGACAGACAGCGAGGACGGCTGGGGCTACGGCGACGCTCCGAAAACGCTTGAAGAATACGTTGAAAGATATTGCTCTATGATAGAAATCCTGCGCTCGAATCCGAGAGTGTGCGGCGTATGCTACACGCAGCTTTACGACGTCGAACAGGAATGTAACGGAATCTACCGTTATGACAGAACCCCGAAATTCGATTCCGAAACGATGGAAAAAATGCGCAAGGCGATGGCGGATGTCGCCGCCTGCGAGAAATAATTTTCGGCAAAACGCCACAATGGGCAAAAAAAGTTTGCTCGTTGCGGCGTTTTTTATTATTTTTGCGCTGTTTTGTGCAACTTTTCGCAAAAAACGCTTTTCAGCCCGATAATTTTATATAGATTTACAATTGACAAATCGCACGCGATAGTTTATCATAGTGACATCATTTATCTGAAAGGCGGCAGAAACAATGTTCACTTCGGCTTGCGCTAATATGAACACCTTCAAAACAGCAGCTTGCGCGGCTGATTTTTCGTCGTGCCGCCACAACTCTTCCTCTGCGATAATTATTGCGGGCACAGTCATATCTGTGTCCTTTTCTTTTGTCCTCGCTCTAATTTCGCTTGTCGGCATTTGGGGCATTATAATTATTGATAAGATCGCACAGTTTACCGGAAGGTTTGTTTTCTGATATCTTTGTATATTCAAAAACGGCTTTGCGGCAAACGCGAAGCCGTTTTTTTATATTAAATTTCACGCCGTAAAGTACGGCAAAAAGGAGAAATCACAATGAAAAAATTCATCAGTATCGCACTCGCGGCAGTAATGCTTGCGGTAGCGGCAGTAGGCTTTACCTCCTGCGGCTCGTCGAAAGAAACAAATTACGCAGCTCACAACACCGAATTCTATATCGGCGCGTCCGGACCTCTTACGGGCGGTGCAGGCGTTTACGGTCAGGCTGTAAAGAACAGCGCGCAGATGGCTGTTGACGAAATCAACGCCGCGGGCGGTCTTAACGGCGTCAAATTCAAATTCGTTATAATGGACGACGTTCACGACGCATCAAACGTAGCGACAAACTACACTACAATGTACGAAGCAGGTATGCAGGTTTCGCTCGGATGCGTAACGACAAAGCCCTGCCTCGAATTCAAGACGCTTTCCCACGAGGACAACCTGTTCTTTATGACTCCCTCCGCAACGGCGGACGCGGTTGTCGAATATGACAACGCATATCAGATGTGCTTCGCGGACGAAAAGCAGGGCGTCACCGCCGCTCAGTTCGTAAGCGAAAACTACAAGGGACAGACGATAGGTATGCTTTACAAATCCGACGACGAATATTCAACCGGTATCCGCAAGCAGTTCCTTGCCAGCCTCGACAAGTCGATAACGGTCGTCGAAGCAAGCTTCTCGGGCGACACGGTAGCTTCCTTTGCTTCTCAGATAGCAACCCTCAAGGATTGCAAATTCATATTTATGCCCATCTATTACACGCCCGCTTCTCAGTTTATGACGGAAGCCAAGAACGACATTGCAAAGGACGCCGTTTACTACGGCTGCGACGGTCTTGACGGTATCGACACGGCTGTTCAGGGCTTTGATATAAGCACCATCCCTCAGGAAGTTTCCTTCCTTTCTCACTTCAACTCAAAATCCACCGAAGGCGCGTCGGGCGAATTCATAAAGAAATACACGGAAAAATACGGCGCGGATACACTCAGCCAGTTCGGCGCAGCCGCTTATGACTGCATATACGCCATCTACGGCGCTATGAAGGAAGCCGGCGACAAGATCTCCGTAACGTCATCTCCCTCCGACATATGCAACGCGCTCAAAGAAGTGTTCAACGGCGGATACACATATTCCGGCGTTACCGGCACGAACATAAAATGGACGTCTGACGGCTTTGTAAGCAAGGCGGCTATAAAATACATCGTAAAGGAATCCGACGCAAAATAATTTTTTCGGAATAAAACAAAAAAATAAAGCGGCACGAATACCGACGGGATTTTTTCTCCCCGTCGGCGCAGTGCCGCCGGAAGCAGTTAAGGAAAACTTATGGAATTTATAAACACACTCATCAGCGGTCTCAACGTCGGAGTGATATACGCCATGATAGCGCTCGGCTATACAATGGTTTACGGCATAGCCAAAATGCTCAACTTTGCTCACGGCGATATAATAATGGTCGGCGGATATACGATTTACGTTTTCTGCTCGATGAAAGCCGCCTCCTCACCCGCATTCTTCTTTGTCGCCATAGCAATGGCTGTAATAGTATGCACTCTGCTCGGCATAGTCGTGGAAAAGGTCGCCTACAAGCCCTTGCGCGGCGCTTCGCCTCTCGCTGTGCTTATCACCGCAATAGGCGTAAGCTACCTGCTTCAGAGCCTTGCGCAGATAATCTTCAAATCGGCTACGAAATTTGTCGCCGTTCCCGACCTTGGAAAAATAAATATCGGCGCGGTAAGCATAAAGGTTTCAACCATCATAACGCTTGCCGCATCGACAGCTGTGATGATATCCCTCAGCCTTTTTGTAAAATACAGCAAAACGGGCAGAGCGATGGTCGCCGTTTCCGAGGACAGAAACGCCGCTCAGCTTATGGGTATTAACGTAAACAGCATAATAACCATAACCTTTGCCATAGGCTCCGCGCTCGCAGCCCTTGCCGGACTTTTTTATCTGCTCCAATCGCCCTACATATACAATACATTCGGCGCGATGCCCGGAATAAAGGCGTTTACGGCGGCTGTTATCGGCGGAATCGGTTCGATTCCCGGCGCGATGCTCGGAAGCATCGTCCTCGGAATGATAGAAAGCGTCTGCGATTCGGTTGCGGCAATAGCGCCTTATAAGGACGCAATAGAATTCTCCATTCTTATAATAATTCTTCTTGTAAGACCGACGGGAATTCTCGGCAAGAAAAGAAGGGAGAAGGTATAATGAGCAGCTTCTCGGAAAAAATGAAAAAATTCAAGTGGAAACACTATATAAACTATGTCGTTATAACCGTTTTTACCGTTGTTTTCGCCATAATCTCCGCCGCGGGCGGACTTAAGTCTTCTTCGGTCATACTGCTTGAAAAAATAGCGATAAGCATAGTGCTTGCGGTTTCGCTCAGTCTTGTTGTCGGCTTTCTCGGCGAGCTGAGCCTTGGTCACGCAGGATTTATGTGCATAGGCGCATATCTGGGCGGAAAGGTCGCTTCCCTGCTTGTCCCCGTTATGGGCAACGGAGCGCTCACAATGCTGATTGCGCTTATTGTCGGCGGCGGCTGTGCTGCCGTATTCGGATTTCTCGTCGGACTTCCGGCGCTCCGCCTGAAAGGCGACTATCTTGCGATAGTAACGCTTGCGTTCGGAGAAATAGTAAAGGTAATATTCCAGCAATCCGAAGCGTTCGGCGGAAACCTCGGACTCACAACTCCCAACCGTCCTCATAAAAACACGTTCTTTATCGTTGCGTTTGCGCTCGTTCTCTTTACGCTTCTCATAATTCAGAACCTTATGAGAAGCAAGCACGGCAGAGCGATAACCGCCATCCGCGACAATGAAATAGCCGCAAAAGCAACTGGCATAGACGTTACGAAATACAAGCTCGTTGCGTTTATGATATCGGCGTTTTTCGCGGGCATTGCCGGCGTTATGTTCAGCTATACTAACTCCTCCGTTCAGGCGGTAAAGTTCGGCTACAATTACTCGATAGAAATTCTCGTTATGGTCGTTCTCGGCGGAATGGGCTCGATAAACGGCTCGATTCTTGCCGCAACGCTTATAACCATCCTGAACGAAAAGCTCCGCACCGTGCTTACGGGCGATCTTGCCGTGCTGAAAGACCTGCTTTACGCGCTTATTCTTATAGTTATCGTAATCTATAACAACGCGCCGGCGCTCAAAGGCTTCAGAGAAAAATACAATTTCCGCAATCTTGCGGCAAAAATATGGCACCAGAAGGACGATCCCTCGATCGTCAAGGACGACGCTGCCAGCTGGGATAAGGTTCCCACAAAAATCAAAATGGACGAAATTCTTTCCGTCGATCTCAAGGTCGGAAACGAATTCACGCCCGACAAACCGTCGAAGGGAGATAAATAATGTCAGAATATATACTCGAAACAAAAAATCTCGGCATTTCCTTCGGCGGACTGAAAGCCTCGCAGGATGTAAATCTTAAAATAAAGGAAAAGCAGATATACGGACTTATCGGCCCGAACGGAGCGGGAAAAACAACTGTTTTCAATATGCTCACGGGCGTATATCTCCCTACCGAAGGCGACTTTTTCCTCTGCGGAGAATCGCTCAAAGGTCTTCATCAGGAGGCGATAAACCGCAAAGGCATTGCAAGAACGTTTCAGAATATCCGTCTTTTCAACAATATGACGGTTGTCCGCAACGTTATGGTCGGACTTTCAAATCAGCCGGAATACAAATGCTCTCTTTTTGAAAGCTTTTTCCGTCTTCCGCGCCACTTCCGCGTGGAAAAGGAAATGAGAAACCGCGCGAAAGAAATTCTCGATATTTTCGGACTTCTTGACGAAAGAAACAATCTTGCGTGCAATCTTCCCTACGGCAAACAGCGGAAGCTTGAAATAGCTCGCGCGCTTGCGACAAAGCCGAAGCTTCTTCTGCTTGACGAGCCCGCCGCCGGAATGAATCAGAGCGAAACCGCCGAGCTTATGGACACAATACGTCTTATCCGCGACAGATTCAATATGACGATACTTCTCATCGAACACGATATGAAGTTCGTTTCCGGACTTTGCGACGAGATAACCGTCCTCAATTTCGGAACGACGCTTGCAAGCGGTACGGCGGAAGAGGTTCTGAGCAATCCCGAGGTCGTTCGGGCTTACATAGGAAATTAAGGAGGAAATGACGTTATGGCACTTCTGAAAGTTGAAAATCTTGAAGTATATTACGGCGTTATAAGAGCGCTTAAAGGCATTTCCTTTGAAGTAAACGAGGGCGAAATAGTTACGCTTCTCGGTGCGAACGGCGCAGGAAAAACAACCACCATGCAAAGCATTATGGGGCTTATCCACGCAAAAAGCGGAACCGTCACATACGACGGCAAAAACATAACGGGTATGCCCGCGCATCAGATAGTAAAAATGGGAATGACTCAGGTTCCCGAAGGCAGAAGAATATTTGCCGAGCTTACCGTTTACGAAAATCTGCTTATGGGCGCTTACACCGAAAAAGACAAGGCAAAAATCAAGCGCGATATTGATGAAATATATACTATATTCCCTCGTCTTTGCGAAAGAAAAAATCAAGTGGCAGGCACACTTTCGGGCGGTGAACAGCAGATGCTCGCAATGGGACGCGCCATTATGAGCCACCCGAAGCTTCTTATGCTTGACGAACCCTCGATGGGACTTTCTCCTCTCCTTGTCGATCAGGTGTTCGATATAATAAAGCATTTTCACAGCATCGGCACGACGATACTCCTCGTCGAACAGAACGCAAGCAAATCGCTTGCCATATCGGACAGAGCCTATGTGCTTGAAAACGGCACGATAGCTTATTCCGGCACGGGCAAGGAGCTTTCCGAAAGCGACGACATCAAAAAAGCCTATCTCGGCGGCTGACAATAAAAAACGCACCCTGTGGGGTGCGTTTTTTATTGCTCATTTTACCCAGATAACACGTCCGTCTTTTCTCGGGGCGGCTTTGGGAAGTTCACCGTCGATATAGCCTACCGCACAATGACCGATTCCCTCCCATTCTCCGCTGACTCCGAGATCGGAGAGAAACTTTTTCCATTCGGGAAGCTCGAATTCTTCCTTTGCGCGATGTATCCATATGCTTCCGAGCCCGAGCGAGTGAGCGGCAAGCATCATATTGCCCATAACAAGACTGCCGTCATAAACACAGGTGTTGCAGGTTTTGTCCGCTAAAACTATGAGTATCACGGGCGCATTGTAGAACGGATCAAAGCCTTCTTCCCTGCCGCATATTCTGCGGTTGGCATCCGATATTTTATCTCTCAGCTCTTTGTTTGTTACGGCAATCGTAAGAGTTGCCTGTCTGCATCTGCCGTTTGCGGCATAGAGTCCCGCCTCGACTATCTGCGCTATGTCTTCCTCTTTCGGAAGCTCCGGCTTGAAATGTCTTATGCTTCTCCGCTCTTCCATCGCTTTGATTATTTCATTCATATAAAAACCTCTCCTTTTCCGCATCTGACGCTGTTTTACTTTTATATTGTATCACCTTTTACCGCCGTTTGCAACATCAAAGCCGATATTCGCACAAAAAAGCATCAAAGCGCAGTGATGTTCACATTATTGCAGGCAAAGCCCGAAACACTTGACAAAACGCCTTTTCGGTGATATAATACGTTCAGGCTTTCGCGCATTTTGCGAAAAACTGAACATTTATCGAAAATTCAAAGGAGCCTCGTATGAAAAAGGTTTTATCGCTTATACTCGCCATAGCGGCAATGTTTTCCGTTTTTTCTTTGCTTACGTCATGCTCGCAGAAGAAAAAAACAATTACAATTTACGCTTCAAGCGAAGATTTCCGCATTGAAAACGCACAGAAAATGTTTGATGAAAAATTTCCCGAATACAAAATAGTAATTCAATATAAATCCACAGGCGAGCTTGCCGCAAAGCTTGCAAATGAAGGCACAAAAACCGACTGCGACATAGTTATGGAGCTTGAAAACACATATCTTAAAAAGATAGGCGATACGGTTGCAAAGCTCGACGGGCTTTCCGGCGTTGATTTCGATAAATATCTCCCCGAGCTTGTTCCCGAATCTCATCGCTATGTGCCGTTTGTACGCACAAGCGGAGCGATCGTCATAAACAAAAAAATACTCGCCGAAAAAGGACTTACAGCCCCCACCTGCTACGACGATCTTCTCAAGCCCGAATACAAAGGACTCATTTCAATGCCAAACCCCAAATCGTCCGGCACGGGATACATCTTTTATCTCAATATGGTAAACACGCGCGGACAGGAAAAGGCGCTCGAATATTTCGACGGACTTGCAAAAAATCTCTCCGGCTCGGGCTATACGGCGTCGGGATCGGGGCCTGTAAAATCGCTCAAGCTCGGCGAAGCCGCAATAGGACTCTGTATGACATGGCAGGCTGTGGATGAAATCAACAACGGCGCGGATTATGAAATTATTTATTTTGAAGAAGGCGCGCCTTACGACACTTATTCAAGCGCAATAATTTCCGGCAGAGAAACGGACGAAGACATACAGAAGGTATTTGCATATCTTCTTTCCGATGTCACACCCAAGGACAAAGAGCTTTACGCTCCCGACCAGATATATAAAGACAAAACCTACACAAAGAAAAACTTCCCCGAAAATATCAGCTACGCCGATATGACGGGACTTGAAGATACCGATACAAAGGAAAAATTGCTCGACGTATGGAAATATTGAGAATAAACGAACTTACAAAACGCTATAAAAGCAAGCTTGCGCTCGACCACGTCAGCTTTTCGGTGGAGGACGGAGAATTTCTCTCCATTCTCGGACCGTCCGGCTGCGGAAAAACAACGCTTCTGCGCCTGCTTATAGGACTTATCGCTCCCGATTCGGGGCAGATATTTCTCGAAGGCAAAGATATCACCCACGCCTCCCCCGACGCGCGCGAAATGGGGATAGTTTTTCAGAATTACGCCCTTTTTGAAAATATGACGGCGCTGAAAAACGTTTCATACGCAATGAAATTCAAGCCAGAACTGAAATCGGGCGCAAAAGAGCGCGCCGAGGAGCTGCTCCGGCTTGTCGGGCTTTCCGAGCATATAAACAAATATCCGTCGGAGATGTCGGGCGGTCAGCAGCAGCGCGTTGCCATCGCAAGAACGCTTGCCCTCAGACCGAAAATAATCCTTTTCGACGAGCCTATGAGTGCGCTTGACGTTGCGACAAGGCTTGCGCTCCGCGTTCAGCTCAAGGAAATTCAGAAAACCTTCGGCACTACGATGATATATATCACTCACGATCAGGAGGAAGCCTTTGCCCTTTCGGACAGGATAATGGTTATGGGCGAGGCGCAGATACATCAGCTCGGCACTCCGGAAGAAATTCTGGACAAGCCCGCGGACGACTATGTAAGCGAATTCGTAATAAGCAATCTGAAAGCAAAAACAGATTCGCTTTCACGCTATATGCGCTGACGGCGGAGGTACGTTATGAAGTCAAATACATACGCCCGAAGAAAAACGTTCGGCACGGTCACATCGCTTATTCTGGGATTGTTTTTTCTTTTCTCGGTGCTTCTCCCTCTGATATCGGTGATGACAAACCTTAAAAATGCCGATATTCCGGCGATTTTTTCTCATCCGCAGACAGTGCCGGCAATTTTCAATTCGCTGAAAGTATCTCTGACGGCTACCGCGCTTTCGATTATCGTCGCTTTTGTCGCGGCGTGGTGCGTGAACCGCACGGGAATTCGTCTTACGGCGCTTTTTGATATTCTGCTCGTTGTTCCCATGCTCATTCCGTCGATATCGCACGGAACGGGACTTATGATTCTTTTCGGCGACAACGGAATTCTGAAAAAGCTTTTGGGCTTGCACGGAAGTATCTACGGCTTTCACGGAATAGTTTTCGGCTCTATGATGTACGCTTTTCCCATTGCGTATCTTATGATATCCGATATTCTCCGTTATGAAGACAGCACGCCCTACGAAGCGGCGCAGACGCTCGGAATTCCGAAGAAAAACCGCTTTTTCGCAATCACCCTGCCGTACCTCAGAAAGCCGATGATAAGCGTTGTGTTTGCGGTATTCACCGCAATAATAACCGATTACGGCGTTCCGCTTATGGTCGGCGGAATGTATAAAACGCTTCCCGTGCTTATGTATGAGGAAACCATTCACCGTATGAATTACGGAAAAGGCAGCGTTTTCGGACTCATACTTCTCCTCCCCGCAATTGCGGCGTTTCTTTTCGATCTGCTCTCCGGAAAGGATAAGATCGGAAATTCGTCCGCCAAGCCCTTTGCCGCGTCGGGAACATGCGCAAAGAAAGCCATAGCTTATATAATTCTCGCCGTAACGGCTACATTCGTTCTTTTGCCGATTCTGTCCTTTGTGCCGGTTGCGTTTTCGGCAAATTACCCGCTTGACAATACCTTTTCGCTTCGTCAGCTTTCGACCGTTATGGGACAGAAAAACGGACTTGAATATCTCGGTCATTCGATTATGGTCGCGCTGCTTGTGGCGTTTGTCGGCACGCTGTGCGCGTTTCTGTGCGCTTATCTTACGGCACGATCCAAATCTCCCGTATCGAGCGCGCTTCATCTGCTCGCGATAACCTCGCTTGCAATTCCCGGAATCGTGCTCGGACTTTCGTATGTGCTGTTTTTCAAGGCGACATTCATATACGGAACCTTCGCAATCCTTGTGCTTGTGAATACGGTACACTTTTTCGCTTCTCCGTATCTTATGGTCTACAACAGTCTCGGAAAGCTTCCCTTGGAGCTTGAAGCGGTGAGCGCCACGCTCGGAATAAGCAAGGTGCGACTGCTTTGCGATGTTATCGCGCCGCAGATAAAAGGCACTCTTGCGGAAATGTTTGCATATTTTTTCATAAACTCAATGATGACGATTTCCGCCGTATCGTTTCTTACAAATTATCGCACGGAGCTTTTTGCGCTTATGCTGCCCCGCTTCGACGCCTCTCAGACATCGCTTGCGCCGCCCGCAATAGTTGCGCTTATCATTCTTTTCGTAAATCTTTTAATGAAAGGTATCATCGGTCTGCTGAAACGAAAATTTCGCAGATCGGGATCAAGGTAAATTTATGCTGACAAAAAAACAGTTTGATATTCTTTCCGAGCTTGAACGCTCGCCTGCGTCCACTCAACGACTGCTTGCCAAAAAAGCGGGAATGTCGCTCGGCGCGGTAAATAAAACCTTCGGCGAGCTTATTTCTCTCGGCTTCTGCAATGACGGACATATCACAAAAAAAGGTCTTGAAGCGCTTGAACCTTATCGCGTGAAGCGTGCGGTCATAATGGCGGCAGGCTTCGGTTCGCGACTTGTTCCCGTCACGCTGAATACCCCCAAGCCTCTTGTCCGCGTAAACGGCAAACGGATAATAGACAGCCTCCTCGACGCGCTTATTGCCGTCGGAATAGAAGAAATTTATCTTATCCGCGGCTATCTTGCCGAACAGTTTGATCAGTTGCTTATAAAATATCCGAGCATAACGCTTATTGATAATCCTTTTTATAATGAAGCAAACAATATTTCTTCGATAATGTGCGCCCGTGAGCATCTGCAAAACGCATATATATGCGAAGCCGATCTTCTTCTTTACAATCCCGACCTTATAAGAAAATATCAGTATCAGACAAATTATCTCGGCGTTCCCGTTGAAAAAACGGACGATTGGTGCTTCACCTGCAAAAACGGCTATATATCCAAAATGACGATAGGCGGAATAAACTGCTATCATATGTTCGGCATATCGTATTGGAACGCCGAAGACGGCGCACGTCTCGGAAAGCATATCGAACAGGTTTATAACTTCCCCGGCGGAAAGGAACGCTATTGGGATCAGGTCGCCTTCGATTATTTCCCCGAGCAGTATAAAATCGCCGTCCGCGAATGCAGCTTTGACGACATCGCAGAAATCGACACCTACAAAGAACTTTGTAAGATCGACCCGGCATACTGTGTAAGGGTGTGAAAATAAGCAAAAAAATCACTTGCTTTTGCAAGTGATTTTTTTATTTGTTTTTGAATTCATGAATAAAAGTCTGAAATTGGCGTCGCATGGAGACCATTTGGAGGGAATTTGGTAACCCCTTGCCAAATATAAAATTCTACAGCCAAGTAAGAATGGTTTCCTTTCAAACCACTAATGGCGCTGCGGTAATCACTTACCAAACTCATATATGTAGAACGATCAAATTTTGTCCAACATTTTCCTTTATATCTCTTGGATGAAATACTTTTAACGCCATAATAACTGCCAAGTGAATCCAATATTATTGTATCAATAGGCATGTGGCAATAAGAAAATAAATCCGCAAAGTTGTTATAATCACCATAACAAGATAAATACTTAAACATGACGTTTATCAGCTTTTGAGCCTGCCCATAAGTAATATCGACGAGTCCGATCCGGCTTCGTTGAGCATTAAGACTACTTATAAAATACTGACACAAATCATCGTGAAATTTATCAAAATTTTGCTGATTATTTGATGTGTTAGGTTTTTGGTTGAAATAATTATACACTTTATTTCCTAATCCCGAAATTATTGAAGAAACATTTGGTGTACCAGCCCTTTTTGCCAATAATCCTCTCGGGAATATTATCCCCGAATTATATATTTCAGTAATGGCAAGCTCAATATCTTGCACATTTGTAATCTTTCTATTTGAAAACGGATAACTTTTTAAAGTCTTAATTGCCCGCCGACCCGGAAGCACCAATGCACTATAAAATGCACTCCTCAAGCTAGCATCGATAATATACATAAAAGCCTCCTTACTTTTTGTCTGAAATAAACAGACGTAATAAAATAAAATTGCTGCTGAACGCTGTTTGTCAGCTTATCTTTTTGAATCCGTCAATTTTTCAGCGTAGGTTTAAATGAAATTCCCCCGCCTTTTAACCGCGCCATCACATCAAATCACATGTATTCCCTCCATTATCATATATTTTGAAAATCCCGCACGCGCCTAAAATAATTTAGCAACACTCGCATGCAAGCAACTTGAAGTGGCAAAAATCTATTTCTGATACCACTTCTTATCAGCATTATAACACCATACGGTGTTATTGTCAACACCCTTTGGTGTTTTTTCTTTTATAATCATTAAAATGGTGTGGGGGATTAATATTATGCTTTATTTGTGATACAGGTATCTCTGCGGATTTTCCTTTGCTTTTGTAAACAAAAGCTCCGATACTATCGCGCCGTACTGGTCGGTCAGGCTTGCATCATAGTATTCTGGCAGATTTTTTTCGCCCAAAACAATCTGTGAAGAGGGAGTGGCGCATTTTACGCTCATGCTCGAATCGAAATACACGGAAGAAACATAATCTCTGTTCCTGTTCACCGCCAGAGAGCCGAGCAGTATTTTTTCAAGATAGAAGCATAGCTTTTCGCCTCTCATATTGAGCGTGCATTTGACCTCTGTCACTATGCCCGGCACCCAGAGAGAAAACTGCGTCTGATATGCGTTATCGTCGTAGCGCTCAAAGTAGCTGAGATATTTCTGGTTCAGGTTGCGTTTGAGCCCCGCGTCGTATGACATATCAAGCTTATATGTTTTTTCGTCGCCGTAGCCGTTTTTGTCCTTATATCTGATTTCAAAGTAAAACTTTTCAACCTCGTTAAAGTCGGCGCTGTCCACATCAATCGGATTTTCAACGTTGAAGCAGAAGGTATATTCATACATACTTTCTTCATCACGGTGAGAAAAATACTGATTGATATCCCCGTCGGACGAGGCAATACAGTTTTTAAGGACAGCCGTATCTATAACGGCATTGTATTGATCTCTGAACTGCCCTTCATAAGCTTTGCCGTCGTCAAGACCGTTTACAATATCGTTCATCTGCTTTTCGGTGATTTCAAAGCTTTCATGCTCGCTGAAATACGGCGAGTTTTTTTCGTCAATGACCGATTTTTCCATCGAACAGTAAATGGTGGCTGTCGAATCGTAATATGCGGACGAAACATAATCGGTATTGCTGTTTATTCTTTTACCGTTGCAATAAATGCTTTCGACAGTAAAGGAAAGTCTTTCTCCGCCGTCCATATTCAGCTTTATGAACACCTTGCTCAGCTTGCCCGGCAGGGTTACGTCAAAGCTTGTGTTACATTCGAAATCGTTCTGTCTGATAAAATGCTCTATCCAGAAGTCCGTATGCTGAATTTCCGAGCCCTTTCTTGACAGATCGAAGGTTTCCTTTTTCTCGCTCTGATAGCCGTTCTGACCGTTATAATAATATTCAAAGTACAGAACGTTTATATCGGTTTCGCTCATTGTTGTCGCGTTGCAGGGATTATCCACCTTTACGTTGAAGGTGTAGACATATTCGCCCGCGCTCCCGCCGTCGTCCTCGCCTGCGGCGTTTGCCGAAAAGAACGAGGTTGACAGCGCAATGATCGCAATCACGCCTATCATACAAAGGAGAGAATAAATAATTTTTGTTTTTTTCATATTTTACTCTCCTTTCATATAGACATCATACACTATAAATTCGTTGCTTATCGGATTTGTAAACGCCCGAGCGCTTTCTTTTACGGCATTTTCCGTTCTGCTCGCATAGAGATATATACGGTTGTCTGTAATGTGTTTTCCGTTGTCGATGGTCGCAACAACGCCCTCGTTGAGATTTACACGGTTGCCGTTTATATCGAAAATATGCTCCCATGTGTTGTAATTGTCGTTTATCATACCGTAATCTCTGCACGCAAGCCCGAGCTTTGCGATAGGATAGGGCGTATCCTTTGTCATGGTCGTTGAATAGTAAAGATATATCTGCTTTCCGCCCGTGCCGGAATTGAGCGATACCGCTTTTACTCCGTCATAATTTTTCACGGAGGTATATTCGTCAACCGCGCTTCTGTATTTTACGCCGTTTATTATCAGCTCTTTCTGATGCGCTTCGCCCACCGTCAGAACTATATCTCTTACGGCGCTTTTTGCAACGCCCTTTCTTATTTCGGTCGGCTTCAGAGTATATCTCGAATATCCGATATATATATATTCTCCGCCGGTATTGCCGTTGATGTCCATATCGACGCAGATGTTACAGCCGAGCGTCAGAAGGTTGCATTGCGCTTCCTTTGCGGTTTTTCCGTGACCGATATAGATTGCGCCCATCATTGTGGCGGTATCCTTGTATGACATATGGATAAAATATGTTTCGTTCGGATCTCCGTAAAGCTCCGCCGCGTCGTCATCTGCGGATGTTCCGCTGCCGTCAACGGAATTCACCGTCATAGCGGTAGCCTTTTCGCCGTCAAAAACGTCCGCGCTTATGCTGATATCCGTAATCGGCATACCGGGGCTTGCCGCCGCGGAGGTCGTATAGTACAGATAATACGAGCCCTGCGGATCGTATATCATATCGCCCGCCTTTATATAGGTCGCTCCGCCGACCTGAATTGTCGGAGGCACGGTTGTTTTGTCGGTAACGTATCTTATTATACCGGTGATTGCGTCAGGCTCCGAATCGGTTCTCGATACTCCGATATAGGAAGCCTTGTCGCTTACCGCGTCCGGATTTGAATAAAACGTCTTCGATCTTTCGTTTGACAGGTCAACCATAACGATTTCGTCTGTGCATTGCGCCAGAAGATTCTGAATACAGTAATCACTGCCGCTTGCGTTTATCATCTTCTGCGTGGCGCTGTCGTATTTTGAAAGATCGTCGCCGACGGCTTTCTTTATGGTATAGGTCGAAACATAAATCGACGAAATATATTTCTTTGTGACCGGCGCTGTTTTGTTCTGATATATATAAACCGGAGTTACGGTCTTTTTGCTCGAAATATATTTTGAATTCGTCGTCAGATAGCCGAGGTTGTGGGCTTCTGTTCTGTTCGGAGTTTTGAAATCCTGAACGCTGATATAGCCTTCGGGAGCCGTAGCATCAGAAGACACCACAACATCGCTTACTTTAAGCGGCGTTCCTCCCGTAACGGGGCCGAGGACATATATTCCCTTTCCGCGAACATTGCAGCTCGTCCACTCGACATCCTCGTAATCCTCCGGCTGAAGCTCCGTCGTCGGTGTTTTCTGCTCTATGCCCGTCAGAGTGCCGCTGCAGCTTGCAAACTGATACGAATGTGTTTCGTAAATTCCTCTCAGGTAGAGTTCCGGCGAGCTGCCTCCGCTCACAAGGTACGGAAGCTCAAACATAACGTCGCAGACCGCATACGAACCGGCTGTCGCCGTCCCGAGATAAACCGGAACGGAATAATTTCCTGGAGCCGCGGTGTAAGATCTGATGCCGTATATCGCTCTGTACGGATTGTGGGTTGTCGTATAGCAGATGTAGGTTTCGACATTCGTTGCCCAGCGTTCCTCCGACACCATTCCGTGAGCCTCTGTCGGAAGCTGAAGCAGTGCGGCGTGCGTCAGGCTGAGATCGCTTAATTTGTTGAGCTTTAATGCTTTTATATAGTGGTCTGCGGAGTTGTTGAGCTTTCCGGTGCCGTTTCCCGCGACAAGAACTATTCCCGAAATGTATTCCTCACCGTCGGTATAGGATACGGACGGCTTGAAATAGAGATAGCTTCCCCTGTCGTTCCAATGCTCGTAGGTCTGCGACCTGTGATCTCTTTCCACAACGTTGTCGACTTCACTGCCGATATTGAGGTTATAGGCGTTGCCGCCGCAGAACATATTTACCGGCTCGTAGCCCTCTGGAACGTCGTCAAGAGTATATTTTACAACAATATCCGCAAGAATCGGACTTCCCGCCGATTTGTACGACGTATAGTAGAGAGTGTCCCCCGTCGGAGTCGTTCCGCACGACGTGTACGAAGCGTTTCCGAACAGATAGGCGTCGGAGGAGTTTCTCGGTGAAATTCTGATGTCCGTTATGGCGTCATCGGGATTTGTCGTCGTGGCGTAGCCGAGATATGTGTATTTTTTCAGGGACGCGGTGACAGGCGTAAGATTTACGTCCAGAACCTTGTATCCCGATTTTGTAAGCGCGGCTTTTGCCGCGGTTTCACTGCTTTCGACCGAAAGAGAAAGCTTTGAAATATACAGCGTGCCGTCGTCGGTTTTTGTCGTTTCGCCGTCGTTTATTTCGCTTGTTGTAGTTCTGCAGAACATATAAACCGAGGACGAATCCGACCTTGAATTTGCATTGAGGTTAGCCGCACCGACCTCTCCGAAGCATTTGACTGGCTTATAGCCGAGCGGCGTGATATTGTCGTCATACTGCACCGTGATAAGACCAAACATACCTGAAGCGCAGATAGGATCGCCTGCGTATTTGCTCTTTGTCGTGTAAAGAGCGTTCCATCTTCTTGCGTTTGCGCCGTTTATGTTTGCCGGAGAGCCGTCCTGCGTCACAACGTCATATCTGACATATCTGTTCTGAGCGATATCGAATATTACGGTCGGAATGGGCGTGAACTCCTCTGCGTCGTCATCCGTAAAGAGATCCCACAGATATTTCACAAGCAGCGCGATAAGAACGATTACCAGCGCCGCGAGCGCAATATAGTTCAGAATTATAAATGCACAGCCGATTATGCCGAGAATCGAGCCGACTGCTCCCGCGCCGATGCCGGCACAGCATATTGCCCAGACGCTTGAAGATACTCCCACATACGCCGCGCTGAAGCCTATGGCGGCATTTATTATACCGGCTGTTACACAGGTGAGTATCCAGCCGACGCCGACAACCAGCTGAATGAGTTCAAGCTTTGACAGAGCTTCCGAAAGGAAGGTGTCAACTCCGTCGGGCGTGGTAAGGGTGTTATATATCTGCCCTGCGGAATTTGCTCTGTATGCGTCGTTTGTCACGGCAACCTTCTGATTGTAAACGGTCTGATCCGTTCCGATCCATATCGACATACTGTCAGAGCCCGTATATTTTTTGATTTCCTTTATTATCGGCTCGATCTGCTTGTCGGTTTCATCGATAAGTCCCTTTTCGTTCACCAGATAAAATGCCGAAAACGCAACGCCGCTGAGTCGCATCGTCGCAACCTGTCCGTCGGTAAGACTGTCGACAAGCGGATAGATTTTTCTCAGATTTTCTATTTCATCGTAAGACGAATTTCCGAGAGAAACGATATAATCGCCGAGCTTTGTCGTTTCGTCGTAATTGTATCCGTTAAGCACATCATACGCGCTGAGATACATCGCGTCGCCGTTTTCGCTTTTGATTTTTCCTCCGGTGGTTTTATCCGTAACGGTCTGCTCGGATATTTCGGTTGATTTTTTCGTATCGTCTTCGATAGTCTGAAGCTTGCCCCCATTTTCTTCGTATCGCTTGACGGCGGCGTTGTAGCCGTTTGAAAACGCCTGAAGACTGCTTACAAGCTCTGTTGCAAGAACCTTGTACTGAACGTCAAGCGCCCTGTCGTTGTCTGCGTTTTTGAGCTTTTCTTTCACATCCGAAGAGCCGAGCCTTGCTGCCCAGTTTTCTTCGCCGTAGTCGGCAACGCCGGCAACAAGCGCATTGCAGAAGGTCGAAACCATCGACGTGCTTGAACGTGAAAGGAGCTTCTTTATAAAATCAACGGTGCAGTCGTCGCTTACCATATAGTCGCCGAGCTTTATATTGTCAAGCTCGTCGATATGATAGCAGTTGAGGGTACGCAGTGCCGAAATCGCCGCCGGACTCTGCTTTTTATAATTTTCGGCAAATTCCTTCACCGCATAGGAAAGCTCCGTCGGAACGTTTCCGAGCTTTTCCATGGCTCTTTCGGCAATATCTCCGTATGTGTAATCCTGATAGCCGCTGTTCATCTGCAGCATCGAAATATTCGTGATGCCCTCGTCAGCGTTGTCGGTCGTTGTGTAACCGAGCACATAAATACCGTTTTCCTTTTTGTCGCCGTCCGCCGAATGATTTATATTCTTTTTGACGGCGATAAAGCCTGCGTCCTCACACTTTTTCACCGCCTCGTCAAGACTGTTCCCGTCGAAAATCCGAACCTCCGAAACATATGTTGCGCCGGCGGCGGTATAAACAGCGCCGAAATCGAAGCCGTATACCGTAAATCCGATTGCCACCAAAAGCAGAACAGACACTAAAGAAAGAATAAAATGAACTTTGTTTTTACTGATTTTGGTCATCTTTTTTCTCCCTTTCTTTTTTCTTTTTTATTCCCACGGAAAGGATAATCAGTGCCGCAATCAACACAGCGGACACTACGATATAAACAACGTTTCCGTTGCCGAGTATCGACGCTATTGCGCGGATACCGTTGCTGTTTACCGCTGTCGTCGTCACCGGATCTCCTACAAAGCCGCTGTCAAAGCGAATGTAGTTACTGTACTGAAATTTGTCAATGCCCTTGATGGCAAGCCGAGAGCCCGTGCCGGTCGAGCAAAGATATATCGCCGAGCCTTCGTAAAAGCCACCGCAGTAAAGATACGCCGTCGTTACAATGCCGTCCTGAAGGCATAGATCGCTTTCCTTTCCCTTTGAAAGATTATCTTTTATTATAAGCTTTCCTGCCGCGTTTATATCGTTCATACTGTCAACGTATATTCCGCCGCCGTATTCGTCAGCCGTGTTGTAGCGGTATGTGCCGCCGATAACAAATACCTTGTCGTCGTTTATGTGAACGGCGCCGCCCTCCGATGCGGAATGATTATAATACATACTGCAATTGTAAAAGTACGTTCCGCCGTCGGAATCGCAATAGACCGCTCCGCCGTCGTCGTCCGAAGAATTTGCGTAAAACAGGCTGTCGCGTATCACGGTTCTGACGCTTCCGTCAACGGATATCGCGCCGCCCTCCTCTTCCGAGAAATTTGAATAAAACGAAGAATTACGAACCGAAAGACTGCCGTCGACCGCGTATATCGCGCCGCCGTTGTCCTCGGCGTAATTTCCTTCAAAAACCGCATTTGAAATATCGACCGTCGCCTTTGAGCTGTAAATTGCGCCGCCGCAGCATTCGCCCGACGAATCGTAGGTGCGGTTGCCGTAAAACGCTCCGCCGCTTACATTGAGCTTTGCGCCCGAGCCGATAACGCTTATCGCGCCGCCGTCATCGGACGAAACGCAGTTGAGAATCGTGCCGCCGCTCATATTGAGAGTCGCATTGTCGGCAATCACGATTCCGCCGCCGCGGGCGGAGTTTGAGCCGTTCATAACGGCTCCGCCGCGGAAAAGCTCCGACACGGTATATTCCCCGCTCTTCGAGTCGGTGATCGTCATGATTGAATTGACATATATGACCGCGCCGTTTGATTTCGGTGCGAAAAGCTTTCTGTCGATCGAGCAGCCGTTGAGGTCGAGCGTCAGATTGTTTCTGCCGGAATAGGACAGCGCTCCGCCGCTGAATCCGTAGCCGCTTCCGAGCGAGCCAGTGCCGTCGGCTTCCCAGTTTTTATTCAGAGAGAAGGTGACCTCGCCGCTGTTCCCGAGCTCTGCCGCCCTGTTCCACGCCTCTTCAAACGAAGAATAGGAAAAGACCTCGCCTCCGGAGCTTACGGTAGCACAGCTTTCGTCTGCGCCCGCAATTTCAAGCGGACAAAAAAGCAGTGCCATCAGCGTTATAAAACATATAATTTTTTTGTTTTTCATAAAAATCATTCCCGTTTATGAATTGGCTTCGGCAGACTCTTTCTTTTTCCTCGGCTTTTGCAGAAACGCTCCGATAAGCGCGCCGAATACGGCTCCCGCTCCTATGGAGAGCGCAAATTTTCCGTTGAGCAGAACCGAGCCCGCCGTGCTGACGCTTCCGCGCCCGAAATACAGATATGTTCCTTTTGCCGTGTCGTCAACTCCGGTATAATCCTTTGACGAAAGATTTACCGCGTTTGCTTCGCCGAACATAGTCACGTTTTCATAATCGAGAGGTGAATTTGCAGAGCCTTTTACTATCTTCATATTCGTTGTGATCGGCGCTCCGGCGGACGGATCCTTCGTATAATAAAGCACAAGCCAGCCGTTTTTGCCGGCATAATTGTTCAGATCTCCCGCGCTGCCGTTCAGATTTTTCACATAACTGTATGCGACATAATCGTCTCCGTGCTCGGTGCTGACCGTGTCAACGATATGATTCGGTATCGGAGAATATTCCGCAACTCCCGTATCGTCGTCGGACGAGAAGATCGTGACAAAAAGCATAACTATCGAAACGACCGTCAGAACGGCTGTCAGGAAGAAGAAGCCTACCTTGAAGAAGCGCAGAACGCGGAAAGCCATTGACTGACTTGACAATGAGCCTTTTCCGAATGCCAGAAATCCGAACACGCCGCCCGTTCTTTCGTAAATGGGCGCATTGTAAATCAGTTCATACTGAAGCTCGCCCGCATTTCTTATAAGAAGATCGGCATTTGCCGCCACCGTCATTTTCGAAACCGCGCCGTCAAGAAGAACGTTTCCGACGTGCGCGCCGAGCCAGAGAATAAACGAGCCGAGCATAGGCGCTACATAAAACGTGAAATAATCCGCCCATTTGAATTCGCTGTCGGGCTGGAAAATGCGTCCGAACAAGCCGTCCGACCACTCCCTGCCGCTCGATACATGCTTGCTTACGGTCGCGCCCGTCAGAGCAACGCCGTTTTCGAAAAGACTGCGATCGACGCCGTCGTACATCGAAATAAGCTTTGCGCCGTCAATGCAGGCGTTTATCTTTGCGAAGCTGTCGCTTGTCGCCTTGTCGCCGTCAAGCACGGTGCGCGAAACAACCTGCCAGATTCCGACGTTTGCAACCTGAGCCGCAAGCGAGCTGCCCATAAAATACGCAAGCGTATAAAGCTCGGTTTCGTCAACCTCGTCTATATCGCGCATAAAGAACGTAAGCATCGTCCCGTCGCCGTATTCGATACCGTTGAGATAATCGATAAGCGCTATATCAGCCGCGCTGTCAAAGACCTCCGCCGTTTTTGCATTCTGATCGACAGCCGAGGTGAATTCTTCATTTGTCAGATTTTTGCCCGCTTCGGACAGACCTTCCTTTGAAAGAGCTTCGGCTTTTGCGTCGGCGGCTTTTTCGTTGAATTCAAGCGTATCTCCGTTTTCGATAAAATATTCCGATTTTACCTTGCTGAGATTTTCATAAAAGGTGTTCCATGTAAGGCTTATCGTGTCGGCGATATCGCCGTAATCCGCGGCGAGCGCCCTGTATGCCCTGTTCGGCGTCGGATAGGAGTCGATATATGTATCGACAAGAACATCCGGATCCTCCGCCGCCATTTTTTCTATCCACGCCCTGTCGGCGTCGCTTTCGCCGGCAAGAAACAGAAGCTGCTGAATATTGACGATAAAAGCGGAATTGCTCTGCATAAAGACCTTTGTTATATCGGTCGTATCGTCAAGGTCGCAGGTGAGAAGGTAATCGCCCATATTTTTTCCGGAATCGTCTTCATAATACACGTTGAGAATATGATGAACCTCCTGTGCGATCGCGGCTCCGGAATTATAGTTTTCGCGGTAGCTTGTTATCATCGGGACAAGACCGCGCACCGTCGTCGATACGTCTTCCTTCATTTTTTCAAGCAGAACCTCATAATCCGAAAAGCTGTATCTGCCGTTCATATTCATTGCGGAAATATCGGTTATCGCTTCATCGGGGTTTGCCGTGGATTTGTATCCCAGATACATACCCTCGGGAAGATAATTATTTAGGCTGTCGGAGCAAAGCAGCTTGTAGCCCTGCTCTTTGAGCTTTGTTTCAGCCTCTTTTGATGAGGCTGCGCTGCACAGCACAATATCCGAAATATAGCTTGCCTTTGCCGAAGCGGCAAACGCGCTTATACAGCTGACGGCACAGATAGCAACAGCCAGCATCACTGTGATGACTGTACGCAAAGGCTTTTTAAGCATCTTCTTTTACCTCCCTTTCGGATTTTTTCTTTTTGACCGCGCCGACAGCGAAAAATGATATCACGGCAAAGACCGCCGCCGCTCCTCCGCCGATCAGCGCATATGTTTTGTTTGAAAATATACTGCCTGCAAAGGCGGAGCTGTCCGTACCGTAGAACATATAAATTCCGCCTTCTCCGTCGGCGTAGGTGTATCCGGCGCTCTTGTTTGTCAGATTCTGCGCCACGCTTTCGCCGAACATTGAAAGTGCGGTGCGATCGCCCGGGATATTGCTGTTTTTATACTGAACCACAAAATCCGCCGTGATGGGATTTCCCGCCGTTTTGTCATTTGTGGTATAAAGCGCCACCCATTGCTTGCCGACATCGCCGTTGAGATCGCCGAAGCCTCCGAGTATCTTTGTGCTGTCGGAAACAAGCTGAGCCTCTTCTCTGTTGCATCTTACGGCTGTATAATAGGTGAAGATTTTTTCGCCGCTGTCGTTTTTGCCCTGATCGACCATATGCATCGGAATCGGGGTAAATTCGACGTTGTAATACTTCTGCAGATCGCTGTATATATTCCATGCCGACCATATCATAAGCACCGCCGAAACGGCAAACATGGCAACTCCGGCATATTTGAAGACCTTGCTCCACATACTTTTGGAGCCGATCGCAGACATATTTTTCATCTGAGCGCTCATAACGGGATCACTGCTGTCGATCGCATCGACCGCTATTTCAAAGCTGTCGTCCGATCCGATTCTTTGCGCCAATGCCACCACATCGTTAGTCAGTGCGCGGTCGGAAACCATAAGCATTTTTGTTTCGGCTTCCGCCGTAAGCTGTGAAGCGGCAAGAGCGCCCTTTGCAAAACCGAAGCCTACGGCAAGCGACGCAACCGTCGCCGTAACGGCAACTCCGAGAGAAATAAGCATTATCTTTGTCGCGGAAGAAAGACCGTCGTTGAACCAGTTGTCCGTGGCGTTTGCGTCGGACGAATTCTGAAGCTTGTATGCTTCGCCCGTCAGAGCGACCTGACTGCCGAAAACCGAACGGTCAACGCCGTCGTAAACCGAAACGGCATCCTCTCCGAGAGCCTTCACATCTATTGTATCCATCGCCGTTTTTGCCGCGCTGTCGTCGTTTATTCCCATGGCGATAATCTGATACATCGGCAAAAAGTCAATACAGGCTCTCTGCCCCTTTGTCAGAACCGAAACAAGCGGATAAAGCATACATCTGTCCGCGTTTTCGATATCGTATTCGTCGCCCGTAAGCAGCTCGAGCAATGAAATGTCGTCGTTTTCAAGCGATGCCAACACCTCGTACTGAGTGCCTGCCGCCGCCCATGCGGCAAGATTGAAATTTTCGTGAGAGTTCTGATACGCTTCAAGCTTTTCCTCGGAATCGCCGATTCTTATATCTTCGCTCAGATATGTTTCGAAATAGGTTTTGAGTCCGTCAATCTTCGACGCTATCGACTTTGCGTCGCTGTCGTATTCCGCGGCGAGCCTTTTCACAGCCTGATTTATCGTAAGATTTTCTTCCTCCGCAAGCTCGTCCACCATTTCGTCATAGGTTTTGGCGGCTGCGTATCTTTCCGACCAGACGGAATCGTTTGAATCGGTGGCAAGAGCGATAAGCTGTTCGATAACAAGAACCGCCGTGCCGTTTGCCTGCATAAGAATGGTCGTCATATCGGCGGTTTTGGCTTTCTCCTCATCGGAGAGAGCCTCCCATTCTTTGTCGCTGTATTCTTCCCTTATTTTGTTCAGGAAAAGATCGCCCAAGGTCTGCTCCGTGTCGGGATCGTAAAGAAGATTGAGCATTTCATACGCCATAAGAGCGCGCGCCTGACCTGCGCCGTAATTTTTCCGGTATTCGCTTATGGCGGTAACGAAGTTGTTTATAAACAGCCGGATATTCGATTTCTGATCTTCGAGCAGAATCTGATAATCCTGAACGCTGTAGCTGCCCTTCATATTCATAAGCTTCATATCCGTTATGGCTTCGTCGGCGTTTTTGGTCGTCTTATAGCCGAGATACACGGCTCTTTCCGTCGAGAAAAGATCGTCTGCGTCTTCGTTTAAGTCGTAATTAAGCACCGTATAGCCGTTGTCGGTGAGCCATTTTTTCGCTTCCTCCGCCGTTTTGCCGTAGCTTAAAACAACTTCCTTTACGTACGTCTTTCCCGTATAGGTCGCGGCGAGGGTGCTCACGCACGTCACAAACAGAATTGCAAGAGTCAATATCGCGCTGATTATTATGTTAAACGGTTTTTTCAGCATATTTTGTCCCCCTTTTTCAAGCCTGTTCTTTGCGTTTTTTCTTTCCGACAGCTCTGCCGATAAAGAATGCCGCGGCAATCACCGCTATTTCGGCAACGCCTATAAGTACATATTTTGCATTTGAGAAAATGCTGCCGGTTGCAAAAGCCGTGCTGTCGGCGTTATAGAACAGATATATTCCGCCTTTTCCGTCGGCGTAAGTATATCCGAGCTTTTTGTTTGTGAGGTTCTGAGCGACGCTTTCATCGAACATCGAAAGCGCGTAGCCCTTGTCCTTGGGAAGATCGCTGCTTTTATACTGAACGACAAGGTCGGTCGTTATGGGATCGCCTGCCGCTTTGTCCTTTGTCGTGTAAAGGGCGAGCCACTGTCTGCCGACGTCGCCGTTGATATCCCCGAAATCGCCGAGAAGCTTTGTCGCGTCCGTGACCATTCCCTGCTCGGCTCTGTTGCACCTGACGGCTGTATAATAAGTATATACTTTTTCGTCCTTGTCGTTTACGCTCTGATCCACCATATATGCGGGAATCGGAATGAACTCGGTATTGTAATATTCCTGCAGGTCAACAATCGTCCTCCATATAGAAATACCGAGCAGGATGCCTGCTATACAGATCATTGCGGCACCTGCGTATTTGAAGTATTTTGCCCACTTTGTCGCAGTTCCGCTTGCACGATAGGCACTTGTTGAATTTGCATTGGCAAGCTTTGCGGCTTCGTCCATATTGATATATTTCTGATCGTAAAAGTCGAAGCCCTTTCTTATCATCGTCTGAAGGGTTGTGGATCTTGTTGAATACTCCTCGAAATATCTGAGAGAATCAGCGCTCAGTTTTTTTGCCACACTTGCCATGTGGGAGCTCACGCCCCACGAGGCAGCCATAGCCAGAAGCGACACGCCGAACGACGCATACAAAACGATGGTAGTGACCGAAACAGGACCGTTTGCGCCCTGAAGAACGCTCTGACCGGTTGCGTTCTGAAGCTTGTACGCCTCGCCCGTAAGAGCGACGTTGCCGCCGAATACGGCACGGTTAACGCCGTCATAAACCGAGGTCTGCAAATTTTTCGTTGCGGTTTCGCTCAAAGATACGTTTACCGCTTCCTCCGTAGCCTCATCATTATTGACGCCGAGCGCAATCAGCTGATACATCGACAAAAAGTCAAGACAGGCTCTCTGCCCCTTTGTCAGAATCGAAATGAGAGGATAAAGCATATATCTGTCGTCGCCCGAAACATTGTAATCCGCACTCATAACAAGGTCAAGAAGAGATACATCGTCGTTTACCATCGTGGTCATCAATTCATATTGAGTTCCTGCGGCAAACCAGTTGTTATAGTCAAAATCTTCATGCTCTTTTTCGTATGCTTCAATTTCTTCTGCGGTATTGGCAAGCGAAATTTCCTCATTCATATAATATTGAAGATAGGATTTATAAGCCTCCAGCTTGGACGCTATGGATTTTGCGTCGGCGTCGTATTCGGCGGCAAGATACTTTTCGGCAGCGTTGACGGTAAGATTTTCTTTTTCCATAATCTCGTCAAGCATTTCGTCATAAGTCTTTGCGCTGTCATATCTTTCCACCCAGAGCGTATCTCCGCTGTCCGTTGCCATGGCGATAGTCTGCTCTATAGTCAGCACCGCGTCTGAATTTGCCTGCATAAGAATTGTCGTCATATCGGCGGTTTTTGCTTTTTCCTCGTCAGAAAGAGCCTCCCATTCCTCATCCGGATATTCTTCCTTTATCTTGTCGAGCAACAAATCGCCCATATACCGATTTGTATCATCGTCATAGAGGAGATTGAGTATTTTGTGAGCCGAAACGGCGCGCTTCTGACCTTTTGCGTAGTTATTTCTGTACTCGCTTACGGCAACGATAAAGTTATCTATAAAAATGCCGATATTTTCTTTCTGATCATCAAGCATCATCTGATAATCTTCAACGCTGTAGCCGCCCTTCATATTCATAAGCCTCATATCCGTTATGGCTTCCTCGGCGTTTTTGGTTGTCTTGTAGCCGAGATAAACCGCGCGCTTTGTCGAGAGAAGGTCGTCGGCGCCTTCGTTCAGGTCGTGGTCAAGCACCGTATAGCCGTTGTCGGTAAGCCACTTTTTCGCTTCGTCCGCGGTTTTGCCGTAGCTTATCATAACGTCGCTGATATAAACCTTTTTTGCGCTTGCGGCAAATGCGCCCGTGCAAGTCACAAACAGAATTGCAAGAGTCAACACCGTGCTGATTATTATGTTAAACGGTTTTTTCAACATATTGTATCACTCCTTTTTCAAGCTTCTTCATTGCGTTTTTTCTTTCCGACCGTTCTGCCGATAAAGAATACCGCGGCAAGCGCCGCTATCTCCGCGACGCCTATGAGTATATATTTTGCGTTTGAGAAAATACTTCCTGCGGCAAAAGCCGTGTTGTCAACATTGTAGAAAAGATATATTCCGCCTTTTCCGTCGGCATATGTATATCCGAATCTTTTGTTCGTAAGGTTCTGAGCTACGCTTTCTCCGAACATCGAAAGCGCGTAGCCTTTGTCCTTGGGAAGATTGCTGCTCTTGTACTGAACAACGATGTCGGTTGTTATCGGGTTGCCTGCCGCTTTATCCTTTGTTGTGTAAAGGGCGAGCCACTGTCTTCCGACGTCGCCGTTGAGATCTCCGAGATCGCCGAGAAGCTTTGTTTCGTCCGTGACCATTCCCTGCTCGGCTCTGTTGCACCTGACGGCGCTATAATAGGTATATACCTTTTCATCATTTTCGTTTACGCTCTGATCGACCATATATACGGGAATCGGAATGAATTCCGCATTGTAATATTCTATTATGTCGTTTACCGTGCTCCATATGGAAATACCCATCAGAACAACCGAAACCGCAAGCATAGCATAGCCTGCAATTCTGAAATATTTGGCGTAGCCCGCCTCGCTGTACAGCTTGTCGGCGCTTTTCTTGAATACAAGAGAGTCAGCGTTCGACTGTTCGGCTTTTACCGTTTCGCCCCATTGCTCATAAAGCTTTGCGTCACCCCAGAGTTCAACGCTTTTGCTGTCATAAACATTTGCCGCCGCAACTATATCGGGATTGAGCTTGGTCATATAAGAGCCGACGTTCCAGAAAAGTCCCGTCGCCGCCGCTGATGTAATAAGCGCGCCGTAAAGGATAAGCGAAATATTTGAAATAGCCTCCGAGCCGTCGCTTATTGCGCTTTTACCCGACGAAGTCTGAAGTCGGAGCGCATCGTTTGTTATGGCTACGTTGCCGCCGAAAATCGTGCGGTCAACGCCGGCGTAAATCGAAACGTTTTTCAGCTCGTCCGCCGAATTTATTTTTACATTCTCCATTGCGGCTTTTACGGTTGCGTCGTCGTTTATTCCGAGAGAAACAAGCTGATTTGTCGGAAGAAAATCAAGGCAGGCTCTCTGTCCCTTCGATAAAACCGAAATGAGCGGATAAAGCAAATATCTGTCGTCGCCGGAAACATCGTATTCGTCGCTTGTAAGAACATCAAGCAACGAAATGCCGTCGTTTTCCGATTTCGACAGCAGCTCATACTGCGTGCCTGCCGCCGTCCATTCGGAGAAAACAAAGCCTTCTTCCTTTTCGCATTCCTTGAGAAACGCCTCCAATTCCTCCGCAGAGCTTGTAAGCCTTACGTCCGAATTTGTGTATGCTTCAAGATATGTTTTGTAGTTTCCGAGATTTGCCGCTATTTTTTTTGCGTCCTCGTCATATTCGGCGGCAAGACGCTTTTCCGCCGCATTCACGGTAAGATTTTCGCTTTCCATAAGCGCGTCGAGCATTTCGTCATAGGTTTTTGCGTTTTCATATCTGCAGATCCACGGCGTTTCACCGTCGTCCGTCGCCATTGCGATTATCTGCTCCATTGCAAGAACAGCATTACTGTTTCCCTGCATAAGAATTGTCGTCATATCGGCGGTTTTTGCCTTTTCCTCATCGGAAAGAGCGTCCCATTCTTCGCTTGTGTATTCTTCTTTTGTCTTTCTGAGCAAAAGATCGCCGAGGTTCATACCCGTGTCGTCGTCAAGCATCATATTCAGCATATCGTGAGCCGACACGGCGCGTGCCTGACCTGCGCCGTAATTTTTTCTGTACTCCGCGACAGCTTCATGAAAATCCGAAAGAAAAACCTTTATATTTTCCTGCTGTTCGCTCAGCAGCATCTGATAATCGTGAACGCTGTAGCCGCCCTTCATATTCATAAGCTTCATATCCGTGATGGCTTCCTCGGCGTTCTTTGTTGTTTTATAGCCGAGATAAACCGCGCGCTTTGTCGAGAGAAGGTCGTCTGCGCCTTCGTTCAGATCGCAGTCAAGCACCGTATAGCCGTTGTCGGTGAGCCACTTTTTCGCTTCGTCCGCGGTTTTGCCGTAGCTTATTATCACTTCCTTGATGTAAACCTTTTTTGCGCTTGCGGCAAGTGTGCCCGTGCATGTCACAAACAGAATTGCCAGAGTCAGCACCATACTGATTATTACATTAAACGGTTTTTTCAACATTGTTATACCCTCCGTTATTGTTTTTTTATATTATTTTTTGTTTTTTCCGTCGCCGTCGCTTTTGGACTTTCTTTTTCCGACAATCGACACACAGACGAGCGCCGTGACAATCACAGCCGAAAAGCATATTATCGCAATCACGTTTCCTCCGCTTATTACCGATGCGGCGGATTTGCCTGCGTCATCAGCGCTTGTTTCCCTGCCCGATGTATCTGTCGATTTATCTATGTTGTAGAATTCGTCGGTTTCGCTTCCGACCGCAGAAGAGCTTGTCTGCTCCGGCTCTGCGGGCTCTTCTATGCTTCCCTCGACCGTTCCTTCGTAAACGGCGTAAATTCCCATATCTCCCGCCAGAACACAGCTGCCGCGCTCCGTGCTTTTTGAAAGCGCCCTGTATTCGTCTGAAGATTTTGAAACGGTTTTGTCATACACGGCATAAATTCCCGCCCAGTCGCCGAGCTCAAAGGCTTTGGCAAAAAGCTTATAATTGGAGATATCAATCAGATACGCGCCCGAGCCGCCGTCCTTTTCAAAGCTCAGCTCCGAGCCGCTTATGCTTATTTTCGTTATCGCCTCGGACTTATCGGCGGTTCTGCGGTATGCAATATACGATATTTCGTCACTTTCCGACATATCGTAATCAAGGTAATAATCACAGCCCTTTGAAGCGGCAGAATTTATCGCTTCGGCTTTTGTGCTTCCTTTTATAATATATGCCTCGGCTATATACCGTCTGATTTTCCCGCTCCGATAAACAAGAAGATAAAGCTCGCTGTTGCTTATGCCCCTGTCAAGATTGGCAAGTGTGCCGTCGTCCGCAAGCACGGGAGAAGATCCGTCGTTTCTCAGCGAAACGACCTCTTCCCTGTCCGTAAAGCCCGAAACCGTATCAAGAGAGGTTATTCCGTTTCCGGCGGCGCTGTCCTTTGTGTAATAAAGATAAATCGGATCGCCGGATGTGCCGTCGTTCAGGCTCGTGCCGGATACAAGAAAAAACGTGCAGCCGTTATATGTTATCGAATCGGCATATTTTTCTGAAACGACAAGCCCCGTAATTGCACTGCCACCTTTTTTATAGCCCAGTGTTACCGTCGAGCCGCCCTCCGAAAAGAGATTCATTCCCTGAAACAGCACGGTGTAGCCCGCGCTTTCAAGCTTCGTCCGACTGTCCGCGCCGGATACGATGCTTATCTCGGAAATGCAGGCTTCCCCCGCCGCCGCGTTCATATGTCCGCCGACAACGGCAAAAAGCGAAAAGACAAGGCATACAATACAAAGCGACCGTCTGAAAATTTCACGTTTGTTTTTTTGCAATTTTCATCACCTTATTTCTGAATAATTATTCCTGTGCCGGATTTTTATCTTTTTTCCGTCTGATTTTTTTAATAATCGTTTTGAAGAAGAAAACGTTTACAACCATATATACCGAAATGGGTAAAAAGTATCCTATATTGTTTGCAACCGCCGAGTCGGCTTCGACAAGCATATTGAAAACCGAATGAAATACAACCGACAGATTGAACGAACAAAGCGTTCCGCAAAGGAAAAGCTTCTTTTTTGTCCGTATGTACGGAATATAGTTTGCTATAAACATTGTGCTGATGCTGTGCATAAGTCCCGTGCTGAACCCTCTTATCACCGCGAAAAGAAGATTTACCGTTTTTATATGCTGCGTCAGTATAACGACATTTTCAAGCATTGCAAAGCCTACGCCCGTTGCAAAAGCAACAGTCCCTACGGATTTGCGGTCATCGGAAAAAACATATGCGTAATATATAACCGGAAGTACCTTTACCAGCTCTTCCGTTATCGGCGTGACGTTTGTGGTAAAATACAATATCGTGCTGTCGGTAAGCCGGAGAAGCAAACCGTTCAGCTCGCTGACAAAAAGGCATAAAAACATTCCCGTAAGAATCGAAATGACAACCTTCCGCGATTTGTTTTCCATAGGAATGAGCATCATCACCATGGGAACAGCAAGACAAATAAACAGAATATAGCTCATCGAGTCCATTTTTGCGCCTCCTTATCAAGAAACGGCAGAAAGACAACATATAAAATACCGAGCAATGCCTGAATAACAACAGGCGTTCTGTATCCGAAGCAATAAAGACCGATTTCCGCAAGAGTAAGAATTTCAACAACCAGACTGAGAAGATTGAACTTTCTGATAGAACGTATTATACCGTTTTCAACATCGGCAACAATCAGATGCTTCATATTGAAATATCCGGCAAAGCCCGCAAGCACCGCAAGAACAACAAATGAAATGCGAAGCGATATCGCGGCATTACAGGTAAACATCGCAACGGTGGAAACCACAACTTCGGCTGTCGGAATAATCAAAGAAATCAGCCTGCGCTTTATAATATTTTCATTCTGTTCGTCAACCAGAGTATCAAGCGCGCCTATATTGGGCAGATACATAAACAAAAAGAATGCCGCATATCCCAGAAGTCCTATGTTGAATGTATCGGGCAGCTCGCCGTAACACAAAAGCGCAACGGTATAATAGGCTCTTGAAAAAACCTGACAGGCGATGGGAAAAATCATAAGCTTGAAATACATCGGCTGTTTTTTCTTATACAAAGCCGTAAGCCCGTACGCCAGTCCGATACAGGCGCAGACAAGCAGGTATATATTGATAATTATCGGTTTCAAATAATCGCCTCCGATTCGGTTTGTATTCATACGGAATTTCCTGTCGCGGCTGTCTTTCCGAAGCCGCTCCGCCGGACAAAATTTCCGCATGATAATTCAGCGGTATTTTAACATAAAATATATATAAAGTCAATATTTTTTTAATCTCTCCCGTGCCAATAATTTGCACAAAATGGTATGCGCAAATTTACGGCGGAAGCCCGTCCGACATCTTGGTGATTTTTTGCTTTTCGGGCATATTTTCGCCGTGGCTTTCCGCCTGCGGTGCGCCGTCGATATTTTTCTGAATATATACGGCAATTTATGCGCTTTGTTAGGGACTTATTAAAAATTTTTTTATTTTTTTATTTCGGGCGGATGTTGCTTTCATCTGCAAATTTCATAAAAAATCTTCGCTTTCGCTTCCTTATTTATAAAAATGAATTATGAAAATCGCACTTACACTCTGCTTGTGGTGGTATGGTTACATGACCAAACGGCATAAAGTGTTGCACCGGCATTGGCAGTATAACTGCCCCCCGCCGAATATGTTGCACTTATTGCGGTACTGGAAGTGGACCACCCCAAAAACGTATAACCGCTTCTTGTCGGCTTCGTGGCGGAAAGGGTGAGAGTAACACCTTCCGTTTTCGTTTGAGAAGAAGGTGCGCCGGAACCGCCGTTCGCATTGTACGAAACGGTGTATTGCGACGGGTTTTTACTCCAAACAGCGTACAGTGTCACATTAGCATTTGCCGTATATGTCGATCCCGGCTGATACGACGCAACGGTTGCCGTTGAACTGGTTGCCCATCCTTTGAAGGTGTAACCGGAGCGCGTCGGCTTAGTACTCGATAATGTCAAGGTGACATTTTCGGTTTTTGTCTGCGTTCCGGGTGCGCCGGAACCGCCATTTGCGTTATAGGTTACCGAATATGTCGTAGCGTTCTTCTGCCATACGG
>CAVEFC010000012.1:0-38355 GCA_963614875.1 uncultured Eubacteriales bacterium | reverse complement strand
TGTCCCATGCCTATGGCCGGCTGCCATAAATCAAGGGACAAATATATAATAACAGGAGGCGGAAAAATGAGAAAGGATCCGTATAAGGTTCTCGGCGTGGACAAAACCGCGACCGACGACGAAATAAAAAGCGCGTACAGAGAGCTTGCAAAAAAATATCATCCGGACAATTACGTCGGCTCTCCGCTTGCCGATCTTGCGCAGGAAAAAATGAAGGAAATAAACGAAGCCTATGACAAGATAAACCGTCAGCGTCATCAGGAAAGACAAAGCACAGACGATATTTTCGGCGACGACGGTTCTTTTTCCGGCGGCACCTATGATTCTTCATATGATGCAAGCCGCTTTGCCGACATACGTCAGCTTATAGACGAACGCAACTTCTATGAAGCGGACGTAAAGCTCAACGCGGTCGAGCCTGCCTTCAGAAACGCCGAATGGTATTATCTCAAAGGGCTTGTGTTTGCCGCGCGCGGCTGGTATTTTGAAGCCGCAAGAAATTTTTCCGCCGCCTCCGAAATGGATCCCGACAATCCCGAATACAAGCAGGCAACGGAAAAAATGAAGGAATCTGCCCGCGGCTACACCCGCGAAGGCGACGTCGGCGGATGCAACGTATGCGACGTCTGCTCCTCGCTTATATGCGCGGACTGTCTGTGCGAAGCCTGCGGCGGAGATCTTATCCGCTGCTGCTGATATGAAAAGCACCAAAAAAACAGCCCTTTCCGGAATACTTTCCGCAATGGGCGCGGTAATTATTTTTCTCGGCGGACTTCTGGGCGTGCTGGATATTTCGTCGGCGTGCATAGCGTCGTTTATCGTGCTGTTCTGCGCGGCTGAAATGGGACAGCTTTACGCATTTCTCGTCTATGCGGCGATATCGGTGCTGAGCTTTGTCATCTGCGGGAACAACCTCTTTGCCCCGATATGCTTTGCGGCGTTTTTCGGGCCCATGGCGGCGACAAAATTCCTTTTTGACAGGGCGGGAAAAATTTTCGGCAAAGTACTGAAGGT
The DNA here is from genome assembly GCA_963614875.1 of uncultured Eubacteriales bacterium. Taxonomy (GTDB): domain Bacteria; phylum Bacillota; class Clostridia; order Oscillospirales; family CAG-272; genus CAG-841. The sequence goes on along the minus strand of CAVEFC010000012.1, from coordinate 37,341 downwards.
TCTTCTTCCGCTTGCGCTTCTTACGGTCGGATGGCTGTTTTTTTCCGAGCTTCTCGAGCTTCCGGAAAGCAAGTGGCTTTCGGCATTGTATTTTGTTCTCTCAATGGTTATCGCGGTAATGACGCAGTGGCTCTACACGCTTACGGCGCGAAGATATTTTTTCGTCTGGAGAGACAAAATAAAAAAATTCTTAAAATAAAAATCGGCAAAAGAAAAATTCTGCCGATTTTTTATTTTGTCCGCATTTCCGTTTTCACAACCAAAAAAGCCGCCCTTGGCGGCTTTTTTGCTTTTCAGCACATTGAATTTACCGTTTTGTAGCGGAACATCATTTCCGCGTGATTCTGCTCCTCAACTTCAATATCGGCAAGAAGCTTTCTCGCCTCCGTGCTTCCGAATTGGAAAAGGTCGAAATTATATGCCGAAGAAACATACTTTTCGGTAGTTATGGCGTCGGTGCAGAGAAAAGCGTCGCTGTCCTTGTCCGCCTGAACATAATTTCCCGTATATGTTGCAATGGGAGAATACGTCGCGCCGGCGTTATCGTTTACGTTGACGTTTGTCGGAACGGTTCCGCTTATAAGATTGTTCAGCGACGAAAGATGCTTTTCCTCGTCGGATTTTATCATCGTAAACAGGTCTTTGAGCACCGTGTCCTTTGCCATCGAAGCGTATTTTTCATACTTTTCGATGCAGAGCTTTTCCTGACTCAAAAGGTCGGTTACGCAGTTTTTTTCCTTTTCGTTGAGAGTTATATTCATATCGTTTTTCCCTTGCGACCGCTGAAAAACGGCAGCCGCATTTTTCCTTTCGTTTTTGTCACCGATATTATGCCCGCTCCGGAAAAGAAATATTCTTTACATCACATAATATTCCGCGCCTATTCCGTAAAGCTCGAAATCTCCGCCCGATATTTTCACGGAAAAGCCGTAGAAATCGCGCACCGGAAGCACAACCGTATAAACGCCTGCTTTTCCTGCCGGACAAAGCGTGTATTCGTCGGGCTGTCGCGCTCCGTCAAGACAAAACGAAAGCACGGCTTTTTCTCCGAGCCTTGCCGAAATGCGTATTCCGCAGATTTTCTTTTCGGCAAATATCCCTTCGGGATAAAAAGCCTCGCTTTCAAAGCTGCCCTCTCCGTTTCCCGACAAAAACGAAAAATATTTTATTGCTCCGCCCGAAGTATAATATATTTTTCCTCCGCCCGTGCCGATTATTCCTCCGAAGCCTTCAAGACTTATTCTGTACCAGACAAGCTTTCTTTCGTCCGGCGCGGAAAGCACGGACGCAGGCCTTTTTTCGTATTCGTCCCAGACAAGCGCCTCCTCGCCCGCAAAAAGAAAATACTTTCCGTCCGAGCAAACGGCTGTCGTTTCCTTGCCCGAAAGCATCATGGCGGAAAATTCGTTGCTCACCGCGGCGGAAACACGTCTGCAAACATCAAGCGAGGTTTCGCCGTCCTTGTCCATAAAATAAACGCCGCCGTAGGTGTTTGCAAAATATACGCTGTCGCCGAAGGCCACCGCGCTCCCCGAAACATCACAGCCGAAGCCGTTCTTTACGGGAGTAACGGAAAGAGTTCCGTCTTCGCTTACAATTACTTTTTTCACCGACCTTTCGGTGAAAACAAATCTTCCCTCGCCCGCGCTTATCAGCGCCGTGACCGTATCTCCCGCCGAAACGCTCTGAACATCGGGATCGGCTCTGTGCGCCCCCTCCATAGAGAAAAGGTATACCTTGTCCCGATAAAAGCCTATTAGCTTTCTCGAAGTGCCGTCCTCGCCGTCGTCGGCAAGCGTTCCGCCGTAAAATGCGGCTCTGATATCGGCGGTTTTGTCCGTAACGGCGGAAGTAAGCTTCACGCGCACTGTAAGCTTTTCAAGATTTTCCGAGGTAAGCGAAATTATCAGCCTGCCGTTATATATGTTTGCCGTGTATTCGGAGGAGGAAAGCACGCGTCCGTTGCTTTCAAAAACGGTGTATTCCCCCTGCTGAAAATTCACCGCGGACGGAAGCTTTCTCGTGCGCTCGGTGCTTGCTTCGAACACAACGTCGGCATACAGCGAAAGCGGATTTGATTTTCCCGTCGTGTATCCGGTGCCGTCGTAGCCGCAGCCCGAATATGTCGTCGGATCTTCGTCTGCCACGGCGCTTCTGTATTCGTATATTTCAAGCACTCTGTCGCCGTCGGCAAAGTAAAGTCCCGAGCCGACCGTATAGAAAGCGCCCTTGCTTGCGTGGCGGCTCTGACAGACAACGTAAAGGCTTTCTCCGTCCGTGCGGAAGATGCCGTCGGCTGTCGCAAAATATTTGCTGCCGCCGTATTCGTACCTTGCAAAAACCTTTCCGCCGGAAAAGGTTTTTGCCGTGGACACACTGTAATATCTTCCGTCAAAATCGGCGGATAAAAGCGCGCTTTCGCTTACACCGTTTTCCTGCGCGTCGGCTACGTCGTAAAGATAAAGCTTTGTTATGTCGGCGCTGTAATATCCGCCCGATTCCTCGTCGCTTTCTTCGTAAACGGGAGCAATTCCTATATAGTATTTCCCTGCGGACGAAATGTCAAGCGAAAACGCGGCATATTGCTTTCCGCCCGATACCGTAATATCCGTCTGCGCCGAATAAACCGAAACTCCGCCGACGCTTATAAGCTTTACGCCCATCTTCGTAATCGAAGCGTCCGCTTCCATAACAACGCGGAACAGATATTTTTTTGCCGAAAACGTATGCAGAAAGCAAACGCAGTCATTTGCGTCGCTCTGCGTTCCGTCGTCGTCCGATTTGTCAAACGTTATGGTTTTTACGGTAAGCTTTCCGTCGTCGGAATATGTATCGCTCATCTGTCCTCTGCCGCGACAGTAAAAAGTATTTATTCCGAGCGTGCTGTTCGGACCCGTATCATAAATGATATTTTCCGCACGCACGACGCTTTTCGCCTTGTTGCAGACGGTAACGGGCTTTCCGGCGCTGCATATTTTACCGCCCGAATAAACGGCGTTTTTCAGAATACGTCCGTGTGCGCCGTCGCCGCTTTCAAAGCCGTCCACAAAGAAGGTCTTTTTGCCGTCCGTTACGCTTTTAAGCTCTGTCCTCAGCTTTGAAATTCCGTAATTGTCGCGTTCAAAGCTCATTTGCGTATTCTCCTTGCGCCGCAGAACACGGAAGGCGACACGCTTTTTATATTCGCCGAATACATTCCGGCTATGCGCTCATCGTATTCGGTCATAATTTCCATATAACGTCTTATATCGCCCGGACGTACAGACGCGCAAAGCTCGCCCGCCGCGCCGTAAGCCACGGCGTCAAAAGCCGTTCCGCCGTAGGAAAGCTCCGTTTCGTCGTCGGTGGAATCGGTAACCTCTTCCGGATAAGCATAATAAACGACGGGTATCGTCGCGCTTTCTCCGCCGGCGATAACAAGCTTGCCGTCGTAAAAATCAATTACGGGCATTCCCGCCGCCGCGCAGATAAAATCGGCGGGAGCCTCCGCCTTTCCGCAGACAAACGTTATATCGGCTTTTCGTTTTATGCACCTGCAAAGCGAAGCTACCTTCCGCGCGGTTGAATCTATCGCACAGCAGAGCGCGGGAAGCTCGGTTGTTTCGTCCGTTGCAAGCACAGAATATATTTTCTTTTTCAGATTTCCGAGTGTCATATTTATCTCCTTTACAAATCAAGGGGAGCAAAAGCTCCCCCCTATTTTCATATTATTTTTCAGGTGTTGCCTGTTTTGCTTGCGAGAGAAGGATCCGAGAAGATTATGGCTCTTGCATCACCGAAGCCGAAGGCAAAATCAACATATGCCACATAATCGGTAACAAGGGGATTTTCTCTGGGAGAAACAAGAACCGTAGGCTCGGAAAGATACACGAGCTTGAGCGCTTCGGAAAGAAGCGCGCTGTCCGCAATCGCCCATTTTCCGCTTGTAAAGCCGTCCGCTCCGCCTATAACCATATATCTCATACCGTAAACGGGGTTGCCTCCCAGACCTGTTTTGGGATTTGTGAGAGGAGCAGCCTGAGCGTTCACGCCGCAAAGCGTTTTGGCTGTCGATTCAAGATCGGGCGAAACAAGCAGCAAATCGTAGTTTGCCGTGAAGGGCAGACCGTCTGCCGTCGTAACGGAAGCAAGCGATGCCTGAGCCGTGCATATGGCGTCGAGGGAAAGCGCGCTGTCCATAAGGTTTGAAAACTTTGCGCTGCCCGTAGCCGAGCTTACTGGATGACTTTTCGAAGCCCATGCAACGCCGTCCGCGCCGAGAGCTGTCTGTGCTGTGCCGAAAAGCTTGCAGAAAGCGTGCCATACCGTCATATAAGCGGAATCGGCAAGGCGGACGCCTACCTTTTTCGCGGCGAAAAGCATATCCGTCTTTGCGTCCTTATAGGAAACGGGCATAGCGAGAGCGTGCTCCTTCGGAGTGATCGTCTTTGTAAAGCCGCCCGTACCGCCGGAAACGGAAAGCGTGCCGTTGTAGTCGGAAAGAAGTCCGTAGCCGCCGAGCGAATCGAGCTTGTATGAGGTTTCGCCCTGCGTTACGATGCCGGCAACCTCGCCTATGTAATTTATTCTCTGTGCATATCTTTCGTCAAAGCTTTTTTTGACGAGAGGATACATATCGTTTGACCATGTATAAATATCTTCCATTGTTTTTTATAATTTCTCCTTTATTGTTTTTTTCTTGTGTGTTCGGGTATTCCCGAAATAAGATCGTAATATTCGCGGTATGACATTCCCGCGCTTCTTGCGAGCGCTCTCTGACGCTCCGTAAGTACAACTCCGCCGCCGTATGCTCCGCCGCCGGGCGTTACGCGCATAAGCACGGACGACGAAAGATTGCTTTTTTCTCTTGCGCTTTCTCCCTGTCCGAGCATAAAGCAAAAATCTCTGCAAAGCGAAGCTATATCCTGTGTTTTGCCCTTTGCAAAACAGATAAACATAGGATCCGCCATTATTCTTCTCATATCCGAATCCGAAATTTCCGCAGAACCGTCATCGGCGCCGCCCTGCGCAGGCTCCGCCTGCGCGCACCCGCCGTCATCTTCCTCAGGACTTTCGGCAAATTCCGATTCTTCGCTTTCCGCCACAGCTCCGACGCTTTCTCCGGCTTCGACGGCGGGCGCCTCCGCCGCATTCGCGGCGGGGGCGGCGCCCTCCTCGCCGATTTTCTCCTCCGGAGCTTCCGCGCCGTCATAATCCGCTTCCGTCGCTCTGATTTCCTCCGCTTCCGCGGAAATTATCATATCCTTGTTTTCACCGTTCATTTTTCGTTTTCCTCCGCATCGTTTTTGTAAAGAGCGTCAAGCGCTTCAATAAGCGCGGCGCATTCGGGAAGCTCTATCGCGCGGATATATTCTCTCACCACGGGATAGTTTTCCCTTGTTATTTCCGATTCCATAAGCGATTTCAGCGCCGATATCGCAAACGAACGCGAATATTCAAGCGCGTCGCCGACGTGTATTCTTATATCAATATCGGGTACATAACCGTAAGCGTTGATATAATCTATACTGTCGCACGGCATACCTTCGTCGTATGCGCCTATGGCAATAAGCTTTTCCTTGCCGTAAATTTCAAGCGCCAGACAGTCTATAAGTCTGTAAAGCCTTGAAAAACCGGCTTTTTTGCAGGAATTTTTTGCGTTTACACGCTTCCCCGCAAAATCGGAAAGAAGCGCAAGACCGGTAGCCGTCGTAACCTTTGTGGCGGAATCGCCGAGCATAAAATCGTAATTGCCGAGCGCCTCCTTCATAAGAACGCGGTAACGGTCAACGATTTCGTAATGACCGCCGTCGCCTGTCAGTCCGCCGAGCCTGCTTACCTTGCCCGTCATTCCGGGGCGCAGCTTCCACACGGCGCCCGGTCTGCTTTCGGGATAGCAGTCCGGCGCGAAGGCGTTTTCCTCGCAAACGATAATATCGCTTGCGGAAAACGCGGTGTTGAGCTGTGCAAATGCAAGCTGACGGTCGGCAGCGTCGATAAGCGGAATTATCTGCTCTATTTCGCTTCTGCCCCAGACCGAATTTTCTCTCGGTATTCTGTTGTAAATAATTATCGGATATTTGCGACAGCCGCTGTTTTCCCAGAACTTCGGGATATAACGCAGCTCTCTTCCGCAAACGAGTATCGAAAGCGCAATGTCGCCGGCTTTGTAGGAATATACATAATTCTTTCCGTCCGCGCCCGACGAAATACACGTCCCGTCCTGCGACTGCCTGAACCAGAATTCCGTTATATCGACGAGTCCGCAGTCGTCTGCGGCGCCGTCCGAAGCAAAAATTCCGCCCGACCTGCCGCTTTCAAAGACAATGTCCTCAAGGGTTGTGTTCTCTCTGCGAAGATCCTCCGCAAAAAGACGTTTTGCTTTCATCATACTCATTTTGTAGGTGTAGATAATATACTCGCATTCGTCCGTCGATGCGGCGGAGGGATCGGTAAAAATACAATCGGGCGAAGGATTTTCAACCGTTATCTCTGCGTCGCCCGTTTCGCCTATCCCAACGGAAAGCTTCCATACGGCGCTTCCGTAAAGACCGAGCCTCCGCTCGTTTACGGCATTTTTCGTTTCCATATCGTTTATATCGCAGACATACCGCACGACCTTTTCTCTTGCGCCGGCAAAGGCGCCGTCATCCTTTCCTCTTCCCGAAAATTCAAAATCGGGAATGTGAGAATCTATCTGGCTTTCAACGTGCATATAGGCGTCGGGCAGGGAAGCCGGCGACCACGGCAGATCTATCGCCGAAAGAAAATCTCCCGTCTGACGTGCCGTATCGTGCCTGCCGTCGTAATAGGCGCGCATTTTTCTCCAATAATCATCGGTTACGCTTTTAGCCGTGCGCGCAACGGAAAACAGTCGTGCCGCTCTCTCCTCGCGCGTTTCGTCCTTTACTGTCATTTTCCTGTTTTTCAAATCAAATAAATCGTCCTTTCGTATTTTTTATTTTTTCAAATAGCCGTCCGCCCGCACCGCCGGAATCGTCGCACGGCAGATAAGACGCAAAATATCTCAGCGCATCGGGAGCGTGCGTTATCTCGTGCGGAACGGTAGCCGCGTCGCACGGATTTTTCGTATCGTGCGTAAGCTGGCTCATACTGCGGATTAAATTTTTGCATTTTCTGCTTATCGTAAGCTTTGAACTTCCCTCCGATACCTTCAGCCATTCCTTGAGCGCAAGCCATCCGTCCTCGCGGCGCGGCGTGAGCTTTGTGAAGAACACTCCTCCGCGCGCAAAAATGTCGGCGATCGAAAGTCCGCTGTCCTTCTGACGACTCCAGAGATCCGAAGGCGCTATTACGATTGCGTCTTTCGGCAGTTTTTGCTTTATTTTCTCTGCCGCCTCGCTTGCGATAAGCGACGAAGCGTATATTTCGTCATAAACGTATGCCCTGCCGTCCTTCACCTCTATGAATTCCGCGGCGAGCATATCGAGTCCGTAGTCGACGGCACAGTAAAATTCTCCGCCGCCGACAGAGCGTTCGGGACAGATGTGTATTCCGTAGTCGAATTCTTCGAAGAACTGACCGGAAAGCGCGTCCCAGTTGCCGAAAAGCCATGCGTTTTTTATATCCTCCGGAAGATTTTCAAGACGGCTGATATAATCAGGATCGCTTTTCAGCAGCGCGTCGTTGTCATAAACGGACGCGAAAATAAATTTATAATCATCGGGATTTTCACCCTTTCTGTATTCGCGGCTTATAAAAAGCCGCTTCACCCAACCGTGACCTATCCCGCCGGGGTTGCAGGAAAGGTACATTCTCTTGGGGAAATTGTTTACACCGCGCACGGATGCCGCAAGTGTTTTGAACATTTGTTCGGAAATTTGCGTAGCTTCGTCTATGGCAACAATGTCATACTGTTGCCCCTGATACTGACCTATATCGTCCTCGCTGCGAAAATATCCCAGCTTTATCGAGGAACCGTTTATAAAATCGAATCTCCGTTCGGCAGCGCGGTATTTTGCGACCGCAACCTCGCCGCAGACGGTATTCTGTATTTCCCTTTTGTGATTTTCCATCACCTCGGGATAGCTTCTCCGCACCAGAAGCACCGATATTCCCGGATAATTCAGGCACATAAGTATCAGCTTGTTTCGCAGAGCCCAGCTTTTCCCTCCTCCGCGCGCGCCGCCGTAAGCGGTATATTTCGCGTCAGAAAGGAAGAACTCCCTCTGCTTTCCGGACGGTTTTATATCAAGGCTCAGCTTTATGCTATCCCGCAAGGACTCCCGCCTCTCCGTCAAGCACTATTTCCACGGAAGAAGAAGTTTTTTCCCCTCCCCAGCCGAAATTTTCTTTCAGCTCGGCAAGAGCCACGGCTCCTGCTATATCGCCGGATACTCCGCCTTCTTCGATATAAGCTTCTATTTTCAGCATCGCCATTTCCACGCCTTCGCAATACGATCTGTTCTGCCTCAGCGAATAAAACGTATTCTTTGTTATTCCGAGAGCAAGACAAAGCCCCGAAAGCGTATAAGGCCGCGACTTGTTTTTGCCGCATTTCACGCACCTGTCGCCGCCGGCCGTATCGGCACAGCTTTTGCAGGCGGCGGAAGAATACGGTCTGTCGCACTCCGCAAAATAATCGGCAGCCCTCCTTGCGAATTCGGACGGCGACAGTTTCTTTTTTCCGCTCACCTTATATGTCTGAATAATCGGTCTTTTCCGAAACCTTTACAACAAAATCGAACATATGCTCATCGGAATATTCTTCCCAGCAACCGGTATGAATTATTTCGTCGGTAGCTTCAACGACAACGGCGTCATCGGGCGAATATATCGCATGCCCGCAATGGTCGCAATAGGCGATCACTCCGTTGTGACTGCGCCTTTCCTCGCTTTTTCTCTGATATGGTACGTTCATATGACCGCCACCCTCCTTTTCTTTGGTTTTCCCTTACCGTGACCGTATTATACCACACATTTGTTCGTTTGTCAACGATTTATCAAACATTTGTTCGTTTTTTATTATCAAAAAGACGCAAGGCGCCGCTTTTGTCCGCGCTTTCAAAGCGACAAAGGCAAAAACAAGCGCCCGACTCTTCGGACGCTTTATAAAATTTATTCAGGCTGAACCTCCGCGCTTTCGTCGGAATCCGCACATGTCTTTTTTACGGGCTTTGGCTTTGCCGCGCTTTCGGTCTTGCCGACTCCGAGACAAGCCCACAGAATCACCGACGTCTGCCCCGGGATTCCGAGCAGGAATATTGTCCATATATTGTACCTGAGAAGAAGCACATAGAAGGTTATCAGCGCCGACCACATCAGCACCGATATTATTATGTAGTTTGCCCGCGCCTTTCCCCATATCGAATTGAAGACGAGCGCGACTATAGCCGACACCGGCACCGCGACAAGATACGCCTGCCAGAGATGAATTCCCGAAACGGAATCCGCGAGAAAATAGACGAACACCGCCAGAAACCACACTATGACTATCGCCATAAGCGCTATTATAAAATGGTTGCGGTCGCGGATTTTCTTCTCCGCCATCGCCACCGGCTTTTCGTCGTCACGATGCTCGGAAAGAAGATAATCAACATTCACGCCGAACATATCGGCTATCTGCTTTAATATAACTATGTCGGGAATCGATTCGCCGCGTTCCCATTTCGATACCGCCTTATCCGTATAATTCAGCTGCTCGGCAAACTCCGCCTGAGTCAGCTTCGACGACGTTCTCAGCCTTGTTATGTTCTTTCCTATGAGCTGTTTTAAGTCCTGCACTGCCGGATTTCTCCTCTCTACTCCCCGTAGAGTCGCTTTTTGTCGCTCTACTGCGGAAGGTTTTATCGGTTTACAAAAGATTTTGCACTGTTTCTTGATATTGATTTGCTGCGGTTATATAATTTCATCGTGGTTGCGTTTTTTACCGTTATTTTTATTATAACATATTGTTTTTCAAAATACAATACAGGTTTTCGGACAAAACGCCGGCTTTTTATTAAATTTATTCTCAAAAGGAGATTTACCCGTTATGGCAAAAAAGAAAAAAGAACTTGAACCCATAAAACCGTTTTCGTCCATCCGCGAAATGCTCTGGATGGCTGTAAATGAAGACGGAGAAAAATTCGCGTACAAATTCAAAAATCCCGACGGCACCATCCGCGAGGTGACGTATATCGAATTTTATCAGACAGTCGAGGCGCTCGGCGCTTCGCTTACCGCAATGGGACTCGGCTCGTCGCATATAGCGATCGTCAGCGAAAACCGTTACGACTGGATAGTAACCTATCTTACAGTGCTTCAGTCTGCCGGAGTATTCGTTCCGATAGACCGTCAGCTTACGACTAAGGAAAAGCTTCACCTTCTCACAGACAGCGAAAGCGAAGCGGTATTTTTCAGCAAGCAGTATATGGATTGGTTTGTCGAAAACAAAGCCTCTCTGCCCAATATCAAGGCGTTTATCTGCTTTGATATAGACGAGGACACAGACGGAATAATTTCGTACAAGCGTCTTTTGGCGGAAGGCGCAAAGCTGGACAAGACCGCCTACGACAGCCTGAAAAGCGACGAAAACGAGCTTAAAATGCTTGTATATACGTCAGGCACAACGGGAATTGCAAAGGGCGTAATGCTCTCCGAGCATAACCTTGTAAGCGGCGTTTATTACGGAATGCAGGTTTCGAGAATATACGACGTCGCCCTTTCCATTCTTCCCTATCATCACACATACGAATCCGTGTGCGACATTCTCGTAAACATTCATTTCCATTCTACGCTCTGCATAAACTCCGTAATGCGCGAGCTCGTTTCCGATATGCAGCTCTATCATCCCACGAATATATACATCGTTCCCGCAATAGCAGAGTTTATTTACTTCCTCATAATGAAAAACTTAAAGGAAAAGGGCAAGCTGAAAGCCTTCAAAAAGGGCGTAAAGATATCGAAAGCCGCGCTCAAGCTCGGAATCGATCTTCGTCCCAAGCTCTTTAAGGAGCTTCACGATCTCTTCGGCGGAAACCTCCGCAAGATAGTCTGCGGCGGCGCGCCGATACGTCCCGAAATGGGCGAATTCTTCAATGATATCGGAATTCCGATGACGGGCGGCTACGGCATTACCGAATGTTCTCCTCTCGTTTCCGTAAACGACGAAAGCTCAAACGATTTCAACACAGCAGGCCATCATCTTGCGTGCCTGCAATGGCGTATAGACGAGCCGAACGAGGAAGGCATAGGCGAAATCGCCGTAAAGGGCGACGTCGTTATGCTCGGCTATTACAAAATGCCCGATAAAACGGCGGAAGCCATCCGCGACGGATGGTTCTTCACCGGCGACTACGGCTATATCACCGACGACGATCAGATATGCATAACCGGCAGAAAGAAGAATATAATCGTTCTTTCAAACGGCAAGAATATCTATCCGGAAGAGATCGAAAATCTCATAATGAACATCGACTGCGTCGCCGAGGTTGTCGTCCGCGGACTCAAAAACAGCAAGGGCGACGAGCATGCGCTTGAAGCCGAGGTATATCTGAACGAAGAAAAAACCGAAAGCGAAGTCAAAGCGCTCATATCCGAAGCGCTCGCCGAGCTTCCGAACTACAAAAAGATAACGAAGGTTGTTATACGCAAAGAACCCTTCCCCAAGACAACAAGCAACAAGATAATCCGTAACAGCAATCAATAATCAAAAAACACGCCCTGCCGCATACGCGACAGGGCGTGTTTTTTTGTATTTTCCGAGGGCTCAGTCTCAAAAATACGTAGGAAAATATGCAGGAGAACGGAGAATTTTCTCTTACCTTTTCTTAAACAAACCAAGCAGTCCCGACTTTTTTTCAGCCGGTTCCGATTCAACGCTTATAAGCCCGTAGCCCGTTTCGGCGATAACCGCCTTAAGCTTTGCCATATCGGGCTCCGTTTCCGAAAGAATAACCGTTTCGCCCTTTGTGTGCGATGACGAAACCTTCTTTACCGCAAAATTGCGGCGTATGCAGTCATTTATGTGCGATTCGCACATTCCGCACATCATTCCGTCTATTTTAAGAACAGTTCTGATCATCTTTATCATCCTTTTCCCGTGCGCCGCTTTTTGCGGCAATTTGTTTCATACAGCTTTTTACCGCGCATACGGTGACCGAAAGCGCAAATGCTCCGACAGCCGTAATTATTTCGCCACACATAAGAAAACCTCCTTTATGTTCTTTTTCGCAACGACAAGGTTAGCCTTTGCTAACCGATTGGCTTGAATGTGCGGGAGGCTGTGCGCCTCCCGCGGCATTTTCAGTGTTTTTTCGTATCGCCTGCGTGGCAGGAGCCCGCCATAGCGCAGTGAGCGCAATTGCATCCGCAGGACGATTTGCCCTTTTTCTTATCCTTTACAAGCCCGACGATTATCGCCGCGACAACAAGTACAAGTGCGGCGCAGATAATTATCGTCCAGATATTTTCCGCAATCCATGCAAACATAAAGCACAGCTCCTTTCACAAATTGTTTTTATTTTACTTTAACCTTTTCGGTAAGCTTTGTAGCTTCCTTGTAAGGACGTACAAGCATATAAACGATGCCCGCAAGAAGCGCAACGGAAACTATAACGCCTATAACGCTTACGCTTGCGTCGTTACCGGCAAGCTTGCTTATCAGATTGCCGAACTGATTTATCATAAGCGAAATCACATAAGCGAATCCGCACTGATAACCGATTGCAAACCAAGTCCATTTTGCGCTGTTCATTTCACGCCTGATCGCGCCGATAGCCGCAAAGCAGGGAGCGCAGAGAAGGTTGAATACGAGGAACGAATATCCCGTGATACCCGAGAAGTTCTCTGCAAGCGTAGCCCATACGTTGCCGGATGCACCGTAAAGAATACTCATTGTTCCGACTATGTTTTCCTTAGCTACAAGACCTGTGATCGAAGCGACCGTTGCCTGCCATGTTCCCCAACCGAGAGGCTTGAAGATCCAGCAGATTGCGCTGCCGACAGCCGCAAGAAGCGATTTGTCAAGCTCGTCTTCGGCAAGCATACGGAACGTTCCGTCAACAACGCCGAAGTAAGATGTGAACCATACAAAGATCGTCGAAAGAAGAATTACCGTGCCGGCTTTCTTTATGAACGCCCAGCCGCGCTCCCACATCGAACGGAGAACGTTTGCGACCGTGGGAAGATGGTATGCGGGAAGCTCCATAACAAACGGAGCAGGATCGCCCGCGAACATCTTTGTCTTCTTGAGCATAATACCGGAAATGATTATCGCAGCCATACCTATAAAGTATGCGCTTGTGGCAACGAGTGCCGAGCCGCCGAAGAGCGCGCCTGCGATCATTCCGATGAACGGAACCTTTGCTCCGCAGGGGATAAAGGTTGTCGTCATTATCGTCATACGGCGGTCGCGTTCGTTTTCGATTGTACGCGAAGCCATAATTCCGGGAACGCCGCAGCCCGTACCGATGAGCATAGGAATAAAGGATTTACCGGAAAGTCCGAACTTACGGAAGATACGGTCAAGCACGAATGCGATACGAGCCATATAGCCGCACGCTTCGAGGAATGCGAGAAGCAGGAAGAGAACGAGCATCTGAGGAACGAATCCGAGAACCGCGCCGACGCCGGCGACGATACCGTCAAGAATAAGTCCTGAGAGCCATTCGGGAGAATTTGCGGCGTCAAGTCCGTTTCCTATAAGAACGGGAATGCCGGGAACCCATACGCCGTAGGAAGCGGGATCGGGCTCTGCAAATTCGCTGTTGCTGTTTGCAAAATATTCAACGGCTTCAAGATAAGTGACGCCTATTGTCGTTTCTTTTTCGTCCTTTGAAAGATTTTCGGGAATCTTTGAATAGTAGACCGTCATTTCCGTCTGCTTGAGGGTTCCCTCATCTTCAACCGTAACGGTTCCCTTTTCTTTGTCCGTCTTGAAATTCTTAAGAGCTTCGAGAACGGCTGCCGCGTCAAAGCCGTCCGCTTCGGTATCAACCTCCACGAATGCGTTTACCGCGTTCATGGCGTCCGAATATTCGCCCGAAGCCTCTTCATAAGCCTTTGAGCCTATGCCGAGCAGGTGCCAGCCGTCGCCGAACACGCCGTCGTTCATCCAGTCTGTCGCAAACGCGCCGACGGTTACCATCGAAAGATAGTAAACGATAAACATAATGGCGGCGAAAATCGGAAGTCCGAGCCAGCGGTTTGTCACAACCTTGTCTATCTTGTCGGAGGTCGTAAGCTTGCCCGCGTTCTTTTTCTTGTAGCAGGATTTTATTATCGAGCCTATGTAAATATATCTTTCGTTTGTGATTATGGATTCGGAATCGTCATCCATTTCCTTTTCGGCGGCGGCGATATCCTTTTCTATGTGAGTCATCGTTTCGGGCGCGATATTGAGAGAGGAAAGAACCTTGTCGTCTCTTTCAAATATCTTTATCGCGTACCATCTCTGCTGCTCTTCGGGAAGATTGTGAACAGCCGCCTCTTCGATATGCGCGATAGCGTGCTCGACACAGCCGGAGAAATTGTGCATCGGAACGGTCTTTCCGTTCTTTGCCGCGTCGATTGCGGCTTCCGCCGCCTCCATAATGCCAGTGCCCTTGAGCGCCGAAATTTCGATTATCCTGCATCCGAGCTGACGTGAAAGCTCAGCGGTGTTTATCTTGTCGCCGTTTTTCTTTACAACGTCCATCATATTTATGGCAATAACAACAGGTATGCCGAGCTCGGTAAGCTGTGTTGTAAGATAAAGGTTTCTTTCAAGGTTCGTGCCGTCTATAATATTGAGAATCGCGTCGGGACGCTCGCCTATCAGATAATTTCTTGCAACAACTTCCTCCAATGTGTAGGGGGAAAGAGAATAAATGCCGGGAAGGTCGGTGATGATAACGCCGTCGTGCTTTTTCAGCTTGCCTTCCTTTTTCTCCACCGTAACGCCGGGCCAGTTACCTACGAACTGGTTTGATCCGGTAAGAGCGTTGAACAATGTGGTCTTGCCACTGTTCGGGTTGCCCGCAAGGGCAATTCTTAAACTCATCAGTAAAATCCTCTCTTTCTGATGTTAGCGTTTGCTAACATAAAATCTTAAAAAACAGGGATACCCATATCCCCATATGAATTTCCTTGCGATTTTATTCGATCTCGATCATTTCCGCGTCCGCTTTTCTGAGCGAAAGCTCATAATCGCGAACCGTAACCTCTATCGGATCTCCGAGAGGCGCTACCTTGCGGACGTAAACTTCAACGCCTTTCGTAATGCCCATATCCATAATGCGACGCTTTATCGCGCCTTCACCATGAAGCTTTACAACCTTTACGGTTTCTCCGATTTTTGCCTGTTTCAGAGTTTTCACAGCCTGTACCCTCCTTGCTGAAATTCTTTATCTGTTTCCTTAAAATATGTACTGACGCAAAAGCGCCTTCACACCATTATTTTGTTTGCCATTTCCTGACTTATGGCTACGCGGGCTTCTTTGACGTTCACAATAACGTTTCCCGCAAGGGTAGTGACAACCGTTACGTTGCCCCCGACAACAAATCCGAGATTTTCAAGATGTTGTCTTACCTCGGGACTTCCGCCTATCTTTTTTATCGTATTTTCTTCGCCTGCATCTACAAGGCTGAGTGGCATCATAGCTTTATCCTCACTTTTTGAAAATTAGCATACGCTAACTTTCGACGTTCAATAACGGTTAGCCCTCGCTAACCAATTAATATAATACACGGCGGATATCGTTTTGTCAATAGCTTTCTTCAAATTCGCAAAAAATTTCCTGCATTTCGGCGGAATGCTTAAAATCCGCTTTTCACGTCCGAGCTTACTCTGTGCAATTTTGCGTAAACAACCAAAGCAAAAGCGAAAAATGTCATCGCTGTTTTGCCGATAAACGCACACTCTTCTCGGCGAAGCCTGCTCGGCTTGCTGCGCAAACCAAGCAAATCTCCCGAAGGGCGAGGCTAGAAAGCAATTTACAAAGTTTCTTTTGCTTTTTCAATAAGCCCCGTCAGCGCAGGTACTATAAAATCTGTATATCGCCCCCGATGATTGAAGCTTCTTTTGCCTACTTTTCTTCTCGAAGAAAAGTACGGTGCCTTCTTTTCTTTCCAAAGAAAAGTAGGTCAGTTTTGCTTCTGAACGCTTTTGTATTCGTCGTAATAGCGATAATACGGACAGCTTCTTGTCTGACCGTAGATAAAATCCGCCATTTCGTCCTCGTCAAGACTTATATCGCAGATATATTCGTCGGTAACATCATCATAAATATAAAATTCGCACGTTTCGCACGACGACGCAACCGATTTTTTCTTTTCCGTTTTCTTTTTTTCCATAATTATTTTTCAACGTATGCGTAATCACGCCTTGCCGGAGCGCAGACAAAAGCCTTGGCTTTTTCGTCGAGCACTTCCTTTGCCGCCTTTGCCGCTTTTACCGAATCAAAAATCCCGAAAACTCCCGCTCCCGAGCCGGAAAGCATCGCCGCCGTCGCGCCGAGCGAAAGCAGTTCTTCTTTCAGCTGCGACGAAGCGCTGCCGCCTTTCTGCACCCTTTCAAAATCGTTTTTCATAGCGGAGGCGATTTTTTTCATATCGCATTCCGAAAGCGCCGAAAGCATCGCGTCTATACCCGAAGGATATCCGGCGTCGTCCATAGCCACGTAAGCCTGCGCCGTAGACACCTTTTCCCCGTTCGGAACGGCAAGCACAATACAGCAGTCCGGCATCGGAGCGACGCTTTCAAGCACCTCGCCGAAGCCCGTCGCCTTTACGGTTCCTTTTTTTATGCAGAACGGAACGTCCGCACCGACGCCCGCACCGAGCGAAAGCAGCTCCGCAAGCGAAAATCTGTCGCCGGAAAGCGTGTTCAGCGCTATTATGACAGCCGCCGCATCGGACGAACCGCCGCCGAAGCCCGCGCCGTCGGGTATTTTCTTTTCTATTGTTATTTCAACCTTTATGCTGTCCTCATCCGCCGCCGAAAGAAAAGCCTGCGCCGCCTTGTACGCTGTGTTCTCGCTTTCGGGAACATCGGAAAGCTCCCTGCACCAAACGGCTACCTCTCTGCCGCTTCCCTCCGACACGGAAACGGTCAGCCTGTCAAAAAGGTTGACGCTCTGAAGCACCGTTTCCACCTCGTGATATCCGTCGGGACGCAGCCCCGTCACGCCGAAATAAAGATTTATCTTTGCAGGTGCCAATATTGTGATTTTTCCGTTTTCCATACTATGTATCTCCGGATTCATTTGATTTTACTTATCGCTTCCGTAATAAAATTACGTTTTATTCTGACCGCAAGAAAAGGACACAGCTCCTGACAGCAGTAGCATCTTATGCAGTTTGAAGCATTTATTTTCGCTTTCGCGCCGCTTTGGGTTTTTTCAAGCGTTATCGTTTTCTGAGGGCACGAACGGACGCAATCTCCGCATCCGCGGCAGACCGACGTGTCTATGACCGGTCGCGGCATAAAAAATCTGCCTATCTTTCCGCGCGAAAAGAATTTGAGCGCCTTCATACTGCCGCCGCTTCCCTCCGCCGCCTTTACGTTTTCAACCTCGGGAACGGGATCTCCGCAAAGGACAAGTCCCTCCGCCCTTTCGGGACAAAGTCCGCGCTTTATGCTTTCGGCAACCGTCGTGACCTTTTCGTCAAAGCCGAGCACCCGCGCGGACAGAAGATCCGACGCAAAAGGATTTTTGCTTGTCGAAACAAACCCGAATTCTCTCGGCGTTCCCGCCGTCGGGCCGCTTCCCTCCATACCTATAACGGCATCTGTCACGGCAATCACCGTTTTGCTTTCGCAAAGCATAAGACAAAGATCGCACAGCATAGCGGCAAAATCGCTGTATTCGGGATACGCCGCGTGCGCCTCGAATTTTTCTATTCCCGGTATCGTGCCGAAAAGATTTTTCACCGCTCCGCTCATAACCGTAAGCGAATGGGTTTTGAGCTTGCATAAATCTATTATAATATCCGCGTCGGCGACCGGAGTTATTATATTGAAGCTTTTTACAAGTCTGCCGCCGTCAAAGGACATACGCTTCCACGTCGTATCTGTGTTAAGCACCGCGCCGTGCTTTTCCGCGACGTCCGTTATTCCGCATACGCGATAAATGCCTTCAAGCCTTGCCGCGCTGTAAACTCCGCCCGGACTTTCGGCGATCGTCGGCTTGCAGCCGAAGCTGTCAAGCGCGGAAAGCAGTCCGTCAAGCACCTGCGGCGCGATCGTCGCCGCATATTCCGGCGATTTTTTCATCACAAGGTTGGGCTTTATAACCGTCTTTTTGCCGTCGAACGTGCTTTTGTCTATTCCGAGCTGTGCAAAATGGCGCAGAAATACCTTGCATATCTCTTCCGAATTATATTCGCGCACGCGCGAGGATATCACCTTGTCCGAACATTCAAACGCCATAGCCGCACACTCCGTTTTCAGATTCAACTTATTGTATCACATATAAAATGATAAATCAAGAAAAAAGTGCGGACGGTTTTTTCAGCTTTTTTCCGCGAGCGCGTCAAGCGCCGAAAGCGCATCCGATACGCCGCCCAGCCCATCCGTAAGTCCGAGCTTTACCGCCTGCTCTCCCGTTATAACGCTGCCGACGTCCGTCGTAAGCTCGCCCGTGTTCATCATCAGCCGTTCGATATCTTCCCTTTTTGCTCTGCTGTGGGAAAGAATAAATCCCGTAACACGCTCCTGCATTTTTTCAAGAGAAGAAAACGCCTGCGGAACGCCAAGCACCGTTCCCGATATTCTCACCGGATGAATTGTCATCGTCGCGCTCGGAACGGCAAAGCTTCTGTCGCAGGCAAGCGCTATCGGCAAGCCTATCGAATGTCCTCCGCCGAGCACAAGAGAAACCGTCGGCGTTTTCATTCCGGAAAGCAGCTCGGCTATGGCAAGTCCGGCTTCGACGTCTCCTCCCACCGTGTTTATAAGCACAAGTATTCCCCTTACGTTCGGATCCTGCTCCGCGCCGACAAGCAGAGGAAGAATATGCTCGTATTTTGTGGTTTTCTGATTGTCCGGCAGAATATAATGCCCCTCTATCTGCCCTATTATCGAAACAACCATATTCCCGCTTTTGCCTTTTACCTTCCCAAGCGATACAATATCTCCGCTTTTTTCGTCGCAAGGCACCGTATTTTCGGTTTCTTTCATAAATTTTCCCCTTCGGATGTTTATTTATATTATTTTTTACAAAAAATTTTTTATCTAATCATTTACAAGCGAAAGGATTTATATTATAATGTTTTGGAATGGAAAGCTATATTGCGGATATCTCCGCAGCCTTCAAAAGATAAATTTCGGCGTAAAGCCGGGAAAGAGAGAAAAACATGGAAAACAAAATTCTTGTTGAAACAAGCGCGCGTCACATTCATCTGACACAGGAAGCCGTTGAAGCGCTGTTCGGCGCAGGTCACGTCCTTACGAAAAAGAAGGATCTCAGCCAGCCCGGTCAGTTTGCCTGCGAAGAAAAGGTTACCGTTGTAAACAAGTGCGTTGACAGAAAGACCGGCGCGGAAGTTGAAAAAACACTCACTATGAGCGTTCTCGGACCGGTTCGTTCCGACAATCAGGTAGAGGTTTCCTTCACCGACGCACGCACCCTCGGCGTATCGGCTCCCGTTCGTGAATCGGGCGACGTTGCCGGCACACCCGGAGCAAAGCTTGTCGGCCCTGCGGGAGAATATGTTATCGATCACGGTATAATCGTAGCGAAAAGACATATTCACCTCACTCCCGAAAACGCAGCCGACCTCGGCGTTGAAAACGGTCAGATCGTAAAGGTTCTCGTCGATACGGGCGCAGGCCGCAAAACCGTCTTTGACGATGTTGTCATCCGCGTAAAAGCTTCGTTTGCTCCCGCCATGCACATAGATACGGACGAATGCAACGCCTCCGCCGCATTCGGAACTGTCTACGGCGAAATAATAAAATAAGCAAAATTTTTAATTCAAAGGAGATAAGAAATGGCAATTCTTTATTCAAAAGAAGTTGAAAACATGTGTCCCGTTGCCAAAGGTCCGGATCACGGTCCCGCTCCCATTCCGGAGGAAGGCAAATGGATACAGGCAAAAGAAATTACGGATATTTCCGCTTATACGCACGGCGTAGGCTGGTGCGCTCCTCAGCAGGGCGCCTGCAAGCTTTCGCTCAACGTTAAAAACGGTATAATCGAAGAAGCTCTCGTCGAGACGGTCGGTTGCTCGGGTATGACGCATTCCGCCGCTATGGCAGCGGAAATTCTTCCCGGAAAAACAATTCTCGAAGCGCTCAATACAGACCTTGTATGCGACGCTATCAATACCGCTATGCGTGAGCTTTTCCTTCAGATAGTATACGGCAGAAGTCAGTCCGCCTTCTCCGAAAACGGTCTTGTTGTCGGCGCAGGTATGGAGGATCTCGGCAAGGGCGCACGTTCGATGGTCGGTACAATGTACGGAACAAAAGCAAAGGGCGTCCGTTATCTTGAAATGACGGAAGGCTATTGCACAAGAATGGCTCTTGACGAAGACAATCAGGTAATCGGTTACGAATTCGTATCTCTCGGCAAAATGACCGATATGATAAAGAAAGGTATTGAACCGAACGAAGCATACGAGAAGTCAAAAGGCACTTACGGCAGATTCAAGCCCGAAGACGGCGCCGTCAAGTACATTGACCCCCGTAAAGAGTAAGGAGGATACAGGTAATGGCACAGTTTGAAGGTTATGAAAGACGCGAGGCGAAAATTCTTGCCACGCTTAAAGAATACGGCATTTCGTCCATTGACGAATGTAAAGATATCTGCGACAAGGCAGGCATCGATCCTTATACAATAGTTCAGGAAACACAGCCTATCTGCTTTGAAAATGCAAAATGGGCATATACGGTCGGCGCGGCTATCGCAATCAAATCCGGCTGCAAAAAAGCTGCCGACGCTGCCGCCGCAATCGGCGTAGGACTTCAGTCCTTCTGTATTCCCGGCTCCGTTGCGGAAAACCGTAAGGTCGGTCTCGGCCACGGAAACCTCGGCAAAATGCTTCTCTCCGAAGAAACGGAATGCTTCTGCTTCCTCGCAGGTCACGAATCGTTTGCCGCTGCCGAGGGCGCTATCAAAATCGCTCTCAATGCAAACAAGGTAAGAACAAAGCCTCTCCGCGTTATTCTCAACGGTCTGGGCAAGGACGCCGCGTTCATCATTTCCCGTATCAACGGCTTCACATATGTAAAGACGGAATTCGATCCTTATACGGAAACCGTTAAAGTCGTTTCGGAAACTCCTTATTCAAAAGGTCCCCGCGCGGCTGTAAAATGCTACGGTGCGGACAACGTTCCCGAAGGCGTTGCAATAATGCGTCTTGAAAACGTTGGTGTTTCCATCACGGGCAACTCCACAAACCCGACACGTTTCCAGCATCCCGTTGCAGGCACATATAAAAAATGGTGCGTTGAAAACGGCAAGAAATATTTCTCCGTTGCTTCGGGCGGCGGCACGGGACGTACTCTCCACCCCGACAATATGGCGGCAGGTCCTTCCAGCTACGGTATGACCGACACAATGGGCAGAATGCACAGCGACGCTCAGTTCGCAGGCTCTTCCTCCGTTCCCGCTCACGTTGAAATGATGGGACTTATCGGTATGGGCAACAACCCGATGGTCGGAGCCACCGTTGCCGTTGCGGTTGCTGTTGAAGAAAGCTTCAAAAAATAACCTTCTTTTCTTCGAGAAGAAAAGAAGGCAAAAGAAACTTCGGTTATCGGGGACGATGTGCAGATTTTTCAGTATCTGCGCTGACGGATGAGGCAAACCCTCTCCGTCACGGCAAGCCGTGACACCTCTCTTTTCTCGGCGAATACAGATAAAAACTCAAAGCCTCCGCTCTTGGCGGAGGCTTTTTCGCGGAATTGTTAAATTGTCCGCGGGGGTTTACTTTTTTATTTCAATATGTTATAGTAATATCACGCACTGATTTTACTTTCGCTGAGGAATATTAAATGGAAAATATATCTGTAAAAGAAATGGAAAACACACGGCGCGAAAAACCCGACGCACCGAAAAAGCCGTTTTTTTCCGATAATTTCAATAAAAAGCTGCATAATCTGTGGCAGGACGACCGCCGCTTTTCCGAACGGCTTTTAACGTCCGGCGCGGCTGTGCTTGCGTTTGTTTTTACCTTTATAATGTTCGGCCCGTTTGAGCTTTATATTTCAAACATGTCATATCTTGTATTCGGAATAAAGCAACTCCTTCCACCGATAATCATTGCCGGAATTATGGCTTTGGCTGTTTTTACGGTGCTTTTCGCATTGCTCCGCGGAAAAATATTCAACGCCGTGGTTTCCGTCGTTATCGGAATAACCGTCGCCGGATATATTCAGGGAAATTATATAAATATAAATCACGGCGCGCTTGACGGCACGGGCATCGCGTGGCAGAATTACAAATGGCAGATGCTCGGCAATCTTTTTATTTGGATTTTTATCATTCTTATACCTATAATTTTCTGTTATTTCAGCCGCGATATATGGAAAAGCTTCGTAAGGATAGTTTCCCTTGTGCTTGTTGCAATGCAGGTTTTCGGCGCGGTATATCTTGTGATAAAATCCGCGTATCAGATAAATTCAAACATCGCCGACGACGGCTATTTTGAATGCAGCGAGCAGTTCAACGTTTCCAAAAACAAAAACACAATAGTATTTCTTCTTGACCGTATGGATAAAAAATATATGGACAAGCTGCTGAAAAAGGATCCCGAGCTTTGCGAAAAGCTTTCCGGCTTTACATATTACAAAAACTTTACGGGAAGCTATTCGCGCACGTTTCCGTCCGTAACATATCTGCTTTCCGGCGTTGAATACAATTATGATATTCCCTCCGCCGAATATATGAAAAAAGCGGCGTCCGAATCAAACTTTTTCGGCGCTTTGCAGGCGGCGGGCTACGAATCCCGACTTTATACCGACACACAGTATGTAACGGGAAATATTGAAAATTTCAACGGCACGGTGAAAAACGCAAGATCGACCGAGGGCAAAGCAAAGCCGATGAAAATTCTTTCGGCAATGCTCGACCTTTCCGCATACAGATATTCTCCCGAGGCGATGAAGCCGTATTTCCACATATACACCGACAATATCGCGCAGAAATATATTTTCGGCGATAAGGACGGAAGCATTTACACCGTTGACGACGCCGAATTTTATTCCGCGTTCCGCAAAAAAGGCATTACCGTCGATGACAATGCTGGCGATTTCATCTTTTATCATCTTCAGGGCGCGCACGATCCCTTCACAATGAACGAAAAAGGCGAAGCCGTCGCCCTTGATTATCTCAACTACGACGAATCTATGTATAAGCAGGTACGCGGCGATTTCAAAATGATTTTCAGCTATATAAAACAGTTGAAAGCCGCCGGCGTATATGACAATACCACAATAATAATCACCGCCGATCACGGAAGAACCGGCACCGCGCCGAGCCTTGAAGAAGCAACCGGCGAAAATTACGGCGAAAGAGTTCTCACTCTGCTTATAAAAGAGGCTGGCGCGGATACATCGGAGCCGCTTAAAACCTCTATGAAGCAGATATGTCAGGCAAATCTTCACAAAACGTTTCTGCGCTCGATGAGCGTAAGCTGTGAGGACGACGGCGTCCGCGCGATAGAGGACATAGGTGAGGACGAACAGCTTACAAGATATTTTTATATGAGCGGCTCGGACAGTCTCAAATCCGACAGGGACGTAAATCTCATAACGTATGAAATCAAAGGCGACGCAAACGATTTTTCAAACTGGACGCGCATAAAGACGGAAAAAATGAAATATCCGTTTTATGACTGAATTTTATTTAAGCGAGGTAAATATTTATGAAACAGCTTACGGCAATATGCATCGGCGGCGGCAACAGAGGCAGAGGCTATGCCGACATAATGGCAAAAATGCCCGAAAAATTCAGACTCATCGGCATAGCCGAGCCTATCGATTCGGCGCGCGACGTTATTGTAAGAAATTTCAATATCCCTGCCGAAAACTGCTGTAAAACGTGGGAAGAAATTCTCTCGCGCCCGAAATTTGCGGATATCGCGATAATTTCAACCATGGACAATATGCACTACGAACCCGCAATGAAAGCGATTTCGCTCGGCTACGATATTCTCCTCGAAAAGCCCATAGCTCAGACCGTCGAAGAATGTGCCGACATCGCAAAAGCGGCGCACGAAAAGGGAGTAAAAGTCGTCGTCTGCCACGTTCTCCGCTACACGCCTTTCTACAAAAAAGTAAAAGAAATCGTTGACAGGGGCGGCATAGGCGATATAATGTCGGTCATCGCGCTCGAAAGAGTCGGAAATATTCATTTCAGTCACAGCTATGTCCGCGGCAACTGGCACAGCGAAGAAGAAACAACGCCTATGCTTCTGGCAAAAAGCTGTCACGATATTGATATAATTCAGTGGCTCGTCGGCAAGACCTGCAAAAAAGTATCCTCGTTCGGCGATCTTACATATTTCAGAAGCGAAAACGCTCCGAAGGGCGCTCCCGTCAGATGCGCGGACGGCTCCTGCCCGATAGCCGACACCTGCCCGTATAACTGCCTGAAGCTTTATTACGACGATAAAAACAACACTTGGTTCCGTCGCGCCGCGGCAAAGCAAATTTCGCAGACAACCTATCCGACAGACGAAGAGGTTATGAAAGCGCTTATGACAACCGACTACGGTCTTTGCGTTTTCCACGCAAACAACGACGTTCTCGACCATCAGACCGTGAATATGCTTTTTGAAGGAAACGTCACGGCAAGCTTTACCGTCAACGCCTTCAACGGCGGCGGCAGAGCGATTCACCTGTTCGGAACGAAAGGCGAGCTTGTCGCCGAAGCAAACGATACAAAAATAAGAGTTTACAATTCCGATACGGGAAAGTGGTCGTCCGTACCCGTTATGGAAACGGAGGAAAGCATTCTCGGCGGTCACGGCGGCGGAGATCAGGGCATAATCGCCGATCTTTACGATTATCTTTGCGGAACGTATGACGGCTGCTCCGTTGCGGACATTTCCGTTTCCGCGGCAAATCATCTTATCGGCTTTGCGGCTGAAAGAGCAAGACACACGGACACCGTCGTCGATGTTGACAAATATTTTGCCGAGTTCGGACTCGAAAATAATATAAAATAAAGGAAATTTCTTATGAACAAAGAGCTTATTCAGAGAGATGCATACGAAAAATTCGCAGCCGACTCGCGCGAGCGCCGTCTTGCATGGTTCAGGGAAGCCCGCTTCGGAATGTTCATTCATTACGGCGCGTTTTCGTCCGTCGGCGCGGGCGAATGGTGTATGTTTCACGACAATTACAAAAAATCCGAATATGAAAAAATCGCACAGACCTTCTCTCCCAAAGAAAACTGCACGGACGAATGGTGCGCTATGGCAAAGCGCGCCGGCGCAAAATACTGCGTGCTTACAACACGTCACCACGAAGGCTTTTCTCTGTGGAAGTCGGATGTAAACCCATACAACTCATATAATGTCTGCGGCAGGGATATTGTCGCTGAATTTACCGCGTCGTGCAGAAAATACGGACTTAAAATCGGACTTTATTCCTCTCTTATGGATTGGCATCATCCGGACGGGTGGCACTGCGCCTTCGATCCCGACGCGCGCCGACGCTTTCTCGATTATATTGAGGCTCTCAATACCGAGCTTCTCACAAGATACGGAAAGATCGATATCCTCTGGTACGATATGCCCTTCCCTATGAACAGCAGCGAAGGCTGGGATTCCGTAAACTGCAATTACCGTCTGCGCCTGCTCCAACCGGATATACTGATAAACAACCGCAGAAAAATGCAGGAGGATTTCCTCACTCCCGAAGAAAAAGTCACTCCTGCCGACGGCGCGTATTGGGAAGCCTGTATGACCTTCAACGGTCTGTCGTGGGGATATATAGATTCCGAGCAGGCGCTTCCGTATTCATACACGCCGCAGAAAATACTTTCAATGCTCACAACCTGCACCGTCGGCGGAGGGAATCTTCTTCTCAATATCGGTCCCAAACCCGACGGCAGCATACCGGACGAAGCGATCTCGCCGCTTGAAAAGCTCGGAGGCTGGCTCTCCGAAAACGGTGAGGCGATCTACGGAAGAAAAACCTCCGGCTATTCCGGCGCACTGAATCCCGTGACGGTATCGGAGGACGGCAAAACGCTTTACGTTATAAACCGCATATGGCACGGCGGAAAGCTTATTCTCGGCGCTTATACAAATGCCGCTCCGAAGCGTATCACGCTTCTTGCAACGGGAAAGCCTGTCGATTTTACCGTGGACGGAGGAAGAATTATCCTGACAAAGCTTCCCGACGCGCCCGTCGACAAGCACCTCGGCGTGACCGTTTTCAAAATGGAATTCGACGAAAAGCCGGGCGACGTCGTAAGATATTATCCGCAGATGTCGTACGGGGCAAACAATGCCGGAGAAAATGTTCAGTAATTTGTTTATTTACATTTTCAATGTTGACAACCGCCCCGCGCGGTAGTACAATAATTTGCGTTCAAATCAAGGAAAAGGAGATATTTCTTATGGATATATCGGCAAAAAGAATGTATGATTTTCTCAAAAAGCTGAATTTTGTCCGCCTTTCGACAACCGAAGGCGAAACAAAAGCGGCAGGTATGATAGCGGACGAAATCCGTTCAATCGGCGGTGAGCCCGTAATCGAAACCTTCAAGGCTCCGCATTACGAGGTGAAAACGGCAAAGCTTGAAGTTCTCTCTCCCTTCAGAAAGGAATATGAGGTCACTGGCTACGGCTTTTCCGGCAACGCCGCAAAGGACGGCATCGAGGCTGAGCTCGTTTACGTTGACGCCTTCGACGAAATAAATCTTCGCTCGGTAAAGGACAAGATCGTGCTTTTCTCCGGCGGTATCAACGCCGACGGCTTTGAAAAGCTTATAAAAGCCGGCGCGCTCGCGCTCATCGGAATGGCAGGCGACTTCCGCGACAAAAAAGGCGGCTACGACCTTGACGAGCGTATGCTCCGCCCGTCAATGACGGAAAAGGGCGTGCTTCCCGCGGTATGTATTCACATAAACGACGCAAAGGCAATGATAGACAAAGGCGCAAAAACCGTTCGTCTTACGCTTGAGCAGGAGGAGGGCGAAGCCGATTCCCGCAACGTCATCGCCGAAATCAAGGGCACGGAATTTCCGGACGAGGTTATCGTTTACACGGCTCATTACGATTCCGTTCCGTTCAGCCGCGGTATGTTCGACAACGGCACAGGCACGGTTACGATACTTGAAATCTACCGTCACTTTATGAAAAATCCGCCCAGACGCACATTGAGATTTATCTGGTGCGGCTCGGAGGAGCGCGGACTTCTCGGAAGCAAAGCATATGTTGCCGCGCACGAGGATCTTCTCGAAAAAATCCGTCTTTGCATAAACGTAGATATGACAGGGCCTCTCTTCGGCTGCGACTGTCTGCGCATCACTAGCGAAGAGGCGCTTATTCACGCAGTTGATTATATGGCAAAGGAAGAAGGCTTCTCCGCAAGCGTATGGCAGGATATCTACTCCTCCGACGGTATTCCCTTTGCAGATAAGGGCATTCCCACAATAAACGTTCTTCGTCAGGCAGCGGGCGGACTTACATGCATCCATTGCCGTACAGATGTAATTACTCAGGTAGATGCAAAGTCTATGGCAAAGACCGCCGCTTTCCTTGAAACCATTTCAGACAGATTCGTAGGCGCTACGGTGTTCCCCATAACAAAGAAGATTCCCGACAACATGGTTGAAAAAGTCAATAAATATCTCGGCAAAAAACCCGAACAGAAATAATAAACAAAAACAGCCTCCGCTCGCCTCTGCAACTTTAGCGGAGAAAACACGAACACCACCAAGGAATTTTCTTTGGTGGTGTTTTTCTATTGATGTGAACTTACGAAAGGCTCCCTCCGGGAGAGAGTTGTCGCCGCAGGCGACTGAGGGAGAGTGCGTTACAATAAAGCGCGCGCGAACTTAAAGTTCCGCAGGCTCCTTCCACCGCTATCGCGGTCCCCCTTCCTCCCGGAGGAAGGCTTTTGTGAGCCGTTCTTCTGCGGATGGTGGATTCGGGCTTCTGCCCGATTTGGCGCGGTGGACTGCCATGCGCTATGCTTGCCCCGTACGCGAGTGTCGGGAAAGTAAATAAGCTCAACCAATGTTAGAAAATTTCTCTCCAAATGAGTTATTGTTTTTAAGCAACAATGTGCTATAATAGTAATAGGATAAGCGCTGATCCAAAACAATTTGGAGGAACAACAATGATTAAACTTGGAGAAAAAATAAAATCGTTAAGAAATCAGAAAAACATATCTCAAGAAGTTTTGGCCAACTATCTTGGGGTATCTTTTCAAGCTGTTTCGAAATGGGAAAATGGAAATACAATGCCGGACGTGACTATGATTCCTGCTATTGCATCCTTCTTTGGCATTTCCACAGACGAGCTCTTTGATTTTAATCTATTTGAAATGGAAAAACAAGCTGAAGCAATCTGTCATGAAGCATCTAAATACCGTTTCACCGATGGAGCAGAATCGGAACGTATTTTGCGCGAAGGCTTGCAGAGATTCCCCGGCAATGACATTATATTGAACAATCTGCTTTATACATTGGATTATCAAACGAGAGCAGATGAGGTAATCACTCTTTGCAAAACCCTCATTGAGTCTACCAAGGATGATTCCGTGAAATATGATGCTTGTCGAATTCTTGCATCGTGCTATAAGGAAAACGGTCAGAATGATTTAGTCAAGCCCACTCTTGAAGTCATCCCCGAAATTTATTTTTCTAAATTGGAGTTAATGGCATCCCTTTTAGACGGAGAGGATAGCTATGAGGCGGCACAAAAGCAGAAAAATCTTTCCGCAGAGGATTTGATCGATATGCTGATTGTCGTGGGTAAGCGTTTAAAAGAAAACGGTGAACTTGAAAAAGCCAATTCTCAATTCGGGATTGCACTAAAAGTAATGGATGCGTTTGAAGAAGATTTCATTGAAAACAAATGGTTCAAAGCTACTGTTTATGAGTACACAAACGAACAACGAAAAGAAATTGAAACATTGCTTGCGGAATAATTTTCTGCCCCGCCTCGTGCGGGGCTTTTCTTTGGTTTCTGCATATTAAAAAGCCACCACGAAAATCGTGGTGGCTGATTTCAATTTTACCGCTAATTATGCAGATGCTCACGGAGGCTGTTTTTTGTTTATTCCATTTCATCAAGCTTTGCTTTTATCGCCAGCATATCTGAAAGCATCGCGTCCTTTTTGTGAGGATCGCGTAAAAGCGCCGAAGGATGGTACACCGCGCATATCTCAAACTGTCCCCGATGAAACCATATGCCGTGTTCCTGCGTTATCTTGAAATCCGGTTTTATCAGCCGTGCTGCGGCTATCCTGCCAAGACATACTATCATCTTAGGTCTTATCGCTCTCACCTGTCCGCGCAGATATTCAATACAGACGTCTTCCTCTTCGGGCTTTGGATCTCTGTTTTTCGGAGGACGGCATTTGAGAATGTTCGCTATGTAGACATCCTCGCGATTTATTCCCACAGCAGCAAGATATTTATCAAACAGCTTTCCCGCCGCGCCGACAAAAGGAATACCGGAAAGATCCTCCTTTTCTCCGGGAGCTTCTCCCACAAACATAAGCTCGGCGGACGTGTTCCCTGTCCCGAAAACAACATTTGTACGCGTTTCGCAAAGCGGACAGCCTCTGCATTTTTCACATTCGTTTTTTATCTCTTCAAGAGTTTTTATCTCCATAACGGCAAATC
Source organism: uncultured Eubacteriales bacterium (assembly GCA_963614875.1). Classification (GTDB taxonomy): domain Bacteria; phylum Bacillota; class Clostridia; order Oscillospirales; family CAG-272; genus CAG-841. The sequence continues at coordinate 7,624 of CAVEFC010000012.1, read as the reverse complement.
TCCTCCGATGTGTTTTTTTCATTATAACACATCAAAGGAGCTTTTAACAGAGGGAAGACAATATTTCAACTGCATTTTTTTCACATATCCGCCGACAGTATTCCGTAAGAAAGGCGACGGCGTTTTCGCTCTGACAGCGTTTCCCGAATTCCTCCATAAAAATCCCGCCGTTTTTATAAGCGCATTTGCCGGCATAGCGCGGCGCATTTTCGCTTATCACAAGATAATATCTGCGATTTTTCGGAGCGTCGTCGAAAAAAGCGGAGCTTTCGCCGGAATATCCCGACGCCCGCAGACATCGGCAGGCGGAAAGAATATCTTCAAGCGAGGAAAACGAATACACTGCGGGCGCGCGGACAAATTGCGGCGTGACCGCGTCCTTTGCGGTATAGCTCATATCGTTCTCCGACGGGGAAGTCTTGTCGCCGAGCTTTGTTATGTATATCTCACAGCCTCCGCTCTTTTCGGGATAAACACGGATACATATTCTGCCGTCGGCGGCGTCAAAGCCGGTGCGATGCTTCGCCTCGTCAAACATTTCCCACAGCGCGCGGCGTGTTTCCGTATTATCGTAATCTATCTTTTCGCAGGTAAGATCGTAACGTACCATATCAAACGGCGTAAGACAGATCTTCAGCTTTCCTTTGTCAAGCAAGGTCATTTCCAAAAGGCATCACCTCAAAAAAAGTTTTCAATGTAACGATATTATAACAGCAAAGCGACAAAAAAGATAGAGTAAAAAATATGGTATTTTGCCGTCCCCGTCAGAGCTTTTCCCTCCGTTTCAGCGGCATGCGTACCCTCCGCATCACATCTTTTGACATAAATATTGCGTCTTTCACTTGAAAAACACGCAAAAAGATGATATTATATATTATGTATCTCTGTATGTTTGTGTGATATGCAGAATTAACCTTAAAGGGTGGTGTAAATATGGAATTTTCCGGTGACAAAAAAATAGTGTTTTCCGGCGTTCAGCCGTCGGGGAATCTTACAATAGGCAATTATCTCGGCGCGATAAAAAACTGGCGCGCCCTCGAAGACGAATACAACTGCATCTACTGCGTTGTGGATATGCACGCCATAACCGTCCGTCAGGATCCGGCGGAGCTCCGCAAAAGAACGCTTGAAACCCTTGCGATATATATCGCAAGCGGACTCGATCCCGAAAAAAATCTTCTCTTTGTTCAGAGTCACGTTCCGGCGCACGCGCAGCTTGCGTGGGTGCTTGACTGCTACACTATGTTCGGCGAGCTTTCCAGAATGACGCAGTTCAAGGATAAAAGCGCCAAAAACGCGCAGAATATCAACGCCGGACTTTTCACCTATCCATCGCTTATGGCGGCAGATATTCTTCTTTACAAAGCGTCGCTCGTTCCCGTCGGAATAGATCAGAAACAGCACGTTGAAATCACGCGCGACATAGCCGAGCGCTTCAATCAGATATACGGCGAAACGTTCGTCATTCCGGAGGTCTACACTCCAAAGACCGGTAAAAAGATTTACTCTCTTGCCGATCCGACAAAGAAAATGAGCAAATCCGACGAAAACGAAAACGCCGTTATCACCCTGCTCGATGACAAAGACACCATTATCCGCAAATTCAAAAGAGCCGTCACAGACAGCGAAACCTCCGTCCGCTACGCCGAGGGCAAGGACGGCATAAACAACCTTATGACAATCTATTCGTGCTTCACCGGCAAAAGCATGGACGAAATAGAAAAAGAGTTCGAGGGCAGGGGCTACGGCGATTTCAAGCTCGCCGTGGGAGAAGCCTGCGCCGACGGACTTGCGTCCTTCCGCGCGGAATACAAACGCCTTATATCCGACAAGGCCTACCTTGAAGATATAATGAAAAACGGCGCCGCATATGCAAATTATCTCGCCTCAAAAACGCTTTCGAAGGTTTACAGAAAAGTCGGATTTTTCCAGACAAAATAAACGAAAGGAATAAAATATTATGACATACGAGCCGCACTTTGCGACAAAAAACCTTGCCTATCTGGCAATACTCGCCGTATCGCTTATCATTACATTTTTATTCACTCCCATCACGAAAATACTTGCAAAAAAGACAGGAGCGCTTGACGTTCCCGATCACGAAAGAAAATTCCACCGCGCTCCCACGCCGCGTCTCGGCGGAATAGCGATAGCGCTCGGCTTTACGGTGGCTGCGCTTTGCGCTTCGCTTCTCGTTTTCGATGAAATTCCCAAAATAGTTCTCGTTACAACCGTCGGCGGACTTCTGATCTGCGCCGTCGGCGTACTGGACGACATCTTCAATCTTCCCGCATGGCTGAAGCTCCTCGCGCAGATAGCCGTTGCGACGCTCACGGCGTTCTGGGGCGGCGCAATCGAATACACAACGATATTCGGCACATATCACCTCGGAAATTTTGCCGTTCCGCTCACGGTTTTGTGGATGGTTCTCGTAATAAACTCAATGAACCTGCTCGACGGGCTTGACGGTCTTGCGTGCGGAGTTTCATTTTTAAGCGCTGTTGTATTGCTTGTAATATCCATACTTATGGGCGAACCCGTTTGCGCCGTTATCGCAGCTGCACTCTGCGGCTCCGCTCTCGGATTTTTGCCCTACAATGCAAATCCTGCGGCTGTATTTATGGGCGACTGCGGCTCGATGCTTTTCGGCTATGTGCTTGCCTGCCTTTCCGTATTCGGATTTTTCAAGGGCGCGACGCTTATGTCGGCGGTAGCGCCGGCGCTCGTCTTTGCGCTTCCGCTCACAGATTCCGTCGTGGTATTCTTCAAGAGAGTTTCCCAGAACAAAAATCCCTTCAAGGCAGACAGATGTCACCTCCATTACAAGCTTCTTGACGCGGGCTTTTCGCCGGCTCAGTCCGTGATAACGATATACATCTCCTCCGCAATATGCTGTGTTGCGGCAATCGTATCGCTCTATTACAAAATGGCTGCGTTCATTATCGTGGCGGTCGTGTGCCTGTTCCTGCTGCTTCTGAAACACGCAGACAAGCTCGCGCCCGACGCCGTTAAAAACAGCAAAGCCTCGGCGTCCGTCGAAAGCAAGCAGAAATCCGGCACGGCAAAGCCCTCCGACGTTATAAACGAAGCGCTTGCCGATGATAAAGAAAAGCGCAAACGCGACGAAAGCATAACCGAGGAAAAGGTCAGACTTTCGGATTTTGACGAAAAAACCGAAAAATAAAAAATAAAAAGGCGGAAAAAGCGTGAAAAACAAAGCGAAAAACACCGAAAAAATCACGGAGGCAGCCTCGCTCCTTGCGATACTGTCCCTTGTGCTTGCGTTCGCTCTTGTATGCTTTTTCTGCCTTTTTCTGCTCAACAAAGCGGGACTTTACGACGTTCCGTGGTTTCTTGCAAAAAACAAAACTCAGGATAACATCTCGCAGACGCCGTCGGAAAATCTGCTCGGCAGTCTTTTTGAAGCCTCCTCCAAGACAGATTATGTCTATCCTCGGGCAGACGCGCAGACTCTGAAGGCTCTTGTTGCCGCTCTGCCGCTGAAAAGCACATATTCCGTCCGTGCGAGCGTTGTTAACATAAGCGGCGATACGGAAGAAAAGCTTATCTTCGAAGCCGCCCGAAACGGCGACGCATATAAAATAATCATAAAGGAAGCCGGAAGCGGAAAACAGCTCCTTTTCGCCTTTTGCAACGGAGATGAGGTTACCGTCACAAAGGACGGCGTAACCGACGTCTTTCCCGCCGATACAGAGCACGCCTTTTCCGCATATTCTCTTATGCCGGAGCTTTCTCATTTAAGCGACGCTTCGGTAAACATAATCTACACGGGCGAGGATAACGGCGAATACGAAATAATTTTCGATTCCGAGTCCGACAAAACGATAACCGACGTAAGAATTTCAATGAACAGCGGCTCGCTCCTTTCGGTAAAGCTCTACAACGACGGATACCCCGTTATGACCTTTGAAACGCTCGAATACTACGACGCATACAGCGAAAACGTTTTTTCGGAATAATCGCGGCTCACAGCATTACAAGCGCAAGCAAAACGACAAGCAAAAGCGTGCTGTCGCTGTCCTGCAAGGTCATATAAAGCACTATCCCGTAGATCAGAAGATCATCGGCGGATATTTTGGAAAGCAGATTTTCAAGATATCCGCTTTTTTTATCGCACGGAGTATCGGGCGGACTCCCGCACGGGCATTGAGGCTTTGCCTGCGGCGGCGGAGGCGCAGGCTGCGGCTTCGGCGGAGGAGGAGAAAACGTCTGTCCCTGCGGCTGCTTTTCCGCAGGATGATATTTTATGGCGTTGCCGCTGTAATCGGGCGGCACGCGGACATTTCCTCCGGAATATATTCTGTTATACATACGCCGCTCACCTCCCTACATCATATTTCTGAACATTCCCGCAAATTCGGCAAGCTTCATCGCGGAAAGAATTCTGTCTATTTTCTCACAGCGTTTTTCGTCCATATACGGCTTGAGCGCCAGAAGAAGCGCTCTGCCGTTTTTTATCGTTGACGGCGGCGACGGCGGAGGAGGAAGCGGAGGAGGAGCGTCGGGCTTTGGCGGCGCGCCGGCACCGTCGCCCGAAATTATCGCGCTTATCTTTTTCTGTATTTCGGGATCCGAGACGGCAGCCCCGAGCTTTTCAAAAACGGCGGGATCCATATCCGATTTATTTTTTGAGTCCGCCGAGAAATTTTCTCAGGTCGTCGTCCGATACCATAGCCATAAGCGCTCTCGCCTTGCCCATATCCTGCGTCATTTTTGAGGCTTCCGCTTTGTCTATGCCGAGAACGTCGGCAATTTCAAGCAGCTTTGCGCGCAGAGTATCGTCGTCGCAAGCAAGCAGTGCCGAAAGATTTTGCTTGTTTATCTCCATAAAAAGTACCTCTCTTTATACAAAATTCGCTTTTACAATATGATATGCCGCGACTTTTGACGTTGTGAGGACGCTTTTATCGAAAAAAGTTGTACGCCTGTACTGCTTTTTTATATTTTTTTTGAAATAATACTTGAAAAATCCGCATTATTATCTTATAATCATTAAAGAATTCAAATAAGTAAGGAGAACCTTCAAATGCTCGAACTCGTAAAAGACATACTTTCAAAACAGCTCAGAATAAATGCAGACGATATAACCGCAGAAACATCCATCCGCGAGGATCTCGGAGTTGACTCGCTTGACGTTGTGGAAATGCTTATGTCAATAGAAGAAGAAACAGGCGTGGTCGTTCCCGACGACGCAATTATGAATCTCAAGACCGTAGGTGACGTTGCAAAGTATATAGAAGACAATAAATAAGTCATATTCAGGCACTTTGTATATACATATTTCACAAAATTTAATTTTTTTGAAATATTCCCTTTACAAATCAAAAGGAATGTGATAAAATCAGTCAAACCGAATAAATGAGCCTTTAAGGCGGTACAGAGATACCGACAAGGTCAGAATAACAGCTTTTGAAAATTTTTATGCCTTGTCGTATTGTGCGACAAGGTATTTTTTTTGTGCAAAATAATTTCGGAGGTCTATTATGGAAAAGATTTTGGCGGACTCACAGGCGGTAGAGCGTATGCTTGCAAGACTTTCGCACGAAATAATCGAAAAAAATCCGTGCCTTTCCGATATAGCGCTGATAGGAATCCTGCGCAGAGGAGCAAGCCTTGCCGATATGCTCAAAGCAAAAATATCCGATTTTTCGGGAGAATCGGTACCGATAGGCTACCTTGACATAACCCTTTACAGAGACGACCTGAGCAAATTTTCCGAATCGCCTTCCGTAAACGGAAGCGATGTAGGCTTTGACATCGGCGGAAAAACTCTCATTCTTGTGGACGATGTGATATTCACCGGCAGAACGGTGAGAGCGGCGATAGACGCACTGTTCGATCTCGGCAGACCGAAGCGTATACAGCTTGTCACGCTTGTGGACAGAGGTCACAGAGAGCTGCCCATAAAGCCGGATTACGTCGGCAAGAACATTCCCACCTCGCTTGACGAAATAATAATGGTCAGGGTTCCGAAATACGACGGAGAGCTTTCGGTGGAACTTAAAAGTATTTGATTCCGAAAGGAATGAAATAAAAAAATTATCGGAGGGAAAAACTTCATGAAACTCATTTTTGGCGTTCAAGACAAACCGAAGTTCGGACAGATGATTGTGTTCGGATTTCAACAGCTCCTTGCCATTCTTGCGGCAACAATCGCCGTGCCGACAATCGTCGGAAACGGAATGTCGCAGGCGTCGGCACTTTTCGGAGCAGGCGTAGGCACAATAGTTTACCTGCTCTTCACAAAATTCCAGAGTCCGGTATTCCTCGGCTCATCCTTTGCATTCATCGGCTCGATGCTTTCCGCATTTGCAGGCGGCGTTTCAATGTCGCTCGGCTATGCAGGACTTATCATCGGCGCAACCATGGCAGGACTTGTTTATGTTGTCATCGCGATAGCGGTAAAGCTCGCGGGCGTCAACTGGATATCAAAGCTTATGCCTGCCGTTGTTATCGGACCTACGGTTTCGATAATCGGTCTTTCCCTCGCAGGTAACGCCGTAAGCGACCTTACACTCGGCAAGGTTCTTGAAGACGGTGTTTCCACGGCAAATCCCCACATCGCACTTATCTGCGGTCTTGTAACGCTCTTTACCGTTATAATCTGCTCGGTATACGGCAAGAAAACGGCAAAGCTCATTCCTTTCATAATCGGTATCGTTGCCGGATATGTCGTCGCAGCGATCTTCACGGTCATCGGACTCAAAACAAACAACACAGCGCTCCAGATCATTGACTTCTCGGTATTCCACGATATGAAGTTCTTCTCCGTCCCCGACTTTACATTCGTTGAAGCTGTGAAGGGCGTAAAAGAAATAAACGGACAGTACATCGCAACGATAGCGGTTGCTTATGTTCCGGTTGCATTCGTAGTATTCGCAGAGCACATAGCCGACCACAAGAACCTCTCCTCAATCATCGAACACGACCTTCTCGTCAAACCCGGACTTCACAGAACGCTCCTCGGTGACGGCGTAGGCTCGATTGCAGGCGCAATCTTCGGCGGCTGTCCCAACACAACCTACGGCGAATCCGTCGGCTGTGTGGCTATCACGGGCAACGCCTCAGTCGTAACGATACTCACAACGGCTGTAATGTGTATGGTAATCTCCTTCTTCGGACCGTTCGTAACCTTCCTTGCAAGCATCCCCAACTGCGTAATGGGCGGCGTGTGCGTAACGCTCTACGGCTTCATCGCAGTAAGCGGACTTAAAATGATACAGCAGGTTGACCTCGGCGAAAACAGCAATCTCTTCACGGTAGCCGTTATCCTCATCTGCGGAATAGGCAACCTCACCGTCAACTTCGGAAAAGTATCTCTCACATCCATTGCGTGCGCGCTCATACTCGGTATCATCGTAAACGCAATAGTTTCAAAGAAATCCGCGCAGAGCTCCGATAGCTCCGACGCCGAATAAAAAACAAGGCAAAACACAAAAGCCGCCCGATCGGGCGGCTTTTCTTTGCATAAAAAACGCCGGCTTTCGCCGACGTTTTTTATTTTCAATATCAATTTTTAATTACTCAGCAAGAGGAGCAATTCTCGTTTCGTAAGCTGTAATCTTTTCGTTGATACCGTTAGAAATTTTCTTTACAACGCCGG
>CAVEFC010000011.1:0-38804 GCA_963614875.1 uncultured Eubacteriales bacterium | reverse complement strand
ATATCCGCCCGTGCGATACGGGCGGATATTTTTAATTTCAGTTGAATCCGAAAAGCTTTTTTATACTTTCGACATCGTAGCCCGAAAATTCGCTTTCGAGCGAGGAAAGTATCTTCTGCGCTTCTTCTTCGTTTTCTTCGATATATGACGAAAGTCCGAAAATATCGGAGTTGCCTTCGCTTGCCGTTTTTTCAACGGCGGACATTATCGTTTCCGATTTCGCGCAGGACTGAATTATCTCAACCGCGGAATCGGCGTCCATTTCCGATTCGCCGTACACCGTAACCATTATTTTGGTCATTGCGTCTATTGTGTTTTCGGTTTCCTCTTCGGACGTGTCGGGATCGGCTTTCGCTTTGCCTATTCCGGTTATTATATCGGCGGTAAGCGACATAGCCGCCTTTGCCGAACCGTCGTCGGAGGAAATATCATCTGTCAGCGCGCCGACAACCGACGCAAGAATTTCCGCGCTTTCGGGTGTGATTTCATTGAAGATTTCTCTCACCGTTTCTTCGGTTTCCTTTTCAAAATCGGGAGATTTTGAATCCGGAAGCGAGGTTATCTTTGTCATTTTGCGGGCAACCTCTATCGCCGACACAAAGCTGTAAATATCATCGGAAACCGTGTCGGCTGTTGTGTTTTTGAATTTTTCAACGATTATATCCGCAAGCTTTGCCTGTGCGCCCTCACCGTTTTTAAGTCCGGAAAGATCTTCTCCGAAAAAGCTTCTTTCTTCATCTATTGCTATGGCAAGCTCTCTCAGCACAAACGCCGCGGTCGATCTTCCCACTACCGTATTGTCAAGCTCTTTTACCGCTTTTTTCAGCGTATCGGTGTCGATTGAATCAAGCGACATACTGCCGCCCGCCCCGCCGGATGAGTCTGACGAGTCAACCTCCGAAAGAACGGAATAAATATCGGCGCATACCGAAGCCGATACCGGAAGATCCTTTTTCAGCGTCGTCTTTTTGCCGTCTATTCTGTACGCTGTAAGATAGCTGTACATAGGAGATGTGACAGCATATGTAGCTTTTGAAAACGCCGTTGCTTTTTCCGCCGAAGCCATATCTATCGACGGAAGCTCGAACACTCCGCCGTCGGAGTCAAGCTCCTCTTTAACCTTTTCAAGCATTCCGCTCTCGTCAAGAACGCGCTCCGTGTCCTTTATAACCTCCATCGTTCCCGATATTGGCATAAGAATAATGAACGCAAGCACAAGCCCGACCACGACGCTGACAACCGCCGCAAGTATCCTGTCGGAGCTCGTGCGCTTTTTGTCTGCGTCCGTCGGCGCTACCGCGCGCGATACAAGCTTATACGCAACGAACATTATTATGCCCGTGATTATCCAGAGCAATATAAACACAAACGGCGCGATAAAAGCCGAAAGCACCGGCGAAACATTTTTGAAAAGTCCGGAATACTGCGCAACCGAAGCAGCGTCGGCGGTTTCGGAAAGCTGAGTGTCAAGCGCCTTCTGAGAAACCGAAACAAGTCCAGCCGTAACGGGCTTTGCTATGAAAAACGCAATAAGCGTGGCTATTAAATGCGCTCCCGCGCGGATAAGGCACTGAATGAAATTTCTTTTTATCGAAAGAAGTCCTTCGATAAGCATAAGTATCGCCGCTGTAATTATTAAAGGTAAATATCCCATTTCCTCTCTCCTTGAATGATGTTATTTTTATCTTTGCCCTTTATCGTAAGGTATGCCCTCCGCCTTGGGCGCGCGTGACCTTTCGGACGTGAACGCAAGCACCGCTATTGAAATTATGTAGGGCATCACTCCGTAATTATATATTCGGTTAATTATAACCTTGCGTATATTGTAACATATCGTTTGTTAAAAATCAATAAATTGTTAATACTTTTTGCATATTTTTCTGTTTTTTGCTCCGAATCGTCAATTTGCACCAAAAAGAAAACGTGCGTTTGGCGAATTTGCCGAACGCACGCATATTTTGTCTGATTTCAGAACAGCGTACATCCGATTTCTTTGAAAAAACGTATCTTTTCGTACAGCTGTTTTTCATCGACTCTGAACTTTTTCGCAAGACATTTTATGCAAAGACACTCGTCGTCCGGCGTTTCACGATAAACAAGTCTGCGGTAAAGAGCCGTTTCGTCGCAGGTGAGCTTTTCGCCGCACCCTTTGCATCTGCTCATTTTACTTTTACTATTTTCGCGGTTACGACTCTGCAGCCGCCGGCTTCGACGCGAAGATCGATACAATCCTTGAATATGCCGAGATGCTCTCCGGTAAATGCGTCGGTTATATCGAAACCGTAGCCGCAAAGCGGATCAAGACCGATTTCCGCATACGGAAGCATTGAGTGCTTATCCGTATCGTAAGCGTTGAAAAAGCCTATTGCATATGTTCCGTCCGAAAGGTGCTTGAACATTGAAAAGTTTTCCTTCTGACCTCTGTTGTCGCCGACAATTATCGGAGGACGGGCGTCCTCGTCGCGACAGATAGCTATAAGCGTGGGATTTGTTATAAGCTTTTTCGTGTCCTCATCTATATTTCTTATATCACAGCCGAGCATAAGCGGCGCGGAAAGCATACACCACATAGCAAAATGATAACGGTAATTTGCCGCGGTACAGCCATGTCCGAAGCCGATATTGCCCTTGCCGTAAAGTCCCGTCACAAGCATATCTATATCATTGAAGCATCCGGGGGCGGAATAGCAGAATTTATCCTTTTCCTTTGTCACTATATCCTTTATGGATTCAAAGGTATCCGTTATATCGCCCGTTGTTCTGTACATATGCGCGCCGACTGAACGCGCCCATTCGTGAACGTTCTGATTTCCCCAGTTGCACGCGGAGAAAAGTATTTCCCTGCCTGTCGCTCTGAGGGCAAGAGCCATTCTGTTGTATGACTGATAGCTCGGAAGTCCGGGATGATAGCAGTTGTCGTATTTGAGAAGATCTATCCCGACGCCCGCAAAATAATTTGCGTCGTCGAATTCGTGGCCGAAGCTTCCGGGATATCCGGCGCAGGTTCTTACGCCGCAGCAGGAATACATACCGAATTTGAGTCCCTTTGAATGAACATAGTCAGCAACGGCTTTCATTCCGTTCGGAAATTTTTCTCTGTCGGCGACGAGCATACCGTTCTGATCGCGCTCTTTTTCGCTCCAGCAGTCGTCGATCACAAGATATTCGTATCCCGCGGCAAGATAGCCGTCGTCAACCATAGCGTCAGCCATTTCCTTTATAAGCTGTTCGTTTATATCCTTTGTGAATGTGTTCCATGAGTTCCACCCCATAGGTGCTCTGCTTGCAAGCATTTTCATATACCTCGTTTTTCGTTTGGTGTTTAGGTAAATATATCATATCGGAAGCGAAAAGTCAACATCAAACGGCGTCATTGCAAAACAATCCGCAGGGATTTTTTGCCGCGCCGCAACAAAAAAACGAACCTTTTTCAAAGTCCGTTTTTCACTGTGATATAAATTTTTCAAATCCGTCCGAAAAGATTTTTTCGCCATCCGCCGTCACCCACATCGCATACGCATTTTCAAGCGACGAAAGAACCTCTTTCCCTTGCCCGATATCCATATTGAACAGCGCGGTTGAAAGCGCGTCGGCAAGCGCCGAATCTCCGGCGATGACCGTAATCGAAATATAATCGTTCTTCGGCATAAGCGTATCGGGATCGATTATGTGATGATACCTTTTGCCGTCAAGCTCAAAATATCGCTGATACGATCCGCTCGTGACAACGGACATATCCGAAACGCATACCTTTTCAAAAAAGTCGCCGTCGGGATTTTCGATTCCGACAGTCCACATTTTTCCGTCGGGCTTTGCTCCCGCGGCGCAGACGTTTCCGCCGATGCTTATAAGATATCCCGAAATTCCTTTTTTGCGCAGCGCCTCCGAAATCATTTCCGCGGCGTAGCCTTTGGCTATCGCGCCGACGTCAAGGCTCATTTTTTCATCCGCAAGAAAGATTGTTCCGTTTTCCCTGTCTGTTATTACATCGTCGATATCGCAATGCTCCGAAGCCGATATAAGCTCCGTTTTTTCGGGCAACCGCGTTCCTTCCTCACGGCAATCGTGCCACAGAGAAAGCACCGCTCCCATTGCGATATTCATTTTTCCGCAGGTGACGGGATATATGCTTTTCCCGAATTCGATAAGATCGATCAGCTCGCCGTCAACCTTTGTCGGCTCGTGTGACGAATTTACGGTGTTTATATTCGCAATTCCGTCATACGAATTGTAAATATCATAGAGCTTATGATATTTTTCAAGCTCCGAAAATATATAATTTTTCGTGCTTTCAAATTCTTCCCGCGAAGAAGCATATCCCACGATTTCCGTCACCGTATCAAAATATTCAAAGGTCGATGCGGTATATCGCTTTCCGGAGCCTTCGCACGAGCAGAGCCCGAGCAAAACCGCCGCGACCATAATCGCCGCCGATAATTTTTTCATCCCAGCTCGGCTATTTCTCCGACGCCCTTCATAACGTAAGTCGGGCGGTACGGGAATTTACCTATATCGCTTATCGACGTAACGCCGCTCATAACAAGCACCGTGTCGAATTCGCTTTCTATGCCGGAAATTATATCCGTATCCATTCTGTCGCCGATAATTATCGTTTCTTCTCTGTGAGTGCCGAGCTTTTTCAGCGCGTGACGCATAATAAGCGGATTCGGCTTACCTATAAAATATGCGTTTTTTCCCGTAGCCATTTCAATCGGAGAAATGAGCGCGCGGCACGCAGGGATTATACCGTTTTCGCCGGGAGCCGTCACATCGGTGTTCGTACCTATAAGCTTTGCGCCGTCAAGCACGAGCTGTACCGCGTGCTCTATCTTTTCGTAGTTGAGCGCTCTCGTTTCGCCGAAAACAACATAGTCGGGATTATAATCGTTCATACTCAGTCCCGCGTCATAAAGAGCGTTCATAAGTCCCGGTTCGCCTATTGCGTAAACACTGCAACCGGGCTTCTGCGTCGAAAGAAAGGATGCCGTCGCGAGCGCGCTTGTGTAAAAGTGATCCTCGCTTACGTCAAGTCCCATTCTTTTGAGCTTCTGTGAAAGCTCTCTCGGGGAGCGTTCGCTGCTGTTCGTAAGGAATAAAAACTTCTTGTCGTTTTTGTAAAGCCAATCCACAAATTCGTGAACATCGGGAAGAAGTCTGTTCCCGTGATATATCACGCCGTCCATATCGCATATAAAGGCTTTTTTGTTTTTGATTTCGTCTACCGAATGTGACATATTCTTCTTGTCCTTTCGTACTTACTGAAATCAATATATCACACATCTTTTTGCTTGTCAATACAGAAAAAAACGCACCCGTGCGGGTGCGTTTTTTACTGTTTTTTCTGTTTATTTTATTTCAAGCTTTTTCGATGCGGGCAAGGTCTTTTCCTTCTTCGGCATATTGAGTTTGAGAACGCCGTCCTCATAGGAAGCGGTTATCTTATCGGTATCGACGTCGGAAACATCAAAGCTTCTCGTAAACGAGCCGTAGCTTCTTTCGCAACGGATGTATCTGCCCTTCTTGTCCTTTTCTTCGTTTTCTGCTTTTCTCTCCGCGCTTATCGTAAGATAATTGTTTTCAAGATTTACGTTTATATCTTCCTTTTTGAATCCGGGAAGATCGGCTTCGAGCAGGTATTCGCTGCCGTTGTCTTTTATATCCGTCTTAAAAGAGGATATTCTGTCCGTGCCGAAAAAGTGCTTTTCAAAGCTTTCCATATCTTTGAAAGGATCATAATTTGAAACTCTGTTATTGGAAATAAAAGGTATCAGTTCAAGCATAATAATTCCTCCTTTTGCTGTCTGATTTCTTTTTTTGTCGCTGTTTTTCTTTCAGCATAATTATAGTATCACACACGGAGAAAAAATTATAGCACATTTTGTTAACGAATTGTAAAAAGATTAGCACTCTATATATTCGAGTGCTAAAAATATTAAGTTTTTCACCTTTCGTTGCGGATTTTTCGCATTTTATCGGCTTATATTTGCAATCGCCTATGTAACTCTGCTGATTTCTTCGCTTTGCGCGATCGCAAAAAGCTTTTCTTCGCCGATCGGAAGAATACCCTCGTCGAAGGCAAATCCGTCCGAATGGAGCGGCGGTGTGTCGCCCGTTCCGAGATACATATAAAGCAAATGACGGCACACCCGTCCGTACACGGAAAAATCGTCCGCGCACAAAGCAGGCTCGGAAAGTCTGCCGCATCCCGAAAGCTCAAAAAGCTTTTCGCTGTTGCACGCCGGCGGAGCATATTCGGAAATATGAAGCTCCCCTCCGTATTTGTCTGCCACGCGGAAAAGAATTTCTGTCTCCGATATTTTTTCCCGCTCGGAAAAATATCTCATCGTTCCGTAAAGCTCCGCAAAAGAAGGCGTCACGTTGCCTGCCGTTCCGGCGCAGAGCTTTCCGAAGCCGGCGAAAAGTCCCTCCATTTGCATCAGGCGCTTTGTGCCGATATAAAACCGCGCCGCGTTTTCCAGCGCGTCGGTTTTTATGCTTTCCGTTATGTGTGCCCGATCGCCGTAAAACACGGCTCTGACCTCGGACGAGCCTGCGTATATCGCGCCGCTTCCGGAAAAAAGCTTCCCTTTTTCAAGCCGCGGCATCAGATGAAGCGCAAAAATCCTGTCCGGCGAAATGCGAAGAAAATCCGGAGACGACGCGATAAGCTCCGCCCCTCCGCGCTTTTCCTCCGCCGGCTGAAATATCAACAGCACGTTGCACGGAGCGCCGCCCTTCTTTGAAAGTCCTTCGGCGAGCGACAAAAGCACCGCCATATGCCCGTCGTGACCGCAGGCGTGCATATATCCGACGTTTTCCGAAGCGAACGGAAGCCCCGTTTTTTCGGTTATCGGAAGCGCGTCCGTTTCCGCGCGGAAAGCGGACGTCGTGCTTTTTCCGAAGTCAAAATACGCAAGCACGCCCGTTTTGCCGACCTCATATATCGCACAGCCGAGCCTTTCAAGTGCGCCGAGTATGTATTTTTTCGTTTCAAATTCGCAAAAGCCCTCCTCGGCTTTCCTGTGAAGCGCTCTGTAATGCTCGGACGCGCTCATCGCAGATCTCCGTTAATATCGGCTTTCTTACCGATATCGCCGCGACTTTTTACGATTCTCGCCGGAACACCGATCGCAACCGCGCCGTCCGGAATATCGTGCGTGACGACCGCCCCAGCTCCGATGACGGCATCATCGCCGACGGAAATTCCTTCAAGCACGACGGCTCCCGCTCCGACAAGCACCCCGTCGCCTATTCTCGTCGGAATTGCCGACGGAGGCTCAAGCACTCCCGCAATAACCGCGCACGCCCCGACGTGAGAATTTTTCCCTATCACCGCGCACGAGCCTATGACGGCGTTCATATCTATCATTGCGGCGTCTCCTATCACCGCGCCCGAATTTATCACCGCGCCGTGCATTATGACGGCGCTTTTCCCTATCAGCGCGCCCTCTCTTATTTGCGCTCCGCGCTCGACTCTCGCATCGACCGACAAAAGCCCGACCGAGCCGAGCGCGGTTTTTCTCGCCGTCACCTCTGTTTCGATATCGTGTATTTTGTCGGCTTTTTCCGAAAGATATCTCTCCATATCCTCCCACGCGCCGAAAACCACGAAAAATTCCGAGCCCCCGAAAACTTTGCAGTTCGGTATATCTGGCTTTTCCGACGCCGATATATATGCTTTTACGGGAGTTTTCCTTTCGGAGCTTTTTATTTTCTCGGATATTTCTCTGCCCGTCATATCATCTTTTCCGCACGCATGGCTTCTTTAAGCATTTTTTCGCCGCGCTCCGACATTTCAAAAAGCGGCAGGCGCAGTCCGCCCACGTTCATTCCCATAAGGTTCATCGCGGTCTTTACCGGAATTGGATTTACCTCGCAGAACAGCGCCGACACAAGCGGCAGAATTTCAAGCTGAAGCTTCCTTGCTTTATCCGTGTCGCCCGAAAGAAAAGCCCCTGTCATCGAGGCGATTTTCTGCGGCACGATGTTCGACGCGACCGATATCACCCCCGAAGCACCGACTGACATCAGCGGCACGGTAATATCGTCACAGCCGCTCATCATAAAGAATTTGTCGCTTATCAGGCGAGCCGCGCGCACGGCATATGAAATATTGCCGCTCGCCTCTTTTATCCCGATGATATTTTCGTTTTCCGAAAGCTCGGCAAGAGTTTCGATATCGACAGAGCACCCCGTCCGCGACGGCACGTTGTAAATTATTATCGGCGCCTCCGACGCTTCGGCTATCGTAAGAAAGTGCCGGCGCATTCCCTCGCCGTTTGTTTTGTTGTAATAGGGAGTAAGCACAAGCAGCTTTTTTGCGCCGAGCGCCGCCGCTCTTCTGCATTTTTTCACCGCCTCCGCCGTGTCGCAGGACGAACACCCCACCAAAACGTCAAGCTTTCCTTCGCAGGCTTCAAGCCCTGCGGAAATAATCTGCTCCGATTCCTTTTCGCTTATCGTTGGCGATTCGCCCGTCGTGCCGAGCAGAACAACTCCGTCCGCACCGTTTTCATACTGAAAATTTATCAGCTCTTTGAGCTTTTCCGTGTTTACACCGTCCTGCGAAAAAGGCGTGACAAGCGCCGTGTAAGTACCCTTCATTTCAGTTATTCACCCCATTCTCCCCTGAAAACAAGCTCCGCTCCTCCGCAAAGCCTGATATGCTCTCCGCCAGAAACGCAAAGCGTGCCGAGCTCAAAATGCACGGTAACCTTTTCGTCGCAAAGCTTCAGCTTTCTTGCCACCGCGTATGACGCGCACGCTCCCGTTCCGCACGCAGCCGTGTATCCGGCTCCGCGCTCAAAGGTTCTCACGGTAAGCTCTCCCCTGCCGTCAACACGCACAAGATCCACGTTTATCTTCTGCGGAAAAAGCTCACAGCAGCTCAGCTTTTCCGCCGTCCCGAACAAAAGCTCACGATATATGTCGTCGCAGAAAACAACCGCGTGGGCGCATCCGACAAACACCTCGTAGAAAAGCACCTTTCTTCCGTCGAGCATATACGTTTTGCAAAATCCGCCCGCGGTCGAAAAATGCGCCTCTCCCATATCCGCAAGTATCTCGCCGCCCTGACAAAGCTCAAGCGTTTTCACGCCGTCAAGGGTACGCACGCCAAACTTTTCCGCCAATATTCCGGTGTCGGCAAAATATCTTGCGGCACAGCGTATTCCGTTTCCGCACATACTCGCCTCCGTGCCGTCGCTGTTGAATATCCGCATCGACGGCGGATGTCCCGAGCAGACTATCAGTCCGTCCGCGCCTATTCCGGTTCTGCGCTCGCACATTCTGACCGCAAGCGACCTGTAATCGACGTTTTTCATTTCGTCTATAAGTATAAAATCGTTTCCGCAACCGTGATATTTATAAAAAATCATCTTCGCCTCCGTAGCAGCTCCGCTATGACATTTTACGCGCCTGCTCCGCCGGATGACACAAAAACCGCGCAGGCATCGGCAATGCCTGCGCGGTTTTTCAGCTGTTTTTGTCTTTTTTTGTACTCATAATTCCGCTTTTCATAACAAAGCGTCTCAGCGGCGGATAATACATAAACGGGCATTTCAGCGTTTTCAGCACAAGCCTTGCCCTTATTTTCGCCGTCAGAAATCTGTACGCTTTGTGCGGAGATTTTCTGCCGAGCGCGTCCGCAAGCGCCTCTCCGCTCTTTATTGCATAGCTTATTCCTTCAAGCGAACTAGGACTTACAAAGCCCGCGGCTTCGCCGACGAGAAACACTCCGTCGCCTCCGAGGAAAAAATCCTTTTCCGAGCGCGGACGAAGCACAAGACAGCACTCCGTTCTCACGGGAGCTTCAAGCGTATATCCGAAATTCCGGAGCGCTTTTTTCTGCTTTTCAAATCTTTCTCTCGGCGCGTCCGTCGGATACGCTCCGCCGAAAACCGTATATCCGCCCTTAGATATCGACCACGAACAGCAGTCCGTTATGCTTTCGTCGAAAATGCAGGAATAAAGCGGAGCGTCGTTTCCGCTGTGAAACCACTGCTGAACCGATGTATACATTCTCGGCTTTGCGCCCGGGAAAGCAAATCTTCTGACAACGGACGCCGCTCCGTCCGCACCGACAAGATATCTGCACGTTGCGGTGATTATTTTTCCGCTTTCGTCTCTGTATTCAACGGAAAAACCGTCGCCCTGCCTTCCGATATTCACGCATATTCCGCAGACGACAGTCGCTGTTCCGTCGCAAAGCGAAAGAAGCCAGCGGTCGAATTTCTCCCTCGAAACGTTTATGTAGGTTCTTTTGTAGTTTCTTATCGTTTTGCTTTTGCAGTCTATCGTTTTTACAAAATCTATCTGCGGCTCGGCAAGAACCTCCTCCGGCACAAAAAGTCCCGATTTTCGCAGTGCTTTCTGCGCGTCCGGCGCAAGAAGTCCGCCGCAGGGCTTGCCCTTGTCGCCGAAGCGAAGCGGCGAGCCGTCTATCAGCAGTATGCGAAAGCGCTTTCCCGAAAGGCGTGCGACCGTCGCGCCGGCAGGACCTGCGCCGACGATTATAACATCATAAAACATTTTCAGTCCTCCGCTATATACGGATTTTTTCTCATAAGCGCGACAGCCTCGTCCGGACGGGCAAGGGTAAGCGTCCACAGCGATTCCGCGCGCATAAGCGTTTCAAAGCCCTGCCTTGCGTTTTCTCCGGAAAGCGCATAGTCGGCAGGCTTTGTTATTATCGGAAAATCCGACGTCTTTTTTATTTTCGCAAGTATTTCCCTGCCTTTTTTCCCCGCGCCGAGAAGCACGGAAAACGCAGGCTTTGTTATGTCGCCCGCCTTCACACCGAGAAGCGAAAACAGCATTGCGCGGCGGATTCTCGATTCCGAATACATTTTCGTCCGCGCTCCCGATATCAGCCCGTCAAACGAACGCGCAAGCTTTGCGCAGGAAATCAGTCTGCCGAAAAGCTCCTCCGTCATTTCGGCGGTTTCGGAATACGATTTTACGTCCGAAAGCCTGAAATGCGCCGCATACGGAAGAAACAGCCTTTCCGTCATTGCCGTCCTGCCCGAGTCCATTGCGGCGATCACTTTCTCCGCCGACGGCGCCGGAACAGCCGCCTTTATTCCCTCTTTGTCGCCGGAATATATCATTTTTCTCACCGAAGAAGCGGAAAGAAAGCCTTCGCCGGACGTTTTTCCGTAGGCTTGTCCCTCTCTTTTCACGGCAAGAGGCTTTATTTTTGAATTTGTTTTCATAAGCGCCTTGACGTATTCGAGCGCAAGAAGATCGTTTGAGCCTTCAAGCACGGGGCTTTTTCCGTAAAGCCTTTCATACGTCGAAATACACCTTTGCGAATAGCTTCCGAAATCCGCCCTTTCCGATTCAAAAGCGTGACGAAATTCTTTGGAAAGCATATTTCCCGCAACCGTTTTTATCGCTTTGGTGTCGCCCTGCTCGCTGCCGAAAGCAAGAAAATCAACCGCACCGAGACTGCTTGCTATATGCACTCCGCCGGCGGCAAACGCCGACGCTCCGGAGGCGCAATACGGAAACGGCAGCTCCAGCACAAGGTCGGCTCCGCATTTCACGGCCGATTCCGCACGGTCGTACTTTGATATTGTCGCTGCGGTTCCGCGCTGAGTAAAGCTCCCGCTCATTATGGCGACAACGGCATAGCCTTCATTTTTCAGTTTATCTATCTGATGCTTATGTCCCGAATGAAACGGATCGTATTCGCATATAACCGCACAAATCTTCATAAAAAACTCCTTTTTCGGGAAATTGGGGTTGCAATCGCGGAAAAGTTGCTGTATAATAATTTTTGTTATGAATTTATTATACCGCTTAACGTAAATTTAATCAAGCGGAAACGGAGGAAAAATCAAAAAATGAAAGTACTTGTTGTAAACGCGGGAAGCTCCTCGCTTAAGTATCAGCTTTTCAACACCGACACAGCCGAGGTTCTCTCCAAGGGTATTTGTGAAAGAATCGGTCTCGACGGAATCATCGAGCATAAGCTTGCAGACGGAACAAAAATCAAAAACGAAATTGCAATGCCCAACCACGAAGTCGCAATGAAAGCCGTCGTCGAATATCTGACAAATTCCGAATTCGGCTGCATAAAGGATATGAGCGAGATAGAAGCTGTCGGTCACCGTGTGGTGCACGGCGGTCCTTACTTCTTTGAAAGCTGTCTTGTAACTCCCGAGGTTCTCGAAAAGCTTGAGCTCTGCCGCGATTTTGCTCCCCTTCACACCGGCGCGCACCTTATGGGCATAGAGGGCTGCACAGCCGTTATGCCGAACACCCCTCAGGTGCTTGTATTCGATACGGCATTCCATCAGACGATGCCCGAATACGCTTACACCTATCCTATCCCCTACGAAATGATAGAAAAATACAAAATCCGTCGCTACGGCGCGCACGGAACGTCGCATCGCTTTGTTGCAAGAGAAATGGCAAAGCTTATCGACAAGCCCGTTGAGGAAACAAAGATCATCACCTGCCACATCGGCAACGGCTCTTCGATATCCGCGGTAAAGGGCGGAAAATGCATCGACACGACGATGGGCTTCACACCTCTTGACGGTCTTGAAATGGGTACGCGTTGCGGCTCCATAGATCCCGCAATCGTAACCTATCTGATGAAAAAAGAAGGCTTCACTCCGGACGAGATGAGCGAGTTTATGAACAAAAAATGCGGTTTTCTCGGTATTTCAGGCTACTCCTCCGACAGCCGCGATATAGAAAAAGGAATTCTCGAAGGCAATCACCGCGCGTATCTTGCGGCTTCCATACTTGCATATCAGGTAAAGAAATACATCGGCGCGTTCACAGCCGCAATGGATGGTCTTGACGCCATAGTATTTACCGCAGGTATGGGTGAAAACAATCCCGAGCTCCGCGAAAGAGTATGCAGGGATATGACATATTTCGGCATAGAAATAGACACCGAGCTCAACGCAAAAATGTTCCGTCAGCCGAACACCGTAAAGCTTTCTACGGAAAATTCAAAGGTTCTCGTTTATCTTCTTCCCACAAACGAAGAGCTTATGATAGCCTCCGACACGGAAGAAATAGTAAAGAAGCTCAAAAAGTAATATAATGCGTAAAACCGATGCGTCCGCAAGCTGATTTGCGGACGCATTTTTTTGCCCTTATCCGTTCATTTTTTTACATTTGTCTATTGATATTTTTTTATTTTATGATATACTGTTAATATGTATGTTGGGATAGATTGGTCCCGACCGAAAATGCAAAACATTCAAAACCATGAAAGGAAATAAATTATGGCACAAAGTACCCAGAAATTGCGCGAGATTATCAATGCGCGCCGCTCGGAAGCCTCCGCAGAGCTTGAAAAAGCCGGAAAGCTTACCGCACGCGCACGCATGGATATCATCTTCGACGAAGGAACATTTGCGGAAGTCGGCGCTTTTATCGGCGGCGACGGCGACGAGGACTTCTGCCCCGTTGTAACCGGCTACGGCTCGGTTGACGGACTTTTGGTATTCGCTTTTTCGCAGGATTATTCACGCCTGCACGGAGCGATGGGCAAGGCTCACGCAGAGAAAATATGCAAGATAATCAGAATGGCTACGGACGCAAACGCTCCGCTTATCGGCGTTTTTGACAGCGCCGGCGCAAAAATAGACGAAGGCGCAGACGCTCTCAACGCCTGCGGAGAGATCATTTCCGCTCTTCTGTACTGCAAGGACACAATACCCACTGTCGCCGTTATCTCCGGCGCGTGCGGAGGCGCGGGAGCTGTTGCGGCGTCGCTTTTCGATACGATAATCGTAGCCGAAAAAACAGGCTCGCTTTACGTTGTTCCCTCATCCATGCTCGAAGACAAAACGCTCGGCAAGCCCGAAAAGCTTGCGGAAACGGGCGTTTCGGCAATCACGGCAAAGGACGACGCTTCAGCCTGTCTTGCCGCAAGAGAGCTTTGCAGATATTTCACACCCGAAATGATAACGACCGACGACGCAAACAGAGCGTTCGACGCTTCCGTGTTTGAAAATCCGAAATATGACGTTCACACGGTTATAGCAAGCCTTTTCGACGCAGGCAGCTTTACGGAGCTTTTCGCAAAGCGCGCTCCGCAGATGACGGTAGGTCTTGCCTCGATGAACGGCAGAGTCTGCGGCGTCGTTGCAAACAACCCCTCCTTCAAGGACGGAAAAATGTGTCCCGGCGCCTGCGAAAAAGCAATAAAGCTGATAAAAATCTGCCGTACTCTCGACGCGCCCGTAATTACACTTGTTGACGGCGTCGGCGTCGGCACGACGGATAAAATCGAAATCGGCGGAATGGCAGGAAAGCTTGCACAGCTTGCCGAAGCTTATCAGGTCTGCTATTCCTCGCGCAGAATAACGGTTATCACCGGCGAAGCCTACGGAACGGCTTATTCGGTACTCGGCTCAAAGGCGCTCGGCGCAGACTTTGTTCTCGCGCTCGACCGTGCAAAGATATCGCCGATGAATCCCGTATCCGCCGTTGAATTTCTCGGCGAGGTTTATGATGAATCAAAGGTGAAAAAGATTGCTGAAAAATGGGCAAGCGAAAACGCAACTCCTCTCGCCGCCGCAAAGAAAGGCTATGTTGACGACATAATAGAAGCTTCGGAGCTTCGCGCAAGAGTGGCTTCCGCGCTCGAAATGCTTGCATAAGGAGGTAACTCAATGCCTATGCTTCTTATGGTTGAAAACCCTGTCGGGCTCGGACTTCAGACGCTCGGTCTCGGTATGCTTATGGTGCTCGCCGTAATCGCCCTGCTCTATATCATACTTAAAATTCTTATTCCTATCTTCTCCGCAATAAGCGCAAAGAAGGAAAATGGCTCGAAGTCAGAAGCTCCCGCACCGGTTCAGACGGCGCCCACCGCTCCTTCGTCCGAGGACGAAAGTGCCACGGTAGCCGCAATAACAGCCGCAATCGCGGCATACGAAGGAAAATCGCCGGAAAGCTTCCGCGTGGTTTCGTTCAGAAAAAGAATATAATTTTCGGAGGATATGATAATGAAAAGATACACAGTAACCGTAAACGGCAAAATATACGACGTAACCGTTGAAGAAACGGGCGCGACGGCTGCCGCTCCCGTAGCGGCAGCTCCCGCAGCGGCTCAGTCCGCAGCAGCTCCCGCTCCCGCGGCAGCGGCAGCCCCCGTTTCCGCAGGCGGAAGAGTAAACGTAAACGCTCCGATGCCCGGAACGGTTCTCAAAATGAACGTAGCCGCAGGCGCAACGGTAAA
Organism: uncultured Eubacteriales bacterium; assembly: GCA_963614875.1. GTDB lineage: Bacteria > Bacillota > Clostridia > Oscillospirales > CAG-272 > CAG-841. Next base: position 23,593 of record CAVEFC010000011.1, on the reverse strand, counting down.
GAAAGGCGATATTCTCTGCGTTCTCGAAGCTATGAAGATGGAAAACGAGATCACCGCCCCCGACAGCGGCACTGTAACATACGCAATCGCAAAGGACTCCACGGTAAAGACGGGCGACCTTCTTGTTTCACTCTCCTGAATTTTCACGCGAAAATAAAAAACGGAGGTGAGCTTTCTTGATCGAATTTCTCGAAAAAATATGGGAATCGACCGGTCTTCACCTTTTTCAAGGTAATACAAGTCTTCTCATAAAAACGCTTATAATGTACGTCATAGTCGGCGTACTCGTTTACCTTGCGGTCGTCAAAGGCTTTGAGCCGTTGCTCCTTTTGCCGATTGCTTTCGGTATGCTCCTTGCAAATATTCCGGGCGCGAACCTTTTCCACTCGGAGCTGTTTATCAACAGCGATCCTGACTTTGAGTTTTCAATACTCAACGTCGTAAAGGAAGGCAACCTTATAGACTTCCTCTATCTCGGAGTAAAGCTCGGAATTTATCCCTCGCTTATATTCCTCGGCGTCGGCGCCATGACGGACTTCTCTCCCCTTATCGCAGACCCCAAGCGTCTGTTTATGGGCGGAACGGCACAGCTCGGCGTATTTGCCGCATTTGCCGGCGCGCTTCTTCTCGGCTTTACGGAGAAGGAAGCCGCGGCTATCGGTATCATCGGCGGAGCTGACGGTCCTACGGCTATTCTTGTGACAAAGTATCTTGCGCCTCATCTTCTCGGCGCGATAGCGATCGCCGCTTATTCGTATATGGCGCTGATTCCTATGATTCAGCCGCCCGTGATGAAGCTTCTTACAACGAAAAAGGAACGCGCCATAAGAATGGAACAGCTTCGTTCCGTTTCAAAGCTTGAGCTTGTCGCTTTCCCGATAATCGTTACCGTTCTCGTTTCGATAATCCTTCCCGACGCTGCTTCGCTTATAGGCTTTCTTATGTTCGGCAACCTGCTGACAGTTTCCGGCGTTACGGACAGAATTTCAAAAGCCGCTCAGAACGAGCTTATGAACATCGTTACGATTTTCCTCGGAGTTTCCGTCGGCGCGACGGCAAACGCGGAAAACTTCCTCGCCATCGACACTCTGAAGATAATCGCTCTCGGTCTTTGCGCGTTTATTCTTTCAACCGTCGGCGGAGTTCTCGGCGGTAAGTTCATGTGCTGGATAACCCACGGAAAGATCAATCCTCTTATCGGCGCCGCAGGCGTTTCAGCCGTTCCTATGGCTGCGCGCGTTGCTCAGAAGGTCGGCAGAGAGGAAGATCCGGACAACTATCTTCTTATGCACGCAATGGGGCCGAACGTCGCAGGCGTTATCGGTTCGGCTATCGCAGCGGGAGTATTCCTTGCACTGTTCAACAAATAATCGGCGAAAGGTAATAAAAAGGTATAAATATGGCTAAAGTAAAAATTTGCGAAACCGTTCTCCGCGACGCGCATCAGTCGCTCGTCGCAACGAGAATGACAATGGAGCAGATGGCTCCCATCCTCGAACAGATGGATAAGGTCGGATATTATTCCCTCGAAGCATGGGGCGGCGCGACATTCGACGCGTGCCTCCGCTTTCTCGGCGAAGATCCGTGGGACAGACTGCGTAAAATAAGAGCCGCGGTAAAGAACACAAAGCTTCAGATGCTGTTCAGAGGTCAGAACATTCTCGGCTACCGTCATTATGCCGACGACGTTGTGGAATATTTCGTTCAGAAATCCATTGCAAACGGCATTGATATAATAAGAATTTTCGACGCTCTCAACGATCCGCGCAATCTTGAAACGGCAATAAAAGCCACAATAAAAGAAGGCGGTCACGTTCAGGCGGCTATCAGCTACACAACAAGCCCCATTCATTCAAACGAAAAGTTTGCCAAGTACGCAAAACAGCTTGAAAGCATGGGCGCAAACTCAATCTGCATAAAGGATATGGCGGGACTTCTCACTCCTTATGCGGCATATGACCTTGTAAAGAAAGTAAAAGCCGCCGTTTCCGTACCCGTTGAGCTTCATACGCACTACACCTCCGGTCTTGCCTCGATGACGCTTCTCAAAGCGATCGAAGCGGGCTGCGATATAGTCGATACGGCAATCTCGCCTCTTGCAATGGGAACGAGTCAGCCGCCCACAGAGTCGCTTGTAGCCGCTCTTGCCGGCACGGAATACGACACGGGACTCGATCTCGAACAGCTCCAGCCCGTAGCGGATCATTTCACAAAGGTTCGCGAGCAGTTCATCAAAGACGGACTTCTCGACCCGAAGGTTCTTAAAGTAAACGTAAACACGCTTCGTTACCAGGTTCCGGGCGGAATGTTTTCAAACCTTATTTCACAGCTCAAGCAGGCGGGAAAGAGCGAGCTTCTTCCCGAGGTTCTTGCGGAAGTTCCCAACGTCCGCAAGGACGCAGGCTATCCTCCGCTTGTAACGCCAAGCTCACAGATAGTCGGCACGCAGGCGGTGTTCAACGTCATCGGCGGCGAACGTTACAAGATGGTAACCAAAGAATTCAAGGGACTTGTCCGCGGAGAATACGGCAAAACGCCGGTTGAAATTTCTCCCGAGTTCAGAAAGCAGATAATCGGCAGCGAAAAGCCGATAACCTGCCGTCCCGCAGATATGCTCAAGCCCGAGCTTTCAAGCCTTCGCGAAGCGGTAAAGCCTTGGGCTATTCAGGACGAGGACGTTCTGACGTACGCTCTGTTCGAGCAGGTAGCGGTAAAATTCTTCGAAGCAAGAAAAGCAAAGCTCCACGCCCTCGATTCCGAGAACGCGGACTTCGGCAACAAAATTCATACTGTATAAAATTTTTTTCGGGTGGGTGATATCATTTGACAGTATCGTGCGAGCTGTTTTCGTCTGTTCCTTTTCCCGTAATCGTAACGGATAAATACGGAAAGGTCGTATACAAAAACGAAAGCACAAGAAAACATCTTCCCAAGATCAGATGCGGCGCAAAAATCGCGCCGCATCTGGCTGATCCGAAAGAAGTGCTTTCCGGCACCGAAAGCTTCCCCGTTTTCACAAACGTCACCCCGTACTCAAAAGCTTTTGTTTTCAGAAAAGCCGCAAATGACGGGATTTATCTTGTTTTTTCTTTGTTTTCGGTTCTTCAGTCCGGCGACACGGAAAAGATAAAGCCGATAATTTCCGCGGCGTCGGAAGCCGAGCTTTTCGGAATAAAGCCTCCGGACAGTCTGCCGAGCAGCGCGATGATAAGGCTCTACGGCGACATTGACAAATTTACGGAGCAGATATGCTTCGGCTTTGATCTTCAGAAATCGATTTTCGATATAGAGGACATCCTCCGCCCGCTTTCGTCAAAGCTCGGCGGAGCGTTTCGCGCAAGAGGGATAAACATCCGCACCGAAACGGACAGAAGCGTAGCCTGCAACCGTTACTGCGTCATAATTCCGAGGGCGACGGTGTTTATCATATCCAGAATGATATATGCGGCGAGCCGCTGTACCGAAAACGGCAGAGTTCTTCTCCGCGCGGCGTACAGCGACGCTTCAAATTCCATTGAAATCACGGCGGTGACAAAAAGTCACGCAAAGCTCGTCAGCGGAGAGATAACCGATCTTGTTCCGGAATGTATTTTCGAGGCGGGAATTTTCGCTTCGCTTTCCGAAAACGCACAGCCGAGAATATTTTCCGACGGCGCGGAAAACATAGTGATATCGCTTGCGCTTCCGTGCGCCGACAGCTTTGATAAGCTCACCGTATACAACACCTTCACGGGCTTCGACGCGCTCGGAGAATACATAAACAAGAGCGTTTCGGAAATTTCGAGAATGCTCGGAAAAGCAAAAAGACAACAATAAATCAAAAAACCTCGCTCCCGCGAGGTTTTTTACGGAAGGAATCTTGAAAAAAATGAACCTTATGCTGCGTTATCTTAAGCCCTTTTACAAAAGAATGGGCATAGGACTTACGATAAAAACGTTCGGCACACTGATGGAGCTTGCACTTCCGTACATACTCAGCATAATTCTTCGCGACGTCGTAGCCACGGAAGATGTCCGGCGCGTCGTTTTGTGGGGACTTCTGATGATGTTTTGTGCGGCGCTCGCCTGCGTCTGCAACGTCTGCGCCAACCGTATGGCTGCAAAAACCGCAAGCAATTTCGCACAGGCGCTCAGAAGCGATCTGTTTTCCAAAACGATGCGGCTTTCCCCGTCGCAGACTGAGACATTTACCATTCCGTCGCTTGAATCCAGAATAACGACTGACACCTACAACCTACACCACTTTGTGAATATGATGCAGAGAATGGGCGTCCGTGCGCCGATACTTCTTATCGGCGGAATTGCCATAACGCTTTTTATGGACAGCTACCTTGCCCTTGCAATGATAGCCGTTTTGCCGTTTATTTTCATAACCGTATATTTCATTTCAAAAAAGGGCGTTCCGCTTTACACAAGGGTTCAGCACTCCGTCGATAAAATGACAAGAGTCGTGCGCGAGGATTCGCAGGGCATACGCGTTATCAAAGCGCTTTCAAAGTCCGAGCAGGAGCACAAACGCTTTGACAAGGTGAACAGAGAGCTTGTTTCGGACGAGCTTCGCGCCGGAATAACAATGGGTGCCGTAAACCCCGTTATGACCGTGCTTATGAACCTCGGAATAGTTGCGGTAATCGCGCTGAGCGCGTCGCGCGTTCAGGGCGGAAAATCGGATCCCGAAACGGTAATTGCGTTTATGCAGTATTTCACGCTGATATCAATGGCGATGATGAGCGTTACGAGAATCTTCGTTATGTATACAAAAAGCTCCGCCTCCGCGAAAAGAATAGCGGAGGTGCTTGACTCTGGAAACGAGCTGACACTCGGGAGCGAGGAAGAATTCCCGCCTGTAAAGACGGACGCTTTCATTTCGGTAAGGGACATTTGCTTTTCCTACGGAAAAAACAAAAACGATATACGTCACGTTTCGTTTGACGTTTCAAAGGGCGGCTCGCTCGGAATAATAGGCGCTACGGGCGACGGAAAATCGACGATTATAAAGCTTCTGATGCGCTTCTACGATGTTGCCGCCGGCGGAATATACATAAACGGTCGCGACATACGCACAATACCGCAAAGCGAGCTTTACGGAAAATTCGGCGTAGCCATGCAAAGCGATTTTCTGTATGCCGACACAATAGAAGAAAATATCCGCTTCGGGCGCGACATTCCGCACGAGGAAATCGTGGCGGCGGCAAAAATCGCGCAGGCGCACGATTTTATCTCCGCCTTTCCGGAAGGATATTCCCGTATGCTTGCCCCGCACGGAACAAACGTTTCCGGCGGTCAGAAACAGCGTATTCTTATTTCACGGGCGCTCGCCGCAAAGCCGGAAATACTCGTCCTTGACGACAGCTCCTCCGCGCTCGACTACAAAACGGACGCAAATCTCCGTCGCGCGCTAAAAGAAAATATGCATGGTACAACGATAATAACAATTGCCCAGCGCGTAAGCTCGGTTAAAAACTGCGACAACGTGATAGTTCTCGAAAAGGGACAGATAATCGGCGCAGGCACGCACGAGGAGCTTCTTGAAAGCTGCGGCGTTTACAAGGAAATAAGCGATTCGCAGATGGGAGGTGCTTTCGTTGAATAAAGGCTTCGGCGCTCAGACCGGCAACCCAAACAGGAATTCATCGCAAAAGCTTGACAAAAAAACGCGCCGCGGCGTTATTCTTCGCCTCGGCGGATATATGCTGAAATATTGGCATCTGTTTTTGTTTGCGATAATAATCACACTGCTTTCAAATCAGCTGTCGCTTATGGGACCCGAATTTTCGGGCAGCGCGATAGACGCGATATCCTCCGAGGGCAGCGTTGATTTTGCCGCCGTAAAGGAAAACATTATAAAAATGCTTATATGCTATCTTGCGTCGGGCGTGCTTTCGTACATTCTTGCGGTGCTTATGATAAAGCTCAGCCAGAAGATAGTATATTCTATGCGCCGGCAGCTTTTTGAAAAGCTGACTTCCCTTCCGGTATCGTATTTTGACACTCACACAACGGGCGATATAATCAGCCGCATTTCATACGATATAGACACGGTAAACGCTTCCCTTTCGCACGATCTTGTTCAGATAATGTCAAGCATTTACACGGTCGTGGGCTCCGCCATATTTATGTGGAGAATATCAAAGCCGCTGATAATCGTGTTTATAATCACCGTTCCGATATCGGTGCTTGTCACGCGCTACCGTTCGAAAAAAGTCCGTCCGCTTTTCCACAGGCGTTCGCAGAAGCTCGGCGAGCTCAACGGCTATGCCGAAGAAATGCTTTCGGGCGGAAAAACAATCCGCGCCTATAACCGCGAGGATGAGATCTGCTCACGCTTTGACGCGCGCAACGCCGACTCCGTTGAAGCTTACTACAAAGCCGATTATTACGGCGCCGCGCTCGGACCTTCAGTAAACTTCATAAACAATCTTTCGATATCGCTCGTCATTATATTCGGCGGAATTCTTTATATGTTCTCGCAGAGCGGAAAAGTTGCCGAGGGCACGCTGTTTTTCATATCGCTCGGAGGCGTTGCGAAATTCGTTCAGTATTCAAGAAAATTCGCAGGCCCGATAAATGAATTCGCAAATATAATGAGCGAATTTCAGTCGGCTTTTGCCGCCGCCGAAAGAGTTTTCAGAATAATCGACGAAGAACCCGAAAAAGCGGATTTGCCGTCGGCAAAGGTGCTGACCTCAACAAAAGGCGAAGTGGAGCTTTCCGACGTCACGTTCGGCTACACGCCGCAGAAAACCATTCTGCACGGTATTTCCGTAAAGGCAATGCCCGGAAAAACTCTTGCCATAGTCGGACCTACGGGCGCGGGAAAAACAACGATAATAAATCTTCTTATGCGCTTTTACGACGTAAATTCCGGCACGATAAAAATAGACGGAACAGACGAAACCGAAATCACGCGCGCTTCCCTGCGAAAAGCCTACACAATGGTGCTTCAGGACACGTGGCTTTTTCACGGAACGATATTTGAAAACATAGTTTACGGCAAGGAAAGCGCCACAAAGGAAGAGGTTATGGCGGCGGCAAAAGCCGCAAGGATAGATTCCTATATCGAGCGTCTTCCGCTCGGATACGATACAATACTTTCCGATGACGGCGTAAATGTTTCCAAAGGACAAAAACAGCTTATAACCATTGCGCGCGCAATGCTTTCCGACGCGCCGATGCTTATTCTTGACGAGGCGACGTCAAACGTTGACTCGCGCACCGAAATTCAGATACAGCAGGCTATGCAGACGCTTATGCGCGGAAAAACGTGCTTTGTCATAGCGCACAGACTTTCCACAATCAAAAACGCCGATATGATAATCGTCGTGCAGGGCGGTACGATAACCGAACGCGGCACGCACGAAGAGCTTCTCCGCAAGGGCGGCTTTTACAGCACGCTGTATAATTCTCAGTTCTCGTAAATTACTTGTTGAGCAGATACACCGCAAGATTGAGATATCCGGCAAATGTAAGCCACAATATATACGGAAGCTGTAAAAATGCCGCCGTGCGATTTATTTTGTAAAATTTAATTATCATTATCAGCACGAGCGCCCATAAAAGCACAAGCCATATAAACGAAAAAAGATATGCGCCCATTCTGAAAAAGAATATCGGCCACATAAAATTCACCGCAAGCTGCACGGCGTAAAATATCAGCGCCGACATTTTGCTTTTTTCGCTTGCGTCCGCATTATAAATCAGAAACGACGATATTCCCATCAGCGCGAAAAGCACCGTCCATACCACAGGAAATATCCACGACGGCGGCGAGCCCTCCGGCTTTATCATCGCGCCGTATATTTTTCCCGCCTGCGAAATTATACCCGATGCCGTTCCTACGGCAAGCGGTATAAGAAGCGCCAAAATAAGCGATCCCCATTTTATCTTTTTCATAACAAAAACTCCTCTCCTGCACATCAATTCTATGCAGAAGAGGAGTTTTTTATTCTATTTTTGTCAATGTACATCCATTGAAATACGGCTTATATGATATGTCATAAATAAAAGACTTTCTGTTTTACTGGTTGGTTTTTGCAGAAAAGCTCCTATCTTATTGATCAAAGCAAGACTTGCTTTATTGGTAGGGACTACTCTGTATATAATAAAATCGTATCTTTTATTCTCGAAAAGATATATCAGTAATGATTTCAAAAATTCATATCCATATCCCTTGCCCTGATAATTGGGATCAATTTCAATTCGGAGTTCAGGAGTTTCAGACTTGCCGTTAACAATTGCAATGTATCCGATAATGGTATCGCCAATCAATGCCCCATAAACCGTTTCATCATAGGTGTCTATACCACATGTAAGGCGTGACATCAAATCAGTGATATTACCGGCATCATTTATAATATCATCAATATTTTTCTCTGTCAAAGACGAGAAAAGCTCATTTACATCACTGCAATTGTTCATTTCGCTTATGCGTTCGGCATCATTATGACTTATTTCCCTTATAGTAAGTCGGTCTGTTGTTATTATCATTTGCTAATCCTTTTTGTATGATAGTAATATTTAGTTACATTTGGATTTCGGCTTTGCCGCAGTTTTTCATTTCAAACAGAACAAAGCCGTCCTCATATGAAAAATCAGCTTTTTTGCCGTCAACGATAACCTTTTTGGGCGTTTTTTCCGACATCGCTTTTATGTGATACGTTCTCATATCCTTCATTCCGTCGAAATCGCCTATGCGCTTTCCGACAGTTATCTTTACACCGGAGCCGTCCTCCTCGCAGGCGATTTTTGTAACGGCTCTTTCGCCACTCAGGTAGCCGAGCGAAATGCCGTCGTCCTCATAAAAGTCGCGCTCGGACTTTCCGCACGGATATATTTCGAGAATTATATCAGACGCGTCCTTGCAGTCGGTGTACTGCTTGGGGCTTTCCGTCGGGATTATCGCGCCGGCTTTTACATAAAGCGCGCCGCCTCTGCCTTCGGGAAGCTTTATTTTTATCATCTGACCGCCGGACAAGCGCTCACCTGTCCAGTAATCTATCCATTCGCTGCCTCTCGGAAGCCATATTTCATCCGAGAAGGCACCGACAAGGAAGTCCTCGCCGAACATATACTCGTAAACCGAATCCTTTACCTCGTCGTCATCGGTGACGTAAGGCATAGCGCGGCAGGTGGGCATACCCGTCATATTTCCGTATACGGACGTCGAATAAATATACGGCATAAGTCTGTAACGGAGCTTGTCGTAGAAGGTGAAATATGCCTGCATTTCATCGCCCGCCCACCACGGCTGAGCAAATCCCGCCCAGCTGTTGAGCTGACACCACGCCGTAAAGAAGCAATAATGAATGGTGTGCTTTGAGTAAATATCCATATCGCACGTCATAGCCGAAATGCCCGTAAGTCCGCAGTTGAGTATCCACGCAAGAGTTTTCAGCTTGCCGCCGGAATCTCCCGTCGTCATAGCTGTGTATGCGCCCGAGCCCGTATATCCGCCGCAGAAGTGATGCATGGGACGTGTGCCTCTGTATCTTGCCGCGCCCTGATACATATCCTTTGCGCAGAGCGTCTGCATAAGATTGTGCATTTCGGGTTCGCTTTTTCCGTTTGCATAGGTTCTTGTTTCGTCCGTTATGTCCACAACGTGACACGGATCGACCTTGAACGATGCCGCGCCGTCATAGCAGAACTTTTCAAGATGCTCAAACCACTCCGGAATTCCGAAATCCGTATCGTTTCCGGCAAGCTTTTCCTCGTAAGCGGTAAAATCGTGCTGACAGCAAAGCCACAGCTGAAGCTTGAAACCGTAGCGCAGAAGCGCCTGAGTAAACACATACGGCTTCGGCTCTTTTCCGCCGCGCATCCAGTCGCAGATGTAAAAACGATCCGTGTTCCATTTTTTATCGACAGAAAAATCATATCTCTTTGCCATCCAGCCGGGTTCAAGGCTGAACATATCGCACGGAAGTCCGAGCTCGCGGAACTGCGCCGCGTTTCTCATTACTTCAAACTGATCGGCGTTGTACTGCTCGACAAAGGTAAGTCCGTAAGCCCATTTCGGCAGAAGAATCGGTCTGCCCGTGACGTATGTCAGTCTTTCGTTTATTTCGGCAAGCGTTTTTCCTCCGAAAATAAAGAAATCAACCTCACCGTCGGGAAGATACCACAAAACCTCGTTTTCGCTCTTTGAGCAAACGTCTATTCCGTGCCAGAAGGTAGTATTGCAAAGAATTCCGTAGCCCGCTTTTGTCATTATAAAAGGCACGGTTACCTCGCACTTCTGATACACAATTCTTTCAAGATACGGCTTTCCGTTGAGGACGAGCCTGTCCGTATTACTTTCGCCGAGTCCGTAGAAAAGCTCTCCGTCTGTTTTCATTGAAAAATATTTCGGAGCTTTTGTGAAATCGACGGTTTTTCTTTCCCACTCCGAATAGTCGCCTATTACCTGTTCTCTGCCCGGGCGCATTCCCGAAAGATTGTCCTCAAAGTATTTTCTTACGCCGTCAGTATCTTCGCACGAAAGCTCTATCTTTCTTTCAAACCCGTCGGAAGAAAATATCACGGCGCCGTCAGAATATTCGGCATAAAGAAATCCCGCAAGTACGCCGTTTTTCGCGGATACAAGCTTTCCCGCCTGCTCGTCGGGCTTGCGCCATATTCCGTAACGCTCGAAAAGCGTCGGCTCAAACTTATCGGATATTCTTACTCTTATAACGTTTTCGGCGTATGCGGTAAGACGCAGCGTTTTTTCGCCGAAGGCAAAATCCTTATTTATCATTTTCGGTTGTGGTCTCCTTGTCAATATATTCGCCGGAGCATACTCCGCACGGTCTGTATCCGTCCGATATAAGCGTGCTTATATCGTCTGTTTTTATTATTTGTCTGTTTTCTTCTTTCATTATTTTTGCGTGATAGCAATTCTGCGAAACGTGAAACACGCCCGATGATTTATTCAGCACGACGGTATATTTCCCCTCGGCGTCCGTCTGAACCGGAGCTTCGGTCGTTTCGGTAAAATCCGTGGTTTTCGCGCCGTCAAGATCCGTGCGTATCACTATATCGGCTTTTTCGCATGAGCATAAAAGCAAGGTCGCCGAAAGTATAAATGCAAGAAATGTCTTTTTCATATTGTTTTATATACTCCGTATTCGTTTTTGTCATCGGGCGCTTTTATCAGCGCGCACGACATGGGTTTTATGCTTATTTTACCTGCGCGGATTCCGCTTATCAGCTCCTCGGACATCATATCCGAAGAATAAATATATTCGTCCGCGCTTCTGTTTATAACGGCGCAAAGAAGCTCTCCGCCCGACGTTCTTTCTATGCAAAGAATATCGCGGTCTATATAAACCACTCTCATAGCTCCGAGGAAAAGCGTCTTTTCGCGTTTTCTTATTTCGCCGAGCCTGCGATAAAAAGCGATAAGCTCCGTATTTTCCCTGCCCCAGACATACGGTCTGCGGTTGAAGGGATCGGAATATCCCTGCATACCGGCTTCATCGCCGTAATAAATGCACGGCACGCCCGGAAGAACCATACTCAGAAGATACGCCACCTTTACAAGCTCCGCACCCTTGTTGTACTGCTCATCCGTCATTTTATATACAGCCTTCTCGTCCTGACTTTTTCCGGCAGGACTTTCGCCCGCAAGCGCCGTGATTATGCGCTCGGTATCGTGCGTGCCGATTATATTCATCAGCGTGCTTTGGGCTTCCGGCGGATATTCGTCATACACCGCCGCGACATTTTTAAGAAAAGCCTCGCTGTCACCTTCGCGAAGATAAGAAATTATCGCCGTTCTTATCGGATAATTCATCACAGAGTCAAGCTCTTTTCCGCGCAGATATTTTCTTCTTCTTCCGTATGATATCTTTTCGGCGGCATTTTCCCATACTTCGCCGATTATCACACAGTCGGCTTTTTCGGCTTCAGCGGCGGTTTTAAGCTCCGACAGAAATCCGTCGGAAAGCTCGTCCGCAACGTCAAGCCGGAAGCCTCCGACGCCCTCTCTCAGTCTTTTCCGCACGACTCCGTTTTCGCCGAAAATATACGCCTTGTACGACGGCGTATCGCTCATTACGCGCGGAAGAACGTCTATTCCCCACCACGATTCGTACTTTTCGGGATATTCGGTGAAATGGTACCACTCGTAATATGGAGAATTTTTATCTCTGTAAGCGCCGCCGTCGCCGTATCTGCCGCGACGGTTGAAATAAATGCTGTCGTCGCCCGTATGATTGAAAACGCCGTCAAGTATCAGCTTTATGCCGTACTTTTCACATTCACTGACAAGGGACGAAAAAGCTTCTTCTCCGCCGAACATATCGTCAACCTTGTCGTAATTTCCCGTGTCGTATTTGTGATTTGAATACGCCTCGAATATCGGGCTGAGATAAATGCACGTCACCCCGAGCGACGATATATACGGAAGCTTTTTGATTATTCCGTAAAGGTCGCCGCCGAAAAACACGTTGTTGTCAAGCCTGTCGCCCGAATTTTTCACATACGGCGGAATACCGTTTTCCCAATCGCCGTTTATCACGGCGTCCTCGCGGCAGGGCTCGTTGCCGCCCCTGAAAAATCTGTCGACGAATATATGATAGATAATTCCGCCGTAAAGCCACGATGGAGGATTTTTCCTCTTTTCGTAAACGGTAAGGACAAAGGCGTCGTCAAAGCCGTCGCGCCTGTCGCGCAGCGTATCTGATACTCCGTCAGCCGCGCGGACGATTTCATAGCTTCCCGACGACGTATCTACAATAAATTTATAGAAAAACAGTCCGTCCGACGCGTCGCCGCAAAGCCTGTCGCACGAAAGCGTGAGCTTTCCGCCGTCAACGGCGTAATTTACTACTGCGCCGGTATCGTCGCACAGAACCGAAAGCGTGCATCCGACGGTTTCCATAGGCAAAGACACGGAGAAGCTTACGCTTCCCCGTCTTTCCGCCGAGCCTGTATTGCCCTCAGAGGACACGGCTTTGTGAAGCACCCTTCTCGGAGCGCTGAATCTTCCGAAGCCTGCCATCAGATCTTACACGGCTCTATATGCCAGATGTTTTCCGCATATTCCTTTATGCTTCTGTCCGAAGCGAAATATCCCGCTTTCGCAATATTTGTAATGGCTTTTTTCGTCCACAGATCTCTGTGATCGTAGTCGTCAAGCGCGCGGTTGTATGTTGAATAATACGAATCGAAATCCGCAAAGCACATATAAGGATCCGAAACGCCGGGATTGTGAAGCAGATAATTTTCTATATTCGAGAAATCCTCTCCGGCAAGTCCGCAGGCTATTCTGTCTATCGCGCCGTGCAGACGTTCGCTTTCCTTATAGTAAACCGAGGAATTGTAGCCGCGCTTCCAGAGCTCGTCAACCTCGTTTGCGGTAAGGCCGAAAATATAGATGTTGTCATTGCCGACGGCGTCCGCCATTTCGACGTTCGCGCCGTCAAGCGTACCGACGGTCATCGCGCCGTTTATCATAAATTTCATACAGCCCGTGCCGCTCGCCTCTTTTCCGGCAAGAGAAATCTGCTCGCTTATGTCGCTTGCGGGCATAAGAATTTCCGCAAGGCTTACGTTGTATTCTTCAAGGAATACAACTTTAAGGCGTCCTCTCACGTCGGGATCGTTGTCTATCTGCTTTCCGAGCATACATATAAAGCGGATTATTTCCTTTGCAAGATAATATCCGGGCGCTGCCTTTCCGCCGAAGATAAACGTCTGCGGGCGGATCGATATGTTCGGATTTTTCTTTATTTCATCGTAAAGAGCGACTATTTTGAGCGCGTTGAGAAGCTGACGCTTATACTCGTGAATACGCTTTACCTGAACGTCGAAAAGCGAATGGGTATCAAGCCTGTCGCCCGTCTTTTTGTAATACGCTTCGGCAAAGCGCTCTTTGTTTTCGTGCTTTATCGCACGGACGCGGTCAATAACAGCCTGATCGTCTCTGTATTTTATAAAGTCGCCTATCGCTTCGGGATTTTTGCGGTATTTCGTTCCTATTGTCTCGTCAAGAAGTGCCGAAAGCAGAGGATTTCCGAGGCACAGCCAGCGTCTGTGAGCTATGCCGTTTGTGACGTTTGTAAACTTTTCGGGAGTTGTTTTGTAATAATCGTGGAACACCGTCTGACGAAGAATTTCCGAATGAAGCTTCGATACGCCGTTCACCGTATGAGAGCCGGCAACCGAAAGGTTAGCCATTCTCACCTGACCGTTTGCGACTATCGACATACGCGATATTCTCGCCCAATCGCCCGGATAAATGTTCCACAGATCCGCGCAAAGACGGCGGTTTATTTCACATACTATCGTATATATTCTGGGAAGGCGCATGCGGAACAGCTCTTCGTTCCAGCATTCGAGCGCTTCGGGCATTACCGTATGATTTGTGTAAGATACCGTCTTTACAACGGTATCCCACGCTGTTTCCCACGAGAAAGAATATATATCCATAAGCAGACGCATAAGCTCGGGAATACAGAGCGCGGGGTGAGTGTCGTTTATATGAATAGCAACCTTTTCGGGAAGGTTTGAAAGCGTTCCGTAAACGGCGATATGATCCGAAAGAATGTTCTGAAGCGATGCCGAAACAAGAAAATACTGCTGACTCAGACGGAGAAGCTTGCCCTCCGCGTGATCGTCCGAGGGATAAAGCACTCTTGAAAGCGTTTCGGCGCTTGTGTTTTCTTCAACCGCCTGCATATACTGTCCCTGCGTGAAAAGCTTCATATTGAAGTTTCTCATATCGCTTGCTTTCCAAAGGCGGAGATTGCTTACAGCGTCGCAGTCGGAGCCGGATATCATCATATCGTAAGGAACGGCTTCCACCTCGTCATAATCCGTATAAGTTATTTCAAGTCTGCCGTTTTCCCATTTTTCGCTGACCTTGCCGCCGAAACGCACGGGGAAGGTTTTGTCCGTTCTCGGAACGAGCCATACCGAACCGTTCTGCATCCATGTGTCAGGCGTTTCAACCTGATTTCCGTCAATTATTTTCTGACGGAAAAGACCGTATTCGTAGCATATCGAAAAGCCCGTTGCGGGATAATTTCCCGTCGTAAGCGAATCCATAAAGCACGCGGCAAGTCTTCCGAGACCGCCGTTTCCAAGCCCGGGATCCGGCTCCATCTCGTAAATTTCGTCAAGATCGAAGCCCATATCGCGCAGAGCGCCTCTGTACTGCTTTTCAAGTCCCATATTGAGAAGATTGTTTTTAAGCGATCTTCCTATAAGGAATTCCATACTCATATAATAGACGCGCTTTTTCTGCTGAGCCTTTACCGCGTGCTTGAATTTTGCTCTCTTTTCCGTCAGAGCATCGCGGACGCTCATTATAACGGCTTTATAAATCTGTGCTTTCGTTGCATCCTCCGCTACGGCACCGAAGTGACGCGAGAGCTTTTCGGAGAGCAACGCTTTTATGTCTGCTTTTGTGGTAGTATTAGTTTTTCCCATTTGAATTTTTCCCTTTTTGCTTTTTTATTGATTTATGACCTTTTCGTAGAGCCCGACATATTTTTCAGCCGAAGCCTTCCACGAAAAATCTATACGCATTATCTTGCGGACGAGCTTTGTCCAGGCTTCTTTATCCTTGTAAAGCTCCGTCGCCTGATAAATAACGTTTCCCATATCATCGGCATTATATGCCGCAAACGTAAAGCCGTTTCCGCCTGCGCCGTAAGGCTTTATCGTATCGTAAAGTCCGCCCACCTCATGAACGACGGGCACCGTTCCGTAGCGCGAGGCTATCATCTGCGCAAGACCGCACGCCTCGCTTTTCGACGGCATAAGGAATATGTCCGCGCCCGCATATATCTGCTTTGAAAGCCTGCGGTCATATTTTATAAGCGCCGCCGCCCTGCCGGGATATCTTGCCGCGAAATCGCGGAAGAACCGCTCCGTTTCGGCGTCGCCCGTTCCGAGCAGTATGAACTGAATGTTGTTGTTCTGCATTATTCCGTCTATGCCGAACCTTACAATGTCAAAGCCTTTATGCTCGGCAAGGCGCGATATCATCGCGACGACGGGAACGTCAGGAGCTTCGCAAAGTCCTGCCATTCTCTGCATTTCGGCTTTGCACACAGCCTTTCCCGCAAGCGAACGCCACGAGTAATTTGCCGGTATGTCCGGATCCGTTTTCGGATCGTTTGTCGCAAGGTCTATTCCGTTTATTATGCCGTCTATCTTTCCGCTGTACATTCTTGTGACAAACTGAAGTCCGTGGGCAAAATAATCCTCCTGAATTTCCTTTGCGTAACGCGGACTTACGGTGGTCACGAAATCCGCGCAGACAATCGCGCCTTTCGTAAGGTTGATATTGCCGTTATATTCGACTATTCCGCGCTCCGCTTCGGAAAGCGAGAAAACATCACCGAGTATTTCCATTCCGTATTCGCCCTGATAGTCGATATTGTGTATTGTATAAATCGCTCTGACGCCGGAATATCCGTAGTACGAATTATATCTTCCCTTCAGAAGTATTACGGCGAGTGCCGTCTGCCAGTCGTTGCAGTGAAGCACGTCCGGAAAGAAATTTTCCGCGCCCATAAGCTCAAGCACCGCCACGGAGAAAAACGCAAATCTTTCGGCGTCGTCAAATTCGCCGTATATTCTGTCGCGGAGAAAATAATATTCGTTGTCAAGAAAATACCACTTTACCCCGTCCTTTTCAAGCGAAAATATACCGCAGTAAAGTCTTCGCCACGCAAGCGTCACCGTGATGCTTTTTTCAAATTTCATCACATCGCGGTACTGCCGTCCGATTTTTGAATGAAGCGGTATAACGGCGCGGACGTCGATTTCCGGATGAGCGGCTTTTACCGCCGCCGGAAGCGATCCCATAACATCGCCGAGTCCGCCCGTCGCCGCAAAAGGAAGCGCTTCGCTTCCCGCAAATAATACAGATCTCATAAAGCCTCCTGTGGTTATCAAAGCATTTTGCCTTTGTCGATATAAACCGGCATCGTAAGATGACCGGATATGCTCACGCCGTCGCGCACAACAACGTTTTTATCCGTCACAACGTACTGAAGCGTAACATTTTCTCCGGTAAACGTATCCTGAAATAGTATCGAATTCATTACAACGGTGTCCCTGCCGACCTTTACGCCTCTGAAAAGTATGCTGTTTTCAACCGAACCTTCTATGATACAGCCGTCCGCTATAAGCGAATTGCGTACAAACGAATGATTTCCGTAATACGTCGGCGCGGAGTTGCGCACCTTTGTGTATATCGGTCTGTTTTCGGTTTCAAAAAGTTCGGAATAAAGCTCTCTGTCCTTTATAAGACGCATATTCGTATTGAAATAATCAAGGAACGAATCAATTCCCTCGAAATGACCGTCATAGCGGTAGACGCGGTAGTTTCTGCTCTTTAAGTTACGCTGGAATATATCGCGCGAAAAGCTCGAATATCCGTGAGCTATAGAATCCATAACTATTTCCTGAAGATATTTGCGGTTTATAACCATTATGTTCAGGTTTACGTCCGCTTCGCCGTCAAAATCCGAAGGATGAGCCTGATAATCGGTCATTCTTCCGTTCTCGTCCGATGATATTACCGAGGAGCTGCCCTGCATTTCGGGCGTGACGCGCATCTTCTTTATGGCAACGGTTATATCCGCATTGTGAGCGATATGGTCGTTTATCATATCGCCGAAATCTATATTGCAGATAACGTTGCAGTCGGTAAGCACAACATAATCGCTTGTAAGGCACGATATCGAATAGTTTACGCTTTTGAGCGCTTCAAGACGTGTTGTGTAAAGCTCGTTTACGTTGTTTGCGTATGCGGTTATAAACGGTGTAAGGAACTTTACGCCGCCGCTTCTGCGCGCAAGATCCCAGTCCTTACCCGTGCCGATATGGTCCATAAGCGAATGATAATTGTAATGAGTTATTATCTTTATATCGCCGATATTGGAATTGACCATATTTGAAAGCGCAAAGTCTATAAGGCGGTATCTGCATCCGAACGGGACGGAAGCCACCGAGCGTCTGTGCGTCAGCTCAAAAAGGTTGCTGTCGTGTATGTTTGAAAAAATAATTCCGGTAGCCGTCATTTTATTTCCGCTCCTTTCGCTTTTTCAAGATATGCCCCATCTACCATAAGTCCGCCGCCGAGAACGCTTCCGGCTTCGATTTTCAGCTCCGCGCCTATTACAAGAGGCGTTTCGCCTTCCTTTTTTTCTTCGCCGACGCAGGCGTTTTCGCCTATCACGGTGTCGTGGTCGATTATTGCGTATTCCACCCTTGCACCCTTGCAGATTCTGACTCCGCTCATAATAACGGAATTTCTTATCACCGCGCCCTCTTCGACCCTGACGTCGCCCGAAAGCACGGAATTTTCAACCGTACCGTTTATGTCGCAGCCCTCAGTCACCATGGAATTGATAAGCTCCGCCTTTTCGCCTATTCTCTGAGGCGGATTTGCATTGTGGCGGAAGAATATTCTCCAGCTTCTGTCGTAAAGATTGAACTTCGGTCTTCCGCCGAGAAGATCCATGTTCGCTTCCCACAGGCTCTGCACCGTGCCGACGTCCTTCCAA
This sequence comes from uncultured Eubacteriales bacterium, assembly GCA_963614875.1. Classification (GTDB taxonomy): domain Bacteria; phylum Bacillota; class Clostridia; order Oscillospirales; family CAG-272; genus CAG-841. Next base: position 5,084 of record CAVEFC010000011.1, on the reverse strand, counting down.
TAGCCTTCAAACAGATACGCATACATTTTCATACCGTCGCCGAGCATTTTCGGAATAATATTTTTTCCGAAATCGTTTTGCGAGGTTGGATCGGCGTCGTCCTCGATAAGATATTTTTTGAGAAGCTTATAATTGAAAATATATATTCCCATTGAAGCTTTATTGCTCTTGGGATGTGCGGGCTTTTCTTCAAACTCAACTATTCTGTTTGTCTCGTCGGTGTTAAGTATTCCGAAGCGGCTCGCCTGCTCCATAGGAACGGGCAGGACGGCTATCGTACAGTCGGCGCCGTTCTTTTTGTGGTCGGCAAGCATTTTGGAATAATCCATTTTGTATATGTGATCGCCCGAAAGAATAAGCACATATTCTGGATTGTATCTGTCCGTGTACTGAAGATTCTGGAATATGGCGTTCGCCGTGCCTTTATACCACGCCGCGCCGCCCTTTCCCTGATACGGCGGAAGAACCATAACTCCTCCGTGTACGCGGTCAAGATCCCACGGCTCGCCGTTTCCGATATACTCGTTGAGCACAAGCGGCTGATACTGGGTAAGCACGCCGACGGTGTCTATTCCCGAGTTTATACAGTTTGACATAGGAAAATCGATGATGCGGTACTTTCCCCCGAAAGGAACGGCGGGCTTTGCCGTTTTTTCCGTGAGAGTATAGAGTCTGCTGCCCTGACCTCCTGCCAGAAGCATAGCGATACATTCTTTCTTTTTGAACATGAAGCCTTACCTCCCAAGTCTATTTCTTTTTTATTATCAGCGCGCCGTAGGACGACAGATCCAAGCTTATTTCGTGAACCCATTTGCCGCCCTCGCGGTGAGCCTTTGATTTCATTGTTTTTATTTCGCTTCCGCCTCCGCCGAAGCGCGCCTGATCGGAATTTACAAGCACACAGTAGCTTCCCCTGCTCTTTACGCGGAGCTTGTAGCCCTCGCGCCTGACCGGAGCGAAATTGAGCAGAACGATAAGCTCGTCGCCGCTTTGCGATTTTCTTATATAGGAAAGGGTGTTGTCCTCGCACCTGTCGGGATCTATCCATTCAAAGCCGTCCCAGCCGTCGTCTATTTCCCACAGCTGACCGTGTTCGAGATAAAAATGATTGAGCGTCCGGACATAGTCCTTCATCTGCGCGTGGCGCGGATAATCGAGCATAAACCATTCAAGCTGATTTTCGTAATCCCATTCGCGAAACGGAGCATACTCGCAGCCCATAAACATAAGCTTTTTTCCAGGCAGCGTCATCATATACATAAGGAACGCCCTCATACACGCGAACTTGTCGTCATATTCGCCGAACATTTTTCCGAGAAGCGATTTCTTTCCGTGAACGACCTCGTCGTGCGATACGGGAAGAATGTAATTTTCCGAAAACGCATACATAAGCGGAAAAGTAAGCTTGTTGTGGACGTATTTTCTGAAATACGGATCTGTTGAAACATATTCAAACATATCGTTTGCCCAGCCCATATTCCACTTGAAATTAAACCCGAGGCCGCCGTCCGAAACTGGCTTTGTAACCATCGGCCACGCGGTCGATTCCTCCGCTATCATCAGCGCATAGGGAAATTCCGCAAATACGGCGGTGTTCAGCTTTTTGAAGAACGCCATCGCCTCGTAATTGTGATTTCCGCCGTCCTTGTTCGGAATCCATTCTCCCGGCGCCCGATCATAATCAAGATAAAGCATTGACGCAACCGCGTCTATGCGGAGTCCGTCTATATGATAATTTCTCATCCAGAACAGAGCGTTTGATATAAGAAACGACTGTACCTCCGGTCTGCCGACGTCAAAGCACCGCGTTCCCCACGATTTATGCTCCATTCTATCCTTGCCCTGATATTCGTAAAGCGGATATCCGTCGAATTCGAAAAGTCCGTGCTCGTCCTTCGGGAAATGCGCGGGAACCCAATCGAGTATCACGCCGATGCCCGCTCCGTGAAGCTTGTTTACGAAATATATAAAGTCCTCCGGCGTGCCGAAGCGCGAGGTCGGAGCGTAATATCCGCAGACCTGATATCCCCACGAGCCGTCGTAAGGATGCTCGGCTATCGGCATAAGCTCGACGTGCGTATAGCCCATATCAAGCACATAAGGAACAAGCTCGTCCGCAATTTCGCGATAATTCAGATAATGCTTTCCGTCGGTATTCGATTCGCCGTCGCGCGTTCTCCACGAGCCCGGATGCATTTCGTAGATGTTCATCGGCGCGGAGTAAAAGTGCTTGCTTTCAAACGGTTTTTTTCTGCACGAAAGCCACCTTGAATCGCTCCATTTTGCTTTGACCGTGTGAATTATCGACGCCGTATTTGCCAGCGTTTCGGAGAAAAACGCATACGGATCGGCTTTCATTGCCGTGCGCGTTTTCGATACGACCTTGTATTTGTACCTGTTGCCGTCAAGATCGCATCCGGATTTATGTACCGCGCTCCATACGCCGCTTTTTTCGTCCTTTTTCATCGGAAGCGACTCGTCCCAAGAGTTGAAATCGCCCGTTACATATACCTTTTCCGCTTTCGGCGCCCACACGCGAAACGTGTATTCAAAGCCGTCCGATGTTTTTTCGGCGTGACAGCCGAGCCATTCATAACTGTGGAAATTTGTACCTTGACAGAAAAAATACGGGGCGAGTTCTCCCGATATCATATCGCCGTTCAAGTTTCTCACCCCATTTCAATATTTATTCAAGTACATTATATATCATTTCAATCAAAACTTCAATAATATAACGGAAATTTGTTTCCCTTTTTTGTGGCATTTTTCACAATCGGAAAGCCGTTTTCTGCCTGCTCTTTCCTTTACTCTCAGCCTGTATTCCGTAAGTAAGATTTTGCCCCGCTTTTTTGTATATTTTGATTTCCACAGTCCCGCGCTTTACATAAAAAAGCCCCGCCGATGCCGACGGGGCTTTCTCTGTTATATTTTGTTTTTCAGGGACAGCAGCTTATGCTTTTGCTGCTGATTACGGTGGTTGTCAGCTTGTCGCAGCGCGAGCATGTCCTGATCTGACGAATCTGCTCGTCGCATCTCGGATCTTCTTCTCGTACCTCGTGAATGATAAATGTCATATTATAGCCTTCATCACCGTACTTATGACCGAAAACCGAGCAGATAAGGTTCGCAGGCTCTGCGGCATACGGATTGTTTTCTTCGGCGACGGTGCTTGCTATGCTCTGTCTTTGTTCCTCCGTAAGCTCGGTATCCTTATCAAAAATTACGGTAGTGTTTCCCACTCTGTATCTGTATCCGTCCTCATAGCCTGCGGAAACTGCAAGCGCACTCAGCCAGAGCACCGTTACGATCGCCAAGGCAATTGCAATAATTTTCTTCATAATGTTTCTCCCTTATATTTCAGTTGCCCGATACCGTCTCGCGCAAGCCTTCAAGCAGCTTTATCATAATGTCGTAGCTTGTAGCGCCCATATAATATTCACATCCGTTGTAGTGCCAGTATGCCTGACATCTGCCGTCCGAAAGCTGCCAGAGATTTATGTCGATTCCGTTTATGCGGACATTCGTGTCCCCCGGAAGCGCCCTGTCCCCGTCGTATTCCGTTCTTGTTTTTACGCTGTAACCGTATATGTATTTTCTGTAAGTCAATGTAACTTCATAGTTATCACTGTTGGTTTCTTCGGAATATGTAACCGCCGTAAGCTTTTCGCCCTTCGGAAGCACCGCGGGATAAAGTATGCTTATCTGTTTTTCTTTTACAAGAGCCTCTATGCTCTTATATGTTTTGCACGCCCGAAGCGACGGCTCCACCGTTATATGCGCCGATATTATTGAGGATATGCGTTCTTTTGCTTCCCTGTTTGACAGATCCGCGCAGGTCGCTACCGACATTACCATTATAAGTACGGCGGCAAGCACAATGGTGATTTTCAGTTTCAGGCTCATCGGCGCACGGCTTTTGCAGACAGTCTTTGCTTTGACGCTGCTTTCCGCAAACAGATTGCCTTTAAGCTTTATATCCGCAAGCTTTTTTTCAAGCTCCGCTCCGGTAAGCTTCTGCTCCGGCGGCATAAGCGCGTCTATCTCTTCCGCAAGAGATAAAATAACGGCGTTATCGGCTTTGCCGACAGGCTTTTTACATTCTTTTTCAAGCTGCCTTGAAAGCTCTTGCCTGCGGTCTTCGCGGCTGATCATTTCTGCATTCCCTCCTTAACATCAAAGGTTATTTCTGTTTAATAAAACATTTCCGTAATATAAGTGTCAAAAATCGCATTTCGGGTGCATATTTTTGAAATTTTTCAGGAAATTTTTTATTTTTTCTTAAAGAAAAGCTTTTCCAGCTTTTTTCTCAGTCTGAGCCATCTTGATTTAACCGTATTTATATTTTCTTCCGTCAGAACCGAAACGTCTTTCAAGGTCATATCCTTGTTTATAACGCAATCGAAAAGCAATGCTTCGTTTTCGTTCATTTTTTCATGCAGCTTTTCAATAAGCTTTTCGTATTCTTCATCGGAGCCGGCTTTTTTCTTTTCGGCACGCAAAAGAACCGCTTCTCTTTCCGCTTCGGCAATCATTCTGGCTCGCCTGTTTTTCCCGCGCACATAATTGTATGTGATATTTCTAAGCGTAATGTTAAGCCATTTCAGAATAACCGGCTCGGCATGACTTTCAAAAGAATTCCATTTTACGTACAACAGCGTAAAGATGTCGTCAACTATTTCTTCGGCGTCGTGTCGGTTTTTCACGCCCATAAAACAGCAATTGGAAATAAGCATATTGCAGTACTTTTCGTAAGCGCATTCAAATGATATATCCTGCGAAGACTTTCCCATAATTGCGACATCCTTTCTTTATGATTTGCACTGTCCGATATACGAACAATCGATATACCATATAATTATATCACACATTTTGCGGAAAACCACAATTCTTCCGAAAAAATATTATTTTCGTCATATTGACGGTTAAAACCGAGAAAAAAGCGCATTTGGTGAACCTTATCGTCGAATATTTTGGGGTTTTTCCGCATTATTTCACTGCCGAGCCCGTTAAAATTCCCTTTCTTTGCTGATACCCCCCCCACACACAAAAAGGACGAACAGTTTCGGCTGTTCGTCCTTTTTGTG
>CAVEFC010000010.1:0-41996 GCA_963614875.1 uncultured Eubacteriales bacterium | reverse complement strand
TCCCCGATAACTGAAGCTTCTTTTGCCTACTTTTCTTCTCGAAGAAAAGTACGGTCAGGTGTTTTTGGAATGGATTTTGTGTGAAAAAAGCCAAACTGCCGCGACGGAAACGACGATTGCGTATATTATTACCCAAAGAAGCTCGGGCATAACGGACGGATAATCTCCGGACGCGGCGGCGCGGGCGGCATCGACAGCGTGGATAAAGGGAAGCGCACGGGCGATATTTTCAAACCATTTGCCGACGGCTGAAACATCGAACCAGATGCCGCTGAGCCAAGCGCAGAGATTTGTCATAAGCGCGCCGCATATGCCGCCGACCTGTTTTTCGGAAAGGATTGTTCCGAACAGAAGCCCGATGCCTATGAAAAGCACGGCGGCAGGGATAAGCGTGACAACGGAAACAAGCACCGACGGCGTAAGTCTGAGTCCGAGCGGAACCGACACAATATAAACCATAAGTATCTGAACCGTTGCTATCGGCAGGAGCGGAAGCGTGTAGCCGAGAACAAAATCGGACGCGGTCATGGGCGAGGTCATAAGCCGGAGCATAAGACTGTCGCCTCTGTCCTTTGAAACGAGCATAGCCGAAAACAAGGTTATAAACGTAAGCCCGAAAAGTGCTATTCCGGGCGCAAGAAGCCCTATTCTGAAAGTCGAAGGCGCTGTTCCTTCGGGAATGTTTCTGCCTATCATCCAGAGCAGAATAAGAAGAATAACGGGGAAAGCGGCGCCGAAAAACAGCGTGAGCGGATCGCGCAGGATTTCCTTTGCGTTGCGCTTTGCGAAAACCATCATTTTCATACGGGCGACTCCTTTCCCGTGGCGATTGCGATAAAGGCTTCTTCAAAATTTTTTGCGCCGCTGACGGAAATAAGCTCCTTTGCCGTGCCGACGGCACAAAGCCGCCCTGCCGACATTATGCCTATTCTGTCCGAAAGGGCTTCGGCTTCTTCCATATAATGCGTCGTCAGAATGACGGTTGTTTTGCCTTTCAGCGCCGTGATTATATCCCACAGTCTGCGACGGGCAATGACGTCAAGGGCGAGCGTCGGCTCGTCCAGAAAGAGTATTTCGGGATCGCTTATCAGCGCCATGGCTATGCTCAGCTTGCGCGCATAACCGCCCGAAAGAGTTTTTGCCTTTGATTTTCTTACGTCCTCAAGGGCAAAATCGGCTATCGTTTTTTCGGCTCGCCGCCTTGATTCTTCTGCGCCGAAGCCGTAAATTCCGGCGGCGAAAACAAGATTTTCGTAAACCGAAAGATTGCGTGCGACAGCCGTTTCCTGCGGGGAAACGTTTGTTTTCGCCTTTACCTTTGCCGCGTCCGATATTATGCTGTCGCCGAGAAGAAACGCATCTCCCGATGTGGACGCCGTCAGGCACGAAAGCATTTTTACGGTGGTTGTTTTTCCCGCGCCGTTCACGCCGAGAAGCGAGAAAAGCTCTCCCTTGTAAATCGTAAGATCAAGCGAATCCACTACGGTTTTGTTGCCGTATTTTTTGGTCAGCGCAATCGTTTTTACGGCTTCTGTCATTTCTGTCCGCCCCCGAGAAGCATTTTGCGGAACGCTTCATAATCGTTTACCTTTACTATGCCGATACCCTGCTTTATATCGCCGAGTACAGCCAGCGTATCTCCCGGCGCAATGCCGAAAACCTCACGGGCTTCCTTCGGAATGACTATCTGCCCCTTTTGCCCGACTTTTGCAACGCCGAATAAAAATTTTCCTTCCGGTGTCATATGTGCCTCCTTATAAGTATAACAAGTATAACTTGTATAACCAATCATACTCCGAAAAAATACAAAAGTCAATACATTTTTTTGTTTATTTTTCTGTCCGAACGTGGCGCGCGGTACTTGAAAGAAACGTAAAGCTGTGATAGAATATTCCGGTAAGGAGAAATAAATTATGCTTGAATTTACACCCGTAACATATAAAAACGCCGCAAGAATACGTGCCTGCTACCGTCATTGCGACTATCGCGTAAGCGACTATTCCGTCGGAATGAAGCTGATGTGGAAAGCATATTTCCGTCCGGAAACGGCATTTGCCTGCGGATGTCTTATAGTAAAGGACACATTCGGCGGAAAGGTGCGTTTTGACTATCCCGTTCCCGAAACGGAGGAAGCCGATATCGACGGCGCGCTTACCGAGATTGAAAAATACTGTATGGACAAATACATTCCGCTTGTGTTTTATGCCGTGCCGCAGGAAAAGCTCGGAGCGCTTGTCGCAAGATACAGATATTGCAGAACGGAATCCTCGCCGATTTTTGACGAATATATATACCGTGCGGACGATATGATCAGCTTTTCCGGAAAGCACTATTCAGGTCAGCGGAATCATATAAACAAGTTTTACAAGCTTTATCCGAACGCCAAATTCCGAAAGCTTGAAGCTTCGGACAAGCCGAAGCTGGAAAAGTTTTTCGGGCGGTTTTCCTACAGCTCGCAGAAAAACGGCAGGGAAGCGGACGTTGAGCTTAAGCGCTCGCACGAAACGCTTCTCCGCGATACCTCGTGGGGATGCGCCGGCTGTATGGAGCTTGACGGAGAAATAATCGCGCTTTCGCTCGGAGAAATCTGCGGCGATACGATGATAATTCATATAGAAAAGGCGCTTCACGAATATGAGGGCGTTTATCCCGCGACGGTGTCGGCGTTTGCCGAACGCTTCTGCGGCGGCGTCAAATATATCAATCGCGAGGAGGATACGGGCGATCCCGGGCTGCGACGCTCGAAAACTCAGTACAGACCGAAATTTATGCAGAGAAAATATGACGTTTACGTCGAAACCGAGCTCAGAGCATGGGATAAAATTCCCACGATAAAAACCGAAAGGCTGACGCTCGCTCCGCTTACGGATTCCGAGGCGAAGGATTATTTCAGGCTCTGTACCGACGATGAGCGCAACAAATACTGGGGTTACGATTACAGAAAAGACTGCGAAAATCCCGATGAAAAATATTTTATAAACGACGCAAGAGACGATTTTGAAAACAAGACCGCGGCAAACTTCGCCATAAAATACGGAAGAAAATTCATAGGCGAGGTGATTTTATACGATTTCGATTATCACGGCGGCGCACAGATAGGCGTAAGGCTGGCGTCCGGCTGTGACGGGAGAGGCTTCGGAAAAGAAGCTATATCCGCCGTTATCGACGCCGCGCTGTACGATCTCGGACTTTCGGTTGTCTGGGCGAAATGCTATCTTGAAAATGTAAAATCGCAGAGGATGCTCAGTGCCTGTATGCAGAAAACGGGCGAGGATCAGGTATTCAGATATTATGAGCGCAGAATATAAAAATCCTTGCGCGGACAGGAAAAAAGCAAAATAATACATTTGTATTAAAAAATGAAGGAGCCGCATATGAAATACGAATACGCGCTTTTTGATCTTGACGGAACGCTCACCGATCCGTCGCTCGGAATAACGAACTGCATTATGTACGCGCTGAAAAAATTCGGCATAACTCCGCCGCCGAGGGAGGAGCTTTATAAATTCATAGGTCCGCCGCTTATGTATTCGTTTGAGAAATATTGCGGATTTTCCGAAAAGGACGCGGAGCTTGCGGTCTCTTATTACAGAGAGCGGTTTTCCGATGTCGGACTTTTTGAAAACGAGATATATCCCGGGATAAAGGAGCTTTTGTCCGAGCTTTGCGAAAACGGCACAAAGGTTGTTCTGGCAACCTCAAAGCCGGACGTTTACTCAAAGCGGATACTTGAGCATTTCGATATAGAAAAATATTTTTATTTTCTTGCGGCAAATACTCTTGCCGAAAGCCGACCAGAAAAATCGGACGTGATAGCCTATGCAATCGAAAGCTGCAAAATAAAAACGCCGCGCGAAGCGGTTATGGTCGGCGACAGAAAATACGATATACTCGGCGGAAAAGCATTCGGGCTTGTGACCGTCGGCGTAAGCTACGGCTTCGGCGGCAGGGAGGAGCTTCTCCTTGCCGGCGCGGACAAAACAGCCGATACGGTGGAGGAGCTTCGGGGGCTTATAGCCGGCTGAGGAGCGGATTGCTCCGGTGTCGGTATGATTGCGAATTTTATCGACAAAAGTGGGATTTTTCATTTGCTGTTTAATATTGACTTTTGCCGATAAACGATATATAATTAAAATATAATCTATGAACGGAGGATGGCTCTGTGAAGAAAAAACAAGTTGTAAAAATATGCGCGATAGTGCTTGCTTTATTGCTTGCGGTGGGAATGCTCGTTCCGGCTGTTACATATATATTTGCCGCAGACGAAAAGGTGCAGACAAAGGAAATTCCGCTTCTTGTTCTTATTGTAAGCTTTGATGCGAACGGAAACGGTAAAAACGATTACAGCGCGGATGAAAGCAATAAACTGTTCGCCGATCCCGATTCGGCGCTTTTCGGCGAACAGTGGGCAAAAACCAAGCCCGAGGATTATTATGACAGCTTCTTTGGCAAGGAAGGCTCTCTTTCGGATTATTTCTATGAACTGTCTTGCGGAAAGATAAAATATGTTCCCGCAAAAACAGATACAAAAGCCGAAGGTCAGAGCATAAGCGACGGTATAATTTCGGTTACGGTAAATGGTCGGCATCCGAGCGCGTATAAGGTAATAAGTCCGGCTACATACAAAATGTACTGCGCCAGAATGGTTGACAAAGCCGTTGACGTTGCAAATCAGTACGTTGATTTTTCAAAGTTTGACGCAAACAAGGACGGCGAGCTTTCCGCAGACGAGCTTCGCATTGTCATTATAAATGCGGGCTGTGACGAAACAGCCTCGGCGGGAGAAACTCTTCCGGACGAGCTTCATTTCACATCGAAGCAGGCGCTTTACAGAAGAGATTTCGAATACGACGACGTAAAGATAAATTCAGGCTCCGACGACAATATTGCCGCCTTTGCCGAATATTCGACCGTCGGAAAAATAATGACGCTGGGACAGCTCGTAAAAGGCTTTGCGCAGACTCTCGGCGCTGCCGATATCGGCAACAACGGTGAGGACGAGGACGGAAAAAGCGATCCCGTGGAGGGCTGGCCGCTTGCATACAAGCTTTCGCTTCTTTGCGACGGCTATGCGCTTGACGACGGAAAAAACCCGTCGTATGCGGATCCTTATTCGAGAATAAAAATGGGTTTTGCCTATCAGACGCCCATAAGAAATGACGGCGAATATACGCTTTATTCGACAAAATCGGGAAAATACAACGTGCTTTGTATTCCCACTCCGGATTCGGACGAATATTTTCTTGTGGAGCTTCGCCGCAACGAAGGCTATGACAAATTCGCGTCTACCGGAACTTCCGGCGGCGGCATTATGGTATGGCATATCGACGAGGGCATAAACAAGACAAAATACAGCAGCGGTTATTCCTGCACGTCGATTGCGGTCGGCGGCGAAAAGCACGATCCCGGAATTGTTCCGCTTGTGAGAACCGGCTGGAACAAAACGGGGGATCTTCTTACCGAGGTTTCGGCGGACGATCCGTATTATTATATTTCGGACGACGCTTCGACCTCAGTGTTTGATTCTTCAGATTTCTCGGGCGCGGCATCCGGAAGCGTATCTCTCAACTCTTACCCTTCGGGCTGGAAAAGCAATCAGGGATATAACGTTCACATCGAGGTTCTGGGCGAATCCGAAGATTCCGTCAGAATAAAAATCGTAAGAAGCAATACGGATCTTCTTCCGCGACTCACGGCAGAATGTACGTCGCAGAACAAAACCACTCTTTCGATCACGGCGAATATTTATAAGGAATTCGGCGAAACCATAGAGAGCTGCGGAGTTATTCTTTCAAAGGACAAAAATCCGACAGACAAAAACGGACAGAAGCTTACCGGCATACCGGACGCTTACAGAAATTTTTACGTAAACTTTGACGGTCTTGACGAAGGCGAAAAATATTATTACAGGGCTTATGTCACAACGCCCACGGGCACGAGCTGGTCAGACGTCGGCGAGGCGAGAACAAAATATTCACGCGATTATTATTTCTGCTATATGTACAGAAATATATCGGAGGGCGAAAGTCCCATTGAAATAAAATGCTCGCCCGACAAGCCCGTTTCATACGATTTTGCAATGGTAAAGCCCGGATACAGATTTGTCGGCTGGTTTACCGACGCCGAGCTTAAAAATCAGTACGATATGAGCACGATAAAAACCGACGTAAAAACGGATCTTAACCTTTTCGCAAAGTGGGAAAAGGAAGCGGAAACAACGACGACCACCGCAACAACCACAACGGCTGTTCCGGAAACGACGACTACCGCCACGACCACAACCGCGACTACGACTACGACGACTGCCGAAACGACGTCAACCACGGCAACGGAAACTACGACAACGACAGTCGCAACCACAACTACCGTGACGGAAACCGCAACAACCACCGCAACGGAAACAGAGTCTTCAAGCACTCAGCCGCAGCAGACGACAACCTCAGGTGAAACCTCCACGGTTTCAACCTCGTCGTCCACAAGCGCGGGAGCAGACGAACCCGACGACGAAAAAGCCAAGAACACGCTTATAATAGCGCTTTGCATCGCAGTTATAATTCTCTGCGCGGCGTTTATCACAACTCTCGGACTTGTAAGGAAAAAGAAATAACTTAAAATAAAAAAATCCCGCCTTTCCGGCGGGAATTTTTTATATAAGCTCAGATATCCAGCTTTCGCCGTAAACCTTTATATTGTTTTCGATGAGCAGATCGGCTGTCGTTCCGTTGCCCGCTGTCAGCGTTTTTGAAAAGCTTCCGTCATATATCAGCCCCACGCCGCACGAGGGGCTGCGCTCTTTCAGCAGGGCGGAGGTTATATTATATCTGCGGCAGAGCGCCAGCGCCTCGAGGGCGCCGCGTCGGTATTCGTCGGTTACGTCTTTTCCGTCTTTGCGCACGACGCGCGCGCCGATGCGTTCCGCAGGAACGCGCGGCGTGGGGAGACCTCCGGCTTGCTCGGGACATACGGATATAAGATTATATTTTTCATTCAGCTTTTCAAGAACGCCTGCGGGCAGAGGAACGCTTTTTCCGTCATAACGGCAGGGCTCGCCCAGAAGACAGTGGCTTATGAGAAGATAAGGCTTTTCCATATCGTCACTTCTTTTCGACAAGATAAAAGAACGGCGACGACGGAGAATTCACTATATGAAATTCCGAACAGCAAAGCTTTTTTCTGTCATAGGAAGAAAGCAGCTCGCGCACGGCGTTGCCTTCGACTGTTCCTTCGGCGTGACCGGGATATACGGCTATAAGCAAAGCGCCGTCCGGAGCAAGAAGCTCCGTGCCTGCGATTATTGCGGCGACAGACGATTCGTGCTTTGTGGTTATGCTTTTGTCGCCTCCCGGAAGATAACCGAGATTGAACATTCCGACGCAAATGGGCTCGCTTACATAGCTTTTTACGTTTGCGTGAGAATCGAGAATAAGCTTTACATTTTTTACGTTGTTTTCGCAAAGGAGCTTTTTTGTGCTGTCAAGCGCCTGCTGCTGAATATCGAAAGCGAAAACCTTTCCGTCATCGCCCACGGCTTTTGAAAGCCAGAGCGTATCGTGACCGTTTCCCATAGTGAAATCAACTGCCGTGCCGCCGCGCACTATGTGCGGCGTCACAAGCGATTTTTCAATTTCAAGAAGATCTATCGTTTTATTTCCTCCTCAAAAAGAGATATTATTTCGGCTTTGCCTGCCGAAAGTCTGCCCGAAAGCATAAGCTCGCTTCCGCCGCATTTGCCTTTTCCTTTGTCGCATATAAGCGCCGAATATTTTTTCAGCGGAACCGTTTTTGACGCGCACACCATATAATATCCGTTTTCGCATTGCGATATCGCCGTGAAAACTCTGCATTTTTCCGCGCCCAGATTGCACGCATTGCGAAGCTCGTCCATACTGAAATTGGCAAGCTCGACGCAAACGCTTTTGTCCGGAGAGAGGATATTTTCGGCTGTCATTTCGGCAAGACGTTTTTTTGCCTCCGCGCATTTGCGCTTTGCTTCGGAAAGCGAAAGGACAAGCGAATTTACGCCTTTGTCGGTTTCCTCCTGCGGAACGCATATAAGCTGCGATATTTTTTCTTCACGCGCTATTCTTTCTCTGAAATCGTCGAGCGCGTCAAAGCCGCATTTCATTCTTATGCGTATGCCGCCCTTGTAGTGAATAAAGCCGAGAATTTTTATCATTCCCACTTCGCCCGTTCTTTCAACGTGCGGAGCGCAGCAGGCGCATCTGTCAACGCCTTCTATTTCAACTATACGCACCTTGCCGTCAAGTGCGCCCTTGCTTCTGTAGCTGAGCGCTTCAAGCTCGCGCTCAGGCGGATAATAAGCCTTTACCGCCACGTTTGAAGCCGAAACCGTATTTGCTTCGTCTTCAACCTCTTTCATCTGTTCGGGCGTTATAACACCGTCAAAATCAAACGTCATTTCCTTTGCGCCGAGATGAAAGCCGACGTTTGTAAACCCGAACCTGCGATGCATTATTGCCGATACGATATGCTCGCCCGTGTGATTTTGCATACGGCGGTAGCGCGGCTCAAAATCAAGCTCGGCGTGATAGGTTTTTCCTTCTTCAAGCGGAGAATTTATTATGTGAACTATTCTTTCGCCGTCGTACTGCGTGTCGGTGACGAGCGCGTCGCCTATTTTTCCCGTATCGCCGCACTGACCGCCGCTTTCGGGAAAGAAGGCGGTTTTGTCAAGCTCGGCAATAAAGCCCTTTCCGGTTTTTTCACAGCGGAGCACCGTCGCATCGAATTCCTTTATTTTGCCTGATATATCATATAATTTTTCGGTCATAAAAGCCTCTTTTTGATTTTTGGGTACGATTTATTGTATCACAAACAAATAAAAATCACAAGGGGAAAATACTTTTGTGTTTTTATTGACAAAGCGCGGCGTTGAAGGTAAAATAAAAGCGTAAAATTTCAGGCGGAAGGTTTGGTGCTTATTATGTCCGGTGAAAACGAAATATCGAAAATAGATAAAAACTTTACGCAGGTGTCCTCGGACGGCGATCAGCTGTTTTATGATGTAAACAAGCCGCCTTTCAGGGTTTACGGGCTTTTGTGGGAGGACAAAGCCGGCTTTGTACGTATGCCCTCCGATACGGCAAAGAAGGTGAGCGAGGGAGTATCCGTGCTTGCGCACAATTCCGCGGGCGGCAGAGTGCGTTTTTCAACGGATTCGCCCGTAATAACGGTAAAATGCAAAATTCCGCAGAGCTGGCGTATGTCGCATATGACGGACGCAGGCTCCGCCGGCTTTGACCTTTACAGCTGTTGCGACGGAACTCAGCGCTTTGTCGGAGCGTTTATTCCGCAGCGTGCAAACACGCCCGAATATACGTCAACGCTGAAGCTTGCAACAGGAAAAATGCACGATTTTGTGCTTGATATGCCGCTTTTTTCGTCGATTTCGTCGCTTGAAATCGGACTTTGCAAGGGAAGTACGCTTAAATACGGTAGCGAATACAAACACAAAAAGCCGATAGTTTTCTACGGCTCTTCCATAACGCACGGAGCGTGCGCCTCGCGCCCGGGGCTTTGCTACGAGGCTATCATTTCGCGCAGACTTGACACGGATTATATAAATCTCGGTTTTTCCGGCGGCGCAAAGGGCGAGGATATCATAATGGAATACATTGCGGGGCTTGATATGTCGATGTTCGTTTACGATTACGATTACAACGCTCCGTCGGCGGAGCATCTTGCGGCTACGCACTACAAAGGCTATAAAAAGGTTCGCGACGCGCATCCCGATATTCCGATAATAATGGCGTCCTGCCCGAATTTTTCAAATCCTCTGCGCGACGGAAAGGCGAGAAGAGATATAATCGCCTCAACCTATGAAAGAGCGCTTTCCGAGGGCGATAAAAACGTTTATTTTGTGGACGGCGAAAAGGAATTCGCTACATTTTTCGACGACGGCAGAACGGTTGACGGAACGCATCCCAACGATGTCGGCTTTGAAATAATGGCAAAAGCCTTCGGCGATATAGCGGCAAAGCTTATAAAATAAAGCTTTGCGTCCTTGCCTGCAAGGGTGTGATAAATGAAAAATAAAAAAATCCCGCACGAGCGGGATTTTTTGTTTAATACGGACTTATTTCGAGGGATTCGTCGTCGATGCCCTTTTCTATTTTGCGGATAACCGCATAATAGCCGTAATCGTCGCTGACGCGGACGAAAATTCTTTCTCCGACCTTTTTGCCGAGAAGCACCTTTCCTATCGGAGATTCCTTGCTTATAAGATTTTTCAGCGAGTTCTGACGAAGCGTTGTGACTATCGTTATCGTCATTTCCTCGTCGTCCTCTTCAAGATAAAGGGTAACCGTATCGAAAAGTCCTACGGAATCCTCCTTTGATTCGGGCGAGATAACAACCGCCGTATCTATCATTTTCTGCAGATAATTTATTCTGCCCGCATTTTTGTTCATTTCACGTCGTGCGGCGTGATATTCAAAGTTTTCGCTGAGATCTCCGAGCTCGCGCGCCTGACGTACCTCCTCGCGAAGCTTCGGCGCAAGGATATTACGGCGATACTCTATTTCTTCCTGCATTTTCTTTATGTCTACTTTTGTAAGCTCGTCGTGCATAACAATCACCTTCCTTGCTTGCTATTATACGACGGCTTGCGTGATTTTGCAATCGGAAAAAACGAAAAATTGAAAAATTTTTCGGTCTGCGCTCAGATCACTGCGATACGGCCTCTTCTTTCGGAATTTCAGGCGTTTGTTTTGCTTTTTTCATCGGCGCGGTTATCATTTTCGAAAGCGCGACAAGTGCCATAACGTTGGGAATTACCATAAGCTGATTGAACATATCGGTAAGCTCCCATACAAGATCGTTTGAAAGCACCGAGCCCGTGAAAATGAACGCCACGGCAACAACGGAATATATTTTCACGGATTTTTTGCCGAAGAGATATATCATATTTATCTTGCCGAAGAAATTCCAGCCGAGAATTGTTGTGAACGCAAAGAAGAAAAGGCTTATCGCAACAAAAATATTGCCTGCCTGCGCGCCGAATATTTCGCCGAAGGCTATCTGCGCCATATTTGTTTTGTCAATGCCCTCCGCCGTGCCGGACGCAAGAATTCCGCCGCCGGCATAGAGAGTTGAAATAACCACAAGCGCCGTCATTGTAAGAACGACAAAGGTATCTATAAACAAGCCGACCATTGCCACCACGCCCTGCTCGTGAGGATCCTTTACGTTTGCCATCGCGTGCGCGTGAGGAGTCGAGCCCATACCGGCTTCGTTTGAGAAAAGTCCGCGCTTTGCGCCCTGACTTATTGCGGTTTTCAGCGCATAGCCCGCGCTTCCGCCGATTATAGCCTGAGGCTTGAAGGCGTATCCGAATATCATACCGAAGGTTTCGGGGATATATTTTATTCTCGCGCAGATTATAATAAGTCCGCCGACGATATAAAGCAGTGCCATTACGGGCACGATTTTTTCCGTTACGGAGGCTACGCGGTTAAGTCCGCCGATAAATATAAAAGCCGATATTGCGGCGACCGCCGCTCCGATAATCCATGACGGAATTCCGAAAGCCGTGCTGAAAGTGGAGCTTATGGAGTTCGACTGTACCATACTGCCCATAAATCCGAGCGCAAGTATTGTCGCAACGGCAAAAAATCCCGCAAGTATTTTGCCGAAGGTGCCGCCAAAGGCTTTCTTTATGTAATAAACGGGGCCGCCGCGCACGGTGCCGTCGCTGTCCGTTTTTCTTGTCTTTATGGCAAGAGTGGCTTCGGCATATATCGTTGCCATACCGAAAAACGCTATTATCCACATCCAGAATATCGCGCCCGGACCGCCGATAAGAATAGCGCCGCAGGCTCCTACGATATTTCCCGTTCCGACCTGAGCGGCTATTGCGGTTGCAAGCGCCTGAAACGACGTAAGTCCGCTTTTCTGTTTTCCGCCCATGAGGCTTATACTGCCGAAAACCTTTTTCATTCCTTCGCCGAAGCAGCGCACCTGAACGAAGCGTGTTTTTATCGTGAAAAACAGTCCCACGCCGACGAGAAGGATTATCAGAACATAATCCGAAAGATAAGAATTGATTTTTGATACTATGCCGAGTACCGCGTCCATTTTGTTTTCCTCCTGAATAAAAAATAAAAAAAGCTGCCGATAAAATATCGGCGGCTCCGGAAAAAAGACATACAGACTATAAAAATATAAATATTTACTTTGTCTGCTCCGTTCTTTTGCCTGAGAGATTCGGCTTGCGCCTTGCACCTTCGGCACCCACACTTTCTGCGGGATTCTCCAGAGTAACCTCCGCACTCGGTCTTTTCCCAAATTCCGAGAGCTTCTTCGGTTGTGAGCATTATAGCATATATTTTTTGGAATTTCAATAGGAAAAGCAAAAATAATTCGTATTTTTGAAAATTATAAAGAAAAAACGGCGCATCGCGCCGTTTTTTCTCATTATGTTT
Organism: uncultured Eubacteriales bacterium; assembly: GCA_963614875.1. Classification (GTDB taxonomy): domain Bacteria; phylum Bacillota; class Clostridia; order Oscillospirales; family CAG-272; genus CAG-841. Next base: position 29,553 of record CAVEFC010000010.1, on the reverse strand, counting down.
ATATTTACTGTGCTGATTCTTCTGCAACGTCTGCCGTGTCGCCTACGAGCGCGCGATAGAACTGAGCTTCCGCAGCCTGCATATAAGCGGCTACCCAAAGAGTACCTACGCCGAGGCAGAGAGAGCCGACTATCATCCAGCCGATAAAGCTGAGCTGAAGAACGAAGAGCTCCCACTTGTGACCGTCCATTATTCTGCGGCTTTCGTCAATGCACTGTTTCCAGTCATATTCGGGATGGTCGGCTTTGATGTAATAAATCATGGAATAAGAATAATATTTTATTATTCCGGGAATTACGAAAAGCAGTGACCAGAGAGCGATGAACAGTGATGAAAGGAATCCGAGAAGGAAATTCTGACCGAAATCGTTGAAGCCGCCGAACAGACCGAGTACGTCCATTGTCTTATGGTCGCGCGCCTGTTTGAGAAAGAGCGCCGAAAGACCGAAGGACATAGGTCCGACGAAAAGGAAAGATATGAATGAGCTTGCGCCGAGTATAGCGCCTGCAATCAGAGCCACGAGAATAGCGATAAGCCACGACGTTGAAAAAATATTTCTGCCGAGCTGCTCTCTCGCTTTGCGTTTGATTTCGCTTCTTGACATATAACAATACCTCCAAAAATAATTATGATGTACGAATACAGCCATCATGTTGGGTGTAGTATATCACACAATGGCGGCATATGCAATATCAAATGCGAAAAAAATGAACAAATTTTATTGTATTTTTGAACAAAAAGGGAAAAGCGAAAGAAAAAATCCTGCATAAAATGCAGGATTTTTGGTGGGAGCGGGTGGATTCGGACCACCGAAGTCACTGACAACAGATTTACAGTCTGCCCCCTTTGGCCACTCGGGAACGCTCCCAATTATAAAGCCCCGCACATAAAATGCACAAGGCTTCTTTGGAGCTGGTGATCGGAGTCGAACCAACAACCTGCTGATTACAAATCAGCTGCTCTGCCATTGAGCCACACCAGCAATATTCCGCTTACGCTTTCCGCGTCAGCGAAAAGAATTATATCATAAGAGTTTTGAGTTGTCAATAGCTTTGCGATAAATTTTTATACAAATAAATCCGAAATTCAATTATAAACGGCGTAAAGCGTCAGATCTCCGGAAACAAGCACTTTTTCGGGCGAAAAAGGAACGGTAAGCTCGCTGTCGGTAAAGAAGGAGGCGTTTATATTTCCCGTGCTTATGCCGAGGAAGCAGTTTTTCTGCGCCGTGAAAACGGATTTTGATTCGCTGTCCTTTCCGTAATTGAAGATTACGGTCACCTGAGCCGTATCCTCCTCCGGAAGAGACGAAAAGCCGTCCGAGGCTTTTGCCGAATACGAAAATTCGCGGCGGAGCAGCGGTTTTTCCGTGCCGTCGGCTTTTTTCAGCGTGTAGGAAATTTCGTCCGTTATATGATCGCCGTGTATTTTATATGTTGCGCAAAGGCTGTCGCTTATTTCAAAGCCCATTGAAGAATATTTCGCCGCGGTTTCGGTTGTCATTTTTGCTTCGTAGGCGACGGTTGTCTCCGCGCCTGATTTTTTCGAATAAAGCTGACGGTATGAAAGCCCGTCGAAATCGTGCGAGCAGGTAAGGTAGCTTTCTATATATTCATAGTAGGTTTTCGATATAAGAATAACGGAATACAGCTTTCCGTCGCTTTCGGCAAAGATTTTGCCGTCGCACGCGTAAAGGGAATAATCGCCGTCCTTCTGAATTATATTGTAGCCGCAGGCGCTGTCGGAGGACGGCTCTGTGCAGACGGAATAAGAGTAACCGTCGCTACCGTTTTCATCGTAATAGGTCAGGGTTTCGGTGTATGATTTACACCCTCCGTCCGAAGCGAATACGCCCGAAGGGGCAAGCCGGTTCTGTATTTCTCTGTAAGACACCGAAGCGCCTTTGCCGCACGAGGCGAGCATAAGCGAAGCGGCTGTAAGTATCAGTGCTATTGCTTTTTTCACTTTTTTCTCCCGAAGAGTTATTTGATTTTGGCTTATACAAATATTCTTTAAGCTTGTACACTTTTATTTTAGCTTTGCGGCGGGGATTTGTCAAGATTATGCGCCGAATGTTTATAGTTTGTACTTGAAGTTTACATATTTATTTGATATAATGTGAAAAAAACATCGGGAGATAAAAATGAAAAAGATAAAGATTATTGCATTCACGGTGGCGATCGCAATGCTTGCGCTTCCGCTTTGCTCGTGCAAAAAGGCAACCACAGACACTTCCGCCGCAACGGCTGTGATCGTTGTAAAGGATTACGGCGAGATAACCGTTGCGCTCGATTATGAAAACGCGCCGATAACGTCGGCTCATTTTGCAAAGCTCGCGCGCGAAGGACTTTACGACAACACGGATATTATTCGTATGCAGGCGGGCTTTGTGCTTCAGGGCGGAGCAAATTCAAAATCCGAGGAAACGATAAAGGGCGAATTTTCTTCAAACGGCGTTGACAATAAGCTTGAACACAAAAAGGGCGTTATATCGATGGCGCGCTCAACCGATCCGGATTCCGCAAGCACGCAGTTTTTTATAGTGCTTTCCGATTCGGCGCAGTCCTCGCTTGACGGAAATTACGCTTCCTTCGGCACGATAACAGACGGCTGGGACGTCGTTGAAAAAATCTGCTCCGACATAACGGAAAAGGGCGGCTTTTCAAACGATTATTACGGCGTTATGATGGGCTTCCTCAGCGAAGAAAATTACATCAAAATCGAAACGGTCAGAATAGAAAGCTCCTCAGCCGAATAAAAAATCAGCTGAGCATCAGCCGGCACACAAGCGAAGAAAAGAAAATACAGAATATCATCGAAAGAAACGCGGCAGGCAGAGCATGCCGCGTTTTCTTTATGCCCGCCGCCGAAAAATACACGGCGAAAACATAAAGTATCGTTTCCGATGAGCCCAGAAGCACCGACGCCGTTTTCGACGTCAGGCTGTCCGCGCCGTATTTGTCGAAAATATCGGCTATCATGGCGTTCGAGCCGCTGCCCGAAAACGGCCGCATTATTATGAGCGGAAGCATTCCCGTGGGAATTCCGAGCCTTTCGGACAGAGGCGAAAGGAGCGACGAAAGAAAATCGACCGCGCCCGACGCCGAAAGCATCGAAACCGACACCACAAGCACGATAAGCGTGGGCAGAAGACGGAATATTATTTTCACGCCGTCCTTCGTGCCGCAAAGAAAATCGTCGAAGGTGACTTTTTTTGAAAACGTCAGCATCGCGGCGCAGACAAGCATCACCGTCGGGATAAAGGCAGAGGCTACGTATTCCATACTTTTCCGCACCCTTTTGCTTTGACGGGGAAGAAATGTCTCAGCCCTTTTGCAAGAAGCATCGAAACTATTGCACCACAGACGGAGCATATCCACACGGCAGGAATTATATCGAACGGGGCAGCCGAGCCTGCGGCGCGCCGCAGGGCGACAAGCGTCGTCGGCATAAGCGACACGGACGAGGTGTTGAGCACGGCAAACGTGACCATATCGTCGCTTGCTTCGTCGCTTCCGCCATTGAGAACCGAAAGCTTTTGCATGGCTTTTATGCCGAGCGGCGTTGCGGCGTTGCCGAGTCCGAGAAGATTTGCGCTGATGCTTGCGGCGATCTCCTCCGTGCCGATACCGCTTTTGCAGCTTTCGGGAAAGAGAATTTTCATAAGCGGAGAGATGAGCTTTGCAAGCATACCGCAGGCGCCGCATTTTGAACAGACCTCCATAACTCCGCACCACAGCGCAGTCAGTCCGAGAAGCGAGATCGAAAGCTCCACCGCTTTTGAAGCGCCGTCTATAATCGCGGAGGCGAGCAAATCCATTCTTCCGAGCGCGAGCGCAAAAGCAAAGGATACGGCGCAGATGACGCAGAAAATTTTTTTAAGCATAAGAAAAGCTCCTGTAAAAATGGGCGCATTTGGGATTTTCTTCCGGATTGTTGTCGAAAAAAATCCCGAAAAAGCGCCTGTTAAGACTAAATTGTTACTGAAATCAAAATTTTTCAAAAAATTTCGACTTTTATTTCATTTTGATATTGACTTGCTTGACATAATATGGTACATTATAATTACACTATGAAAGGAGTGTGATACATATGAAGTCAACAGGCGTAGTAAGAAAGATCGATGAACTCGGAAGATTCGTTCTTCCCATTGAACTCAGAAAGAATCTCGGAATCAACAACCGTGACTCTGTGGAGATCTTCGTTGAGGATGACAAGATCATTCTCAAAAAGTATGAGCCTTCGTGCGTTTTCTGCGGAAATGCCGATAACGTTGAAAGTCTCAACGGCAAGCTCATCTGCAAGGATTGCATTCAGAAGATCAAGGATAGATATTGAGATTATATTCTTGGAGGAAATGAAAAATGTGCGTTTCGTAAATGAAACGCACATTTTTTTGTTTATTGTTTTGCAACCGTAAGCTTTATTATAAGAGATATGTCGTCCGGCTGGACTTTTGCCTCCGTTGCGGCTTTGTTGCGACGTATCGCGCCGCACTTGGTGCATTTGTGGGTGATTATATATCCCTTTTTCGCGTCGGGCTCAGCCGATATCGGAATCATAAGTCCGCCGCAGCCGCTTGCTCTGTCGCCGGGGTGATTGTCAAGATGAAGCGAGCAAAGACAGCGCGGACAGTGATTGCGGCACGAATAGCCGAGCGGCTGAACGTGAAGTCCGCAATTTTTGCATATGAATTCTTCGTCTTTTTTTTCAAAAAGCTTTGTTTCCATCGGATTATTCTATGTCCGTGAGCGCGAGCGCAAGCTCGTCGAGCGCTTTCTGCTCCGCGGGAGCCGGAGCGCCGGACATAGGCTCTGAGGCGTTCTGTACCTTCGGGAAGGCGATAACGTCGCGCAGGCTGTCCGCGCCGCACATTATCATCGAAAGACGGTCAAGACCGATTCCCGCGCCGCCGTGAGGCGGAGCGCCGTAGCGGTAAGCGTCAACAAGGAAGCCGAACTTGGAGTCGATCTCCTCGGGAGTGAGTCCGAGCGATTTGAACATCTTCTGCTGAAGCTCGAAGTCGGTGATTCTTATTGAACCGGAGAGAAGCTCCGTGCCGTTGAGAACAAGGTCGTATGCCTTTGCTCTGACGGAGGCGGGATCGCTGTCTATATAGGGCAGACATTCGTCAAGCGGCATTGTGAAGGGATGATGCATTGCAAGCCATGTTCCGCTTTCGTCGTCCCATTCGAAGAACGGGAATTCCGTTATCCACAGGAAGTTGAATTTGCCTTCGGGAATTATGCCGAGCTTCTTTGCGACTATCGTGCGGAGCGCGCCGAGAGTGGGAAGCGTTACCTTGTCCTTGTCGGCTACGATAAGCGCAACGTCGCCCTTTTTCATACCGAGCGCGGAAATAATGCCTTCAAGCTCGCCATCCGCCATAAATTTTGCAAACGAGCAGGAGGGTGCGTCGTCAACCCAGCGGATATACGCAAGTCCCTTTGCGCCGATACCCTTTGCGTGCTCTGTGAGCTTGTCAATCTCTTTTCTCGAAAGAACGTCGGCGCCGCCCTCGGCAACTATTGCGCGAACCGAGCTGCCGCTCTGTACGGCAGATGAAAATACCGAAAAGCCGCTGTCCTTTACAAGAGATGAAATATCCTGAATTTCCATACCGTAGCGTGTGTCGGGCTTGTCGGAGCCGTAGCGCGTCATGGCTTCGCTGTATGTCAGGCGAAGCATGGGCGTTTTTATGTCTTTATCAAGCACCTTTTTGAAAAGGTAAACGATAAAGCCTTCTATCATATCCATTATGTCGGACTGATCGACAAACGACATTTCAAGGTCTATCTGCGTAAATTCGGGCTGACGGTCGGCGCGGAGGTCTTCGTCGCGGAAGCAACGCGCAAGCTGAATGTAGCGGTCAAAGCCGGAAAGCATAAGCAGCTGCTTGTAAATCTGCGGACTCTGGGGAAGCGCGTAGAAATGACCGTGATGAATTCTTGAAGGAACGACGTAATCGCGCGCGCCCTCGGGAGTGGGCTTTATCATCATCGGGGTTTCTATTTCGATAAATCCGTTTTTGTAAAAATATTCGCGCGCGGCAAGAGCTATCTCGTGACGCATCATTATATTTTTCTGCAGAGGAGTGCGGCGCAGGTCGAGATATCTGTATTTCAAGGCAAGCTCATCGCGGACGTTTGAATCGTCGAGGATTTCAAACGGTGTCGTCTGCGCGGCGGAAAGAATACGGTAATCGTCCACGGCGATTTCGATTTCGCCCGTGGGCATATTTTTGTTTATCGCGCCTTCGCCTCTTGCGCGGACAACGCCGTGAGCGGCAACGACAAATTCCGAGCGCGTTTTGAACGCTTTGTCGAATACGGCTTTGTCGGTGTCGCCGTCGAAAGCGAGCTGAATAATGCCCGTTCTGTCGCGGAGGTCGATGAAAATGAGCGCTCCGAGGTCACGTACTCTCACCACCCAGCCGAGCGCACACACTCTTTTGCCGATATCGTCCTTTGTGAACTGTCCGCAGTATTTTGTTCTTCTGTCCTGTTTTTGTAAAAGTTCAGCCATTTTATTTTGTCCTTTCGGTAAGGTTTATTTTTTCAGTAATTCTATTGCCTGCGCGGTCGTTACGGAAAGCTGATCTCCGCCGTCCATTCTGCGAAGCGATATTTTGCCTTCGGCTTCCTCGCTGTCGCCTATGACCGCAACATATTTTACGCCTGCCTTGTCGGCGTATTTGAATTTCGCTTTCAGCGAACGGTCTGACCAGCAGACGTCGGTTGCTATGCCCGCCGCGCGAAGAGCCTCGGCTGTTTTTGCGGTGTAAGCAAAGCGGTCGCTGCCTGTGGGAAGCACAAGCACCTCTGCCGTCGTGCGCTTTGTCGGCTCTATCATCCCGTTTTCGCGGAGCTGGGCGAAAAGTCTTGAAAGGCCGATCGAAGCACCCACGCCGGGAAGCTTTTTGTCCGTGTAAAAGCCCGCAAGATCGTCATATCTGCCGCCGGAGCAGACGGAGCCGAAATTCTCGTGACCGACGATAAACGTTTCGTAAACGGTACCGGTGTAATAGTCGAGTCCGCGCACGATCGAAAGGTCGATTTCAAGATTTTTTTCCGGAACGCCGAGGGCGGAGGCAAGCGATATGACCTTTTCAAGCTCGTCTGCGCCGAGGATAAACGTTTCGTCCGCGCACAGCGCGCGGAGCGATGAAAGCTTTTCGGCGTTTGTGCCTTTTATCGACGTGAATTCGTTTATCTTTTCGAGCGCTTTGTCGCTTACGCCGAGCTTTTTAAGCTCTTCCTGCGTCTTTTCCGCGCCTATTTTGGGCATTTTGTCTATCGTGCGCATAACGTCGGAGGTTATGTCGCCGAGTCCGAGCGAGCCGAAAAAGCCCGTCAGAATTTTTCGGTTGTTTATGCGGATGACAAAATCGCCTATACCGAATTCCGTGAAAACGGTATTTATGGCGGCAGTCATTTCCGCATCGTAGCAGAGGTCAAGGCTGTCCGAGCCGATAACGTCTATATCGCACTGATAGAATTCGCGGAATCTGCCTTTCTGCGGACGCTCGCCCCTGAACGATTTTGAAATCTGATATCTTTTGAAGGGGAACGAAAGATCGGGGAAGTGCTGAGCCACATATCTTGCGAGCGGCACGGTAAGATCGAAGCGGAGCGATACATCCGTATCGTGATGATTGAAACGGTATATCTGCTTTTCGGTTTCGCCTCCCGCCTTTGCCAGAAGCACCTCCGAATATTCGAGTGTCGGCGTATCGAGCGGCACAAAGCCGAATCTTTTATAAACGTTTTCTATTTTGCCCTTCATATCTTCAAAGGCGAGCTGATCTGCGGGAAGCAGCTCCACAAAGCCCTGAAGTATTCTCGGGGTGACCTTATTTTCCATAGGGATTTCTCCTTGATGTTGTTATAATAAGATATTCTATCATACATTTTTTTAATTTTCAATATTTTCGCGGCCATTATTGACTAAAAATAAGCCGTATGATATAATTTTTCTGTAAAAAACGAAAAGGAGAGCGCAGTTTTGAGAAGTAATTCGCTTTTGCTCGGTACAAAAACGCCCGTGACCAAGCTTTACGGCGTAGGAGAAAAACGTGCAGAATCGCTTGCGCGCGCCGGAATTTACACCGCGCTCGATCTTGCGTATCATTTTCCGCGCGGATATGAGCTTCGCGGAAACGTAAAAACCGTAAAAGAAGTCACGGACGGCGAGGTCTGCTCGCTTGTGCTTACGGTTGCCTCTCCTCCTCATACGGCGAGGATACGCCGCTCGATGACGGTGACAAAGGTTCTCGGCTGTGACGAAACCGGCAGATGCACGATAACGTTTTTCAATCAGCCGTATCTGCGCGACACGCTTAAAACAGGCACGGAGGCAAGATTTTACGGAAAGGTCGAGCGCAGGCTCGGCACTGTGACGATGACCTCGCCCGCGGTCGAAATACAGCGCGGAAGCGTTCCGCTCCGTGCGCTTGTGCCGGTTTATCCGCTTGTGGAGGGAATAACTCAAAAGCTTATGGCGTCATCCGTCCGCGCGGCGCTTGACGCGATATTCGATCCCTCCTCGCCCGATTCGCTCGGCGAAAGCCTTCCGTATGAAATAAGAAAAAAATACGGGCTTTGCGATATAAAATACGCGCTGTATTCCATTCACTGTCCTGCCGACGTTGAAGATACCGAGCGTGCGAAAAAGCGGCTCGCTTTTGAGGAAATGTATCGCTTTGCGCTTATGCTCAGCATGGCGGGAAAAGGCGAAAAATCGTGCAGCGGAAAGAAGTTTCTTCCTGCTGACAGAAAGAAATTCCTCTCGGCGCTGCCGTTTGAGCTTACGGGAGCGCAGAAGCGGACGATAGACGAAATCGAAGCCGATATGACGGGCGGCATGCAGATGAACAGGCTCGTTTCGGGCGACGTCGGCTCGGGAAAAACCGTGTGCGCGGCATATGCGGCGTATATCGCATTGCAGAATCACACTCAGGCGGCGCTTATGGCTCCGACGGAAATTCTTGCGCGTCAGCATTATCTTGATCTTGCTCCGCTTTTCGAAAAGCTCGGTTACAGCTGCAGATTGCTTATCGGCGCGACGCCCGCCTCCGAAAAAAAGAAGATAACGGCAGAGCTTGCCGGCGGAAAAACGGATTTTATAATCGGCACTCACGCGCTGATAGAGGACACCGTGATTTTTGAAAATCCGGGAATTGCGATAACCGACGAGCAGCACCGCTTCGGCGCGGCGCAGAGAGAAAGGCTTGCGAAAAAAAGCGCGGACTGTCACATTCTTACGATGAGCGCGACGCCCATTCCGAGAACGCTTGCGCTTGTGCTTTTCGGCGGACTTGATATTTCCGCCGTCGATGAGCTTCCGCCGGGCAGACAGAAAATAGGCACCTTTGCCGTTGACGAAAGCTATCGCGAGCGTCTGAACGGATTTATACGGAAGACGGTAAAGGAGGGCGGACAGGTTTATATCGTCTGTCCCGCGGTTGAGGAGCAGGAAACGCTTGTCGGCGAAAGCGGCGAAAAGATATCGGTTTCCGACCTTATGACAATTGACGGCGAGCGCGACGGCATAAAGCTGAAAACCGCCGTGGATTACGCAAAGCAGCTTTCCGAAAAGGAATTTCCCGATCTTCGCGTGGCGTTTATTCACGGAAAAATGAAAAGCGCGCAGAAGGAAAAAACAATGGCCGATTTTGCCGACGGAAAGATAGACATCCTTGTTTCCACAACGGTTATAGAGGTCGGCGTGAACGTTCCGAACGCTTCGCTTATGATAGTTGAAAACGCGGAATTTTTCGGGCTTTCCCAGCTTCATCAGCTCAGGGGGCGCGTCGGCAGAGGACAGAGAAAATCGTACTGCATACTCGTTTCCGACTCGAAAAGCGAAAAATCAAAGGCAAGACTTGCTGTGATGTGCTCGACTCAGGACGGGTACAAAATTGCGGAAAAGGATCTTGAGCTTCGCGGACCGGGCGATTTTATTGCTCAGGCAGGCGGAAGAATACGTCAGTCGGGCGGCGTGGAAATGAAATTCGGCTCGCTCGGCGACAGCAAGCTTCTTTACGACGCTTTCGACGCGGCAAAAAACACTCTTGCGGCGGATCCGTCGCTTTCGCTTGCGGAAAATGCCGAAATGAAAAAACAGCTGATGCGCGTATCCGGCGCGGGAGCATTGTAAAACTTACTGAAAGGGTAAAAATTATGGGCGTTATCTTCAACGAGGATCCAAACCATTTTGTATATTCAAGGGCTCAGGCGGGAATAACCGAGCTTTCAGAAAAGGATCTGACCGATTTTATAGACGGCTACGCAAAAACGAACATAACCGATTTTCTTGTATGCGTAAATGCAAGCCTTCCGCATTTCAAAACGAAAAGGCTTGAATCCGTGTGCGACAAATACAGAGCGTGGGAAAAGAGCGGAAAGCTTTGCGGCAGGGAAAACGATCCGATAATAAAAAGCTCGCGCCTGCTTTGCGAAACGCTTGAAAAGGGGCTTGACATTCACGGCATATGGATAAAGCGTCTGCGCGAAAACAAAATAAAGCCGTGGATATCGGTAAGAATGAACGATATTCATAACGCGGGCGATGCCGACGCTTTTTTGCCGAGCGGTTTTTCCGCTTCTCACCCCGAATACAGACGCGCGGGATACCGCACGCCCTCGGGCTACTACGAATACGCGCTCGACTATACTTTTCCGCAGGTAAGGGAATATTATCTTGCCGTGATAGCCGAGGCGCTCGACGCTTTCGATGCCGACGGCATAGAGCTTGATTTTATGCGCGAAATATACTGCTTTGGAGCGGGCAGAGAATATGCCGGCACGGCAATAATGACGGAATTTATTGAAAACGCCGTGAGACTTGTTCGCGAAAAGGAAAACGAGCGCGGACACAAAATAAGCATTGGAATACGTTTTCCCGATTCACCCGAAAAGGCGCTCAGGCTCGGCTTTGACGCTGTCGGGCTGATAAACAAAGGATGCTTTGACCTTATCACCGTGTCGCCGCGCTGGTCGTCGTCGGATTCGGATATGCCGATAGATTTCTGGAAGGGACTTGTGTCGGGGAAAAATATCCGTCTTGCCGCGGGGCTTGACGTTCTGCTCGACGCATACAACCGCAGGGGAAGAAAATATCTTTTCGTCACGGCGGAGAGTGCGCTCGGAATGGCGTGCGCGTACACCTCGCTCGGCGCGGACGATATTTATCTTTTCAACTATATGGACAACATAGATCCGGAGGACGTAAAGACAAAGCCTCTTTTTGCCGCGGAAAATTACGGAAGCTTTTTATGCACGATAGGCGACGAAGAAAAACAGATGTCGTCCGCGCGCAGACATATTTTAACTTACAACGACGTAAGCGCAGTGGGATTTTCCGCGCGCAGACCGCTTCCGCTTTCGGTTTCGGGCGGATTTTCCGCAGTGAGAATTCCGACGGGGGAAATTCCCAAAGGAAAAAGCGTGACGCTTGTAATAGGAATCGAGTGCGGAGATGATTTTTCGGGCGACGCTCTTACGGTTTACGCAAACACACGAAAATGCGAATTTCTCGGCAATGTCGGCGCTCCTGAAAACGCATATGACGATATGCGGTATTTTGCGTATCGTATCGAAAACGACGGGAACATACCCTTTGTTACGGTTGCCGAATTTTCCTCTTCGGGCGCGGGCATAAGACTTCACTGGATTGAAATCGATGTGAAATAAAAAACAAAAAACTGCGGCGGTTGCCGCAGTTTTATATTTTTGTATAAAATTAAATATGCCGATGACAGTTGAATAATTAAAGAAGCTTTATTCCGGCGGATGCACATTCCTCTTTTGTTTTCGCGTCCCACACGGACGACTGAACCTCTCCTATGTGAGCCTTTCCGAGCAGAAGCATTGAAAGGCGCGACTGTCCTATTCCGCCGCCTATCGTGTAGGGAAGTCTGCCTTCGAGCAGCAGCTTGTGGAACGGGAGCTTTCTTCTTTCGTCTGCGCCCGCCTCCGTGAGCTGACGGTCGAGCGATTCGGGACTTACGCGGATTCCCATAGACGAAATTTCAAAGGCGCATCCGAGCGTATCGTTATAGAACATTATATCGCCGTTCAGCGACCAATCGTCATAGTCGGGCGCTCTGCCGTCGTGCTTTTTGCCCGATTTCAGCTTTCCGCCGATCTGCATTATAAACGTTGTGCGATGCTCTTTTACATAGGCGTTTTCGCGCTCCTTTGACGTGAGCGCGGGATACATATCCTCAAGCTCCTGAGAGGTGACAAACGAAACCTCGCGCAAAAGACTGCACGGAAGCTCGGGAAAAGCGCGGCAAAGCTCGTCCTGCGTGTCGCATATCGCGCCGACTATCGCCTTTACCGTGTTTTTTAGATATTCGGTGGTTCTGTCCTTTTCGTCGATGACCTTTTCCCAATCCCACTGGTCAACGTATATCGAATGGAGGTTGTCCATATCCTCGTCGCGACGGATTGCGTTCATATCGGTATAGATGCCCTCTCCGACACCGAAGCCGTAATCCGAAAGAGCCATTCTTTTCCACTTTGCGAGCGAGTGGACGACCGCCGCGGTTGTGCCGGTTTCCTTTATATCGAAAACGACGGGACGCTCCACGCCGTTGAGGTCGTCGTTGAGTCCCGACTGAGGCTCTACGAACAGCGGCGCAGATACTCTGCGCAGATTGAGCGCCTTGCCCAACTTTTCTTCAAATATCTGATGTATCATTCCTATTGCGGTCTGTGTTTGGTATATTCCCAGCACGGATTTATATCCCGCGGGGATTTTGGTTTCGCTCATAGACAGCCTCCTTTTTTCACTGAAAAATTGAAATTATGATACCACACGAAAAAAATCTTGTCAATAGAAAAAGCCGAAAAAATTCGGCTTTTCGTTTTATATGGCTTTATTTTATTACGTCACAGCGGCGATAAAGAATATAAATTTTTCCCGTTTTTACGGCTACCGCCTCCGACGGCGATTTTCCGTCTGCTTTGAATATTTCGCAGGTTTTTGTTTTTTCTCCGTCCGGGCAGAGAATTCCGACGGTTGTCTCGCCGAGAAAATCCGAGACGCCGTCGCTTTCGGTTATTTCTTCCGACGGAAGATATTTTATTCCGTTATATTCTATTGCGGTCACATAAAGCAAATTTTTGCCGTATGTTATGCTGTCGCCGTCCGTTGACGGCTCCGAGACGGTGTAAACGGGATAATATATTGCATTATTTCCGACGTAGGATTTTTCCGTTCCGCACGAGATGTAACCTTCGTCGTCGGCATTTCCCGAGTCTTTGCTGTTCGCGGACAAAAGCACCGGAACCGAAACAAGCACAGCCGCGCATAAAAGCACAAAGCACGCGGCGACCGAAGCCGCCCGAATAAGAAGCTTTTTCGCAGATTTTCTTTTTGCCAGCGTTTCGTCTCTCAGGCGGAGAACGTATTCTGCTTGCTGTTTATCCGTTCTCATACTCAAAGCCTCTCCTTTCAAGCTCTTTTTTCAGCGCGATGCGTGCGCGGTAAGCCGCGTTACTGACCTGCTTTACGGTTTTTTTCGTCGCCGCGGCGATTTCTTCATAGCTCATGCCGCAGAAATAAAGCAGATGCAGAACCGTGCGATACGCTTCCGGCAGGGAAAGCATTGCAAGATAAAGCTGACGGTTTCTTTCGTCTGTCAAAAGTCTGCCCTCCGCGCACAGAGCGTCGGCTGTGCCGCGCGCCTCGTCAAGCGTGGTGATTTTCCGTCTGCCGAGCCGTCGCAGATGATCTCTTGCTTTGGTTTTCGCAATTCCGAAAAGCCACGTTTTCAGCGACGATGTGCCGGAAAACCGGTTTTTCTTCAGGATAAGCTCAAGAAACGTTTCAGCCGCTATATCCTCTGCCGAATGAATGTCGATGGAATATCCGCAGATAAAAAGCACAAGAGGTCTGTTGTAAAGCCCGACTATCTTTTCAAGAGCGGAGTCATCGCCGGAAAGATATTCAAGATAGTATTCTTTTCCGTCGCCGTCCATAGCTTTTCCTCCGTGTTCTTTTATTAGAAGATGAAAGTCCCCGAAAGCCTCACTTTTTTCAAAAAATTTTTATCCTATCATCGGCTCGCTTCTGCCCGTCATCGAATAGGGCGCAGTGCCTTTTACGAAAATGCTCTTTTTCAGTCTTATATCGCGCGACGACGCGCCGACAAGAAGGTCAAATCTTCCGTCCTCGACAATATATTTTCCGAGAGATGTATTGTAGTGTGAAAGCGCCGAGAGGGGAAGAGTAAAGCTTATATTTTTCTTTTCGCCTTTCGCAAGGAAAATTTTATCGAAATATACAAGCTCTTTTTCGGGGACGGAAAGCGTGCAGTAAGGGTCCGAAGCGTAAAGCCCGAAAACCTCCGCGCCGTCGAAGTCGCCCGTGTTTTCAAGAGAAAATTCAACCGATATTTCGTCGCCTCTGACCTCGGCGCTCATATCGCCGTAACGAAATTCTGTGTACGAAAGTCCGTGACCGAACGGGAACTGTATTTTTTCGGGATGGCGGTCGTAGTAGCGATATCCCACCGCAAGCTTTTCGCTGTATTCGGTGCAGTAGCCGTTGCCGGGATAATCAAGGTCGGTTCTCGCTTCCGTCGGGAAGGTTTCGGAAAGCCTGCCGGACGGATTTATTATTCCGCAGAGAACATCCGCAAGAGCGCTGCCCGCCGCCTCGCCGCCGAGTCCGGCGTAGACTATTGCGGCGGATTTGTTTTTGCAATAGTCGTCAAGGGTTATTGCTCCGCCGGATTGCAAAACGATGATGACATTTCCGTTTACCTTGCACGCGCCCTCAATGAACATTTCATAATTGGGATTCAAAAGCAGAGTACGCCTGTCGAAGTTCTCCGTGTCCTCGGATTCCATCGCTCCTGCAAACATTATTACGGCGTCGCCGCCCGCTACCCTGCGACGAAAATCCCACACGCCCGGCCAGAGCATTTCGGGGGAGAATTCGCCTTTCTTATACGCCTGTATATATTCGACTTCGCAGTCGGGAAGGCGCTTTTTGAGTTCTTCGAGCGGAATGTCCGTGTGATTTTCCGACTGATGCACCTCCGCGCTGCCCTGTCCCTGAACAAGCGGCGACACGGCATATTCGCCTACGACATATATTTTTTTGTACTTTTTCTCCGTCAGCGGAAGCGATTTGTTTTCGTTTTTCAGCAGAACTATTCCCACCGCCGCAACCTCCTTTGCGGCTTCGTGCAAAGCCTCACGATTGTAAGCTTCGGTTTCCTTCGGTGCGGGAATGGCAGCAAACCGCAGAACTCTTTCAACGGCTTTGTCAAGCGCTTTTTCCGAGAGCGTTCCGTTTGCAAGCCCTTCTTTTATTTCGGATATTATGTTTGCGTTTTGCGGCATCTGAAGGTCAAGCCCCGCTTCTATCGCCCTGCAGATGTTGTGTACGGCTCCCCAGTCGGAAACAAGAACCCCGTCAAAGCCCCATTCGTCCTTGAGTATGTCACGGAGCAGGTGCTTGTTTTCTGAACACCATACGGAATTTACCTTGTTGTAGGCGCACATAAGCGTGTCGGGACGCGCCTTTTTTACCGCGATTTCAAAGCCGCGCAGATATATTTCGCGCATTGTCCGCTCGTCAACCTCAACGCTTGTGTCAAGACGGTGCTTTTCCTGATTGTTCAATGCAAAGTGCTTCGGGCAGGCGCAGACGCCCTCGTCTCTGAGTCCGAGTATGAACTCCGACGCAAGCTCGCCCGTGATAACCGGATCTTCCGAATAATATTCAAAATTTCTGCCGCAGAGCGCATTGCGCTTTATGTTCATCCCGGGGCCGAGTATCACCGATATTCCGTGATGCGCACATTCTTTTCCCATGGCACGTCCGAGCTTTCTTGCCGACTGCCTGTCCCACGAGGAGCCGACGCAGCTGACGGCGGGGAACAGTACGCAGTTGTCCTCCGGCTCTGCGCGCACGCCCGCCGTGCCGTCGGAAAATCTGCGGCTTTCGATACCGAGCCGAGCTATTCCGGCGGTTGTCATCGAGCTTGCGCCCGTGAGAAGCGCAGCCTTTTCTTCTGTGGTCATTTCCGATACGATTTTCTTTATATCCATAAAAATTACTCCGAGCAACAGATTTTTAATTATTTTATCATACGATTGAAATTTATTCAAGCATATTGTCAAAATCCGCGTTGACGGCGACGGGAAGATGTGCTATACTTGAAAAAACGACATATTTCCATTACGGGCGGAGGCGGTTGATTTTATGAAGAAAATGCTTATAATCGGCATAGCGGGAGGCTCCGGAAGCGGAAAAAGCACGGTCGCAGAGCGTATAGCGGAAAAGTTCGGGAAAGATGTAACGCTTCTGCGTCACGACGATTACTACAAAGCTCAGCACGAAAAAACGTATGAGGAAAGAACAAAGCAGAACTACGACTGTCCCGACGCGTTCGATACGGAGCTTATGTCAAAGCATATAGCGCAGCTAAAAAACGGAAAGGCTGTCGAATGTCCCGTTTACGACTATATGATTCACGACAGAAGCGAAAAAACGCGCAGAATAGAGCCTACGTCGGTGCTGGTTATAGACGGAATACTTGTCCTTGCCGAGCCGAGCCTTCGCAGTCTTATGGATATAAAAATATATATCGACACCGACGCCGACATAAGAATACTTCGACGGATAGTCCGCGACGTAAACGAAAGAAAAAGAACGCTTGAATCGGTGATAAATCAATATATGGCGACGGTAAAACCGATGCACGAGGCGTTTGTCGAGCCGAGCAAAAAGTTTGCCGACATCATAATTCCCGAGGGCGGACACAATCAGGTCGCGATGGATATGATATACAATCTTATAAAGCATCACCTTGAATAAAGCTCCGGAGGAGGCGAAAAACCGCTTCCTCCGTTTTTTTATTTTGCCTTCGCAAGCACGGCTTTGATAATTTCCGTTCCGCGCATAAGCAGACCTTCGGGAATGTTCAGCGCCGGCAAAAGCCGCACACAGCCGCCTGCGACGGTCACAAGCACTCCGCGCTCCGCGCACATCGCCATAACCTTTTCTGGCGGAGCCTCGGTTTCTATACCTGCCATAAGACCTTTTCCGCGGACGGAGCGAACGCCGCGGGCGCTTTTCAGCGCGTCGAAAACGAGCGATGATTTTCTGTTCACCTCGGAAAAAAGCGCTTCGTCTATTCGGGAAACGATGCTTTTCGCGCCGGCGCAGGCGCAGGCGTTTCCGCCGAACGTGGAGCCGTGATCCCCCTCTCCCAAGGCGTCTTTTATCCCGCCGAAAAAGAGCGTCGCGCCGATCGGAAGTCCGCCGCCGAGCCCCTTTGCCATAGTCACTATGTCGGGCAAAAGACCGTAATTTTCGTATGCAAAAAATTTTCCGCATCTGCCGGCTCCGCACTGCACCTCGTCGCAGATCAGAAGAACGCCGGAATCCCTTTGCACCTCCTTTATTGCGTCGGCAAAAGCCTGCGGAAGCGGCAGAACGCCGCCCTCTCCGCGCACACATTCGATCATAACGGCGGCGAGCCTTCCGCTTTTCGCGGTACGGAAAAGCTCCTCGGGCTTTTCGGGATCGATGTATAAAAATCCTGCGGTGAGCGGAGCAAAATCGCGGTGAAAACGGCGCTGTCCCGTCGCCGAAAGCATAGTTATCGTTCTTCCGTGAAAGCTGTTTTTCAGCGTCGATATGATGTTTCTTTCGCCGCCGTATGCGTCGGCGGAATATTTTCGTGCGGCTTTTACCGCACATTCGTTTGCCTCCACGCCGGAATTTGAAAAGAAAACGTTGTCCGCGCCCGTTTTTTCGCAGAGCATTTTCGCAAGGGAAAGCTGAGGATAGGACAGATACGAATTTGAAATGTGCGCGATTTTTTCAAGCTGCGCTTTCACCGCGGCAATCCATATTTCGTCCGACGCGCCGAAAAGGTTCACGCCCGTCTGCGCGCCGAGATCGATATACGCTTTGCCGTCGCAATCGAAGACAAGGCTCCCTTTTCCGCGCTCGATTACTATCGGCAGTTTTTTATAGGTTTTTGAAAGATATGCGGTTTTTTTCGTCAATTTCAGCCGCCTCCGATGAATAAAATATATTCATATGATATTTATACGGGCGCAAATTGTTACTTTTTTGTTATGGCAAAAACTTTTTTTGCTGAAAATTTGACAAAATGCGACGGATATTGTATAATGTTAAACGTCAAACATGAAAGGGATGACTTCATAATTATGAAATCAAGAATAATATTTACGGTTATCTCGCTTATTTCGGCGGTGCTGTTCGGGGTGTTTTTTATCGGCGGAATAAGCGATGTGTGGATTATTCCGGCGGCATTCTGCGGAACGTATCTTGCGCTCGGAATACTTTTCTGGGCGGTGATAATTTTATCCTGCCTGTTTATAAATCCGAATAAAGTTTACGATAAGCCGAGTAAATTTTATGAAAAAATGTTTGCCGTAATATATGACGGCGTGATAAGACTTTTCAGAATTTATCTGCACACAAGCGGAACAAAAATGCTGCCGGAGGGCTGTTATCTGCTTGTTTCAAACCATCGCTCAAACTTTGACAATATGGTTGAATGTGCCGCCGCCGGCGGAAGAAATATAGCATACATATCAAAGCCCTCGAATTTCAGAATACCGATAGGAAGGCGGTTTATGCGCCGGTGCTGTTACCTTGAAATAGACAGGGAAAATCCCAAAAACGCATTTCGCACCGTGGAGCGCGCCGTCGATTTTATAAAAACGGAAACCTGCCCCGTGGGACTTTTTCCCGAAGGTCACAGAACGCGCTGTATACAGATGGACGAATTCAAGCACGGATGCTTTCTCATAGCCGAAAAAGCGGCGTGTCCGGTGGTTGTATGCTGTGTGCGCGGAACGGAAAAAATACATAAGAATTTCCCGTTGCGTCATACCGACGTTTATGTGGATATCCTTTCGGTGATTCCGAAGGAAAGAGTGTGCGGCAGACGCGCGATAGATGTTTCAAACGAAGCAAGACGGCTTATTGCAGATTTTTTGAATGAAAAAGGAGAAATACAAAATGATACGAGTGCTTTACAATCCGCTGGCAAACAATAAAAACGGAAAGGCTGAAGCCGAAAAGCTGAAAGTCACTTACGGCGACGGAATAAGCTTCGAGGATATTACGAAAATATCCGATATGGAAGCTTATATCAATGCGTCGGGCGACGATACGATAGTGCTTACGGGCGGCGACGGAACGATAAATCATTTTGCCTGCGACGTTTACGGAAAAAATCTGACAAAGGATGTGTTTTATCATCCGGCAGGCTCGGGCAACGATTTCTATAACGACGTAAAGGATACGGCTGTCAGAGTAAACGGATTTATAAAGCTCAACCCGTACATAGAAAAGCTTCCGACCGTGACGGTAAAAGGAAAAACTCAGCCGTTTGTAAACGGTATAGGCTACGGAATAGACGGCTATTGCTGTGAGGAGGGCGACAGACAGAGAGCGCGCTCCGACAAGCCCGTAAATTATACCTCAATTGCGATAAAAGGACTTTTGTTTTTCTTCAAGCCCGTGAACGCAAAGGTTACGGTTGACGGCGTTACGCACGAATTCCGAAAGGTTTATCTTGCGCCGTCAATGAACGGTCGCTTTTACGGCGGCGGAATGATGATCGCTCCCGCACAGGACAGACTCAACACAAAAAGATCGCTTTCCGTTGTGCTGTTTTACGGTGCGTCAAAGCTGAAAACGCTTATGGTCTTTCCGTCGATTTTCAAGGGCGAGCATATAAAGCATACGGAAATGACAAAGGTATTCACAGGACACGAAATAACCGTTGAATTCGACCGTCCGACAGCATTGCAGATAGACGGCGAAACCGTTACCGACGTTACGACCTACACGGTTCATTCGGGAAAATAAAGAGAGTAAAAATAAAAACGCACGGAAATTCCGTGCGTTTTTTGCTTGCATACGCCTCATCCGTCGGCGCAGATACTGAAAAATCTGTATATCGTCCCCGATAACCGAAGTTTCTTTTGCTTTTTTAATAAGTCCTGTCTGCGCAGGTATCAAAAAATCTGCATATCATTCCCGATAACCGAAGTTTCTTTTGCTTTTTTAATAAGTCCCGTCAGCGCAGATACTGAAAAATCTGCACAAAGCAATTTAACCGAAGTTTCTTTTGCCTACTTTTCTTTTCCAAAGAAAAGTATGGTGCCTGCTTTTCTTTGAGAAGAAAAGCAGGTCAGAGGATTTCGATATCGACGGGGAGAGTAAAGCTTTCTTCGGGAGCAAGGCGGAGAATACCCTTTTTGTTTTCAAGCTCCTCTGTCGGACAGCGTTCGTCCGAGCCGCTCCAAGGTTCTATGCAGACAAATTCCGCGGCGGGCTTTGCCCAAAGCCAGAGCATCGGCGTTTTGCCGAAATGCTCGCGGAGATAAGGCGCACCGTCCTTTCCGACAAGCTCGGCATAGGTCGATTTCGGAGCTTCGAGTGCAAGAGAACCTTTTTCGAAAAGCTCCTTTGAAAGCAGAATATCGCTTTCGTTTTTAAGCTCAATACTGTCTGACGGATCGCCTGCCATATCGTTTCCGTCAAGATAAGGCAGGATTGCGTTTTCCGGCTTTTCAAAACGGAGAATATCTCCTATGCTTATGAAAAACGCAGGATGCGCACCGACGGAAAAATACATATTGCCGTTGCCCTTGTTTTTCACGGTAAGACGCTGACGGAGAGTATTTTCGCAAAGACTGTATTCCGCATCGAAATCAAAATCGAAGGGGAACACCGCAAGCGTTTTTTCGTTTGACGAAAAACGCAAAAGAACCGACGTTTCCTGCGTTGATATTATTTCAAAGGTGCTTCCGCGAAGAAAGCCGTGCTTTTGCATAAAATATTTTTTGCCTTCGTAAACAAAGCTGTCGCCGCTCATTCTTCCGACCGCGGGAAACAGAAGCGGAGCGTGACGTCCCCATACGGAAGGCTCAGCCTGCCAGATATATTCTCTTCCCGTATCCTTTTTTACAAGCGAGGAAAGCTCGGCGCCGACGGGATTTATACGCGCCGACAGAAATTCGTTTTCAAGCCTCAGCATGATGTTCTCCTTTGTTATCTTATA
This sequence comes from uncultured Eubacteriales bacterium, assembly GCA_963614875.1. GTDB lineage: Bacteria > Bacillota > Clostridia > Oscillospirales > CAG-272 > CAG-841. The sequence goes on along the minus strand of CAVEFC010000010.1, from coordinate 8,477 downwards.
AGGTCGCCGACGGATTTTTCGCCGTAAACGGCTGACCAGTTTGCCCTGAATGATTCAAGCTCCGCAACTGTGCCGTTGCTTGAAATAAGCACGGGCAGCATCTCGGGCGTGACGGTGAACGCTCCGACGCCGCAGAGCGCGGCGCGGATTATCTGTTCTGCCACGCGGAAGCTTGCCGCCAGCACATGAGTTTTCGGGTAATGCTCGCGGAAAAGCTTTTCCATATTTCCGGCGATTTCGGCGGAATCAAGACAAAGATTGTCTATATGGCTCATATACGGCGCAACATAATCGGCGCCTGCCGCCGCGCAAAGCATAGCCTGTCCTACGGTGTATACAGCAGTTGCGGTAGTGCTTATTTCCTCTGCCGCAAGAAGCTTTATCGCGCGGACGCCTTCCTCCGTCGCGGGTATCTTTATACAGATATCTTTGCCGAGAGCATCGCATATCATATGCGCTTCGCGCACAATGGCGTCGGAGTTTTCAGCCGTCGCCTGAACGAACAGAAGCTTTCCTTTCGTGATTTTGCGAAGCTCCTTCAGCAGCGGAAGAAGCTCCGACTTCCGACGTGATATGATCGTCGGATTTGTCGTTACGCCGCAGATCGGATAAAAGTCAAGCGCGCGCTTTATTTTTTCCGTATCGGCGGAGTCAAGAAATATTTTCAAAGCCGTAGTTCCTTTCAGATTTATTTTTCCGTAAGAGAAACTTCTTTTACTTCTTTTGTGGAAAGATTTATGCGAAGCGTTTTTATCTCGTATGCGCCGAGCGTAAATTCTTTTTCAAAGCTTATTGCGGGAAGCGTAAGAACCGTTTTACGCAGCTCCGACGTAGAATTGAAAAGGCGGATGATAAAATCGTCGCCTCTTTCGGCTTTCTTGAATACGGCGAGCGTTATAACGTCGTCGGAAAGCACGGCAAAGGGCTTTATGGTATTTTCCTTTTCCTTTGCACAGCCCGTAGGGAAGAACGAAAGCGCCATGGGAGCTTCCGCAAATACAGCGCTTTCGCGCTCGATGTGCGCTTTTCTTTCGCTGTCGTCGCCGACCTTTACGGTGAACGTAAAGTCATGTTCGCCCTGATCTATAAACGGCGAGAAGCGATCCTGCTCCATTATATAAGGCTTGCGGACGGAGAAGTCGCTCTTTCCGGCGGAATAGCCGGGCGAACGCAGACACGTTATGCGAAGCTCGCCGTCCTTGTAATCGGAGCCGTAGGTGCTGCTGTTTATGACGGTGAGCGCCGTCTTGCCGTCGGAAACAAGGTTCCATTTCTGGCTTACCATTTCGTCGCCGTTTGTAAGAAGCGTTTCGCTGCCGTATGCCGTCTGACCTATGAACGTATCGCCGCGGACGGTATTGAGCGAAAGCTTGAGCATCGTCATCTTTTCGTTCCAGTAAACTTTATCCTTTACGGTAAATTCGGAGGAATTCTTCGGGAAATAATATCTTCTTGCAAGGAACGAATCGTGATAGGAGAAAAGCGCCTCGACGACGGTACGCACGGCGCCGTCTTCGATTATGCGGACGGAATGAGGACGGTTACCGTTTATTATTCCCGAAAATTCGGCGGCTTTTTCTTCGTCCATCAAAGTAAATTCGCCTTTTACGTTGCGGAAGGATTTTTCCTTGTGCGCCCACGAGTTTTCGTCGTCCTTTATTACGAGCGGACGGAGAGAATCCTTTCCGAGGCCGACTTTTCCGTTTGCCTCGTATCCGTCTATAAGACCGGTTTTCAGGTTGACGGTGATCTTCATCTTTCCGTTGTCCCATACGAATTTATCGCCTTCGGGCTGAACGGGCGGCTCGGGATTTTCGCAAAGCACCATTTTTATATCGAAGCGGCTCATAGTTCCTGCGGGAAGCTTTGCAAAGAATACCGTCTTTATACGCCAATCGACATTGAAGTTCGACATTTCGTGCTCGCGCTGACAGGGTATTTCGATGCCGCCGCTGTAAACATGCGGCACGGAATAAAGCGCGGGATTTTTGTTCTGGTCGGGAAGCTGGAATTCCACCTCGACCGTTTCATCAACCTCATACGGATGCGGATTGTAAACGAAAACGGGAATTGTGCCGTCCTCGGCTTTCGCCTTGTCTGAGCAGAGCGCAAGGAACGCCTTTATCTTTTCGGGGCGAAGCTCGGTAAGTCCGTGACCGGCGACCGCCTGAGCATATTCGCCGACAGGCTCTATTGCCGAGCCGGGAAGAATATCGTGAAATTCCACAAGCATAAGGTCCTTTGTGGCTTTTTCAATGGCTTCGGAGGGGTAATCCGAAACGTCTGCCATAAGCGCGTGCGCGGACATTTTTTCCGTCATATAAAGCTCGTTTTCAAGCCTGCGATGAATCTGCTTTGTGCGCATCATCGTAGTGTAGCAGCCCGTATAGCGGGGATTCATAAGTCCGCTGTAATCGGGAAGCTTCTCTCCGGACTTTGCAAGCTCGTCAAAGAAGGCTTCGGGCGTCGAATGAATAAGATTGAATTCCTTCTCGCTCTTTTTCAGCTCTTCGATCTTTTTAAGGTCTATTCTCGAAGGGCCGCCGCCGTGATCGCCTATTCCCCACAGCACCATACCGACCTTTTTTCCGCGGTGAAGCTCCATCCAGCCTTTTATCTTTTCGTCTGCCTCGCCTCTGTGCGATTCGTATGAATTGTATGCGCGACAGCAGGCAATCTTCGAACCGTCAAACCCCACCCAGTTGAAAGTATCGGAGGGGAGATCGAGCATATCCGGCTCGGGACGGCAGAAAATATATGAATCGTAGCCTGCTTTTTTCATTATCTGAACAAGTCCGCGCGAATGACCGAAAGCGTCAAAATTTATGGCTGTTCTCGGCTCAACCCCGAATTTTTCAAGAAAATAATATCTTCCGGCGAGTATCTGACGTACAAAGCTTTCGCCGCAGGGAAGATTGCAGTCGGGCTGAAGATACCAGCCGCTCATTATGTGCCACTTGCCTTCTTTTACAAGGCGGACTATTCTTCCGAAAAGAACGGGATCGTTTTTTTCAACCCATTCGTAAAGCATCGATTCGTTGTGACAGAATATAAAACCGTCGTAATCGTCGCAGAAATCTGCGGCTACGCGGAAGGTCGAAAGCGTTTCGGCAACGCCTTCTTCTATTTCCCAAAGCCATACGGGATCTATATGCGCATTGCATATAAGGTGAAGATTGTTCATTATAATTATCCTTTCTCCGACAACGGAGTTTTGTTGTTACAAAAGTCATTATATCACATCACGGCGGAAATGACAATAGAAATTAAAAATAAAAGCGGCGATTTTCGCCGCTTTTATGGGATTATTGCTGCTTTTCTTTCTTTTTTCCGAGAGCAAGAGCCGTGCCTATTATGCATATAACCGCAAGGGAAGTGCCTGCGCCTATTACGGATTTGCAACCGCTTCCGCTTTTGCCCGAGGTCGATGTGCTTTCGGCTGTTGTTGTCTGCGCCGATGTTACGGCTGTTGTGGTTGTTTCTGTCGTTGTTTCAACGGGCGTGGGCTCGTCGCCTTCCCATCTTGCGTAGACCGTAAGCTCTCCGGCTTCGGAGGTGGGAGTCGAAAAATCATATTCCTGAGTAAATCCGGAATCGAGATACCAGCCTATAAATGCTTTTCCGTCGTTGTCTTCGAGAACGGGCTGGACAAACGTTTCGCCGACCTTTACCGCAAATATCATATATTTCGATTTCGCGCCGACGATTTTGAGCGTGACCGCTTCTTCGTTTAAGATCCATCTTGCATAGAGATACATCGGTTCGCAGTCGGTTTTTGTAAACGACATATCGTAGACCTGCGTACATTCTGTATCGTAATACCAGCCGCCGAATTTTTCAAGCGTCTTTGTCATCGGGAAGCTGTATGTGAGGGGCTGTCCGCACTTTACGGTTACCTCGTAAGGTCTGTTTGCGGTTGTCATTCCCTTGTAAAGATATACGGAGTAATCGTCCGTTCTGACCTTCGGAGGAGCTTTTGTATAAGCCTTGATTGATTTTGTCGATTCGCCCTTCGAGCCTTTTGCCACAATCGTGACATAATATGTCGATTTGTCGTCAAGACCTGTGAAATCATAGCTGAAAGCGCCTGCCTCATCGGGCTTTATATATCCCGTAGCAACGGGATTTGAGCCGTCCGCGCTCTTTGATACCGTTGCGGTTATCATGTTGAGCGTTCCGCAGTTGAGTTCGGTAACTCTGCCGGCAATGGTTATCGTGTCGATTGTTGTGGTTGCGGACGCCTTGAAGGTTACGGGCACATCTACCGTGCCGCTGACCTTGATCTGCATTTCGTTGCCGGAAGCGGAGAGCATTTCGATTTTGAGGTTGAGCTGTGCCGCTTCCTCTTCTGTCATAAGGGTGTACCATGTTCCCGCACCCACGAACTTGAAATTGTGACAATCGAAAAGGTTCTTTCCGTCTTTGCTGCTCCAGCAGTCGTAAGAGCTGCCGCCGGTGTTGCCGTTCGGATAAAGCGGCGTGATGCCCGGGGCGTGAGCCGCGCCCTTGTATCCTACCGGCACGCCGGATTTCATTACGGTTTCATCAATATGCCAGATAATAATGCCTCTTGCATCGGGACTTATGGCGTCATAGCTTGATGCGTCGGTTGTATATCTGTTCTCTATCAGATAATATTCGTCCGGATTTGCCGTGTTTATTCTGATGATGTTGTAATCACCCTTTGTGCTTTCGCGCGAGTAAAGAGTGTACGTTCCGTCCTGAACAATTGTGGGCGTTTCAAAGCCGTAGTCTATAAGGTAATAGGGATCTATCGCCGCAGGAGCGGTACCCGCTCTTGCGCCTTTGTTTGAGCCCAGTCCAGAGCCGCCGCCCTGAAGCGCAAGATCGCCGGGACCGCCGTTCCATGTATATCCGCCGAGAGTGTAAAGGTCATCAGCGCCTAAAACGTGACCGAGCTCGTGCGCTATCGAGCCGAACGAAAGGGGTTTGCCGTCATTCTGCATTTCTCCGACCGCGGCATATCTTGTTTTGCAAAGGGTAACGCCGTTTTGCGTTGTAGACCAGCCCGTGCTGTCCGATTTGAAGCTGTGAATACCCCAGACGCTGCTTCCGATGGGGGACGAGGTGAATTTTGTGCTGCGTCCGCCGCAGATGTAAAGGAACGTAAGCTCGTCCCATGTGATTACACCGTCGCCGTTTTTATCGTATTTTGAAAAGTCAACATATTTTGCGGCTTCGTTTATCGCGGGAATTCTTGCATTGCCCACCGTAGCCGGTCTGTCGCTTCCCGATGTGCCGGGATGCTGCATATTGAGCGTTACATAAACCACGCCGTTGTTTTCTTCGCCGTAGGTTTCTTCGGCGGGCTCCCACCAGAAGTTGCCGTTTGACATAAGCTTGAAGTAGTTTTTCATCGTGCTGCCTTCGTCGCCGAACAGTGACTGCGCCCAATAGGATTCTTCGGAATGAGCCCACTGCTCCTTATATGCGTCGGAGCTTGAATTTGTAGTGCTTTTTCCTTCAAGGTAAGCGTCCTTTCCGTCGCCGTCCGCATCGAAGTTTATAACTATTACGAGAAGCGGAATGGGCGTATAGCCCTCATATACTTTTTTGATTTCCGAGTAGCTGTACTCTGCCATGTCGGCTGCTGACGCCGCCATTGGAATTGCCGCAAGCAAAAGCACAGCCGCCACAAAAAACGATAACGCTTTTTTAAGCATGTTTTTCCTCCTGAAATAAATATAAATTTTATTTGTAAGTCCGAATAATTATATCATACGGATGTATATAAATACAATCGTCAAATTGATAATATTTTAAGAATATTTTTTTGCGTTTGTAACAAAAAAGCGTTTCGCGCCATTGATTTTTTCAGGCACGAAACGCTTTTGGAGTATGTTATTTCCAAAGCTTATCGGGATAGTTTCCGAGCGAGCGCTGTTCTTTTATAAAGCGTGAAAAAGCTTCGCTGTCTTCGCGGTATGTCACGCCCATCCACTTTGCGGGTGACCGATAAAGCTTTACGTCGCATTCGCCGCTTTCGATAAGCGTCTGGACGGCGGTCGGAAGATAAAATTCGCATTTTGAAAGGTCGCTTTCGTTTTTGCGGAGAAATTCTTCAAACTGTTTTTCAAGCTTTCCCGTAAACGACGGCGTAAAGCCGAAGCAGTTCATCGAAACGGTGCAGTCGAGAGGAAGCTCCGTCTGAGTGCCGTCGTCCTCTGTGTTTACGGCGATATCTCCGCGACGCTCTATCTTTGTTTTTTCGTCGAGCGAAACAAGATAGCCGTCCTTTGCTTTGCATATTCCGCGCGAAACCGTTCCGTTTTCGCTGAGTGTATTTTCAAGCTTGTATGCAACGGAGCAGTAATGGGCTTTTTCGTCGTCCTTTGCCGTGCGTAGAAAATCCGCAAGCAGACGGAAGGTTTCATAGCCGTAGAAATCGTCCGCGTTCACGACGCCGAAGTTGTCGCCCACGTTTCCGGCACACATTATGGCGTGAGCCGTTCCCCACGGCTTTTTTCTTCCATCGGGGAAGGTAAAGCCTTCGGGCAGGGCAAAGGTCTGATACACATATTCAACCTTTACGCCGCTGTTTCTTATTCTTGCTCCTATCGTATCGTCAAAAGCTTTCCGATGCTCTTCCCTTATTATAAACATTATCCGGTCAAATCCGGCACGAACCGCGTCAAACACCGTAAAATCTATTACGAATTCTCCGTTATCGGTAAGCGGTGTGAGCTGTTTTACACCGCCGAAGCGGCTTCCCATTCCTGCTGCAAGTACGACAAGCGTCATTATAAATAACCTCCGGAAAGATATTTTTTTGAGTATATCGGTATTGTATCATATGCCGAAAGATTTTTCAAGTGAGAATATTGATAAGAAGCTGTGCATATTCATCATTATGTCCGAAAAAACGGGGGTGATATTTTGAAAAAAACGACGGCGATGGCAATTTTGCTTTTTCTGCTTGCGTCGCTGTGCGGATGCTCTCAGACGCCCGATATGAGCGCGCTTTTAAGCTATGAAAGCGGAGATTTTTCCGCCGTGATAAAATCCGGCGACGGAACGGAATATTCAGTAAATAAATCCGGCGATGAAATGAAAATATCCGCGGGCGGCGCGGTATATATACCGAACGGCGAGCGCGCAGTGCTTTTGTCCGAGGGGCTTGAAATAAAGCTTGACTGTATTCCTCCGACGATACTTGCCGTGTATGAAACGTTCAGGTTTGATACGGGCAGCGTGTGGAAGGTGATAGAGGAAGCTCCGGGCGGCGCCGACGTTTACGTCTGCGTGTCGGAGCAGGGAACGGTATACATATCAAAAAACAGTCTTTTGCCGTGCAGAGCGGAAAAAGACGGGAAAATCTTCGATATTGTATCGTTTGATGTAATAAAAAAAGCTCCCGCGGAATAAATATTCCGTGAGAAACTCAAAGGAGGCATTTTTTATGTTCATATATTCAATACGTTCGCAGACGATAAAATTTGTTTTTGCCGTGGTGCTTTCCGTCGCCGCGATGATAACCCTTGTGGCGCTTATTCCGAAATATGACGTCCAGACCGCGACAAAGGGAATAAATTATTCCGGAATTTATTCAAACAGCGACAGAACGGCGTTTATTTCCGCGCTTGGCTGGACGGTTGACGAAAGTCCGGTAGAAGAGGTTCAGGTAACCGTCCCTTCGGAATTTGACACGGTATATACCGGCTATAACGAAATGCAGAAAGAGCAGGGACTCAGCCTTTCGCAGTATAAGGGCAAAGAAGTAACAAGATATACATATAAAATAACCAATTATGAAGGCTATGAGGGCGATGTATATATCAATCTTCTTGTTTACAAAGGAAAAATAATCGGCGGAGATATATGCTCCGCCGACAGCTCAGGTTTTGTTCACGGTTTTTCAAAAGACGTAAAATACGGCGCCTGACGATCAGTTGTCGCTGTGATAGCGACGGAATTCGCTGCGTCTGCGTTTTACCCATGCTACAAAAGCGTCAAGGGCTTCATCGCTTATCATTCTTACGTCATAATATGTCGAATAAAAGCTTGTAAACGAATCGCCGTGATATTTTGACATAAATTCTTTTGTTATGAATTCTATGTAATCGGATTTTTTTACAAGCGGATAATAGTAACGCATTTTGCCTTTCTTTTCGGAATAGACAAAGCCTTTTTCGTTAAGACGGGTAAGCATTGTTATAAGTGCGGGAACCGGCCATCCGCGCGCGGTGCCGAGCTGCTCCATTATCATTGTCGTAGTTACGGGGGGAGTATTGTCCCATACGACCTTCATCACGTCAAATTCTGTATCGGGAAGCTTTTTCACGAAAAGATTCACTCCTTACTGTATGTAAAAATGCGTACTTGATAGCTGAAAACTGTACGTTTGTATTATACAGTAGTATAACATAAAAGTCAATAATTTTACGATATTTTTTGCGAAAAAACAAAAAATTTTGCCGCAAGCGGCGGAAAAACTTACATTTTCCGCTTCTTGCGGC
>CAVEFC010000009.1:0-42188 GCA_963614875.1 uncultured Eubacteriales bacterium | reverse complement strand
TGCTACCTGTTTTTTGACCGGCTTGCGTGGCGGTCTTTTTGTCTTGCTCTTTTTTACTCTCAATGCCTCTGCATAAAATTTTTTGTTTTTTTCGAATCTCCTCTTGACTTTTTATTTGTAGGCTTTTCATAGTTTATTTCACGGCGTCCCGTGATGAGCTTATGATATCATATCGCGGAAAATTTGTCAATAAACCTGTGGTTTACAGCTGTTTTCGCAGCTTTTCGAATATTTTTTTCTCCTCACGCGATACTTTTACCTGCGTAAGCCCGAGTATTTTTGCGGTCTGCTGCTGTGAAAGCTCGCGGAAAAAGCGGAGTCTGATTATGCTTTTGCTCATATCGTCAAGACCTTCGACAGCTCCGAGCAGCGCAAGGCGGTCTGTTGTTTTTTCTATTTCGTCACGATCCGACGCGATAAAGCTTTCAAGCGTGGCACCGTCGTCGTCGCCGCTGTTTCCGAGCGTTTCGTTTATCGAATATACGGGACAAACGGCGTCGAGCGCATAGACGATTTCTTCGGTTGTCATTTTGCAGAGCTCGCTGAGCTCGGATATTTTCGGCTCTCTGCCGTGCTCTGCGGCGAACGCTTCTTTTTCACGCATTATAATTGTGCCGCGCCTGCGTATGTCGCGGCTTACCTTTATCATTCCGTCGTCGCGCAGAAAGCGCCTTATCTCGCCTATAATGAGCGGAACGGCATAGGTGGAAAATACCGTCCCGAAGCTGTGATCGAAGCTTTTGGCGGCTTTTATCATACCTATGGCGCCTATCTGAACAAGATCCTCGTATTCCGTGCCGCGCCCCATAAAGCGTCGCGCGATGTTTTTTACAAGTCCCATATTCTGAGTTATAAGCTTTTCGAGCGCTTGTCTGTCGCCAGACTGAGCGAGAGTTATAAGATCGAGATTTTCATCCTTTGAAACAGATTCAAGATCAGCCATTTTATGCACCCCTTATTTACGGGCGGAGAGCATCCGCCTTTTATGTAGCGGGAGCGGGATCGGAAAGGCGGCGTATCATTGTTACTTTTGTACCTTTTCCCGATTCTGAGGTGACGGTGAGCCTGTCGGAAAAGCTTTCCATTATGGAAAATCCCATTCCGCATCTGTCCTCGTCCGGAAGCGTTGTATAAAGCGGCTGACGTGCTTTTTCAACGTCCTCTATTCCGCAGCCTTTGTCGCAGACGGTTATCTTTACCGTTCTGTCGCTATAAGCCTTTGCGGTGAGGATAACGTTTCCGACCGTACCTGCGTAAGCGTGAACTATGCAGTTTGTCACGGCTTCGGAAACGGCACAGCGAAGATCGGCAAGCTCCTCCACGTCGGGATCAAGCGGAAGCAGAAATCCCGATATTATTCCGCGCGCGAGCGCTTCATTTTGCGAAAGCGAAAGAAAGCTGCATTTTATTTCGTTTATTTCCGTTCTTTTCACGGCTTACACCTCCTTTTCTTTTATTTTTATCATTTTGTCTATACCGGTCATAAGTATCAGCCGTTCGGTGCGCGGCGACGGATTCGAGAGCGTTACCTCTATACCGAGATCGGCGGCTTTCTGATATCTTCCGAGAATAAGCCCGAGTCCCGAGCTGTCCATAAATTCAACGCCCGAAAGCTCAATACAAAGCGTTTTCGGCATAAGGCGGAACAGCGCGTCGTCTATCCGTGTTCTTACGCTTGCAACTCCGTGATGATCCATATCACCCATAAGAACGGCTGTAAGCGTATCATCGGCAAAATCGAGTATTAGATTTTCCATTCAAGGCTCCTTTCTAAGAACGCTTGTCCTTTGAATTTATAATATCATTTCAGACCTGCGGATTTTGTCAAAGCGCGGTGTCGAAATAAAAAAATAAAAAGCTCGCTTTCCGCGAGCCTTTTGCCGTTTTTATTTTGTTTCCGTTTCGGATTTGCTCTTTGCCGCTTTTTTCTTTCTGCTGCGTTTTGTAAGCGCTATGGCTACAACGGCTATGATAATGCCGGCTATGACAAAGGGAGCTATCCAGACGAATACTATAAGTATTTCGCCGAGAACGTTTGCGAAAACCACAAAAGTATTTTTTGCGGCATTTCCGAGACGGGAAAGGAAGGTATCTTCCTTTACTTCGGTGTATTCGATGACTTCGTCAAGGCTGATGTTTACATACGAATAGTCAACGGATTTGTCGTAATATTTGATTTTGTAGTTTATTTCGTTTATCTCCGAACGGATAGAGGAGAGTTTGTCTTCAAGCTTTATAAGGTAATCGAGCGAATCCGCTTTTTCCATCATTGCGAGAATACGTTCTTCCTGAAGAGCAAGCGCGTCAAGACGCGACTGATATGTGTAATACGAATCGGTGACGTCTTCCGTCGAAAGATTTGACGAGATTACGTTGCCTTTCTCGCCAAGCTCGGATATGAAGCTGTCGAGCTTTGCGGCGGGAATACGGATTGTGAATTTGCCGTAGCGCGACGAACGGTTTCCTTCGGAATATATTTTCCCGCCGTTCTCGCTTGAAGAAGAGAAGTATCCGCCGTAGCTTTCCACAAGCGAAGCTATTTCGGATTTTGCTTTGTCGTATTCGGTTGTTTCAAGCGATACCGAATATTTTTTTATAAGCTTCTGTTCCGGCGCGACATCGTCCGAGGAGCTTTCGCTCTGTTCGGTAAAAATGTTGTCGCCGGAATCTTTGTTGTATGATTCATACGAAACCTTGTTATAGCCGCCGGAGATGGTTTCTTCCAAAAAGCTGTCGGTAGATGGATGTATTGTCGATTCGCTCTTGGAGCAGGAGCAGAGAAGCGCCGCCAAAAGACAAAGCGCAAGAGCAAGTGCCGCTAATTTTTTCATTTGTTTATCCGCCTTTCAAAAGTGTTGTATTTGTTGCTTTTGTAAATTAGTCGAATAAGTTTTGAAAAAGTCTCACTTAATTTTGATATTTTTTAATTGAAGCTCTTACCAAAGCAAGTTTTTCTTCATATCCGGCGCGTTTTGTGCGTTCCGCTTCAACGACAGCCGCGGGAGCCTTTGCAACAAAGCCTTCGTTTGAAAGCTTTGCGTCTATGCGCGCGATCTCGCCTTCAAACTTCTTTTCCTCCGCGGAAAGACGTGCAATTTCTGCGTCTATATCGACCATTTCGGCAAGAGGAATGAAAATCTTTGCTCTGTCCGCAACTATGGCTATTGCCGTATCGTCGTGGAAATCGTCCGCGTATTCGACGCCCGAAGCCTGAGCAAGCTTTTCAAAGAAAGGCGAAGCCGACGAATTGAATACGTTCTTTTCGGATGAAACGATTATCATTTTCGCTTTTCTTGACGGCGGAACGTTCATTTCGGCGCGACGGGCTCTCACAGCCTTGACGGCTGAAATTATAAGCTCCATACTGTCTGCGTCGGCAGTGAAAGCCGGAATGTTTTCCGCTTTCGGATAGCTTGTTATCACGATGCTTTCGCCTTCGTGCGGAAGCTGCTGCCAGATCGTTTCCGTTATAAACGGCATAAACGGGTGGAGAAGCTCCGTAAGTGTGCGCAGAACAAACGAAAGCACGCGGCAGGCGTTTGTATGTGACGCGCCTTCCTTATCGAAAAGGCGCGGCTTTATAAGCTCGACATACCAATCGCAGAATGTTCCCCAGAAGAAATCGTAAAGCTTGCCGAGCGCGATTCCGAGCTCATATTTGTCAAGATTTTCGCAAACCTCGCCCGTAAGCTCGGAAAGTCTTGTAAGAATCCATTTGTCCTCTATGCCGAGCTTGTCGGCGGAGGGAAGCGTTGTATCGGTAAGGTCGTCCGGAATGTTCATAAGAGCAAAGCGGGCGGCGTTCCATATTTTGTTTGTGAAGTTTCTCGCCGATTCTATCTTTTCGTCGGAGAAACGCATATCGTTGCCGGGAGAGTTGCCCGTGAGAAGCGCAAAGCGGAGAGCGTCCGCGCCGCACTTGTCGATTATTTCAAGCGGATCTATACCGTTGCCGAGCGATTTTGACATTTTGCGCCCCTGGGAGTCGCGGACAAGACCGTGAATCATAACGTGATCGAACGGCTTTTCGTTCATACAGTACATACCCATGGTTATCATTCTCGAAACCCAGAAGGTGATTATATCGTATCCCGTGATAAGAACCGACGTCGGATAGAAATATTCGAGATCTTCGGTTTTGTTTGGCCAGCCGAGCGTTGAGAACGGCCAGAGAGCAGACGAAAACCATGTGTCGAGAACGTCCTCGTCCTGATGAATGTGAGTTCCTTTGCACTTCGGGCAGACCGTAACGTCCGTTTCGGAAACAATCGTTTCGCCGCAGTCGTCGCAGTAATATGCGGGAATTCTGTGTCCCCACCAGAGCTGACGCGAAATACACCAGTCGTGAATTCCGTTCATCCAGTTCATATATATTTTCGAAAAACGGTCGGGAATGAAGTCTATTGATCCTTTTTCGACAACTTCGATTGCTTTCTTTGCGAGAGGAGCCATTTTCACAAACCACTGTCTTGATGCGAGCGGCTCAACGACCGTTCCGCAACGGCAGCAATGACCTACGGAGTGAGTATATTTTTCTATCTTTACAAGGTAACCCTGCGCTTCGAGGTCGGCAACTATCTGTTTCCTCGCTTCGTAGCGGTCAAGTCCGGCATATTTGCCGCCCTCTTCGGTTATTTTGCCCTTCGTGTCGATAACAAGAATAGTATCGAGGTTATGGCGCGCGCCGACTTCAAAGTCGTTGGGATCGTGTGCGGGAGTGATTTTTACCGCACCCGTGCCGAAATCCTTTTCGACGTATTCGTCCGCAATAACGGGAATTTCTCTGCCCACAAGCGGAAGAATAAGCTTTTTGCCGATTTTGTCCTTATAGCGCTCGTCGTCGGGATTTACCGCGACGGCGGTATCGCCGAGCAGCGTTTCGGGACGCGTCGTTGCGATGATTATTTCGCCGCTTCCGTCGGCATACGGATAGCGGATATGCCAGAATGCGCCCTCCTTGTCGCTGTGTTCGACCTCGGCGTCGGAAAGAGCGGTTTCGCAGCGGGGGCAGATGTTGCTTATGCGGAAGCCTCTGTAAATGAGTCCGTCGTTGTAGAGCGAAACGAATACTTTCTTCACCGCGGCGGAAAGATTTTCGTCCATAGTGAAGCGTTCTCTCGTCCAGTCGCACGAGGAGCCGAGCGCTTTGAGCTGCGAAATTATACGGTTGCCGTATTTATGCTTCCATTCCCATACGGTATCTACGAATTTTTCTCTGCCAAGGTCATAGCGCGAAAGTCCCTTTTCCTTGCGGAGCATTTCTTCGACCTTTATCTGCGTCGCTATTCCGGCGTGATCCGTTCCCGGAACCCAGAGCGTGCAGAAGCCCTGCATTCTCTTGTATCTTATTATCGTATCCTGCATAGATTCGTCGAGGGCGTGTCCCATATGGAGCTGTCCGGTGACGTTCGGAGGCGGAATAACGATGGTAAAATGCTGTTTGTTTTTGTCGGGCGAGGGAGTGAAATATCCCTTTTCGCACCACTTTTCGTAAAGCGGAGCTTCGATTTCGCCCGGATTGTAGCTTTTTGAAAGTTCTCTTGGCATGATGTATTAAACCTCTGATTAAAAATTATTTTGAAAAATTTTGTTTTTGTTATTCTGCGGGGACGAACGCGCCTCTCAGCCGAGAATCAGACATTCGGAGCCCCTCGGGACAGCAAACCGGATCGCCTCCGGTACTGCCTGTATATCTATGCTTTTAAGGCGGACTATTTCGCCGTCAAAGCAGACGCCGACCTCCTGCTCCGCTTCAAAACGTATATGCCTGCATTTTTTGTACGTTATGAAATCAAACGGCTCGTCGCGGACTATGTGCGTGCCTTTTTTGTAGTCCTTTATAAGAGAAATGAACCTCGGCTTTGATATTTTTTCAACGATGCACGCATCTATAAGACCGTCGTTCAGCTTTGCGAGCGGAGCGGCGCAGAAGCCTCCGCCGTATATTCTTGCGTTTCCGAACGCGCAGAGAAGAAAATTCTTTTCAAGTGCGGGGTCGTCGTCGAATTTTATCGAGTAATTGTTTCCGAAACGGCCGAAAAACGCGGAAATAACGCCGAGCGGATACGCTATGCCGTTCGGAACGTTCACTTTCGAGCGGATGCTTTTCGTTTTTTCGACGACGGAGCAGTCAAAACCGATGTTGAGAACATTAAGACAATATTTTCCGTTGAATTTTATAAGATCGAATTTTTCCGTCGTTCCGCAGAGCTGGGATTCGATATTCATAAAAGCGTTGTGATCCGAAAAAGATTTTATAAAATCGTTTCCCGTTCCGGCAGGGACTGCCGCAATTTCCGCGTTTTCAAAGCCGACGGCTCCGTTTACGACCTCGTTCAAGGTTCCGTCGCCTCCGCAGGCGTAAAATCTTGTTTTGCGGTCGGGATTTGCTTCGCATTCTCTGCGGACGAAGTTTTCCGCGTCCGTAATGCCGGAGGTCAGATGTATTTCGTATACGTCGCCGTGCTTTTCGCAGGCGGCACGGATATCCTCGACGAGTTTTTCCTTGTCGCGCCCGCCTCCCGCCACGGGGTTTACTATAAAACAGTTATACAATGAATTCATAAGCGCACCTTTGCTTTATTATACAATAAAAACAGTATATCAATTAAAAGGGCTTGTGTCAAGCGATTTTTGCCGATTCGGAGCGCAATGCCCGCCTTTTTGAGCGGCAGATAAATAATTTTTTGAAAAAGCATTGAAAAAAGCGTGCTTTTGATATATAATGACCGACGTATAACAGTTTACGGAGAATTATCGTATGAAAAGATTTTTTGCTGTTCTGACAGCGCTTATAATGATATTCACGCTTTTTTCAGCCGCCGCGCTTGCCGCCGGAACGGAAAGTGAGAGTATGACCGACAGAGCGGACGATCTCGCCTCCTACGACACCGAGGAGGGACTGAGGCTTCAGCGTTACATAATAATCGGGCTTTTTGCGCTCGGACTTGTGACGGTTGTCGTTATGGTGATAAAAAATTATATATCGGGCAGATAAACCGATCGGTATGCGCCGCCGTGGCATAAAAATGTTACGGCGGCGCTGTCGCGGAAGCTTCCTCCGGAATATATTGTAGGTGGACGGTTATGACCGTCCGCGTCAATAAAACGATAGGTGGATATATATGAAGGAAGCTTTACTTATGACATCCGCCGGTACGGGTTTTATGCTTTTTATGACCTGTATCGGCGCTTTTACGGTGTTTATGTTCGGAAAAGAAGCAAAGCCGTCGGCGCAGAGGTTTATGTCCGGATTTTCGGGCGGAGTGATGATTGCGGCTTCCGTGTGGAGTATGATAATTCCGGCGCTCGAGCTTTCGGACGGAAAATCGGGAGTGCCGGTGATATCGCTCGGAATAATTTTCGGAGCGGCGACGATAGCCGCAGCAGACGCTTTGCTGTGCAAATATAAATTCGGCGCGGAGGACACGTCGCGGGAAAAGCGCAATTCGCTTCTTATGCTTGCCGTTACGCTTCACAACATTCCGGAGGGAATGGCTGTCGGACTTTCGTTTGCGATCGCCGCCGAAACGGGCGAATACGGCGAAGCGCTGACGCTTGCGCTCTGCATAGGAATACAGAACTTTCCCGAAGGGGCGGCAATTTCGCTGCCGATGAGAAAAGAAGGAATGACAAAGCTTGGAGCGGCGCTGAAGGGCTGTTTTTCGGGACTTGTCGAGCCGCCGGCGGCGCTTCTTGCGGTTATGCTTTCGACGGCGTTTGCTTTTGTTATGCCGATGATGCTCAGCTTTGCGGCGGGCGCTATGCTTTATGTCACTGCGCAGGAGCTTGTTCCGGAATCGAGCGGTGACGGAAAACACGGCACGACTGGACTTATTTTCGGATTTGTAATGATGTTTGCGCTTGACGTTCTGCTCGGATAGCCGGATCTGAAAAAATTTTTTCCGATTCGGTGAGATAATCGGGCGTGATGTGCGACTAATTGTTGCAGAGAAAAAAACGGAGGGATAATTATGAAAAAAATCACGGCATTGATATTTGCGTGCGCATTATGTTTTCTTATGATATCGTGCGCAAAGAAAAACGGCGATGCTACGGAAAGCACGTCGGGCGGCACGACCTCTGTCACAACCGCAACCGCAACCGCTACCGAAATCGCAACCGAAACGCAGGGCACGACTTCCGTGACAAAATCCGATGATGAAAAAAGCGAAATCAGCCTTACCGCGCCGAAAGTGATTTTTGTCACGGGCGGAAAAGAATATGAATGCACATACAGCGAAAAAGCGTCGTCTACCGTTGTCGGCGGCGGAACTACCGCCGTGATGTGCGGAAGAGCGATACTCGGCGGATTCAAAAGGCAGACGCTTGTCGGGAAGATATCGGAAATAGCGATGGGAGATACCGCATATATAACGTCGGACGGCAAGCGACTCGAAAACGCGACGCTCAGTCTTTACAGTGCGGATTCTGACGGGGGCGAAGGCGAGAGAGTAAGCATATCCGAGCTTTCCGGCAAAATAAAGGGCGGAAATTATATTGCCGAGCTTTTTATAACAAAGAGTGCCGAGGACGGCTCGTCCGTGACGTATGCCTTCTATGTGCTTCTGAAAGGCTGACATTGCGACTTTATACAAGCGCGTGGGATAAAATCCCGCGCGTTTTATTTTATTTTACTATTGCAATAATCTGTTGTATGATGTATTATAATGTGGTAATTTGAAAAAACAGAAAGGATTTCTTTTGTGAGAAAAGCAAGATATGAAATAGATATGACGCGCGGACCGCTTTTCGGCAAGCTGATAAGCTTTTCCGTGCCTCTTATGCTTACGGGTATTCTTCAGCTTCTTTACAACGCCGCGGATATGATTGTCGTGGGCAAATACGGAAGCGATACGTCGCTTGCCGCGGTGGGCTCTACGGGATCGCTTATCAACCTTATAGTAAACGTTCTTATGGGAATGTCGGTCGGAGCGGGCGTTGTCGTGGCGAACGCCATCGGAGCGGGCAACAGAGAAAAAGCCTCGCGCGCGACGCATACCGCAATATTCATAAGCGTGATTTTCGGAATAGGCGTCGGCATATTCGGCGTGTTTATGGCAAGACCGCTTCTTGAAATAATGAAAAGTCCGGAGGACGTTATAGACCTGTCCGCGCTTTATGTCAGAATATATTTTGCCGGACTTCCGGTAACAATGCTTTACAACTTCGGCTCGTCCATACTTCGTGCGACGGGCGATACAAAACGTCCGCTTTACTTCCTTATTCTTTCCGGAATGGTGAACGTGGTGCTGAACCTTGTTTTCGTAATAGTTTTCAAAATGGACGTTGCGGGAGTTGCGATAGCCACGGTCATTTCGACGGCGATATCGGCGACGCTTGTAACGATATGCCTTATGAGGAGCGACGGTCCGTGCAGACTTTATATAAAGAAGCTCCGCATATACGGAAAAGAGCTTCTCGATATGCTGAAGATAGGGCTTCCCGCCGGACTTCAGGGCTCGGTGTTCTCTATATCGAACGTAATGATTCAGTCATCGATAAACTCGTTCGGATCCATAACAATGGCGGGAAGCGCGGCGGCAAGCAGTCTTGAAGGCTTTGTTTATACGTCGATGAACGCCGTTTATCAGGCGGCGCTTACGTTTACCGGTCAGAACGTCGGCGCAAAGCAATACAAGAGAATAAACACAATATGCGCGCAGAGCCTTATAATAGTTACCGTTGTGGGCGTCGTCAGCGGAATAGGAGTATATCTGCTCGGCGAACCGCTTGTCGGAATTTACGACAGCAATCCCACGGTAATTTCCGAAGGACTGAAACGACTCGGCATCATATCGGTTACATATTTTATCTGCGGAGCGATGGATATGATGGTCGGAATGATGCGCGGCATGGGAAAATCGCTTATGCCTATGATAGTTACGGTGGTCGGCGTGTGCGGAGTGAGAATCGTATGGATATACACCGTTTTTGCGTATTATCACTCGCTTTTCTGGCTGTATGTTTCATATCCTGTATCGTGGATAGTGACGCTCATGATACACTGCATATGCTATTTTGCCGTAAGGAACAGACTTCCGAAGGAAAATATGCCGCGTGACGACGAAATAAAACAAGCGGAGGGAATAAACGTATGAAAACTGCAATAATCGAAATGGAAAACGGAAAAACTATGACGCTGGAGCTTTATCCCGAAAAAGCGCCGATAACGGTTGAAAACTTTGAAAAGCTTGCCTCCTCCGGCTTTTATGACGGACTTATTTTTCATCGCGTTATAAAGGGCTTTATGATTCAGGGCGGAGATCCGGCGGGGACGGGAATGGGCGGTCCCGGCTGGCAGATAAAAGGCGAATTTTCCGCAAACGGCGTGAAAAACGACTTAAAACATACGCGCGGAGTTATATCTATGGCGCGCTCGCGTCATCCCGATTCGGCGGGCTCGCAGTTCTTTATCATGCACGAGGACGCGCCTCATCTTGACGGTCAGTACGCGGCGTTCGGAAAAATGACGGACGGCTTTGACTGTCTTGACGAAATAGCCTGCACAAGAACCGATTATGCGGACAAGCCCGTTTCGGGGCAGAAGATAAAGAAAGTAACCGTAAAGTAATATTTTCTCTTGACTTTTGATCCGATGTATAGTAAAATAAAATCAGGTTAGAAGTAATGAAAAAAGAAAAGGGCTTTAATGGGAATGGTTATTGAAAAACGTGGGAAAACTGTTATAGAAGCTGTTTTGATTTGACCATATGCACCGGAGCCGACCGAGAAATCAGGTCGGTTCGGGTGCTTTTTTTATCGACGGACGGTTGAACGGTCAACCGCGGATGTT
The DNA here is from genome assembly GCA_963614875.1 of uncultured Eubacteriales bacterium. Classification (GTDB taxonomy): domain Bacteria; phylum Bacillota; class Clostridia; order Oscillospirales; family CAG-272; genus CAG-841. The sequence goes on along the minus strand of CAVEFC010000009.1, from coordinate 31,393 downwards.
TGCCCGAAGGAGAAAAAATGGACGTTTTTGATATGCTTGAACTTGTTTTCGGCTTGGCGCTGTTCCTGTTCGGAATGAGTCTTATGGGCGACGCGCTGAAACGCAGTGCGGGAAACAGGCTGAAAATGATACTCGGAAAGCTTACCTCGAACACTTTCAAGGGCTTTCTGCTCGGACTTGTGGTGACGGCTATAATCCAGTCGTCGTCGGCGACGACGGTTATGGTGGTCGGCTTTGTAAGCTCCGGAACGATGACGCTTACTCAGGCGACAGGCGTTATAATGGGCGCCAATCTCGGCACGGCGGCAACGGCGTGGATTATATCGCTTTCGGAAATAGGCGCAGACGGACAGTCGGTAAGCACGGTTCTCGAGCTGTTCAAAACTACAACGTGGGTGCCGATAATCGCGCTTGTGGGCATATGTATGCTTATGTTTTCGCGCAGCAGCAGAAAAAAGGATATAGCGGCGATTCTTCTCGGCTTTGCCGTGCTTATGGCGGGAATAGAATATATGTCGGGCTCAGTTGCCGGACTTAAAGACAACGAAGGCTTCCGCTCGGTTATGACGATGTTTGAAAATCCCATACTCGGTCTTCTTGCGGGACTCGGCGTAACGGCGATAGTGCAATCGTCTTCGGCGTCGGTGGGTATTCTGCAATCGCTTACCGTGTCGGGAACGATAACCTACGGAATGGCAATACCGATAGTTATGGGACAGAACATAGGCACCTGCGTGACGGCGCTGATATCGTCGGCGGGAGCTACGAGGGACGGCAAGCGCGCGGCGTTTGTCCATCTGTATTTCAACATTATCGGCGTGGCGGTATGGCTTCCTGTATATTGTATTCTCGAAAAGGTGACGTCGATAGGACTTGCCGACAAAACCATAGATATGGTGGGAGTTGCGGTTGTGCATACCACATTCAAGCTGCTTTCAATCGCTCTGATGTCGCCGTTTACAAAACAGCTTGAAAAGCTCGCTTCGATAACGGTAAAGGGCAAAAACGACGAAGAGGTGAACATCCTTGACGAGCGTCTTCTTGCGACGCCTGCAATCGCAATAGAACGCGCAAACGAGGTTGCCTCCAAAATGGCCCGGATATCGGTTGACGCAATGAGAACCGCAATAAAGCTGTTCGATTCTTATGACAGGAAAAACGCGCAGCTTGTCCGCGATTATGAGGACAAGGCTGACAAATACGAGGATATGCTCGGTTCGTATCTTATAAAGCTTTCAAGCCGAAGTATGACGGAGAGCGAAAGTCATTCGGTTACAAAGCTTCTGCACATTCTCGGAGATTTTGAGCGTATCTCGGATCACGCCGTGAACATTGTCGAATCGGCGGAAGAAATGCTTGACAAGAAAATAGAATTTTCGGACGAAGCAAAGGAAGAGCTTAAGGTTCTTTGCTCGGCAGTGCTTGAAATTCTCGATCTTGCGGAGAGATCGTTTACGGAAAACGACATAAGCGCGGCGAATATGGTCGAACCGCTCGAACAGGTGGTAGACTATCTGCGCGACGAAATAAAGAAGCGTCACATAAAACGCCTGCAGAACAGCGTATGCTCGATAGAGCACGGATTTGTGCTTTCGGATATACTCACAAACCTTGAAAGAGTATCGGATCATTGCTCGAATATAGCGGGCTGCGTTATAGAAATATCACAGCATGACGCGCTCGATATGCACGAATATCTCAAGGAAGTCAAAAGCGAGGGCGCGGATTTCAAGCGTATGTACGGCGATTATCTTAAAAAATATTCTCTCGGCGCGGAAAAATAAATATCGAAATATTGCGAAAACAGTAGATATTTGAAAACAAAGATGATATAATATAAATCCATAATACAAAAAAGGATCAGCGAGGTCGTTCAAAATGGAAAATCAAACGATACTTATACTTGATTTCGGCGGGCAATACAAAGAGCTTATCGCCAGAAGAGTGAGAGAGTGCGGCGTTTATTCTATAATAAAACCGTACGATATTTCTCTTGATGAAATCAAAACAATAAACCCGATAGGAATAATTTTCACGGGCGGACCGAACAGCGTTTATCTTGAGGATTCCCCCAAGTGCGACGAAAAGCTCTATTCGCTCGGAATACCTGTTCTGGGAATCTGCTACGGATCACAGCTTATCGCCCATATGCTCGGCGGAGAGGTTGTGTCCTGCAAAAAAAGCGAATACGGCGTTCTTGCGGCAACGACAGACAAAAAATCGGTTATGTTTGAAGGTCTTGACCGCACTCAGAGGGTGCTTATGAGTCATACCGATATGATAAAAGCACTTCCCGAAGGCTTTGAAGTGACGGCGCATACAAAGCTTTGTCCGTGCGCGGCATATCACTGCGAGGAAAGAAAAATATACGGTGTGCAGTTTCACCCCGAGGTTGAAAACTCGGAGCACGGCATCGATATGATAAACAACTTCCTTTATAAAATCTGTGGAGCAAAAGGCGACTATTCAATGAAGGATTATCTTCAGAAGCAGAAGGAAGCCGTCAGAGCACAGGTAGGGAAAAAGCGCGTTCTGCTCGGACTTTCCGGCGGCGTTGATTCATCCGTATGCGCGGCGCTCCTTTCCGAAGCAATCCCCGGTCAGCTTGTGTGCGTCTACATAGATCACGGCTTTATGAGAAAGAACGAGACGGATGAAGTCCGCGCCGCATTTGAAGGGCGTGATCTCGACTTTGTTTATGTCGACGCGAGAAAGCGTTTTATCGAAAAGCTTCGCAAAGTTACCGATCCCGAGCAGAAGAGAAAGATAATCGGCGCGGAATTTGCCCGCACGTTCGAGGACGAGGCAAAGAAATGCGGTCATCCCGATTTTCTTGCGCAGGGAACGATTTATCCCGATATAGTTGAGTCCGGAAAGAACAAATCCGCCGTTATAAAAAGTCATCACAATGTCGGCGGACTTCCCAAAGATCTGGGCTTTGAAGGCGTTGTCGAGCCGCTTTCGGGACTTTTCAAGGACGAAGTCCGCAAGCTCGGACGTTTGCTCGGACTGCCGGACAGCCTTGTAAACCGTCAGCCGTTTCCCGGCCCCGGCCTTGCCATAAGAACGATAGGCGAAATCACCGAAGAAAAGCTTGATATTCTCCGCGAGGCTGATTTTATCGTCCGCGAAGAGATAGGCAATTGCAGGAGCGTACATCCCGACCAGTATTTCTGCGTGCTTACCGATTCGAGAAGCGTGGGCGTTGTGGGCGATTTCAGAACGTACAATTACACGCTTGCCATAAGAGCCGTTCAGACAAGCGACTTTATGACCTGCGAATATTCGCGTTTGCCTTACAGACTTCTTACAAAGATGTCCACAAGGATTACAAACGAAGTAAAAGGCGTCGGCAGAGTTGTTTACGATATAACCTCAAAGCCGCCGGCAACGATTGAGTGGGAATAACCCGAAAACAAAAAGCTCCGTCATATGCGGAGCTTTTTTGATAAATTTTTTGAAACCGAATTTGAAAAGCAGATACTTCTTAAGCGAAAGGGGGCGAGAAGAGAATGAAAGGCGGCAAAGAACTTGCGGAGCTTCGCATAGGTGAATTTACCTCCGAATATTTTGAAAGAGTTTATTATTACTGCCTGAAAAAGACTGGCAGCGAAACGGAGGCGGCGGAGCTTTCGCAGGATATAGCGCTCGGAATAATCGAGCAGCTGCGTCGAGGGGCTTGTCCCGACAGCTTTTCGGGCTGGGTCTGGCAGATAGTGCGCAATATCTACGCAGGCTGGGCGACCGAAAAGCACAAGGCAAGGGAAAAGCTTTCGGGAACGGATATTTCGGAATTTGAAATTCCGGACAATTCCGATTTTGTTTCCGATATGATAAGGGAAGATGACATAGCAGCTATTCGCCGTGAAATGGCTTTCATTCTTTCGGAATACAGAAACGTTCTGCTGATGTACTATGTGCAAGACAGGCGCGTCTGCGATATTGCGAAAAATCTCGGCATCCCGGAAGGCACGGTAAAAACAAGGCTTTTCCGTGCAAGACAAAAACTGAAAGAAGGTATGTATATGGCAAGAGAATTCGGAAAAAGAAGTTATAACCCGGAAAGACTGAGCTTTTCGGCATCGGGAAATCAGCCGTCGGGACTGCCGTGGAGCGCGGTACAGAGAAAAATACCGGTAAATATTCTGTGCGAAGCAAACAACAATCCGTCGACGGTTGAGGAGCTGGCAATAGAGCTGGGTATCGCCGCGCCTTATATGGAGGAAGAGGTTGATATTCTTGAAAAAGGCGAGCTTCTCAGAAAGCTTGACGACGGAAAATACATCACAAATTTCTTCATTGCGCCGAGCGAATGTATAGAAGAGGTGAACGCGCTCTGCGAGGATTTCGCCTATGAAAATTACAAAAAATTCTGGCAGGTGGCAAGCGATTTTGTGACAAAGCACTATGCGGAATTTATCGGCGAAAGCACCATGAGCGAGCAGGACGCGACGATGTTGTTCTTCCTTGAACTTGTAACAACGGTGAAGGAAAAGGGCGACGGCGATGTGTGTGGCAGATTCAAGAGAAAAGACGGCGGTAACTGGGGCTTTATCGGATATGAGCAGGGTGCACGGCGCGGCAGAATAAACGCGTGCAGCTTCAGCGACAACGGAGCAACTATGTGCAATGACTGTAATACATTGAAATTGCACGGCTATGTCGATGTGAACGGCATGTTCGGAAAACGGATTTATAAAGATAGCTGTTTTTATTATGTACGAACAAGCTATCTGCCGGCAATCCGCGAGCTTGTGAAAAACGGATACAGCACAGAAGGATTCACAGATTTACAAAAGACCATATTGAACGGATTCTGCGACAACGGCTACTTTGTAAAGGACGGCGACAGATACAAGCCGACGATACTTATTTTCGAGGGAGATAAGCTAAGCGAGCTTAGAAATCTTATGATCTGCGAGCACAGGGAAGAATACGACGCTCTTGTTGCGGCAATGAAAAAGCTTCACGACGACGCAGTCGGTGTAATTTCAAAATACAGCGTGCCTTATCTTAAGGACGATTTCGATTATTATGTTTCTATGATGCTTTACAAGATGAGAGGCTGTGTTGCGGCTCTTGTAAAGGATAACGGACTTTACACAGGCGGAAACGGCGACTTCGGTTATTTCTCATACGAAAAATGACAATAAAAAACAGCTCCCTGCGTTTTGCAGGGGGCTGTTTTCATAAGCTTATTACGCTCCGCCGAACTGACTGAAATAAAGCTTTGCATAAAAGCCGTTCTGCTTTATCAGCGACGAATGGTTTCCGCGCTCGATAACGTGACCGTCCTTCATTACAAGTATCAGGTCGGCTTCTTTTATCGTGGAAAGACGGTGCGCCACTATAAACGAGGTGCGTCCCGCCATCATTTTTGAAAATGCCGACTGTATTTTCATTTCGGTGCGCGTGTCGATTGAGGAGGTCGCTTCGTCAAGGATAAGCATCTGCGGAAGCGACAGCATTGCGCGCGCTATGCACAGAAGCTGGCGCTGACCTGCGGAAAGATTGCTTCCGTTTTCTTTTATTACGGTTGAATAGCCGTCCGGAAGTCTTTTGATAAACGAATGTGCGTGAGCCGCCTTTGCCGCGGCTTCGATTTCTTCATCCGTGGCGTCGGGCTTTCCGAATGCGATATTATCGCGCACCGTACCCGACGAAAGCCATGTGTCCTGAAGCACCATACCGTATCTTGTGCGAAGATCCTTACGCGTCATATCGCGTATGTCGGCGCCGTCAACCTCTATGCTACCCTGATTTACATCATAAAAACGCATAAGAAGATTTATAAGCGTCGTCTTTCCGCAGCCGGTAGGACCTACTATCGCTATTCTTTGTCCGTGCTTTACGGAAAGAGAAAGATCTTCGATAAGCGGTCGCGACGGGATATAGGAAAACGATACGTTTCTGATTTCCACGTTTCCTTTCGGCGCGGGTGATTTCGGATTGCTGCTTTCGGGAATTTCGTCGCTTTCGTCAAGAAGCTCAAACACTCTGCCGACGCACGTGAACGCGTTCTGAAGCTCGGTTATAACGCCGCTTATTTCATTGAAAGGCTTTGCATACTGCGAAGCGTAGCTCAAAAATACGCTGAGCTGACCGACGGAGATATGTCCGGCTACGGCATAAAGCGCGCTTATAAGCGTCACCACCGCATAAACGATGTTGTTTATAAGTCTTGTGCTGGGGTTCGTAAGGCTTGAAAAGAATGTGGCGTTCATTGCCGCTTTGCCGAGCTTTTCGTTTACCTCGTCGAAGTCTTTCAGGCTTTCGGCTTCGTGACCGAAGGCTTTTACAACGCTCTGACCTTCGACAAGCTCGTTTGTGAGCGCCGTCTGATCTCCGCGCGCAACCGCCTGTTCCTTGAAAAAGCGACTTGTTCTCGAAGCGATGAATTTCGCCACGAAAAACGAGACAGGCGTAAGAACAAATACGGCAAGGGCTATTTTCCAATTGAGGTAAAGCATTATGCCGAGGGTTGAAAGTATCGTTATAACTCCGGTGAAAAGCTGCGTAAAGCCCATAAGAAGTCCGTCGGAGAAGGTGTCAACGTCGGCTATCATACGGCTTACCGTGTCGCCCGAGGGGTGCGTGTCAAGATACGCAAGCGGAAGCTTGTTTATTTTTTTGCTTATTTTGTCGCGAAGGTCGCGGCAAACGGAAAAAGCAATGTTATTGTTGCAGTTTGCGAGAAATTTCTGCGCCGCCGCGCCGAGAGCGGCTGTCGCCGCAACCATTATCACCGTCCTTACGACGATTTCAAAATCGACTTTGCCTTTTTCCGTCATTGCGTCTATCGCGTTTCCGCAGAAAACGGGAATGAGAAGCTGTGCCGCCGTGCTTATCAACGCAAGAATGATGCTTGCCGCAACGGAAAGGGAATACGGCTTTATAAGCGAAAGCACGCGCGAGGTTGTTTTCTTTTTCATTGCTTTGCCTCCGTTCCGAACTGGCTTTCGTAGATTTCTTTATATACAGAGCAGCTTTCGAGAAGCTCTTCATGCTTTCCCGCGCCGACGAGCTTTCCGTCGTCAAGGACGAGAATCTTGTCGGCGTAGGCTATCGAGCCTGCGCGCTGACTTACGATAATAACGGTCAGATTTTCCGGCAGAGCCTTTATGGCTTTGCGGAGCGCGGCGTCGGTTGCGTAGTCAAGGGCGGAGGTGCTGTCGTCGAGGATAAGTATATCGGCGCCGGCAAGGAGCGCTCTTGCTATTGTAAGACGCTGTTTCTGTCCGCCCGAAAGGTTTGATCCGCCCTGAAGAACCTTTTCGTCAAGACCGTCCGGCTTTTGCCGCACGAATTCCGCTGCCTGCGCCGTTTCGAGCGCGCGCCATATCTCGTCGTCGGTGGCGTTTTTGTTGCCCCAGAGCATATTCGAGCGTATCGTTCCCGAAAAAAGACGGGGCTTCTGATCGACTATCGCGACAGAGGAAAGAACGGCGTTCTTTGAAAGAGATTTGACAGGCTCTCCTTTGAGATAAACACAGCCCTCGGTGGCGTCGTAAAATCGCGGAATAAGCCGCACAAGAGAAGATTTTCCGCTTCCCGTTCCGCCTATTATTCCTATGGTATCGCCGCGGTTTGCGGAAAACGATATATCGGTAAGCGAATCCGCGCCGGCTTCCGCATATCTGAGCGAAACCTTGTCGAAACGGATTATTTCGTCGCAGTCAAGCCCGACGCCCGTTCCGTCAAAGGACATCGAGCTTTCGGTATCGAGCACCTGAGCTATACGCCCCATTCCCGAAATGGATTTTCCGAGCAGGACGACAAGGTTCGCAAGCTTGACAAGCTCGACAAGTATCTGACCTATATAATTTATCAGAGCTATGACATCTCCGGAAAGAAGCGTTCCGCCGTTGACCTTTTCCGCTCCGAGCCAGAGGATAAGCACTATAACGGCGTTGACGGCAACGTATGTCAGCGGATTCATCAGCGCGGCAATCTTTCCCACGCGAACCTGCGCTTTTGTAAGCGCGGAATTTATCTTTGTGAATTTTTCGTTCTGAACCTCCTCGCGACCGAACGCGCGGATAACGCGGACGCCGTTCAGATCCTCGCGCGTCGCGCCCGTTACGCCGTCGAGCTCCTTCTGCACGTTTTTATACATCGGCGCGGTGATAAACATAATTCCGAAAACTATAACGAACATAACGATTATGGCGGCTACGAAAATAAGCGCTATTTCCGTGTTTATGGTGAACGCCATTATCATTGCGCCGAACACGATAAACGGACTGCGGAGAAACAGCCTCAAAAACATATTTGCACCGCTTTGAACCTGATTTACGTCGCTTGTCATTCTTGTTATAAGAGTTGACGTGCCTATTCTGTCAAGCTCGGTAAAGCTCAGGCTCTGAATTTTTTCAAGAAGCTGACGGCGGAGTCCCGTCGCCGTTCCGACAGAGGCTTTTGCGGCAAAATACTGCGCCACAAAGCTGCACGCAAGTCCGAGAACAGCCATTCCGAGCAGCATCGCAAAGTGCGTAATTATATAATGACGGTCGCCGCCGGCGATGCCGTTATTTATGATGCTTGCCACGATTATCGGGACGATAAGATCGAAGCATGCTTCAAGCATTTTGAAAAGCGGAGCGATTATTGCTTCGCGCTTGTATTTTTTTAGATACGGAATAAGATATCGCATTGTTTTACTCTCCGTTTTTGTTTATTTCACAGCTTATTATACCATATAAATTCATATTGACAAATATATATTTTGCGGTATAATTATATATATAACATATGAATCGGAGCTTTTTATGGATATTCGTCAGCTTACTTATTTTGTAGCCGCGGTCGAAGAAAAAACAGTCACCGCCGCCGCCGAAAAACTGCATATGACTCAGCCCCCGCTTACGATGCAGCTTCATATGCTTGAGGACGAGCTCGGATGCAAGCTTTTCCGTCGCGACGGAAGAACGCTTTCGCTTACCGACGCCGGACAGCATTTTTATCTCCGCGCGCTTGAAATAATAGGAATGTGCGACAGCGCAAAAAACGAAATGAACGATTATCGGAGCGGAAATGCCGGCGAGCTTCGCATAGGCGCGATATCGTCGGTGCGGGGCACGCTTTTTACCGATTGGATAAAGGCTTATCACGAAAAATATCCCTGCGTCAAAATATCGGTTCACGGCGCAAACACATATCAGCTTCTGGAACAGCTCCGCAACAGAGAAATAGATATGGCAATCATACGCACGCCGTTTCCCGCGGGAGATTTTGAAACCGAATACATACGCAGGGAAGAAATGTCCGCAATAGGAAACGGAAAATTCTTTTCGTGCGCCGGCGACGATATAACCCTGCGCGAGCTTTCGGGCTCTCCTCTTATAGTATACCGCAGGTGGCAGAAAATAATAGAATCCGTATTTGAAACGTCGGGACTTGTGCCTGATATATGCTGTGTAAACGACGACGCGGAAATGACGCTTTCCCTTGCGCTCGGCGGAATAGGCGTCGGACTTCTGCATACGTCGGCAATTCCCGAAGGCTGCGATAAAAGCATAAGAATACTGAAGCTGCACGAAAGGGCGCTTTCTTCGGAAATAGCGCTTGTCTGCCAGAGCAGAAAATCGCTGCCGGAGCCTTCGGCGCTTTTCTGGAAGCTTGTAAGCGAGAATAAATAAACGAAAAAATCCGCCCGATTTTTTTATTTCGGGCGGATTTTTTGCGGATATCAAAGCTCGGAAAATATTTTCGAGCCTTTTGTTTTTATCCAGCGATACAGGATAAGGGCGAGTATTGCCGATAATAACGAAAATATTGCGATAAAAAGCGCGGCACTGACAAAAAAGCTAAAGAACAGATACGCTACAACCATAATGACGGCAAATCCCCAGCTGCCGAATACAGCAAGCATAACGCCGATGCTTTGCTTTATCGGATAAATTTCGTTTGTCCATGTCAGATTCGGTTTTTTAAGACCGACGAAAAGTCCGAAAAGGGCGGCAAGGAATATGTATATTACGGAAAAAACAACAACCGAAATTCCAGAAAGAAGTCCGCTGTTTATTTTTACAAGATATGCCGCAACACATACCGAAGCCGGAACGGCGGTGAGAATTATCTGCATACAGAGCTTTGCTTTGAGCGCAACCCAAGCGTTTATCGGCAGGGACTGAGCTATCCAGATGCTTTTTCCTTCGAGCGATACGGACGGCGCGGCCGTATCATTCATTGAAGCCAGCACGCAAAACGCGGCGCAGAAAAGCACGGGGACAGAAACTTTTGCCGCGTCGCCGAGCGCCTGTGTCAAGCCCGATACAAGATTCTGTCCTTTTACAAACATAAGTACGCCCACAACCGGAAGAAAGATTATTCCGAAGCCGCAGTTGAGCATATAATTCGGGCTTGAAGTAAAGCGGGCAAATTCTTTGCCGAGCATAGCGCCGAAGGCGCTGTTTCTTTTTGCCGTTTTTTCAACGTATTTTGTTTTGGCGGAAGCGCCGCTCGAAGTCGCGGTTTTTATAAATCCGTGCGCGATTATGTAAAGAACAACAAACAGAATTGCCGCCGTGACCGCAAAGAAGAGCAGAATGGAGAGAGGATCTCCTTGCGCCGAGCGTCCGATTATGTATACCGGATACGCCGAGCTTTTTATTTTGTCGCCTATGGACGACACATTTGCAATTATATATTTTATCGCTTCATTTGCCTTGAAGTACGCAAAATAGTAAGCGGCAAAGAACAAAAGCGAAAGAAATACGTTTACAAAGCTTTTGTTTTTCAGTTTAAGGCTTACTTTTGCAACCACCCATCCGAGCGCGCACGACAATATGAGGACGACAAGCGAAATGCTCAAAAGAAACATTATTCCGCCGATGACTGTCATAACGGTCGCGCCGGCGACGACGTTATACACTATAACCGCAGGCACAACAGAAAGCGCCGAAAACATAAGCCCGAGTATATATACGCCGAACAGACGCGATACAAGTATGTATTTTGCCGGAATCGGAAGGGAGAAAAGCAGGTCGTTGTCCTTTCCGTTGTAGAGCGCGGAATAAGTATTGAATACGCTGCCGAAAATTCCGAGCGCGATTGCTATTGTCGCAATCATGCCGAAGTAAAGCCAGCCCATGCCGGACGATACGAGAGGAGAACACATTGATATCGACATCACGGTAAACATTCCGCCGAGAAATCCGACCATGGTGATGACATACGCCGCTATGAAAAGCGCGCTTGAAAGCTTTGAACGCATTCTGTTCTTTTTCTGATCGTAGAAGAAGCCGCGGTAAAGCTCCGTAAATTCTTTTCTGAGCAATATTTTAAGCATTTTCAGTCCTCCAGCTCAAGAAATACTTCTTCAAGCGACGCGTCGCCCTTGACTTCCTCCATTGTGCCGGAGCGGATAAGCTTTCCGTCTTTTATTATGGCTACCTTGTCGCAGAGCTTTTCGGCAACTTCAAGAACGTGGGTGGAGAAGAATATTGCTCCGCCATCATTGCATACCTCGCGCATCATTCCTTTCAGAAGATGAGATGCCATAGGATCGAGGCCGACAAACGGTTCGTCCATTATTATAAGCTTCGGATCGTGTATCCACGCCGATATTATCGCAAGCTTCTGCTTCATTCCGTGCGAGTACGCCGATACGGGCTGGGCAAGATCCTGCGTTATTTCAAACATATCCGCATATTTTGCGATTTTTTCCTTGCGCGTCTTTGTATCGACGCCGAAAACATCAGCAATGAAGTTAAGATATTTAATTCCGCTCATAAATTCGTAAATATCGGGATTATCGGGTATGTAGGCGAGCTTTTTCTTGCAGGCGATGGGATTTTCCTTTATCGAGGTTCCGTCTATTTTTATTTCGCCTTCATCAAACGAAAGTATTCCGACGGAAGCCTTGAGAGTTGTTGTTTTTCCCGCGCCGTTGTGTCCTATAAAGCCGTATATTTCTCCCGGTGCAATATGCAGCGAAAGATCGTCCACCGCTTTTTTCGTTCCGTATATTTTTGTAAGATGTGAAATATTGAGCATTGTTTTATCCTCTGTTTCTTTTGTTATATAGCGGTCAATATCATTATCTTATAAAAGAGCCTGTTTGTCAATATGTATGGAGCGAATTGATCGTCTTTCGGCGCGCCTGACGGTTCCGGATGAAAAGTCGGAGGCAAATTGAAAAAATAACGCAATTTTATTTTGATATGATATTGAAAAAAGAGAAATTTCATGATATACTTAAATGCGTTTTTATATTCGCAAATAAGGAGAAAAGAAAGGTATGGAGCATGACAAACGGCTGTCTGAAAAAAGACGCGGAAAAATTATGAAAAGAGAACATTCCGAGAAGAAGGGAGATGATTTCGATGACTAAGTATATCTTTGTAACCGGAGGTGTCGTTTCGGGACTCGGAAAGGGAATAACGGCGGCATCGCTCGGCAGGCTTCTCAAAGCAAGAGGGCTTAAAGTCGCGGCGCAGAAGCTTGATCCGTATATAAACGTCGATCCCGGAACGATGAGCCCATATCAGCACGGTGAAGTTTACGTTACGGAGGACGGAGCGGAAACAGACCTTGACCTCGGTCATTACGAAAGATTCATAGACGAGGATCTGAACAAATATTCGAACCTTACAACCGGAAAGGTGTTCTCGAACGTGCTTTCAAAGGAGCGCAGGGGAGAATATCTCGGAAGTACCGTGCAGATAATTCCGCACATCACCGACGAGATAAAGAAATTTATATACTCCGTAGGCAGAAAGACCTCAGCCGACGTCGTTATAACCGAAATAGGCGGAACGACGGGCGACATAGAAAGTCAGCCTTATATCGAGGCGATAAGACAGGTAGGACACGAGGTCGGAAGCGAAAATTCTCTTTACATACATGTCACTCTTGTACCTTATCTCAAAGCGTCGGGTGAACATAAATCAAAGCCGACGCAGCACTCCGTAAAGGAGCTTCAGGGCTCGGGAATAAATCCCGGAATACTTATTCTTCGCTGCGACGAGCACATAGAAGATGAAAGCATATTCCGCAAGATAGCAAACTTCTGCAATGTAAAGCCCGATTGCGTTATAGAAAATATGACGCTTCCCGTGCTTTACGAAGCGCCGCTTATGCTTGAAAAATCCCATTTTTCCGATATAGTCTGCCGCGAGCTCGGTATAGACGCTCCCAAGCCCGACCTTTCCGAATGGGAAGCGCTTGTGCGCCGCATAGAAAACAGGGACAAAACCGTCCGCATAGCGCTTGTGGGAAAATATGTTCAGCTTCACGACGCATATCTTTCGGTTGCCGAAGCTCTGCGCCACGCAGGCTATGAGCTCGGTACGCATGTCAAAATAAAATGGATAGATTCCGAAACCGTAACCGATGAAAACGCAAAAGAAATATTCTCCGACGTTTCGGGAATACTTGTTCCCGGAGGCTTCGGCAACAGGGGAATAGAGGGCAAGATAGCCGCGGCAAAATACGCAAGAGAAAACAATATTCCGTATTTCGGAATATGCCTCGGAATGCAGATAGCCGTTATAGAATACGCAAGGGATGTTCTCGGCTACAAGGATGCAAATTCCGGAGAGTTTGATCCCGATTCAAAGCACAAGGTGATAGATTTTATGCCCGGTCAGAGCGACGAAATAGACAAGGGCGGAACGCTCAGGCTCGGAAGCTATCCGTGTATGATAAAAGACGGCACGACGATGAAGCGCTGCTACAAAACGGGCGAAATCGCTGAAAGACACCGTCACCGTTACGAATTCAACAACGATTACCGCACGGAAATGGAAAACGCCGGTCTTACGATAAGCGGAACTTCGCCCGACGGCCGTCTCGTCGAAACGGTGGAAATAACGGAAAGACCGTTCTTTGTCGGCGTTCAGTATCATCCGGAATTCAAGAGCAGACCGAATAAGCCCCATCCGCTGTTTTTGGGATTTGTCGGCGCGGCGCTTGAAAAATCGGAAAGCGAAAAATAAAAATTCAAGGACAGACATATGAAAGACACATACGAAAGCCCGCTCTGCTCGCGCTACGCAAGCGACGAAATGAAAAAGATATTTTCTCCGGACGAAAAATTTTCGACGTGGAGGAAGCTCTGGGTGGCTCTTGCCGAAAGCGAAAAGGAGCTCGGACTCGACATAACCGACGGTCAGATAGCGGAAATGAAAGCCCATATAAACGATATCGATTATGAGCTTGCCGCAAAATACGAATCGCTTGTACGTCACGACGTGATGGCGCACGTAAAGACCTTCGGCGACGCCTGCCTGACGGCGAAAGGAATAATTCATCTCGGCGCGACCTCGTGCTACGTCGGCGACAATACCGACGTAATACTTATGCGCACGGCACTTTTGCAGATAAAAAAGCTGCTTGTGAACGCAATAAAGGCAACGTCCGATTTTGCATTGAAATACAAGGCTCTTCCGACGCTTGCGTATACGCATTTTCAGGCGGCGCAGCCGACAACCGTCGGCAAGCGCGCGACGCTCTGGTGCAACGATCTGCTTTCCGACCTGCGTCATCTTGATTTTCAGCTTTCGGAAATGAAGCTGCTCGGATGCAAGGGTACGACGGGCACTTCGGCAAGCTTTCTTGAGCTTTTCGACGGCGACACGGAGAAGGTTACAAGGCTTGAAAAGCTGATAGCCGAGAAAATGGGCTTTGACGGCTGCGTCCCCGTTTCGGGACAGACATATTCGAGAAAGCTCGATTACGACGTGCTTTCCGTGCTTTGCGGAACAGCGCAGAGCGCATCAAAATTTGCGGGAGATATAAGACTTCTTTCTCACCTGAAGGAATTTGACGAGCCGTTTGAAGCAGGGCAGATAGGCTCATCGGCAATGGCGTATAAACGCAATCCGATGAGAAGCGAAAGAATAGCCTCGCTTGCAAGATACGTTATGGCGGACGTTATGAATCCTGCGATAACGGCGGCGTCCCAATGGCTTGAAAGAACGCTTGACGATTCCGCAAACAAGAGAATATCCGTTCCCGAAGCTTTTCTTGCAACGGACGCGATACTTTCGCTCTATATAAACGTAATATCGGGCGGAAGCGTATATCCCGCAATGATAAAGCGGCATCTTGACGAGGAGCTTCCTTTTATGGCGACGGAAAACATTCTTATGTATTGCGTCAAAAAGGGCGGCGACAGGCAGGCTCTGCACGAGGCTATACGTGTTCACAGCGTAGCTGTGGCAAAGGAAATGAAGCTTTCGGGCGGAGAAAACGATTTGCTTTGCCGCATACAAAGCGACAGCATATTCGGACTTACGAAAGAGGAAATAAGCGAGCTGTCGGATCCGAAAACCTTTACGGGCTGTGCGGAAAAACAAACGGAAGATTTTATAACCGGGTGCGTTTATCCCGTTCTTGAAAAGAATAAGGATATGCTCGGAGTAAATATAAAAATAAATGTGTGAGGTAAAGAAAAATGCTTACGGCAATTGTGGGAATTAACTGGGGAGACGAAGGCAAGGGACGAATGGTCGATTTGCTCAGCGGAAAGTATGATATAGTTTCAAGATATCAGGGCGGAAACAATGCAGGTCATACCGTTGTAAACGAAAAGGGCAAATTCATTCTCAATCTGCTTCCTTCGGGAATACTCCGCGACGAAACGGTAAACGTTATGGGGCCCGGAATGGTTATAGACGTTGAACATCTTTTCGGAGAGGTACAGCGTCTGCGCGACGCGGGAATAGAAATTACTCCGGAGCATCTTAAAATAAGCGACAGAGCAACTATCTGTATGCCTTATCACAAGCTTCTCGACTGTCTTGAAGAGGACAGACTCGGAGATGCAAAGTTCGGCTCGACCAGGCGCGGTATTTCTCCCGTCTATGCCGACAAATATATGAAAAAAACTCTCCGTATGGGCGATCTGCTTCATATGGAGGATACGAAAAAACGTCTGCCAGCAATAGTTGAGTGGAAAAATCTCACAATCGAAAAGGGCTACGGTCACGAGCCCATATCGGCGGACGATATGATTGCATGGCTTGAAAAATTCGGTCTTCCTTTCAGAGATTATATCTGCAATACGACGGAATATCTTGAAAACGCAATCGCAGGCGGCAAAAGCGTAATGTTTGAAGCACAGCTCGGCGCGCTCCGCGATATCGATTTCGGCATTTACCCTTATACATCGGCTTCGTCAACGATATCCGCATATGCTCCGATCGGCGCGGGAATTCCTTCAAAGAAGCTTGACAAGGTTGTCGGCATAATGAAGGCATATTCAAGCTGCGTGGGCGAAGGACCGTTTACTTGCGAGCTTTTCGGCGAAGAGGGCAAGGCTCTGCGTGACGCCGGCAGTGAATACGGCGCGGCAACCGGCAGACCGAGAAGAGTCGGCGGATTTGATATTCCCGCATCGAAGTACGGAATTCTTATGCAGGGCGCAGATGAAATCGCGATGACAAAGCTCGATGTCCTTTCGTATCTCGACAGGATTCCCGTATGCGTAAAATACGACGTTTACGGAAAAATAACCGATGTTTTCCCGTCCGGAAAGGCGCTTGAAGAAGCAAAGCCGGTTTATGAATATATGCCCGGCTGGAAGGAGGACATCAGCGGTTGCAGAAGCTTCGACGAGCTTCCGCAGGCTGCTAAGGATTATATACTTTACATTCAGAAGATGACAAATTGCAAAATCAAATATGTTTCTGTCGGCGCGGGCAGAGATGAATATTTTGAAATGTGAGGAGTAAAATGATGAAGAAAATACTTGCGCTTATTATGGCGATTTCGTTTTGTATCATCGCGGCATCCTGTGCAAAGCAGGGAGGCGACGAAACAAGCACGACTTCGGGTTCGACCGTTGCGACAACGACGACCGCGGCAGGCACGACCTCCGCTTCGCAGACGACTTCGGAAACCACAACGACGGCAGGCGAGGTAATCATACCCGTGGAAGATGAAATCTACGATCTTGAATGTGAAAAGGTCGGCGATTTCGTAACGCTGAACTACAATGCCGAAACCTGCACGGTAAAGACGGAAGTCAAAAAAGGCGTAGGTTCGAAACAGACGGTTAAAATCACCGTTGAAATGCGCGACGGCTTTATATTCGACGGTATTTCCGAAGGCAATGCCATTGTAAACGACGCTTCAAAGAAGGTTTCCTCGGATCTGACCTATGAATTTGACGCCTCTGCCGAAACGAAAATATATGTAAACACTTCAATGAAGATAGTTTACCACGCAGGCGAGGGCAAATCGTCCTCCGGCGGAAACACATATGAAGCAACTTACGCGCTTACCGGATTTCACAATCCGAACACGCTTCCCGAAAAAGAATATTTTGTCCGCGACGGATATACTCTTGTTGAGTACAACACAAAAGAAGACGGATCCGGCACGGCGGTTTCTCTCGGCGGCAGAGCGGACGCGCAGGGAAAGGCTGTTCTCGATCTTTGGTGCGTATGGCAGAAGAATACGGACGAATCGCTTTTCAGATATGAAATCAAAAACGGCGAGGCTCATATAACCGGATATACCGGAAACGATGAAATCGTTTGTATTCCCGAAACGCTCGGCGGCGCAACCGTTACAAAGATAATCTCCGGAGCATTCAAAAACGCGGATATGAAGAAAGTTATCATCGCAAAAACGGTTAAAAACGTTTCTTCCGGCGCGTTCAATAACTGTCAGAACCTTGAAACAGTTGTTGTGTTTGACGGCTCGTTTGAATCCGAGGAAGACGAAGGAAGCGGATGGTGGATCAGTAGTACTCCCGGCATAAGCGAAGAAAGCTTTGAAGGCTGTGACAATTTCAAAAATTTCTATGTAAACGGAACTCATAATTTGTATAATGATTGGACAACAAGATGGGGCGAGAAAAAGTTAGATAGGCTTGTTTGGGCGAAAGACAAAAAGAAGATAGTGATTGTCGGCGGATCGGGTTCTTACCTCGGATATGACAGCGAGATTATAGAAAAAGCACTCAATGGAGAATACGAGATAATCAACTTCGGCGAAAACGCAAATGTCAGCGCACTTCTTTACTTCGATATAATTGAAGATTTTATGGGCGAAGGCGATATTCTTCTTTGGTCGCCCGAGCCCGGAACATTCACATTGGGAAATCGCGATGTTTGTGGACCCTCAGATGTGCGTATGTGGCAATTCCGTCAGAATGACTACTCCTTCCTCAGATATATTGACCGCTCTTTGTACACGAATTTGATCAGCAAGTTTTCGACATTTACAGAAACTCTTGCAAAAGCCTCATTTACAACATATGGAACTTTCAATACAAATTCGAGTAAATACGGCGATGGGCTTGATGAAGCAAACAGGAAGTGGGATAAAAATATTTATTCTTACAATTTCGGTTATAGTGTTGATGCAAAAGAAGAAATGACGGCGCTTGTGAAAAAGCTGGGCGAAAAGGGTTGCTCGGTTTATTTCACTTATGCCGCAATGCAGAAAACCGGAATGGAAGAAAGCAAAGTGACCGACAAGACAATTGAAGAATATACAAACAAAATAAAAGAGCTCGGCATAACGGTTATTTCCGATTACAAGGATTGCATTTATCCTGATGAATATTTCTACGATTCCGCTTGGCATATGAACTGGAAAGGCGCGCAGGAGCGCAGCCGCAATGTTGCAAAAGACCTCAAAAAGCAGCTCGGAAAATAAATAAAGCAAACAAAAAACGCACGGCGATTGCCGTGCGTTTTTTTGTGTCTGTCAGTCTTTTGTGATAAGCTCGCTTGCATATGGGAGCTTTTTTATCCAGTCGCAGAAGGTGTGCCATTCGTCAAGCTTGTGCGCTTTGCGCGAATTATAAATGTTTGTCAGCACTTCATAATTCAGCGTCACGGTGCGCATCTGATTATAGCTTTCGGGCAGAAGCTGTATTACCGTGTACCAGTACGATTTATCCTGCGTTTCAAGATATTTTTTTCTGAGAGCTTCTATATTTGCTATGAAGCCGTCAAGAACGGGGAGCATTTCCGGAACGGTGTGATCCCATGAAAAATCCTCGCGTTCGATGGGCTTTGAATGTATTTTATGCATCGTGCTTGTCGAATTTGCAACCGTGCCGACTTTATATGTGTCAAATTCTTTCCACCAGTAAAGCGGCGCTGTGATATCAACCGAAACGAATATCTGACGGATAAACTTTCTGTGATCGCTGCCGGCGCTGCAAAGACGTTTTGCAAGGTCAAGATCGTTTGCTCCGAGCGTGAAAACGCCGTTATCATCGGTGTAGCTGTCGCTTCTCGCCCAGCTGTTCATAGGATTTCTTGCACCTCTGATCGCGTTTTCGAGATTCATTACATCTGTTCTTTCCAGCTTAATCATCGGTTATCTGTCCTCTCTGAAATAATTTGCTCCGAGTCCTGCCGGAGGCTGATTTTCTCTCTTGTTTCTGATGCTTGTTATTATAAGAACAACAACGGTTACAAAATAGGGCAGTATTTTGAAAAGCTCTTTTTCTGCAAGACCGATGCCGTTTATATAGCTTGCGGCTATATAAAGTCCGCCGAAGATTATAGAACCGAGAATTCCTATGTCGGGCTTCCATACGGTAAATATAACAAGTGCGACGGAAAGCCAGCCCATAGCGTCTATGACGTATTCCCAGTTGCCGTTGAGGTTGTCCATTATAAACGTAAGACCGCCGAGCGCCGATATCGCGCAGCCTATGCAGGTCGCGCCGTATCTGTAAGCCGATACGTTTATTCCCGCCGCGTCCGCTGTGGCGGGATTTTCACCTACGGAACGGAGATAAAGTCCCAGACGCGTTCTGGTAAGCACATATGAGGAGATGATCGCTATCGCAATCGCGATATAAATCATTATTCCGTATGAGAAGAAAAGCCTTCCGAACCAGCCGAGATTGCTTGCAAAGGGAAGTGATTTTGTGAAATATTTGCTTGCCTGCGTAAAGCTTATGTTTACGCCGTCGTTTGATGCGGCAATGATCTTTTTCTGAACCGATGTTATCATAAGCTTGGAAAGTCCTACGCCGAAGGTTGTAAGGGCAAGACCTGTCACGTTCTGATTTGCTCTGAGCGTTACCGTAAGGACGCTGTAAAGAAGTCCTGCGAGCGCTCCGCCGATTATTGCCGAAAGTATCGGAATAAGAACGGCAAGAAGATAAACGAAAAACGATCTTCCGTCGGTAAGAGGACCGACGCTTTGTATATACATCGTTTCGGAAACGCATCCGAAGGCGGCGCCGATACACATTACGCCCGGAACGCCGAGGTTGAGATGGCCGGATTTTTCCGTTATTGTTTCTCCGGTTGAACCGAAAAGAAGCGTCATACCGATTCTTACGGCCTGAGTAAGAAATGTAAGCATATCAGTTTTTCTCCTCCTTTTCTTTCTGACGGAATTTCAGCTTGTAGTTTATGAAGAATTCACATCCGATTATGAAGAAAAGCACGATTGCCGTTATAATATCGGCAAGGGAAGTGTCTATTCTGAAGGATGTGGAAACCTGATTTGTACCGACCTGAAGGAAAACTATAAGGAAAGAGGTAAGTATCATATACACGGGATTGAATTTTCCGAGCCACGATACCATTATGGCTGTAAAGCCCTGTCCGCCGATGGTTTCCGTGCTTATTGTCTTGTCAATGCCTCCGACAAGGAGAAGTCCGCACAGACCGCATATCGCGCCGGAAAGTATCATTGTGCGGATTATGACCTTCTTTACGTTTATTCCTATGTATTTTGCGGTGTTTTCGCTTCCGCCGACAACGGCGATTTCATATCCGTGTTTTGAGTATTTAAGATAAATATAAACGACTACCGTAAGTATGGCGACGACTATTATCGCAAGCAGGGAATCGTTTCCCGCGATAACGGGAAGTCCGTATTCGGTCATGGGGCGGAGAATTCCGGAGCCGTCCTTTGCCCAGCATTTTATGAAAAATGCCACAAGAGAGGTCGCAACGTAGTTCATCATAAGGGTGAAAAGCGTTTCGTTTGTGTTCCATTTGGCTTTGAAAAGCGCGGGAATAACCGCCCATATTGCGCCTGCCATAAGGCTTGCGGCTGTCATTATGATTATAAGCAGCCACTTCGGAACGCTTCCTCCGAGATAGAACATACACGAAGCGCAGGCAAGTCCGCCTATGAGCGCCTGACCTTCTGCGCCGCAGTTCCAGAACTTCATTTTGAATGCGGGCGTTACCGCAAGCGAAATGCAAAGCAGTATGGCAAGGTTTTTAAGCGTTTTCATAATCCGGTGAGAAGAACCGAAAACGCCGAGAAACATCTGCTTGTATATTGCAAGAGGGCTTTTCTTTGTAATGAGAAAGCTTACTATACCGGCAACGACAAGTGCCGCCGCGATAGCAATAACCCTCACCATTACGGATTCTTTTATTGAAACGCCGTTCCGCTTTACTATATGAAAAAGCGGTTCGCGCTTTGCTTTGTCATTATTCTGCATCGCCTGTTTCCTCCTCGCTCAGAGTCTGTGAAGAGTGCTTTGTCATAAGAAGTCCTATCTCTTCTTTTTGCGCCGTTCTTCCGTCAACCGTTCCCGTGATCTTTCCGCCGTTTATGACAATAATTCTGTCGCAAAGCTCTATAAGCACGTCAAGATCTTCTCCCACAAATATGACGGCAACGCCGTTTTCCTTTTGTTTTGTGAGAAGATTGTATATAAGATACGATGAATTTATATCAAGTCCTCTTACGGGGTAGGCTGCCATAAGCACCGACGGCGCCGCGGCAATTTCGCGTCCGACAAGCACCTTCTGTACGTTTCCTCCGGAAAGACGTCGTACCGGCGTTTCTTCGTCGGGAGTGACGACTTCAAGACTTTTGATTATATCCTTTGCAAGATTTTTCGGAGGGGTTCTGTCCAGAAATACGGATTTGCCCTTTGTGTAGCTGCGGAGCATCATATTGTCGGTTATGCCCATATTGCCGACAAGTCCCATGCCGAGTCTGTCTTCGGGGACAAACGAAAGTCTTACGCCGAGATCGCGTATCTGAAGCGGAGTTTTGTCGCGGAGATTTTCCTTTTCTCCGGTCGAGGGATTGTTATACGATATCTCGCCCGATTCGACGTGGTAAAGACCGGCTATAGATTCGAGAAGCTCTCTCTGACCGCTTCCGGCTATACCCGCTATGCCGAGAATTTCGCCGGATTTTGCAACGAAGGAAACATCGTCAAGCACTCTGAGTCCGTCGGCATTTTTTGCGCACAGATGAGAAACGATGATTCTGTCGCAGGGATTTTTGGGTTCGGGTCTGTTTATGTTCAGACTTACCTTTTTTCCTACCATCATTTCGGTAAGCTCGGCTTCGGAGGTTTCCGACGTGACAACGGTGGCGATATGCTCGCCCTTGCGGAGAACGGCAACCCTGTCCGATATGGAGAGAACCTCATGCATTTTATGCGTGATGATGATTATCGACTTTCCGTCTTCCTTCATTTTTCTGAGAACGGCGAAAAGCTTTTCGGCTTCCTGAGGAGCGAGAACCGCCGTAGGCTCGTCGAGGATGAGTATGTCCGCGCCTCTGTAAAGCACTTTTATGATTTCCACCGTCTGTTTTTCGGAAACCGACATTTCGTGGACTTTCTTTTTGGGGTTTATCGTAAAGCCGTATCTTTCGGCTATTGCGGCAACCTTCTGATTTACGTCGCTGAGCCTGTATTTGCTTTTGTCGTTTACGCCGAGGATTATATTTTCGCTTGCGGTAAATACGTCAACAAGCTTGAAATGCTGATGTATCATACCTATTTTGTAATTGAAAGCGTCCTTGGGAGATTTTATGACGGCTTCCTCTCCGTTTACTATTATGTGACCAGAATCCGGATAATAAATTCCGGCAATCATATTCATAAGGGTTGTTTTTCCGCTGCCGTTTTCTCCGAGAACGGCAAGTATCTCCCCCTTGTAAATCGTCATATCTACGTCACGGTTGGCTTGTATTGTGCCGAACCTTTTCGAGATATGACGCAATTCTATCGCAACTTCATTGTTCACGCGGTAACCTCCGAAATAAAAATAGGAAAAACGGCAATTTCAGGATTGCCAAATATGTCTGTAAAAAAGAAGTATAAGGCGGAGAGCTGCTCCGCCTTTATACATTCCTGACGTACTGAATTTATATCAGCCGCCGTAGTTTCTGTCGAGAAGTGTGATTCCGTCGATTTCAATATTGAAATAAGGAGCGGAACGATATTCGGATTCGTGGAAATAACCGTCCTTGACAGCTTCCGTATCGCCTGCGTAATCGCCGTAGTCGTCAACGTCTGCCATATATGTGGTAAGCTTTTCGCCCTTTACCGTGAATGTGCTTGTATCGAAAACCTTGATTTCGCCGCTTTCGAGCTTGGCTTTTACTTCGTCAAGCTTAGCCTGAGTGCCTGTCGCGGGAGCGACCTTGCCGAGCGTTGTAAGAGCAACGGAGCCTGTGGAAAGAGTGCCTGTGTAGTCAACGGGGATAGTGCCGTTGCCATCCTTTACCGCTCTGATTATAAGCTCGAAATAGGGCTGCCAGTTGATCTTGGAGGATACGATGAACGTGTTGGGGCACGATGTTTCCGTGGAACCGTTATACGAAACGTTCGGAACGCCGGCTGCTTCGCAGGCACCGGGAGCGCCCATTGAGTCAGCGTGCTGGCTGATAAGGTCACACTTCTGAACGTTTATAAGCTTTTCTGCCGCCTGCTGCTCGGCTGTAACGTCATACCATGAGCCTGTGAACGTAACGTCCATAACGACATCGGGGCATACGGATTTAGCGCCGAGATAGAAAGCCGTATAGCCGGAGATAACCTCCGCATAGGTGAAGGCGCCTACATAGCCGAGTCTCGGAGCGTCGCCCTTGAGCTTGCCTGCTTCTTTGAGCTCGTTGAGCTTGAGGCCTGCCGCAACGCCTGCGAGATATCTGCCTTCATATATGGAAGCAAAGGAGTTGAAATAGTTGGGGAGATTTTCCGTGTGAGCCTTTGTACCCGTGGCATGACAGAACATAACATCGGGATAAGCCTTTGCCGCCTGAATCATAAAGGATTCGTGACCGAAGGAGTCTGCGAATATAACCTTGCAGCCCTGATCGACAAGATCTTTTGCGGCGTCAAGGCATGCGCTGTTTTCGGGAATGTTTTTTGCGATGATAACCTGATCGTCGGAAAGACCGAGAGCCTTCTGTGCGCCTTCAATTGCGTTTATGAAGTTGAGGTCATAAGTAGATGTTTCGTCGTGAAGGCAGATAACACCTATTTTGAAATCGCTCGTCTTATCTCCGCAGGAAGCGAAAAGAAGACAAGCCGTCGCAAGCATAACAAATGCGAGCACCGTAGAAAGAACTTTTTTCAACATTTTGTTTCTCCTTTGATTTTTGTGTTTTTGTTTTTTATTTAATGTAGCAGCGCTACGTTAAACCGTTGTTATCGGCAAAATTCGATGCCGTTTTCCTTGCTCATTGATTTTATCTTCGCAAGGGATTCTATTCTCAGTCCTTTTTCGCGGAGAATATTTCCGCCGCCCTGATATTCCTTTTCGATAATTATTCCGGCACCGACCGTTTCCGCTCCGGACTGCTTTGTTATATCCCAGAGAGCCGAAAGGGCACTGCCTTTGGCGAGAAAATCATCGATTATAAGCACTTTGTCGTCTTTTCCGAGAAATCTTTTGGAAACGATTACGGTGTTGTCGCATCCGTGCGTGTACGAATGAGCCGAAGAAGAAAAAACCTCGCCCGTGATATTGGACGATTTGGATTTCTTGGCAAAAAGCATAGGCACTCCGAAACAGAGTGCCGTAAGAGAAGCTATTGCTATTCCCGACGCCTCTATTGTGAGTATCTTCGTTACGTCGCAATCCGAGTAGAGCCCATGCAGTTCTTCTGCAAGTTTCCAAACGAAGGGAATGTCTATGTTATGGTTAAGGAAGGCGTCAACTTTGAGGATATCTCCGTCAATAATTTGCCCGTCCGCGATTATTCTGTTTTCCAAAAGCTGCATCGGTGTCACCCCTTTTTGCATATTTCACAAAAGCGAAACGAAAAACTATTATAATCATACAATATGTTGTGTCAAAAATCAAGGTTTTTTATTGAAAAACGCAAACTTTGGCATATTGACGAGGCAACCCCGCCTTTTTTGCGAAATCGCTTGTAAATTTTGTTTAGATGTGTTACAATAAAATCCGTAAAAAACGCTAAAAACAGGCGCGGAAAGCAAAAACGGTGGATAAAAAAGGCAGTCTGCCTAAGGCGGAGAGCTTGCCGGTGTTAAGCTTTTTGCCGTCGGAAAGCGCGAAAAAATAAATTTCCTGTTTGAAGAAACGGAGTGACAAAATTGATTTCGGATAAAAAAAATAAAGTCAGAGCGGCAATAGTCTGCGCGCTCACGAAAGAGGCTGAAACGCTTATCGCGGAGATGACCGGAAAACATTCGCAGACGCTGCTCGGCAGAGAATATACCTGCGGACTTCTTTACGGGAAGCCTGTCTGCGTGGCTGTGTCCGGTGTGGGAAAGGTGGCGGCGGCAGCCTGCACGCAGGCGATGCTGCTTTGCTACGAGCCGGAATTTGTTATAAACACAGGCGTGGGAGGAGCGCTCGTTCCCGAATTGAATGTGCTTGATACGGTTATCGCAACAGACGTTGTGGAATACGACTACGACACATCGCTTTGCGGAGGAGAATGCGAGGGCTTTGTAGACGCTGTGGGAAGGGTACATATGAAATGCGACGAAGGGCTTTCGGCTTTGCTTGCGGAATGTGCGGAAAAGCTCGGCAGGAAAGCCGTAAGAGGCACAGTCGCTACAGGAGACACATTTATTGCCGATGAAAAGAAAAAAGAAAATGTCCGCCGCATAAGCAAAGGCATCGTCTGCGAGATGGAGGGCGGAGCAATAGGGCAGGTGTGTCTTATGGCAAACGTTCCGTTCTGTGTTGTCCGCACGATTTCGGACACGGGCGACGAAGGAGAATATCTGAAGTTTATAGAAAAGGCTTCAAAATATTCGGCTTCGGTTGTTATGGAATTTATTAAACGCATATAAAATACAAGGGAGAATTGCAAATGAGATCACTTGAACAGATACTGCGCGGAGCAATCGCGCTGAAGGCTTCGGATATTCTTTTTTCCGCGGGAGTTCCCGTGGCATACAGAGTCAACGGAAAATACGGATATATTGACAGTGAAAAGCTTACGGCGGACGATTCCGGCGCGTATGTTCACGAAATACTCGGGGACGAGCTTTTTGAAAGACTGAAAACCGAAAAGGAAATAGATACTTCGATAAGAATAAACGGATATAATTTCCGTGTCGGAGCGTTTACTCATATGGGTTCATATGCCGCGTCGCTCCGTGTGCTGAGCAACAAAATACGTTCGTTTGAAGAGCTTGAGCTTCCGCAGAGTCTTGCCGAGCTTTGCAATTACAGCAGCGGACTTATTCTTATAACGGGCGCTACGGGAAGCGGTAAAAGTACGACTATGGCGGCGATGCTCGATTATATAAACTCCACAAAGAACGGTCACATAATAACAATAGAAGACCCGATAGAATATGTTTACGAATCAAAACGCAGTATAGTAACTCAGAAAGAAGTCGGACGCGATACGCTTTCGTTCAAAAAATCGCTTCGAGCCGTACTCCGTGAGGATCCGGACGTTATTGCAATAGGAGAAATGCGCGATCCTGAAACGATATCCGCAGCGATAACCTGCGCCGAAACCGGTCACCTTGTCATATCCACGCTTCATACGTCAAGCGTGTCGGGAACGGTGGCAAGAATTATCGACGCGTTCGATTCTTCGCTTCAGGCGCAGATAAGAACCCAGCTTTCAATGACGCTGCGCGGAGTTATATCTCAGCGGCTTATTCCCGCCGCAACCGGCACGGGCAGAGTTGTGGCATACGAATACGCTCCGTTTACTCCGGCGCTCAGAGCGCTTATAAGAACCGGCAAAAACCATATGATTGCCGGACAGATACAGCTCGGCTCTGGCGACGGAATGATAAGCCTGCAAAGATGTATAGACAGGCTTGTTTCCGAGGGCAAAATCACGCACGAAGCGGCTGAGATATACGGCAAATAATCAGGATAAATCGGAGCAAAGATAAATTGCTCTTGACAGGTGTTGAGATTTCAGGTATAATATAAACGCGGACGGGGAAGAAACCCATAGAAAAAAACGAAATCCGACAAAAGCAAATCAAAGCATAAGGGGGTGGCACCCATAGAAAAAAACGTGCGTGTTTTTGATGAGCAGGGAAACGAATATGAAGCGACCTAC
Organism: uncultured Eubacteriales bacterium; assembly: GCA_963614875.1. GTDB lineage: Bacteria > Bacillota > Clostridia > Oscillospirales > CAG-272 > CAG-841. The sequence goes on along the minus strand of CAVEFC010000009.1, from coordinate 4,186 downwards.
CCGAAACGGGCAAAAGGTCTTGTAAAAAACGGCAGGGCACGCTTCGTAGAAGAAAACACAATATGCCTTGCGTGTCCTCCGGAAAAAATTATGGAGGAAAAATCAATGGAAAACACAGGTAAAAACATAGCGGATAAAATCGCAGGCGGAAAGCCCACAATGGATTACGTCCTTGCACAGCTTGAAATGCTCAGCGGAAATGATGCTTTTCTTGACAAAGCGTTGGAGAAGCTCGGAAATGTAAAATCCGGAGGTCCCGAAGATACCGGCGCGCAAGCGCAGGCAATGGCGTTGAAGGACGCCATCATGGCTCACGAAACCACAAAACAAAAGCTGATAGCGCTTTACGGGAAAATGTACGACGACATTGTGTGTCCGAAGGTTGAATTGATTAACAGAGCGTTTGAGCAGAATATGACATACATAAATAATTCGGACATCAGTAAGGACGATAAGTATGCCGCGCTCGGCTATGTGACCGATAAAATTGCAGAGCTTGTCGGACAACGGCTCCTCGCCGACGTATAACCGCTGCTCCGCAAAGATTTTTCAGACGGTAAAGGTGAAAAGAGCATCGCACAAGCGATGCTCTTTTTGACGTGTTGGGCGATACAGCAAAATTATTGAACCCGAAAAGTTGATTTCCGATGCGTTTTATGATATATTGAAATCCACGGGAAAATATGATATAATATGCAGCCGAAACAGGACTTATAAAGCCGAATGAATATGTAAAAACCGTTTACTTTACAAAAACGCCGCAAAATGAGGCGAAAATCAGGCTCAAAATAATGGCATACGAGCCTGATACCTATTACAGCGCCGGAGCCGTAACGCCGAATACCACCGTGGGCGGATGAGAAATCCGAAGCGACGACGGCACAGCGCCATAAGCAATGCATCCCCCAAAAAGCCCCGTGACAACGGGAAAAATAGCAAAAAGCCTTGAAACCAAAGTGTTTTTCAAGGCTTTTTCTTTTCCGGACTATTGAAAACAGCGTGCCCGCATGGTACAATATTATAAAATACTTTTGTATCGGAGTTTTTGCAATGATTACACCCAACGTCGAAGAAAAGCTGTTCACCGTATGCAACAAACTGAACGATTTACAGCAGGTTGCCAAGGCGGATCTGAACGTGAAGTATGCCCCGTGCGACGCCGAATGTCGCCATGTATTGCCGACGGCCTGCACCGATTGGCAAGAGTTTTGCTACCCTTACTACCTGTTTGAACAACACAGATACTATTGGTTTCATGCCAGGTTTACCGTACCCAAGCTGCAACCGCATCAAAAAGCGTATTTGTGCGTGGAAATATCTGTCGGTGGATCGGCTACTACACGCCCGCAAGGACTGCTGTACCTCAACGGCAAGGAAATCTGCGGCATTGACATCAATCATACCGACGTGTTACTTGACGGCGACGGCGAGTACGAAATGTATCTGCACTTCTACACGCACCTGTTCGGTACGGGACTGCCGTTGCAGTTTTGCGTGAAGATACGCGACGAACGTATTACGCGCGCATATTACGATTTCAGTGTGCCGCTTTCGGCTGTTAAATTGCTTAATCTGCGCACAAATGAGCTGTCGCGCAGTCTTGTCGTGTTGGAGAAGGCTACCAATATCGTAGACTTTCGCATACCCTATTCCGAAGGGTTTTATCGCTCGCTTGAGCAATCCTGCGAGTATCTGAAAAAAGAGTATTACGAGGCTCTCGGCGGCAGCTTCAATACGGTGTTGTGTATCGGGCATACTCACATCGACGTGGCGTGGCTGTGGAATCTGGAGCAGACTCGCCAAAAAGCTGAGCGCAGCTTTGCCACCGCGCTTAAGCTTATGGACGAGTATCCCGAGTACCGTTTTATGATGTCACAGCCGCAGCTGTTTGCCTATCTTAAAGAAACCGATCCCGAATTATTTGCTCGGGTAAAACAGCGTGTTGAAGAGGGACGGTGGGAGCTTGACGGCGCAATGTGGCTGGAATCCGACACAAACCTTACAAGCGGAGAAAGTCTTGTGCGCCAGCTGATGTACGGGCAGAAATTTTTCCGTGAGGAATTTGGCGTGGATTGCACTTGCGTGTGGCTTCCGGACGTGTTCGGATACAGCGGACAACTGCCGCAAATTATGGCGAAAAGCGGTATCAAACGGTTTGTCACGGCAAAAATCGGGTGGAACGACACCGACCGTTTCCCGTATGACGTGTTCGATTGGTACGGTATTGACGGCAGTAAGGTGTTTGCCTGTCTGCTGTCCACAAGCGACACCGATCCCCGCAACGGCGTTTACGATCGCACTCACACAAGCTACTGTGAGCCGCTTACCGCCAAAAGCGCGCTCGGAACGTGGAACAGATTTCAGCAAAAGGAGTATACGGACAGCGTACTGATGAGCTATGGTTACGGCGATGGCGGCGGCGGACCGACGCGTGAAGATATCGAACGACAGCGTCGGCTTGCCTGCGGAGTTTTAGGCATACCCAAGACAAAGCTTGCGGGCCTTCACGAAGCGCTTGACCTTGTGGAAGGCAACTTCCGTAAAGCGTGCGACGAGCTGAAGCGCACGCCCAAGTGGCATGGCGAGCTGTACTTTGAATTTCACCGCGGGACGTTGACAAGCGTACCGAGAGTAAAGAAAAATAACAGAATGGCGGAAATTGCACTGTGTAATGCCGAGCAGCTGTCCGTTGCGGCAAACAAATTGTGCGGCATTGCGTATCCCACGGACATTATCGAGCGCAATTGGAAAACGGCACTGCTCAATCAATTCCACGACATTTTGCCCGGTTCGGCGGTGAAAGAAGCGTATGACGACAGCGATAAGCAGTATGCAAAATTGTTTGGCGAGGTGGGCGATGTAGCGCAAAAAGCATTGCAGACCGTTGCGGAAAATATCGGCGCAAACGGCAAAAACGTTGTGTTCAACAATACGCCTTTCACTGCAAACGGCACGGTAACTTTTGATGGCAAAACGCATATCGTGCGCGATATTCCGGCGCACGGATACAAGGTTGCGGATATCGACTACGGCAAGCAAAGCAGCGGCAAAAAAGTGCAGACCGGCGACAAAATATTGCAGAATTCCTGCTACATACTGACTTTTTCGGACAACGGAAGTATTGTAAGCCTGCTTGACAAACGCAAAGACCGTCAGATTGTGCCCGTCGGCGCACATCTTAACGAGTTTGTTGCGTATGAGGATCTGCCCCGCGTATACGACAACTGGGAAATTTCGCCCTATCATAAACAGAAGAGTTGGTCATTGGACAAACCCGCAAAATTTACGGCGGTTGACGACGGTGACAGAAAGGGATTTGAAATTGTCAAAAAATACGGCAACTCTGTAATTACGCAACACGTGTGGCTTTACGAGGACGGTATTGATCGTATTGATTTTGACACGGATGTGGATTGGAAGGAAAAGGGACAACTGCTCAAAGTGCGTTTTCCGCTCGACGTGATGTGCGATAATGCCCGCTACGACGTGCAGTTCGGCAGTGTGCTGAGAAGCACGCACGACAACACAAGCTGGGACAGCGCGCGGTTTGAAAGTGTGGCTCACAAGTGGGTGGATATGTCCGAGGGCGACTACGGCGTGGCATTGCTCAACAACGGCAAGTACGGCTTCGGCACGGAAGACAGCGTCCTGACAATGACATTGCTTAAGTCGGGCGGTTACCCTTATCGCGAGGCAACCGACGTTTTCCCGAGCTTTACATATTCGCTGCTTCCGCACGATAAAAGTTGTATAAACAGCACAGTAAGTGCCGCTTACGTCCTTAATAACTCGTTTGTTGTCGCAAAAGGCGGTAGCGGACAGCTTCCGCAAGAATTTTCGCTTGTATCTACAAACGACGGCGGAGTAGTGTGCGAAACAATAAAACAAGCCGAATGCGGCGGCGGAACGGTAGTTCGCATATACGAAGCAAACGGCGCACGGCACAACGCTGACATTACTTTCGGTATTCCGGTCAGGCAGGCGTATTTGCTGGACTTGAGCGAAAAAGAAATACAACCATTGCCAGCGGAAAACAACAGCGTAAACATCACAATAAAGCCGTTTGAAATACTGACGATAAAGGTGCTGTGACAATAAAATTCAAATTGCAAAATCTGCAAAAAGCCTTGAAAACACTTTGTTTTCAAGGCTTTTTGGTGGTGCGGGTAGCAGGACTTGAACCTGT
>CAVEFC010000008.1:0-42220 GCA_963614875.1 uncultured Eubacteriales bacterium | reverse complement strand
TATAGGAAAATTTATATTCGAAGGACTTTTCGGAGTGTTCGGCGGTTCGGCAATGCTTGTGCCGTTGCTTTTGCTCAATCACGCGATATTTCATAAGCGCGACGTCGAAAGCGGCGCGGTAAGATACAAATGGAGCTTTTCCGTGCTTACCGTATTTCTGCTTTCGATGATAGTTCACTCAATACTCGGAATGCTCGGCAAGGTCGATCCCGACGAAACGGCGCGCAGTCTTTTCGCAAACGGACAGGTGCTTGTCGGCGGAGGGGTTATCGGCGGAAAATGCGAGCTGTTTCTGGCAAAGGGTATAGGCGATATCGGCGTACTTATTTTCTCGCTTGTTTTTCTTATTATACTTTCGATATTCCTTTTCGGACTTACTCCGGCGATGTTCTGGGAAAGGGTAAAGTTTTATGCCGTTCGCAGAATGGAACGTCGTGAGGAAAACAAGGGCAGAAAAAAGAAAGCGAAAAAAGTTCCCGAAAAAGAAACAAAAATGCCCGTCAGCCGTCCCGAAAGCGACGAAAAGCCCGCCTCAGAGCAGACTCCGCGCAGACGCGGCGAAATAGACGACGATATATTCTACGGCTCGGACGATCTTTTTTCCGATGACGGAAAAAAGCCCGCTGGCAAAGAAAATATTTACGATACAGGCGAAAGCTCCGCGGCAAAGAAAAAAGTCCGCACGGAAACAATCGTTCCCGTTGAAGTTACGGGGGGCGACGATGACGACTACGGTCTCGATTCGATATTCAATGTTCCGGAAAGCAAGGAGGCAAAGGAGAAATTCTCCGCCGCTGCCGACGATTATTACGATCCCGATCTTTCCGAAGCGCAGACGGAAATAAAGGTAAGAAAAGAAACCGTCACTCCGAAGCGCGCGGCAAAGCCGCAGAGCGAAAGCAAGCCTGCCCCGAAGGTTATCGAGGTTCCGCCGGCGGCGCCGGAGGTGCCGGATTACGTCTTTCCGCCGATAGAGCTTCTTCCGTACAAGGAGCAGACGGGCGGCGACTCGCAGAGCGAAATGGCGGCAAGCGCACAGAAAATAGTCGATACGCTTGAAAACTTCAATATTCATACGCGCGTTGTCGGAATTTCACGCGGTCCTGCCGTAACAAGATACGAAATCGCACCCGAAATGGGAACGAAGGTCTCCGCAATAACAAACCGTTCGGACGACGTATCGCTGAGTCTTGCGTCGACCGTGCGTATTTCGGGCGTTATTCCCGGGAAGAGCGCGATCGGCATAGAAGTGCCGAACAAAAACGTTTCGATTGTTTATCTGCGTTCGCTTATCGACAGCGACGAATTCAGAAACGCAAAAAGCAAGGTGACGGCGGGACTCGGCATAGATCTTGCCGGAACGAAGGTGTTTCTTGATGTGGCAAAGATGCCTCACCTGCTTATCGCGGGCGCGACGGGCATGGGTAAATCTGTATGTATGAACTCGCTTATAGTAAGTATTCTTTACAAGGCAAGACCGGACGAGGTGAAATTCATATTCATAGATCCGAAAAAGGTTGAGTTCAGTATGTATAACGGAATACCGCATCTGCTTGTTCCCGTTGTGTTCGATCCGAAAAAAGCCGCGGGCGCGCTTCATTGGGCAGTGACCGAAATGGAACGCAGATACGATATTCTCGAAGCCACGGGAAAAAGAAATCTCGCGCAGTACAACGAAGCGACAAAGGACGATCCCACGGCGGAAAAGCTTCCGCAGATAATCATTGTGATAGACGAGCTTGCCGACCTTATGACGACCGCTCCGGACGACGTCGAAACGTCGATAAACCGTATTGCCGCAAAGGCAAGAGCGGCGGGAATGCACCTGATAATCGGTACGCAGCGTCCGTCGGTTGACGTTATCACGGGTACGATAAAATCAAATATTCCTTCGCGTATCGCGTGCAAGGTATCCTCGCAGATAGACTCGAGAACCATACTTGACACAGCCGGCGCGGAAAAGCTGATAGGACGCGGCGATATGCTGTTTTCTCCCGTCGGTTCGATGTCGCCGACGCGTGTTCAGGGCGCATTTGTGGACGAAGCGGAAATAGAAAAAATCGTTGCGTTCATAAAAGAGCACAGCGAAGAAAAGGAATACGACAAAAAGATAGTCGACTCTATAAATAAGGAAGCGGAGCTTTGCGGAAAGAAGGGCAAGGCTCAGTCGGGCGCGGGCGACGACGCGGAGGACGGCGATCAGCCGGAGGACAATATGCTGAAAGCCGCAATCGAGCTTGCGATAGACGAAAAGAAAATATCCACCTCTCTTATTCAGCGCAGACTGTCGCTCGGCTACGGAAGAGCGGCAAAGCTTATAGACGTTATGGAGCGCAGAGGAATAGTAAGCGCGCCCGACGGTCAGAAGCCGCGCTCGGTGCTTATCACGCGCGAGCAGTATTATGAAATGCAGATGAGAGACGGCGGACAGACAAACACCAATGACGATGAGGAGGATGAAGCTCCATGGGAAGACTGATAGTAATAGACGGGCTTGACGGCTCGGGAAAGACAACGCAAAGCGAGCGGCTCTTAAACGAGCTTGCGGCGCAGGGAAAGAACGTAAGGCTTATTTCTTTCCCCGATTATAAAAGCAAATCGTCAACGCTTGTAAAAATGTATCTCGGCGGCGAATTCGGCACTGATCCCGAATCAGTAAACGCTTACGCCGCGTCCACGTTTTACGCGGTTGACAGATACGCTTCCTACAAGTGCGACTGGAAGGAATTTTACGAAAATCCCGATTCGGTTATAATAACGAACAGATACACAACGTCAAACGCGGTGCATCAGCTTGAAAAAATAGACAGGGAAAAGTGGGACGAATTCCTTTCGTGGCTGTTTGATTTTGAATACAATAAGCTCGGAATACCCTCTCCCGACCTTGTTATGTTCCTTGAAATGAAGCCCGATATAGCGCTTGAGCTTGTAAAAAAGCGCAGCGAGGAAACGGGAAGAAAGCAGGATATTCACGAGCTTGATCCGGATTATATGCACAGAAGCTACAAGGCGGCGCTTTACGCTTGCGATAAGCTCGGCTGGAAGCGTATAATCTGCTCCGACGGGAAGGAGCCCTTGTCGGAGGACGAAATAGCGGCGCTCGTGCTTGAACAGGTAACGATGCTGCTCGATATTGCTTAATGATTTTGGAAGTGATATTTATGAAAAAAGTAATAGTATTTTTTGCGGACGGAACGGAAGAGGTCGAAGCGCTTACCGCGGTCGATATACTTCGCAGAGCGGGAGCCGAGGTAACCGTTGCGGGACTCGGCGGAGCTGAAAAAACGGGCGCTCACGGTATAACCGTGAAAGCGGACGTCGCGACGGAGGAGCTTTGCGGAAGCGAAGCCTTCGATATGGTTGTGCTTCCCGGCGGAATGCCCGGAACGACAAAGCTTTGCGCGTCGGAAAAGGTCAGGCATTTTATAATCCGCGCGGTAAACGAGGATAAATTCATAGGCGCGATATGCGCCGCGCCGACAATACTCGGCGGTATGGGACTTCTTGAAAACAGAAGCGCGACCTGCTATCCCGGAATGGAGGGCGGTCTCGGCGGCGCTATATACACCGGCGGAGACGTCTGTCGCGACGGCAAAATAATTACGGGAGCGGGCGTCGGTGCGGCGGTGGAATTTTCGCTTGCGCTGACAGAGGCACTGTTCGGCTTTGAAACAGCCGGAAAAATAAGAAAAAGTATAGTGGCGGACTGATAATTATGTATGAAATTCGTAAACACAAAACAGAAATAAGAGAGTATTATATAGAAAAACGTCGTGCGCTTGACGACGCCGTAAAGACGGAAAAGGACGCAAAGGTAAGCGCAAACGTCGTAGCCAGCGCAACGTATCGTTATGCGGACGCGCTTCTGCTCTATATGCCGAAGGCGGACGAAATAGACATAAAGCCGATTGCGCTCGCGGCGCTCGAAGCGGGGAAAAGGGTTGCTTTTCCGCGCTGTAATCCCGAGGACAGAAGTATGGTTTTCCGTTATGTTTCCTCGCTTGACGAGCTTGAGGAATCGACCTACGGACTTCTTGAACCGAAGGAGGACGCCGAAGCCTTTGACAAGGCGGACTGCGAAAAGAAAAACATTGTATGTATAATTCCCGGCATAGTTTATGATAAAAAGGGATATCGCATAGGCTACGGCGGCGGATATTACGACAGATATCTTTCCACGTTCAAGGGAACGAAGGTCGGCGTTGCATATACCGATTTTATTGCCAATTCCGTTCCGCACGGCAGGTTTGATCTTGCCGTGGACGTGCTTATAACCGAAAGAGGAATATATGCAAAAAAATAAAAGCAAGGGCGGACTTTCGGGGCCGCCCGCGCTCGTATTGCTGATATCTTTTCTTATGATAGTTCCCACGTTTCTCAACTTCGGCAGTATGGACAAGCCTGCGGGATATGTGGCGATAATTGCGCTGAACGTTGTAATTTTCGGACTTCCCGCGGCGTTTTACTGTTATATAAAGGGTAAAGGCTTTACCAAAAGAATAAGACTTTTCAATCCTCGCGGAAAAAGCTCCGCCGTGACGCTTCTCGGCGCGGTTTTGCTTATGCTGCAAAGCTGTATACTGAAATTCGGCGTGTTCTATTTCGGCTACGATTATTCGGCTTACACCCTTTACGGAAGCAGCTTTTCCGTAAAGGCGGATTCTTTTGTCGGGATAATACTTCCCGTGGTCGCGCTTGCAATAGTGCCGGCGATAGCGGAAGAGCTTGTTTTCAGGGGGATAGTTTTCACCGAATATTCCAAAACGGGATTTTTCTGTTCGGCGATCGCAACGTCTTTGCTTTTTGCTTTTATACATTTCGATTTTGCACAGCTTCCGATATATTTTCTTGACGGAATGCTTTTGTGCTTTATCGTTTTTCTTACTGGGACGGTGACATCGGCTGTCATCGTACATATTTTTTACAACGTATTCGTGCTTTTCGGGGAAAAATATGTCTGGCTGTTTTCGTCAAATCCGGACAGCGACCTGCTTTTCTGGCTTATACTTATAGCGCTTTATCTGCTGTTTGCCTTTATCTTTCTCGGCGCGGCGGAGCGATGCGCAAAAAAACGCGCGGAAAACGGGGACGAGCCTCCCGAGGCGCTTCCGAAAAGCGCACTTCCCGCGGCATATCTTGCGGTGTTCACGGCAAAGCCGATGCTTTTTGAGCTTGCTCTGTTTGCGATAGTTTCGCTTATAGGACTGCTCTGATGTTTTTTGCCGCATAAAAAAACGCATCCTTTCGCAGAATATATAAAAATATCCTGCGGAGGAACGAAAATTGAAAAAGAGCAAGGCAAAAGGCGCGGTAAGCTTTATATTCTGCGTCGTGCTTATATCGGTCATTGCGTCGCACGCAATATGGACGGTGACAGAGGACGTTTTTGCATTCGGAAAAGAGGACAATCTGCCCGTTACGGTTACGATACCCGAGGGGGCGGAGCTTTCCGATGTGGCGAAAATATATAAAAAAGCCGGACTTATAAAATTTCCGATGATATATGAGCTTTATTCAAAGCTTCGCGGCGACGACGGAAAATATCTGTGCGGAGATTTTTCGCTTTCGCCGTCGCTTTGCTATGACGGACTGCGTCGCGCGATAAAAAACAAAAGCGGCGTCCGCGCGCAGATAAAGCTGACATTTCCCGAAGGAAGCACGGTTGAAAATATTATTGATATTTTTACTTCGGCCGGTATAGGAACGCGCGAAAAATTCATATCGGTTATAAACGAGTTTGACTTCGGATTTGATTTTCTTCGGAATATAAAAACGGAGGGAAGGATATATCGGCTCGAAGGCTATCTTTTTCCCGACACATATTATTTTTATTCGGATTCCACCGAAACCGAGGCGATATATAAAATGCTTGAAAATTTCGACAGGCGTTTTACCTCCGATATGAGAAAACGAGCCGAGGAAAGCGGCTTTTCCGCAGACGAGATGCTGACGCTCGCCTCGATAATAGAAAAAGAGGCATATTACAAAGCCGATATGCCTTATATATCGTCGGTTTTCAGAAACAGGCTTTCGTCGCGCTCGATGCCGCGCCTTGAAAGCGACGCGACGGTCGTCTATGCCGTCGGCGGCGGAAAAAACACAGGCTCGCCGATAAAGGAGGAGCTTGGAACGGACTCTCCCTACAACACCTATAAAATAAAGGGACTTCCTCCCGGCGCTATATGCTCCCCGGGACTCGACGCGATAGAAGCGGCGATATCTCCGGCGCAGACCGATTATTATTATTTTATCTGCACAAAGAAAAAGACGGCGGTGTTTTCAAAAACGTATGCACAGCATATGAAAGCCATCGCCGCAGACCAAAACAGCTGAAAGGATTTATTTTATGCCCGAGCTTCTTTCCCCTGCGGGAAATTTTGAAAAAATGAAGGCTGCGCTCCGCTACGGAGCGGACGCCGTATATCTGGCAGGAAAACGCTTCGGAATGAGAAGCGCCGCCGAAAACTTTTCCGACGAGGAGCTGCGCCGTGCGACAGCCTATGCCCACGCTCTCGGAAAAAAGGTGCATATAACGGTGAACACTCTGCCGCGCACGGGCGAATATCCGGCGCTTAGAGATTATTTTGAATTTCTCGGTGAGATAAAGCCCGACGCGCTGATAATAGCGGACGCCGGAGTTTTCGCGCTTGCAAGAGAGGTTCTGCCCGAAATCGATATACACATTTCAACTCAGGCTGGGATTGTGAGCGCGGCGGACTGCCTTTTCTGGCGGTCGCTCGGCGCGAAAAGAGCGGTGCTTGCAAGGGAGCTTTCGCTTGAAGAAATAAAAGAAATAAGGGAAAACGTTCCCGACGATTTTGAAATAGAAACCTTTGTTCACGGTTCAATGTGCGTTTCATTCTCTGGAAGATGTCTTCTTTCAAACGCACTTACGGGCAGGGACGGTAACAGGGGTGCGTGTGCCCAGCCGTGTCGCTGGAGCTACACGATAAGCGAAGAAAAACGCAAGGATTCCCCGTTGCCGATAGAAGAAACACCGGACGGAACGTTTATAATGAGTTCAAAGGATATGTGTATGGCAGAGCATATTCCGGAGCTTATCCGCGCGGGAATATCGTCATTCAAAATAGAGGGACGGATGAAAAGCGCGTACTATACAGCCGTTGTCACAAACGCTTATCGCGCGGCGATAGACGGCTATGAAAAGCTCGGCGACGCTTATGCTTTTGACCGTCGCTGGCTGCGCGAGCTTGAATCGGTCAGCCACAGGGAATACGGCACGGGATATTTTTACGGCGCTCCGTGCGACGACGCAAACACGACCTCATCTCTCGGATATATACGCGACAAGGCGTATCTTGCCGTGGCGACGGGCGAGGAGCGCGACGGAAAATATCAGTTCCGTCAGAAAAACAAGCTTTCGGCGGGTGAATATGTCGAAATAGTTTCCCCCGGAAAGCTCGGACGCGGCTTTGTCGCCGAAAAAATATTCGACGAAAACGGGGAAGAAATCGAAAGCGCGCCGCATCCCGATATGAAATTTTTCCTTTCCGTTCCGTTTGAAGTGACCGAGGGCGACATTCTTCGCGGCGGAAAATGATAATTTGACGCAAAATTATCATTTTATATATTGAAAAAACAAAATAAAGATGTTATACTACATAAGAAAATTTTATAATTAGCGAGGTATATAAAAATGACTTACAACAAAAAGTCGATAGAAGATATCGACGTTGCCGGCAAAAGAGTTCTTGTAAGATGTGACTTCAACGTACCCGTAAAGGACGGCGTTATCACAAGCGACAAGAGAATAACGGAAGCGCTTCCCACAATCAAATACCTTGTGGACAAAAACTGCAAGGTTGTGCTTTGCTCTCATATGGGCAAGCCCCACAACATTTTTGACAAAGAAATAAAGCTTTCAAAGAAGGAAGCCGCCGCTGTTGACGCTCTTCCCGAGGAGGAAAGAGAAGCCGCAAAGGCAAAATATATCGAAAAAGCTCAGGGCGACAAGCAGAAATTCTCCCTTAAAATCGTTGCGGACAGACTCAACGAATATCTCGGCGGAATAGTTACCTTCGCTGAGGACACCGTCGGCGAGGACGCCAAGGCAAAGGTTGCCGCTCTCGAAGGCGGAAAGATAGTTCTTCTTGAAAACACACGTTTTACAAAGAAGGAAGAAAAGAACGACGAAGAGTTTTCAAAGCAGCTCGCCGCTTTCGGCGATATCTTCGTAAACGACGCTTTCGGCACGGCTCACAGAGCGCACGCTTCGACGGCAGGCGTTGCCATGTACGGCGGACTTCCCGCAGTATGCGGATACCTCATTCAGAAAGAAATCACGATAATGGGCAAGGCTCTTGACGATCCCAAAAGACCTTTCGTTGCCGTTCTCGGCGGCGCCAAGGTTTCGGATAAGATCGGCGTTATAGAAAACCTTATAGACAAGGTTGATACGCTCATCATCGGCGGCGGTATGGCTTATACGTTCTTCAAGGCTTTCGGTCAGAACGTGGGCACGTCCATCTGCGAATACGACAAGCTCGACGTAGCGAAGGCAACCGTTGAAAAAGCAAGAGCAAAGGGCGTAAACTTCATTCTTCCCGTTGACAACATCATCGGCAGAGAATATGACGAGAACACCGTTCATATGAGAATGTATTCAAACGCGATTCCTGACGGCTGGATGGGACTTGACATCGGCGACAAGACAAGAGAGCTTTTCTCAAAGACTATCGCCGGCGCCGGCACTGTCGTATGGAACGGACCTATGGGCGTTTCCGAATGGAAGAACTTTGAAGGCGGCACATGTGCCGTTGCGGAAGCCATCGCGGACAGCGGTGCGGTTTCCATAATCGGCGGCGGCGACTCCGCTGCGGCTGTCGAAAAGCTCGGCTTTGCCGATAAGATGACTCACATCTCCACGGGCGGCGGCGCTTCGCTCGAATTCCTTGAAGGCAAGGAGCTTCCCGGAATAGCCTGCCTTCTCGACAAATAATTTCGGAGGCGATTTATAATGGATAAGACAAACAGAAAAGCCGTTATAGCAGGCAACTGGAAAATGAATATGACTCCCGCCGCAACGGAAGCCTTTATAAAGGAGCTTGCTCCCGCAGTGGCTTCGATGCACGGCTGCGAAATAGTCCTTTGCGTACCGTTTGTAGATATTGCGACGGCTGTAAAGGCTGCGGAAGGTACAAACATAAAAATAGGCGCGGAAAACGTTCACTTTGCCGAAAAGGGAGCTTACACGGGCGAAATTTCGGCTGAAATGCTTTGCGCCGTCGGCACGGAATACGTTATCATCGGTCACAGCGAAAGAAGACAGTACTTCGGCGAAACCGATGTGACCGTAAATCAGAGAACGCTTGCCGCTCTTGGTGCCGGACTCAAGGTTATCCTTTGCGTAGGCGAAACGCTTACCGAGCGCGAGCAGAATATCACGACGGAAACCGTTTCCCGTCAGACAAAGATCGCGCTTATGGGCGTGACTGCCGAGCAGGCAAAGAACGTTATCATCGCATACGAGCCCGTATGGGCTATCGGCACGGGCAAGACCGCTACCGCCGAGCAGGCTGAAGAGGTCTGCGCGGCTATCCGCGGCGTTGTTGCCGGAATATACGACGAAAAAACCGCTCTTGCGATGACAATTCAGTACGGCGGTTCGATGAACGCGAAAAACGCCGACGAGCTTCTTTCGATGAAGGACATCGACGGCGGACTTATCGGCGGCGCATCTCTCAAAGTGCCGGACTTCACAACGATAATCACGGCGGCTCAGAAATAAATCAAAGACAAAGCAAATGCGGACGGCAGACAAGCCGTCCGCATTTTTTATCGGCGCAGTCATAATTCGAAGTAACCGTTCATATTCATTAAATGAACAAAAGCGAAAGGAAAAAGAATATGAAAAAGTACATATCGGTTATAACGGCTGTGATTTTTGCGCTTGCGTTTTCACTTTCCGTATATGCCGGCGGAGGCGGAGATACGGAAGCCTCGGGCGATGTCGGGGCGGCGGCAGGATACGGAAAGACGGTAGATGCCGTAAGCGCGATACTTATTGAGGCGGGAAGCGGCGCGGTGCTTTACGAGCAGAACGCGGACGAGGCGCTGTGTCCCGCGTCGGTGACGAAAACAATGACGATGCTTCTTGTTCTCGAAGCTGTCGATTCGGGGAAAATCTCTCTTGACGATACGGTTTCGGCAAGCGAAAACGCGGCGTCGATGGGCGGTTCGCAGATATTTCTTTCGCCAGGCGAAGAAATGACGGTGGACGATCTTCTCAAAAGTATGATAGTGGCGTCGGCAAACGACGCGGCTGTCGCGCTGGCGGAATACGTCTGCGGAAGCGAGGAGGCGTTTGTCGCCCGTATGAACGAGCGCGCAAAGGAGCTCGGCTGTAAAAATACGCACTTTGAAAATCCGACGGGGCTTGACGATACGGCGAGCGGACACGTTATGTCCGCACGCGATATAGCCGTAATATCGCGCGAGGTGATAAAGCACGAGCTTGTCTATAATTATTCGACAATATGGATGGATACGATCCGCGACGGCGCGTTCGGACTTACAAACACGAACAGGCTCATACGTTTTTACAAGGGCGCGACAGGACTTAAAACAGGCTCGACATCAAAGGCGAAGTTCTGTATCAGCGCGACTGCCGAGCGCGGCGGGCTTACGCTTATCGCCGTTATAATGGCTGCCCCGACAAGAGATATAAGAAACGAGGCGGCAAAATCACTTTTCGATTACGGCTTTGCAAATTATTCGCTTTATACCGACGAACCCGAAGAGTTTGAAAATATTTATGTCACGGGAGGAAAGGAAAATCTTACAGGCGGCGTAAGCTCGGGATTTTCGGCTGTCGTTTCCAAGGGCGATGCCGGCAGGATAGAAAAGGTGACCGACGTTCCCGAAAAGCTTTCCGCGCCGATAGTAAAAGGCGAGAAAATCGGCACGGTGACATATATTCTCGACGGCAAAAGCATAGGCACAAGCGATATTCTTGCCGCCGAAAGCGTGGATAAGATAACATTCTGGTCGCTTCTTAAAAAGCTTGGAAGCTGGTTTTTATGTTCTCCTCCGAATTGAATTGACTTTACGATAAATATGGTGTAAAATGAGATGATGAAAATCATCTCATTTTATTTTTTCGGAGAAAGTTATATGGAAAGAAAACCGCGCGCGGCGATATATACGCTCGGATGCAGAACAAATCAATACGAATCGGACGTTGTAGCCCAAAAGCTCGGTATGAGCGGGTTCGACATCTGCGATCCGACGGAAAAAGCCGATGTTTATATAGTGAATACCTGCTCCGTTACGGCGGAGGCTGACAGAAAATCGCGGCAGTTTATCAGGCGCGGAAAGCACTTGAATTCTGACGCCGTTGTTATAGCCATGGGCTGTTATTCGCAGATAAATCCGCAGAAAGCCTTTGATCTCGGCGCGGATTTCGTCTGCGGAACGCGCAACAAGCTCGACGCCGTGGATTTCGCCGTAAGAGCCGTAGCCGACAGGCTTCCGGAAAGAAAAATAGCGGTGGGAGAGCTTTCCGGCGCGCCGCTTGAAAAAATGTTTATGAGCTCGTTTTCGGGCGACAGGGCTTACCTTAAAATCGAGGACGGGTGCGACAATCACTGCGCTTACTGCATAATACGCAGAGCAAGAGGCGGCGTGGTTTCGCGCGATCCCGCGGAGATAGAGGCGGAGGCGAGGGCGATTGTCCGCAGCGGATGCCGCGAAATAGTTCTGACGGGCATAGAGGTTGCCTCATACGGCAGGGACGGAAAGGCTTATACCTTGTCGGACGCGGTGGCGGCGGCGTGCAGAGGCGGAGCCGAAAGGGTAAGACTTGCTTCGCTCGAACCGTCCGTGCTGACGGAGGAGCTTATAAATTCGCTGAAATCGCACAAAGAATTTCTGCCGTCGTTTCATCTTTCGCTTCAGAGCGGAAGCGCGGAGGTGCTGAAGAAAATGCGCCGGAAGTACAATCCCGATATGGTAAGGCACTCCGTAGGACTTATCCGAAAGGCTTTTCCGGAGGCGGAATTTTCCGCCGACATAATAGTCGGCTTTCCGGAAGAGAGCGAAAAGGATTTTGAGGACACCTGTCTTCTTGCAAAGGATATAGAGCTTTATCACATTCACATTTTCCCATATTCCGACAGAGCGGGAACGGAATCCGAAAAAATGACGGGAAAAATATCGCCGGAGGAAAAGAGTCGCAGAGCGGGCGAGCTTGCAAGGCTCGGAGAGACGCTTTCCGAAAAAGTATATACAAAATATATAAAAAACAAAACGGAGCTTTCGGTGCTTGTTGAAGAACGTCGGGGGGAATATCTTTTCGGTCACGCGCAGAATATGCTTGACGTAATGATAAAAACAGACAAAGAACTGCACGGAAAAACAGTAAAATGTATAGCTGTCGCCTATAAAAACGGCTACGCCGAGGCGGAGCTTGCAGAAGAGGATATATAAATGAGAATCATAACCGTAAACAAAAACGACGCGGGACAAAGGCTTGACAAATTTCTTTTGAAGGCGTTGCCGCTGCTTCCGAAATCGCTTATGTATAAGTTTATCAGGACAAAGAAGATAAAGGTCAATTGCAAGCGCGCCGAAATAGGTCAGGCGCTGTGCGAAGGCGACGAGCTTTTGCTTTTTATAAGCGAGGAATTTTTCTCCTCGGAGCGCGACGATTTTTACAGGAAAATAAAGCCTGTTTTCGACGTTGTGTATGAGGATGAAAACATAATCGCGGCAGACAAGCCCGTCGGACTTCTCTGTCACAGCGACGAGGAGGGCGAGCAGAATACGCTTATCGAGCAGATAAAGGCTTATCTGTGGCAGAAGGGCGAGTACGACGCCGAAAAAGAAAATTCGTTTGCTCCCGCGCTTTGCAACAGGATAGACCGCAACACCTGCGGAATAGTTTTCGCCGCAAAAAATGCGGCGGCTCTCCGCGCGATGAACGAAGCCGTAAAGGAGCGCAGAATAGACAAATATTATCTGTGTCTTGTTCACGGCGTGCCTGAAAAACGGCAGGATACGCTGCACGGATATCTGATAAAGGACAGCGAAAAAAATACCGTCCGCGTTTTTGAAAAAAAGCCGAAGGCGCGCGACGCAAGGGAGATAATAACAAAATACCGCGTTATAAGCGTCGAGGGCGAAAACGCTTTGCTTGAAGTGGAGCTTGTGACGGGAAGAACGCATCAGATACGCGCCCATATGGCGAGCATAGGACATTCGCTTGTGGGCGACGGGAAATACGCCGAAAACGAGGCGGACAGAAAAAAAGGAATATACCGTCAGGCGCTGTGCGCGTACAAGGCGGTTTTCGGGGACGATATCGGCGCGCCGCTTGAAAATCTGCGCGGAAAAACGATAGAGCTTGATAAGGATAAGATACCTTTCCTAAAAAATATCTGAATAATATATGAAAAAAGGTGCGTTTTTGCTATTGCATAAAACGCGCTTTTGTTTTATAATATAACGTGAAAATAAAATTTCCGTAAAGGAAAGGTCAGGAGATGAAAAAAATGAGCGAACTTCATGTAATCAATCACCCGCTTATCCAGCACAAGCTGACACACATGAGAAAGACGGAAACAGGCCCCAAGGACTTCCGCCAGCTTCTCAAGGAGATCTCAATGCTTATGGGCTACGAGGTCACGCGCGATCTTCCTCTTGAAGATGTCGAAATCGAAACGCCTATTCAGAAAATGACGGCAAAGGTTATTTCGGGAAAGAAAATCGCTATCGTACCCATACTCCGCGCCGGACTCGGAATGGTTGACGGACTGCTCGATCTTGTGCCTGTCGCAAAGGTAGGTCACATCGGTCTTTACCGCGATCCCGATACGCACGAGCCTCATGAATATTACTGCAAGCTTCCCACGGATATCGGCGAGAGAATAGTAATCGTTGTCGATCCTATGCTTGCAACGGGCGGAAGCGCTGCGGACGCTATCACAATGCTGAAAAATCACGGCTGCACAAACATTCGTTTTGAGTGCCTTGTTTCCGCACCCGAGGGTATCAGAAGAGTTCAGGAGGCGCATCCCGACGTTGATATCTACACGGCGGCTGTGGACGAAAGACTCAACGATCACGCTTATATCATCCCCGGACTTGGCGACGCCGGAGACAGACTCTTCGGTACAAAATAAAAAAACAAATCAAAAAAAGCAATTCAAGGAGGGAAATATGGACAACAGAAACATCACACAGGATATGCTTCCCGAAAAATACCGTCCGCTCGGTATGTGGGCTTATTTCGGCTATACGTTACTTTTTTCCATACCGACAATAGGATTTATCTTTCTTATAATTTACTCTTTCAGCGACAGAAATATCAACCGCAGAAACTTTGCCCGCTCATACTTCTGCGTGCTTATTCTGGCGGTTATCATCGTGGCGATACTTGCGGTCGCCGGAGTAATCGGCGGAATTGCGGGCGGCGGCAGCGGCGGCAGCGGCGGCAACGGCGGTATGACGGCTTCGCTTCTTAGAACCGTTTTGTAAGACATAACGAAAAAAGCGTCGGCGAAAAGCCGGCGCTTTTTGTTTTCCGGCGGAGAAATTTTCCCGATCCGGATAATAATCGCCGGAATATATTATTTATACTTAAAAAATATAAATTTTTTATCAAAAACCGATTGCAAATTATATTTGCAGTATGTTATAATATATTATCAGCGGAGGTATAGGGGAAATATCCTCGCTTTGAAGTGAAAATAAAAATGTAATTACATATTTTGGAGGTATAAAATGGGATTATTCGACAAGATCAGATCAATGGTGAACGGTGACGACGCAAACAACGCTTACGAGGACGAGGATATGGGCGCGACATATGATGACAGCGCAGTTCCCGCGCGCACCTCAAACCGCGGTATGAGCATAAACGCCGCGTCTATCGAGCTTAAAGTCGTAAGGCCGGATACATTCGTCAATTCAAGACAGATAGCCGACCACCTTCTCAACAACCGCACGGTAGTTCTCAACCTTGAAGCGACAAACAAGGAAACCGCAAGAAGAATTCTCGACTTCCTTTCCGGCGTTGCATATTCCATCGGCGGTCAGCTCAAGAGGGTTGCAAACAACACGTTCGTTATAACACCCAACAACGTTGACGTTTCCGGCGATCAGATGAGAACCTCCTCCTCGGGATCTTCTGCCGTCAGCACGGACACGCAGTCCATTGCTCAGCCCGCACAGTTTTCGGGCGACACGCTTTATTGATTTTGACATAACCGGACACAAACGGACGGGGCGATTTCAGCCCCGTCAAGTTTTATCCTGACATAAACGGCGGCGAAAGCCGCAAAAAACCGAACCGAAAGGGCATACGTCATGACTTTGCAACCACAAAAGGATGAAATAAAGCGCAACTTCCAGAAGGTGTTCCGTGGCTACGATCCGTCGGAGGTGGACAGCTATATAAACGCGCTTACGGAAAATTACAACGCGCTTTACAGAGATTATGCCGAGCTTGAACATAAGCTTTCCGAAGCGAACGACAGGCTTTCGGATATAACGGGTGAAGAAGAAAAGGTAAAGAAAACCCTTGATACCGCACGCGCCGCCGCGGATAAAATCGTTTCGGACGCATACGAGCGCTCGGACGCGATTCTTGCTTCGATAAAGCGCAGCTGCGATAAAATTCTTCGCAGCTTCCGCGACAAAACCGAAGCCAACAAATCCGCGCTTTCGTCGATGCAGGAGAGCATACTTGTTTTCAAAAACGAGCTTTTTGAAAGATACAGACTTCACATAGAGCTTATAGAACAGCTTTCTCCGACGTTTGAATACGAAGAAGATCTTACTCCTCAGCAGTATGTGGAAAAGGTTGTTTCCGCAATGAACCGCGATGTTTCGGCTGAATTCGGAATAAACATCGGCGGATTTGACGTCGGGACGGACGATACGGACGCGGAAAGCGAGCCGCAGGAAAAGGCACTTTCGGAGGCGACGGTGTTCGATTCTCAGCCAAAGTCGGCGACCGGCGCGGCGCAGGACGAAAAATCCGACGCAAAGCCACAGTCAAAGCCGAAGAAAAAGAGCGGAAAGCGCTCGAAAAAGTCTGCCGTTATAAGCCTGATAGACGAATATGAAACGCCCGGGGTTATAAATATTCCGCAGGAAACCGGCGTTCAGATGAGCTTTGATTTCGATTCGGACAGCGGAATACTTTCGGATACGCATTGATTTTTAAGGAGCCTTGAAATGCTTTTATGGATAATTGTAATAGCTGTGTCCGTCCTGCTTGACTTTGTGACCAAGCGTCTTGTCGCGGGAGGAATGGAGCTTTACGAAAGTCGGGTAATTATAAAAAACGTGCTTGAGCTTGAGTACGTAAGAAACGAAGGCGCGGCGTGGGGAATACTCAGCGAGCACCGCTGGGTGTTTATGACGATCACCGCCGTTGCCATAGTCGTTTTGCCCATAATACTTTACAGATACAGAAAACTGCATTTTCTCTTCGGATTTTCGCTTTCGCTTATAATCGGCGGCGCGATAGGCAATATGATAGACCGCGTTTTTCTCGGCTACGTTATAGATTTTATATATCTGCCGTTTCTGAATTTTATTTTCGGAGAGGGAGGCTTCCCGAGATTCAACATAGCGGATTGCTGTGCCACTGTCGGCGTCGCTTTAATGTTTATATATCTTGTGTTTATCGACAAGACGTTTTTTGAAGGCGAAAAAACAAAAGCCGGAACGGAGGAAACGAAAAATGACAAAGCTTAACGTCGGACCGGATACCGCGGGTGTACGGCTCGACGTTTTTTTGTCCGAGGGCGAGGAGCTTACGCGCTCGTATGCGCAGAAGCTTATTTCGGACGGATACGTCACGGTCGGCGGAAAAAGCGCAGACAAAAATCTGAAGCTCAAAGCCGGAGACACGGTTGAAATAGAATATCCGCCGATGAAAAGCTGCACAGCCGAAGCGGAAAATATTCCGCTTGACATCGTTTATGAGGATTCCGACATAATCGTGGTGAACAAACCGCGCGGAATGGTTGTGCATCCTGCGGCGGGCAATTACAGCGGAACGCTTGTTTCGGCACTGCTGTATCATTGCGGAGATTCGCTTTCCGGAATCGGCGGAGTGCTTCGCCCGGGAATAGTGCATCGGATAGATAAGGACACGAGCGGACTTCTTGTTGCCGCAAAAAACGACGCGGCGCACCTTTTTCTTTCGGAACAGCTCAAAACGCACAGCATTTCGAGGATATATCACGCGATTGCGCTCGGAAGAATCGATGAGGCGCGTACAGTCGACAAGCCCATAGGAAGAAATCCTTCTGACAGAAAGAAAATGGCGATAGTCGCGGGCGGCAGGGAAGCGATAACGCACATCACGCCGATAGAAAACTTTGACGCGGGGCTTTGCTATGTAAAATGCTCGCTTGAAACGGGAAGAACCCATCAGATAAGGGTGCATATGCAAAGCATAGGTCACGCTCTTCTCGGCGATACGCTCTACGGTCAGGAGAAAAATCCCGCGGAGCGAAAATACGGAAAGCTTATATCGGGGCAATGTCTGCACGCAAAGGAGCTTGAGCTTATTCATCCCGTGACGAAGGAAAAAATGCATTTTTCCTGCCCCTTGCCGGACGATTTTTCGGCTGTCCTTGCGGCACTGCGAAAGAACGGAGACAAAACACTGTGAAAAAATTTGAAAATATTATTCTTGCCTCGGATATAGACGGAACGTTTATCTTCGGCGGAGCGCCTTTTCCGACGGCAAATCTTGAAAAAATAAAATATTTTAATGAAAACGGCGGACATTTTACCTTCGCCACGGGGCGCAACAATATTGATATTTACAGCATTATCCCGTCGATAGAGGAATATGTAAACACGCCGTGCGTGCTTTGCAACGGAACCTTCTGCTACGATATCGTAACGCACGAAATAAAAAACGCGCACTATCTTGAATCCGAGCATCTTATTCCGCTTTTCAGGCGCGTGCGCGAGCTTGCCGGAGATAAGATAGGCTTTCGCGTATCGTGCAAAAGAGGCTTTTTGTACGACAGAAACGATATCGCAATGAAGGAAAGTCTTGAAAGAAACGGTCAGATGCGGTTTGCGACCGCCGTCGATTTTGACGAGCTTTGCGGAAACGACTATTTCAAGGCGGTGTTCATTTCCGATCCGCAGACGCTTTGCGAAACGTTTGACGTTATAAAAAAAGAATTCCCGATGTATGATTACACGCGTTCGTTTGTCAGACTCACCGAGCTTATGCCGAAAGGCATAAGCAAAGCGACTCAGCTGAAATACATAATAAGCGAAGCGAGAAAAACAAATCCGAGTGCAAAGCTTTACTGCGTCGGCGACTTCGACAACGACGCCGATATGCTTCGCGCGGCAGACGTTGCGATGTGTCCCGAAAACGCGACGGACGAAATAAAGAAAATCTGCAGCGTGGTGCTTTGTCACGCAAAGGACGGCGCAATAGCCGACGCAATTGAAAAAATCGAGGCAGGGCTTTGATTTTCTGAATATTATACAAGAGTATAAGGAAATATAAAAATGATTAAAAACGACCTTTCAAAAACCGAGCTTAAAACATCGGACTTTAATTTCGAGCTTCCGCAGGAGCTTATAGCTCAGCATCCGTGCGAACCGCGCGACGCGGCTCGTCTGCTTGTGCTTGACAGAGAAAAGCAGACACTGCAGCACAGGATTTTCCGCGATATAGTTGAATATCTGCACCCGGGCGATGTGCTTGTGATAAACGATTCAAAGGTAATTCCCGCGCGCATTTACGGAAAAAAATGCGGCGAAGGCGGCGCGGCGTGCGAATTTCTTTTGCTTCGTCAGAAGTCGCTCGATCGCTGGGAGGTGCTTGTCCGCCCCGGAAGAAGACTGAGAGAAGGCACAAGAGTTACCTTCGGGGACGGGCTTCTTACCGCAACGATAGACGAAATAATTGAGGACGGAAACCGTATCGTGACGTTCGATTATGACCGCACGGGCGGCGAAACACTGTTTTCAATACTTGATAAGATAGGCAAAATGCCGCTTCCGCCGTACATAACGGAGGAGCTGAAAAACAACGACGATTATCAGACCGTCTACGCCAAGGAGGAAGGCTCGGCGGCGGCGCCCACGGCGGGACTTCATTTTACGGACGAGCTTCTTTGCAGAATTCGCGATATGGGCGTGAAAATCGCGCCGGTAATGCTTCATGTCGGGCTGGGAACGTTCAGACCGGTCAAAGCCGAGAACATAAAGGATCACATTATGCACAGCGAGTTTTTCACCGTTACAAAGGAAAGCGCGGACATAATAAATTCCGCGCGGGCTGCGGGCGGACGTATAATCGCCTGCGGAACGACGTCGTGCCGGACGCTTGAAAGCGCGTCGACCGACGACGGAACGGTTCATCCGATGTGCGACGACACGGGAATATTCATTTACCCGGGATATAAATTCAAGGCGACCGACGCGCTGATAACGAATTTTCATCTGCCGGAAAGCACGCTTGTAATGCTTGTTTCCGCGCTTGCGGGAAAAGATTTTATAATGCGCGCCTACGAAGAAGCCGTGAAAGAAAAGTACAGATTTTTTTCATTCGGAGATGCGATGCTGATTCAATGATAGCACAACAATATACATAAGTATAAAACCAAAAATCATTATCACACAAGCAAAAATGGGATTTTGATATGAACGATAAAATTATAGCCGTAGCAGGTCCGACCGCTTCGGGAAAAAGCGCGCTTGCCCTTGAGCTTTGCAAAAGGCTTGACGGAGAGCTTGTTTCTTTTGATTCGA
This sequence comes from uncultured Eubacteriales bacterium, assembly GCA_963614875.1. Classification (GTDB taxonomy): domain Bacteria; phylum Bacillota; class Clostridia; order Oscillospirales; family CAG-272; genus CAG-841. Next base: position 22,456 of record CAVEFC010000008.1, on the reverse strand, counting down.
TGCAGATATATCGCGGGCTTGACATAGGAACGGCAAAGCCGACGAAAGCCGAGCAGGCGGAGGTGCGGCATCATCTGATAGATATATGCGATCCGAGCGAAAGCTTTTCCGCGGCGGACTTTGCAAAATGTGCGCACGCGGCGATCGCGGATATCCGCTCGCGCGGCAAAAGAGCTGTGCTTTGCGGCGGAACGGGACTGTATCTCGACAGCGTTCTCGGCAGGCTTGATTTCGGCGAAATGGAAAGCGACGACAGACTAAGAGAGGAGCTTTTTCGCTTTGCGGAAGAAAACGGCGCGGACGCGCTCCACGAAAGACTGAGAAAAATCGATCCTCCGGCGGCGGAGGCGATACACAAAAACAATGTCCGCAGAGTTGTCCGCGCGATTGAAATATACGAGCTTACGGGAAAAACCAAAACCGAACACGACAGACTTGCAATGTCGGATTCTCCTTATGACAGCGTGATAATTGCACTTGACTATGCCGACAGGGAAATATTATACAATCGTATAAATAATCGCGTTGACGCGATGATTTCGGCAGGACTTGAGGACGAAGTGAGAGGTCTTTACGCAAGCGGACGCCTTTCTCCCGACACGACCGCGGGGCAGGCGATAGGCTACAAGGAAATGCTCGATTATATCCGCGGGACAGATACGCTTGAAGCGGCGACGGAAAAAATCAAGCTCGGAACGCGCCGCTATGCGAAAAGACAGCTGACGTGGCTGAGAAGAAACAAAGCTGTAAACTGGCTGTATCCGGACAGGCTTGGCGACAGCGAGAGCGTTGTCGCGGCGGCGGAAAGACTGATTGAAAAATAAAGGAGGCGAAAGCGATGGACGGCACGGAAAAGCGCGATGTGAAAATCAAACGCAGAATAATAATTTCGGCGGTGCTGTCGCTTATCGCCGTGATTTACATAATATATCATATAGCGGCGTCTTTTGCGCCGAAAACCTCTCTTTACGTTGTCACCTACGCGGATTTTTATGACACGGAGGTTTTCTCCGGATATATTTTCAGAGACGATGCGGTTCTTCTTTCGGACAGCGCAGGGACGGTTGACCGTCATTTTTCGGACGGCGAAAAGGTGGCTGTCGGCGCGAATGTCGCCGATGTTTACAACGTTTATTCAGAAGAGGCGGAGCAGCGCCTGAAAGCGATAAATTCGCTTATTTCGGTTCTTGACAAAAGCACCGTGGGCGAAAGCGTCACGGTTGAAAGTCTTGACGCGAAAATAGCCGCGCTCAGACTTGAAATATCGGCAAAGACGGAAAGCGGCGAGCTTATGTGGGTGAACGCTCACAAGGAGGAGCTTTCCGTGCTGATAAACTGCCGCGAGCTTGCCGCAAGCGGAAAAACGGATTTTTCGTCCGAAACGGAGGAGCTGAAAGCCGAAAGAGCAAAGATAATTTCCTCGCTCGGCGGAATAGGCTCAAGCGTTGTTACCGAAACCTCCGGATATTATTTTTCATACTGCGACGGCTATGAGGGCAAGCTTTCGTCGTCGCTTGCAATGACCGTGACAACCGAAAATTTCGATGAAATAACCTCCGTAAAAAAGAGTTCATACGCAAGCTCCGTCGGCTCGCTTGTGACGGATTTCCGCTGGTATTTTGTCTGCAAAACGACAACAGAAAAAGCCGAAGGCTTTTATGCCGACAACAATTACAAGTGCAGCTTTGTGGGAAATTCCTGCTCGGACGAGATGACGCTGAGGTTGGAATACAAAAGTATAAATTACGAAAAAGATGAGGCAGTGCTTTGCTTTTTCTCATCTTATATCCCGTCGGATTTCGATATGACGAGATTTCAGCAGATGAAGGCTCTGCGCGAAACGTGCAGGGGACTGAAAATTCCTTCATCGGCTGTGAGGGTGATAGACGGGCAGCCCTGCGTTTACATATTCAAAAAGGGAATAGCGAGAGTCCGCGCCGTAAATATACTCAAAGAGCAGGACGGCAGTTACCTTGTCGACGGAAACGTAAGCTCGGATATTACGCCGATTGCGCTCAACGACCTTGTTATTCTTGACGACACAAATCTGTATGAAGGAAAGATAGTGGGCTGATATGACCGATTTTGAAGCAATCAGAAACAATATTGAAAAGCTTCGCGCCGATATGAAAGATTATCCGCGCGCGCGGCTTTGCGCCGTGATAAAAAATCGCACGCCGGAGGAAATATCGTATGCGATAAGCTCCTGCGGGATAACGCTTGTCGGCGAAAATCGCGTGCAGGAATTTCTCGCGCACGAGCCGTATCTTTCGGGTGCGGAGGTGCATTTTATCGGAACGCTTCAGAAAAACAAGGTGAAATATCTTGTGGGCAATGTTGCGATGATAGAAAGCGTCGATTCAGTTCCGCTTGCCGAAGAGATAGACAGACGCTCGGCAAAGGTCGGAGTCGTAACGGATATTCTGTGCGAGGTTAACACCGGCAGAGAGACGCAGAAGGGCGGCTTTATGCCGGAGGAGCTTTCCGGTGCGCTTGAAAAAATATCGGGCTTTGAAAATCTGAGGCTGAGAGGACTTATGGCTGTCACGCCGATAACCGATTCAAGCGATGAAAAGCGCGGCTATTTTGCGCTTATGAAAAAGCTCCGCGACGAAAATATGCGCTTCTTTTCCGGAGAGCCGGTTCTTTCTATGGGAATGAGCGGCAGCTATCGTGAGGCGCTTGCCGAGGGAGCGGATATTATCCGCACGGGGACTGCGATTTTCGGTGCAAGACAGTAATTTATACAAAAGTATAAGCGGAGCCGCACAAGTACTTTGTGCGGCTCCGCTTTCGCTTTTTTCGGGCAAAAATCATATGCCTTTTTCGCTTATTATTTCGTCGATTGTCTCCGCCGCAAAGCATACGAGCCGAAGACACGGACGGCTTTCGTAAAAGGCGGCGTTGCGCTCGGACGGTTCTCCTCCTGCCGTCGCTCCGCCGAGAAGCTCGCGACAGACGACCGCGCCGAAGCGCTCCGAAAATCGCGCCATAAAATCGCGCACAAGCGCGTAATGCGCCGATTTTGCGGCTTTGTCGGACGGATCGGTATAGCCGTAAAGCAGACCAAGAACAAGACATCCGCCGCTTATCGCGCCGCAGACCTCGCGACTGCGTCCGAAGCCTCCGCCGAAGGGAGCGGCTGCGGCGAGTATTGTTTTTTCGTCTGTTTTCGTAACGTCGCAGAAGGCGGCAGCGACAGATTGTGAGCAGTTGTATCCGGTTTTGAAAAGCTCTGCGGCTTTTTCTGCATGTGTGCTTATCATTTTTGCGCTCCTTATATCACTTGAAAAAGGTAGAATTTCAGATAATCCGTTTCGGGAACGGAAAGCAGCGTCGGATGGTCGGGCGACTGTCTGCGCGCTTCTATGAGCTTGAGCGAAACGTCGGCGTCGGCTGCCGCGCTTTCGAGCATTTTCACAAACAGACGGTTATCCATAAAGTGCGAGCAGGAGCAGGTGGCAAGATATCCGCCGCGGGGAAGCAGCTTCATTGCGCGATAGTTTATTTCCTTGTAGCCGCGCTCGGCGCCGGATATGGTTTTGCGGCTTTTCGTGAACGCCGGCGGATCGAGAATTATCATATCGTAATCGGCGTGACGCTCGCACAGCGACGGCAGAAGATCGAAAACGTCGGCGCAGACAAAATCCATTTTTCCGTCGAGCCCGTTCCGCACGGCGTTGGCTTTCGCCATTTCGATTGCCTGAGCCGAAACGTCAACCGCCGTGACGTGCTCCGCACCGCCCATTGCGGCGTTCAGCGCAAACGAGCCCGTATGAGTGAAGCAATCGAGCACTTTTTTGCCGCGCGCCGTTTTTGCCACGGCAAGACGGTTGTATTTCTGATCGAGGAAAAAGCCCGTTTTCTGACCGTTTTCGACGTCAACCCTGTATATTATTCCGTTTTCGGTTATTTCCGTCACGGGCGAGGAAACGTGCGGAGCAAAGTCGCTTTCGTACCAGCCCTTGTATTCGGGAAGTCCTTCAAGCGCTCTTATTGCCACGTCGTTGCGCTCGAATATTCCGGAAAATTTCATATTGCGGCGCAGAAGCTCGCCTGTAAGAATCCGGAATATCATATTTTTCCGCTGTTCTATACCGTACGACAGCACCTGAACCGACAGAATCCCGTCGTAATAATCGACGGTCAGCCCCGGAATTCCGTCCGCTTCGCCGAAGATAAGTCGGCAGGCTGAAATATCGTCGCCCATAACGGTGGCTCTGTAATCGAGCGCATACGATATACGGCGCGTAAAGAACGCTTCGTCCGGACGGTCGTTTGCGTTTCTTGTCAGAAGCCGCACTCTGATTTTGCTTTTTTCGCTGTATATTCCCGTGCCGAGATACGAACCCTTTGACGAAACGACGTCAACCGCCGCACCGTTTTCAACCTCGGCGCCGGAGGTTATTTCCTCTCCGTACACCCACGGATGTCCCGCCTTTATCGAAGCTTCCGCTTTCTTTGTAACCGTGAATTGCGGATATTCTCTTTCCTGTTTCATTTTTGCATAGTCCTCGGTAAAAAAATGTTATAACTATTCTACTATTGTTTGATTCTTTTTTCAATAGGAATTTGCAATATAGTTTTTTTGGGCATTATTACTATTGCCAAAAGGCAATATTTATGAGATAATAATATCGGCTTTTATGCGTGCATATCGCATAACGAGCCGAAAAACCATAACAAATTGTTTTTCGGGGATAAAAAATGAACAAAAACAACCTGAACAATTTCGTGTATAATGTGCGCGAAATATCGAGCATCCGCGAGCTTTGCGACGGAAGCTGCGAAAGCTTTTCCGAAAACATGGCGTTTGCCTTCAGAGAAGGCGACGGCGTGCGCGAAGTGACTTACGGCGAGGTTTATGACGATATAAAAGCATTTGCATCATATTTGTGTTCCCTCGGTCTTGAGGGAAAGAAGATAGCCGTTCTGGGAAAGAACTGCTACGAATGGGCGCTTACTTATCTTACGGTGTGCGCCGGAGTGGGAATAATCGTTCCGCTTGACAAGGATCTGAGCGCGGAGGATATAAAATATCTTGCACAGGATTCGGAAACGGCGGCGATAGTGTTTATGTCGGGATATGCGGAAAAGCTTGACGGCATAAGCGAAGATATTATAAAGCTTTCATCTGATGATATGCCTTCATACATTGCGGAGGGCAGAAGGCTTCGCGATGAGGGCGACAGAGCATACGAACGGCACGGTGTCGATCCGTATTCGCTCGGAATACTGATATACACCTCGGGAACGACGGGCGTATCGAAGGGCGTTATGCTTTCGCAGTACAATATCTGCTCAAACATAGTGCACGTTGCGAGAAGAACGGCGATCTATCCGTATGACAGGGCGCTTTCCGTCCTGCCGCTTCATCACACATACGAATGTATGGCGGGCTTTCTTTCGTTCTTTTATTCGGGCGCGAGCATAGCGTACAACGGCTCGCTTCGTCAGCTTCAGGCGGATTTCGTGCTTTTCAAGCCGACGGTATTCGTTGCCGTGCCTGCGCTTCTGGAAAAGCTTTATTCGATGATCGTGAAAAAATACGCCAAGATGAAGGGCGGTAAAGCCGTGCTTGCCGTTCAGCGTTCGCTTTCAAAGCTTGTGGGGAAGGCTTCTTCGCAGAGAAAGGTGTTTGCCACCGTAAACGCCTCGCTCGGCGGAAAGCTCAACAGAATTCTCTGCGGAGCGGCAGCGCTCTCGTCGGAGGTGTATCACGGATACGAAAGCTTCGGCTACCGCGTTTACGTCGGCTACGGACTTACGGAAACGTCGCCCGTCTGCATAATGCATCACGACGGCTATACAAGCGCGGACGACATAGGCTATCCGCTTGTAGGCGTTTCGGCGAAGATAGTCGATCCCAACGCGGACGGCGTCGGCGAGCTTGCGGTAAAAGGGCCGAACGTAATGCTCGGATATTACAAAAATCCCGAAGCTACGGCACAGGTCATCCGCGACGGATGGTTTTACACGGGCGATCTTGCAAAGCGGCTCGATAACGGCGCCTACAAAATAATGGGCAGAATAAAAAGCATGATAGTGCTTGAAAACGGGAAAAAGGTCTTTCCGGAGGAGATAGAATATTATCTTGATTCAAGTAAATACATTTCGGAAAGCTTTGTTTTCGGCAAAGAGGAAAACGGCGTGACGACCATTACGGCTTCGGTAATTCCGGATAAGGACGCAATCGACGGGGAGCTTTCCAAATCCGGCGACAAAATGACGGAGGAAGAACGCGAAAACAGAATAAAAGCGATAATCTCTTCCGCCGTGGCAGGCGTCAACGCACGGTTTGCCGCATACAAGGCGGTAAAGAAAATAATAATCCGCAGGAGCGATTTCATAAAAACGACAACGCATAAAATAAAACGTCTTGAAGAAAAAAACAAAGAGGAAGAGTGAGGTATTGCTATGAACAGAAAACGTGCTTTGTGGATAACCGCCGCGCTCGGTCTTATAGGGTTGATATGCGCCGTGGCTATCATAGCGGACAACTATGCAAAAAAGCTGTTTGAGCTTATTTCAAACGGCGATCTTGAGCTTGACGACGGGGAACTGACAACGCAATGGCAGTGACGCTGCCTACTATCTTTTAAGGAGTTGATTTCCGATGGAAAAATTTGATGTTTGTATAATAGGCGCGGGCATAGGCGGACTTATGGCTGCGCATAAAATCAAGGCGCACGCTCCGGAAACGAGCGTTGTTATGGTTGAAAAAGGTCAGACGCTCGAAAGAAGAAAATGTCCGGCTTCGGCTGAACGCGGCTGCGCTCACTGCGGTATATGCGCCATAACAAACGGCTACGGCGGCGCCGGCGCGAGAAGCGACGGAAAGCTCAACGTAGGCACGGCATACGGCGGCATTCTCGGTGACGAGCTCGGCGAAACGAAGGCGATGAAATATATCCGCGAGGTAGACAGCACCCTTGAAAGCTTTGCCGACGTCGTAAACGGAGTAAGGGATTATCCCGAAATGTTTCTTTCAAACGAGGATCTGAAGCTCAAATGCCTTCAGAACAATCTTCGTCTGCTCGATATGGACGTCCGTCATCTCGGCACGGACAGAAACTTCAACATACTTAAAAACATAATAAAGCATCTTGCCGAGGTCGGCGTTGATATGCGTTCCGGAACGGAAATAGAAAACGTCGAATACGAAAACGGCAAGTGGTACGTCACGGGCAGGGGCACGGATATAGAAACCTCCAAGCTTATAATCGCCGTGGGACGCGTCGGCGCGGGATTTGTTTCGAAATTCTGCAACAAATTCGGTATCAAAATGAAAACAAACGCCGTTGACATAGGCGTCCGCGTCGAAATGAAGGACGCTATCTGGCGCGAATTTTCAAGCCGTATATACGAGCCGAAAATTCTCTGCCGCACAAAAACCTTTGAAGACAAAACAAGAATGTTCTGCTTCAATCAGGGCGGAATAGTGAGCGCGGAAAACAACAACGGCATAATCACGGCAAACGGTCACAGCTTTTCGGATAAAAGCAAAAAAACCGACAACTGCAACTTTGCAATTCTTTCAAGCATAAACTTTACGGAGCCCTTCAACAAGCCCACCGAATTTGTAGAGTCGATATCGCGCCTTGCAAACAGCATAGGCAACGGAAACGTGCTTGTTCAGCGCTTCGGAGATCTTGTCCGCGGAAGAAGAACAAACGAGCACCGCCTCGGTCACAGCACGGTTATCCCAACGCTGAAAGCCACTCCCGGCGATATTTCGCTCGTAATGCCGCACAGAATACTCACGAATATAATAGATACCATTTACGCGCTCGATAAGGTCGCGCCCGGAACGGCAAACGACGATACGCTTCTTTACGGGTGCGAGGCGAAATATTATTCCATCCGCCCCGAGCACAAGCCGAATTTTGAGGTTATGGACGGAGCGTACATCATAGGCGATTGCAGCGGCATAACGCGCGGACTTTCTCAGGCGGGAGCTATGGGACTTTTCGTTGCGGACGATATAGCGGGGAGAGCCGAGGTATGATAAAAAACGTTCTTTTCGACCTTGACGATACGATTCTCGATTTCGGAAAAGCCGAAAAAAACGCGCTGACGCTTGCTTTTACCGAAAAGGGAATAGATCCGACAAAGGAGCTTCTTTCGCGTTACAGCGTGATAAACGATGAACACTGGAAGCGCCTTGAAAAAGAAGAAATAACGCGCGACGAAGTAAAATACGGCAGATTCCGTCAGCTTTTCGATGAGTACAAAATAATCTCATCGCCCGAAGAAACGGCGGACATTTACGAAAAGCATCTGAGCGCGGGACATTATTTTATAGACGGGGCGCAGGAGCTGCTTTCGTCGCTTTACGGAAAATACCGGCTGTATCTTGTGTCGAACGGAACGTATTCGGTGCAGGAGGGAAGAATTGCAAGCGCGGGAATTGAAAAGTATTTTGACGGCATTTTCATTTCGGAAAAGGTGGGCTGCGAAAAGCCGAAAAAAGCCTTTTTCGAAGCGTGCTTTGTGACAATTCCCGACTTTTCCGAAAACGAAACCGTGATAGTGGGGGACAGTCTTACATCGGATATGCGCGGCGGGAAAAATGCCGGCATAAAGACGGTGTGGTTCAATCGCAAGGGCAAAGAAAATACAACGGATATGTGCTTTGACGCGGTGACCGATTCTCTTTACGGGCTGAAAGCGATAATCGAAAGGCTGTAAAAAGCCGTATGACACAAAAACAATAACCGACATATAGCGCAAAAGCAAACCGCGACGGCGGTTTGTTTTTGTTTTATGTGCCGAATGTGCCGTTTTTCTATTTACATTTGTCGGATTTATGATATAATAATCGTATAAGGCGAAGGTTTTGCGTTTTCGACAAAGCCTGACGGAAGGACACTTTCCCCTGACGGAAAGCGCGTAAAATGGAAAAGAACAATCTTAAAGGCTGGCTTTATCTTTTGCCGGCGGCATTGCTTTTGGGCGTGTTTATGGTATATCCGCTCGCGGACGTTCTGATTTATTCGTTTGAGGAGGGCTTCAATTTCGCTTCTCAGTCGTTTTCGGGCGTGGGCATATACAATTATCGCTATGTTCTGCACGATCCGTATTTTCTTGCGGCGCTTGAAAACACATTTGTGCTTGTAATAATAACCGTGCCGCTTTCAACGGGAATAGCGCTTCTCATATCGCTTGCGCTCAGCTCCGTAAAAAAGCTGAGAAGTCTGTTCCAGACCGTGTATTTTCTTCCCTATGTCACAAATACTCTTGCCGTCGGGCTTGTGTTTATGATACTTTTCAAAAAGACGGCGTATTCCGACGGACTTGTAAATCTGCTTATAAATTTCTTCGGCGGAAGCTCGGTCGATTTTATCGACGGTCCGCACTGGGCGAAAATGCTCGTGCTCTGTATCTATACGATATGGATAGTAATGCCGTTCAAGATACTTATCCTCACGAGCGCGATGGCGTCGGTGAGCGAAACCTATTACAACGCCGCGAGAATAGACGGCGCGTCGAAATGGAGAATGTTTTCAAAAATAACATTGCCGATGATATCGCCCTCGCTGTTTTATCTTGTCATTACGGGCTTTATCGGCGCGTTCAAGGCTTACAGCGATTCCGTTGCTCTGTTCGGCACGAACCTCAACGCCGCGGGAATGAACACGATAGTGGGTTATATTTACGATATGCTTTACGGTGACAGCGGCGGTTATCCGTCGTTTGCGTCCGCGGCGGCGATAATACTTTTTGCAATAGTGCTTACGATAACGTGCATAAACCTTATGGTAAGCAAAAAGCACGTTCACTACTCGTAAAGGCGGCTGATATGAACAATACCGTAAATTATTCAAAAACAGAAAAACGGGCAAAAGCGCTTGAAATCGTCCGGAAAATTTTTGTGTACCTTTTGCTTTCCATATGGGGAATAATCGTGCTGTTTCCTTTTTACTGGATGGTGCTGACCTCCGTAAAAAGCTACAGTGCGTACAGCTCAGAGCATATTCCGAAATTTTTTACAACCTCGCCGACGCTGAAAAATTATCTTGACGCTTTCACCGAAGTTCCGCTTGCAAAATATTTTCTCAACACGCTTGTATTCACCGTTATCACAACCGCGCTTATGCTTGCCGTGATAACGCTTGCGGCGTTCGCCTTTGCAAGACTGAATTTCAGGGGGAAGAACATAGCCTTTACGCTGTTTCTTTCGCTTATGATGCTCCCGAGCGAGCTTGTTGTGATAACAAACTTCGTGACGATAACGAATATGGGACTCCGCAATACCTTTACGGGACTTATTCTCCCGTCGATAACGTCGGTGTTTTATATTTATCTTCTCAAGGAAAATTTCGCTCAGGTTCCGGACGAGCTTTATTATGCCGCAAAGGTTGACGGCACGTCGGATCTCAAATATCTTTTCAGGGTTATGATACCCATATGCAAGCCGACGCTTATAACGGTGATAATACTTAAAGTCATAGAGTGCTGGAACTCTTACGTCTGGCCGCGGCTGATAACCGACGATCCGAATTATTTCCTTGTTTCAAACGGTATTCAGGAGATAAGGGAAAACGGCTTCGGCAGGGAAAACATTCCCGCAATGATGGCGGCTGTCGTCGCGGTGTCGCTGCCGCTGATAATACTGTTTCTTATCTTCCGCAAGAAGATAATGGCGGGCGTTTCGAGAGGAGGCACAAAGGGATGAAAAAGATATTATCCTTTGCGATTGCCGTTTTGCTTGTCTGCTCCGCGCTCACCGCGCTTACCGGATGTCACGGCACGAAGGGTACGGCGGTTTTCAGAGTGCCGGACAATTTTGACACCTCGCGCGATTACGAGATAACCTTCTGGGCAAAGAACGACACAAACAAAACTCAGACAAAAATATATAAAAAAGCAATAGCGGATTTTGAAGCGCTTTATCCGAACATAAAGGTCAATGTCAGGCTTTATACCGACTACGGCAAAATATATAACGACGTTATAACCAACATATCGACAGGCACGACGCCGAACATCTGCATAACCTATCCCGACCATATCGCAACGTATATTTCGGGTTCGAATACGGTTGTGACGCTGGACGATCTTCTGACCGATAAGAAATATGGGCTCGGCGGAAGCGAAGTGAATTTTTCTTCACCCTCAAAGAACGAAATAGTGCAGAAATTTCTTTCGGAATGTTATCTTGACGGTCATTGCTACGCGCTGCCGTATATGCGCTCGACCGAGGCGTGCTATATAAACAAAACGTATGTGGAGGCGCTCGGCTATACTCTGCCCGAAAAGCTGACGTGGGATTTCATATGGGAGGTTTCCGAGGCGGCAACCGCCAAAAACGACGACGGAACGTATAAAATCAACGGTCAGAAGGTGATGATACCTTTCATATACAAATCGACTGACAATATGATGATACAGATGCTGCGTCAGCTCGGAGCGGGCTATTCCGACGATTCGGGCAATGTGCTTATCTTCAACGACACGACAAAGGACATTCTTTACACGGTTTCCGAGCACGTCAAAAGCGGAGCGTTTTCAACATTTTCGATATCGAGCTATCCGGGCAATTACCTCAACGCCGGACAGTGCATTTTCGCCATAGATTCAACCGCCGGCGCGACGTGGATGGGCAGCAAGGCTCCGCTTATGGACATAAGCGACGACAAGGTTGTCGATTTTGAAATGGAGGTTATGGAAATCCCTCAGTACGATACGGAAAATCCGCAGATGATATCGCAGGGGCCGTCGGTCTGCATTTTCAATAAGGAAGATCCGCAGGAGGTGCTTGCATCGTGGCTTTTCGTGCAGTATCTGCTCACGGACGGAGTTCAGATATCGTATGCCGAAACGGAAGGGTACGTTCCCGTGACGCTTACGGCGCAGAGCTCGGCTGAATACAAGGATTATCTTTCCCGCGCGGGAGAGGACAACGACGAGCATTACATCATAAAGATAAAAGCCTCCGAGCTTTTGCTCGACAACATAGACAATACGTTTGTCACGCCGGTTTACAACGGCTCGACGTCGCTTCGCAATGCGGCGGGGCAACTTATCGAAGAGGTTGCAAAATCCACGCGCCGCAAAGAAACGGTGGACGAGGCGTATATGTCGGCGCTTTACGAAAAAATAAATGCGCTTTACAGGTTGGATCAGATAGGCGCCTCCGATAAAAAGGATTTCGGCGTGCTTCCCACGGCGTCGGCGGTGCTTATCGCCGCGTTTGTCACGGCGTGGACGCTGATAATAACGTTTTCGGTTGTCGGATATATAAAGAAACGGAAAAATAAAAGATAAGTCCTGTAGTATTTTGGGACTTATCTTTCTGATTTTTGAATAAAAATTTTATAAAAAATGAAAAATATGCATTTCCGCTATTGATTTTTGTAAAGTTGTATGCTACACTTGAATAAGTCTTTGCTGTTGCACAGACATATTATTCAAAGGAGAAAAACAATGAAAAAAATCGTAGCAATTTGCTTGATTCTTGCGTTTGCTTTTGCAATTGCATTTACTGTTGCAGGCTGCGGCTCCGGAAACAAGGAAACAACAACCGGAACCACAGCAGTCGGCACAACGACAGCCGGCACAACGACGGCTGCAACCACAACGCAGGAAACAACAACGACGGTAAATCGCGCAGACACGGCAAAATCGGAAGGCGTTATGACATACGCTCAGTATGCGGACGCGGATGTTGACTCGAAGGTAGTTATCGAAGCTTACATTCAGGCAAAGCAGATCTATTCCGAGCAGTACGGCAACACATCTCTTTATCTTCAGGACGCGGACGGAGCGTACTTCGTTTACAGACTCACCTGCACGGCTGAAGAGTACGCAACCTACACGGTAGGTAAAAAAGTAAAGGTTTCCGGCGTAAAGTCGGCATGGTCGGGCGAGGTTGAGCTTACGGACGCAAAGGTTGAGCTTCTTGACGGCTATTATGTAGCCGAAGCAAAGGACGCAACCGCGCTTCTTGCAAATGAAGAGGAACTTATCAAGCTTCAGAATCAGTTTGTTTCCTTCAAGGGACTTACGGTAGCCGCTTCCAAGGACGCAGACGACAAGGATGTTGCATATCTTTACAAGTATAACGGCACAGGCTCCGAGGGCGACGACCTTTACTTCAACGTAACTCTTGACGGAAAAACATATCAGTTCCTTGTTGAATCCGATCTCTGCGGCGCAGACACAGACGTTTACAAAGCCGTAAAGAGCCTCAACATAGGCGACAAGATCGACGTCGAAGGCTTCCTTTATTGGTACAACGGCGTTAACCCCCATATCACAAACGTTAAGATCGTTAAGTGATCAAAATACAAAAAATGCGGCGGGCATCTTAAAAATGCCTGCCGTTTTTGTTTGTATCACTTGACTTTTCAGCCGGCGGTCTGTATAATATCGGTGAAAGAAACGGAAGTGATGAAAAAATGTCGCACGGCGCAGAAAAAACAAACGCAATGCGTATAATGGAGCAGAAAAAAGCCGCATATATATTTCACGATTACACAGCCTCGGGAGCCGTTGCGGGAGAGGACGTCGCAGCCGCGATGGGACAGTCTCCCGACAAGGTGTTCAAAACGCTTGTGACCGTCGGTATGAGCGGGAGAAACTATGTTTTCGTAGTTCCCGTGTGCAAAGAGCTTGACCTCAAAAAAGCGGCTAAAACCGTAGGCGAAAAATGGGTGGAAATGATAAAATCAAAGGAGCTTCTTTCGCTTACGGGCTATATTCACGGCGGATGCTCTCCCGTGGGAATGAAAAAGCTGTTCCGCACGGTGATAGACAAAAGCGCCGAAAATCAGAGCACGATATGCTTCAGCGGAGGCAAGGTCGGCTATCAGCTGGAAGCCTCGCTTGCGGAGCTTGAAAAGGTCATCCCGTTTGAGCTTGCGGACATAACCGTATAAACGGAAAGCTCCCGTGAATACGGGAGTTTTTGCATATTATACTTGCGTATAAAACAGTCCGCTGTTGACTGAATTCGCGTTGTGGGGTATAATATAATCAAATAAGCAAAGGAGGAATTGAGCGTGAAAAAAATAACAGCCCTTGTGCTTGCGGTTTTAATTGTCGCGGGGATTTTCTGCTCGTGCGGAAAAGAGGAGCCGCCCACATTTGACCTTATACTTGCCGATGGCTACACGCTTGACGGAGATACCGTCCGCGCGCATTTTTACAACGCCGACTTTGTTTATATTTACGAGGATATAAAAGCGTCGCAGGGAAGCGCGCGGCTTTATTCCGACAGAAGTATGGAGGAATATTTCGACGGCGACGAGCTCGATCTTGAAGACGGCGAAAACAGATTCTGCTTTGTCGTGACCTTTCGCGGAGAGGAGAAAATCTACGACGTTGTAATCGACAACACGATGATTGTAGGTCTTTCGGCAGACGTGAAATACGAAAAAATATACGGTGTGGGCGATGATTTTGACCGTGATACCGTCAGCGTTACGGCGGAGCTTTACGCCGGCAGAACGCGCGAAATAACGGATTACGAGGTTGACTGCGCGCTTGATTCCGAGGGCGAAAAGCGCGTAAAAATATCGTGCGGAGGATATGTCTGCTACGCTACCGTAAGCGTTTCGGGGGATACCGTCCCGACGCTTGACGATAATATGACCGATCCGAGAGGCGCGGTATATGAAATAAAAGACGGCAAAGCCGTGCTTTCGGACGGCAGAGCGGTGAGCGGATATTTTATCGTGCCGAGGAAAATAAATTACGGCGGAAGCGAATATCCCGTATGCAGAATAGCGGATTACGCTTTTTACGAAAACGAAACGATAACCGGCATAAGCACAGGCGATATTGCGGTAGGAGAAGCGGCGCTTTGCGGCTGTATCTTGCTTAAAACCGCTTCCGTAAGCGACGGTGCGGAGCTTTCCGGATATGTTTTCAGAGATTGTACGTCGCTTGAAAAGGTTTCTTTGCCGAAGAAGATTTCGGAGATACCCGACGGATTTTTCTCGGGCTGCGGCAGACTAATTCAGATGACGCTGCCCGAAGGTGTGAAAAGAATAGGACATCAGGCGTTTGAGGGTTGTGTTGCGCTGAGAGAGATGCTTTTTCCGCAGAGCCTTGAATATATAGGAAGACGCGCGTTTTCGGGCTGTCTTACGCTTTGCCGCGCGATAGGCGGAATATCGCTTTCCGAGATCGGCGACGGCGCGTTTTCCGGCTGTCTGTCGCTTACCGCGCTTGCGATTCCGACGACCTGCTCGGCAGGGGAAAATATTATAAAAGGCTCGGACAATTGCGTCATATATTCGGGAAAAACATCGCTTGCAATGTATAACGCAAAGAAAGAGGGCGGCAGGGGACAGGTCATATCCGAGGACGGAATAACCGTTCTCAATTGCAAAAAGGAGTTTTCGCTCGGAGATGAAATATCGTGCGGCGACGCGGAGATTTTAGCTTATACAGACGTATATTTCGGGCTTGTTTCCGATTTTGAAATATCGTGCGATCTTTTTGCCGCGGGCGAAAGAAAGATAAAAATATCATACGGCAAATATACCGCAACCGCGACGGCGTATGTCGGCTACACGGTGCTTCTTTCGGGAACGATGGACGAAGACGGCGCGGAATATTCGCTTGGCAGAGCCTCCGGCACGGCGGCGCTTGTAAAGCTGCCGGACAACCTTTTGGGCAAAAGCTTTGTCGTTCCGACAGCCGTCAGCGACGGCGAAAGAACCTTTGACGTGACAGAAATAGCTTCCGGCGCGGTAGTGCATCCGCTTATCGAAGGGCTTTTTCTGCACAGCGACATAAAGCTTATAGAGGACGGCGCGATAAGGGACTGCCCGAAGCTGTCTTTGATTTATTGCGGCGCGAAAAACGCAAAAATCGGGACGGGCAATTTTGAAAATATCGCGGAAAACGCCGTGCTTATGTGCGACGGTAAAAATTCTCCCGTTCAGCAGAGCGCGCTCAAAAAAGGGCTGATATGCGTCGGCGCGGAAACGGACGAGCTGTATTTTGTGTCGAAGCGCGGCGCGAAAAGCACTTATTCAAAAGACGAAAGGTTTGATTTTTCCGGCTACGGCGCGGTCTACGTCGGCAAAGGCTTTGAGGCTGTCGTGCTTACGGAGGAGCAGGCAAATCCGCAATACGATTTTTCGGAAAGCGGAACGGTAAAGATAAGCTTCGGCGGCAAAACGGCGGAGATAACCGTCACGGTGAATTGATGAAAACGGCAGGGGAAAAACCCCTGCCGTTTTATGTTTTATTCGACTTTTTCCTTCGGTTCTATCATCGTAAGGGCGATGCGCTTTTTGGCTTCGTCAACGGAAACAACCCATACCTTTACGATATCTCCCGTTTTGAGAACGTCGCTCGGATGCTTTATAAAGCTTTTGCTTATCCGTGAAATGTGAACAAGACCGTCCTGATGAACGCCGATATCGACAAACGCACCGAAGTCAATAACGTTTCTCACCGTGCCGACTATTTCCATTCCGGGCTTCAAATCTTTCATTTCAAGCACGTCGGAGCGGAGAAGCGGCGGCGGAAGCTCGTCGCGCGGATCTCTGCCGGGCTTCATAAGCTCGTCTATCACGTCTGAAAGGGTGGGAACGCCTATGCCGAGCTTTTCGGCAAGCGCGGGCAGACCTGCTTTTTCCGCGTCGGTGCGAAGCGACGTCAGATTGCCTTCTGTTATATCCTCCTCGCAGAAGCCGAGCGTTTTCAGAAGCGCCTTTGCCGCGGGATAGCTTTCGGGATGCACGGCTGTGCTGTCAAGCGGCTCCCTGCCGCCTGTTATACGCAGAAATCCCGCCGCCTGTTCAAAGGCTTTCGGACCGAGCTTGGGAACTTTTTTAAGCTCCGCACGGCTTTTCAGCGCGCCGTTTTCTTCTCTGTAAGCGACGATGTTTTTGGCTATGGCGGAGCTTATTCCAGATACTCTCGAAAGCAGTGAAACGGAAGCCGTGTTGAGATCGACGCCGACGCTGTTTACGCAGTTTTCAACGACGAAATCAAGCGCTTCGGCGAGCTGCTTCGGCGGCATATCGTGCTGATACTGCCCCACGCCGATGGATTTGGGATCTATTTTTACAAGCTCGGCAAGCGGATCCTGAAGTCTTCGCGCGATGCTTATCGCACTGCGCAGGGTAAGATCGTAGTCGGGGAATTCCTCGGCGGCAAGCTTGCTTGCCGAATATACCGACGCTCCGGCTTCGGAAACAACCATATAAAGCGCCTTCGAGCCTGTTGCGCGGAGCAGGTCGGACACGAACATTTCCGTTTCCTTGCTTGCGGTGCCGTTACCTATGGAAATGCACTCAACGCCGTATTTCGATATGAGCGAGGACACCTTTTTCTTTGCCTGCTCAAGCTGATTTTCGCCGTGAGTTATATATATGACGCCAGTGTCAAGCACTCTGCCGATGCCGTCCACAACGGCGACCTTACAGCCGGTTCTGTATCCGGGATCGAGTCCCATCGTGACCTTGTTTTTTACGGGCGGCTGCATAAGCAGCTGATGAAGATTGTTTGAAAAATTCTTTATCGCGCCCGTACAGGCAACTTCGGTAAGCGAGGCGCGGATTTCTCTTTCGACGGACGGCGCGATGAGCCGCGAATAAGCGTCGATATACGCTTCTCTTACGACGTCGGCGCAGGGAGAAAAGGCGTTTTTAATCATAACGGATTCAAGCGCTTTGTAGGCTTTGTCCGTTTCTATCGTTACCGAAACCTTCAGAAATTCTTCCTTTTCGCCACGGTCTATCGCAAGCACTCTGTGGCTTGCTATTCTGCTTACGGGCTCGGAATAGTCGTAATACATTGTATATACGCTTTCCTTTTCGGAATCCGCGGCTTTGACCGTCACAATACCGCCGAGATTATACAGATTACGCAGACGTTTTCTTATCTCGGGATCGTCGCTTGCAATTTCGGCAATTATATCCTTTGCGCCGGCGAGCGCGTCGTCCGTCGTTTCGACGCCGACCTCGGAATTTACAAATTCCGCCGCGAGCGCAAGCGGATTATCCTTGCCCTGCGCCATTATTTTTTCGGCGAGAGGTTCAAGCCCTTTTTCCTTTGCTATCGTTGCGCGGGTGCGGCGCTTCGGCTTGAACGGACGGTAAATATCTTCAAGGGCAGCGAGCGTTTCCGCCGCGGCAAGAGAAGCCTTTATTTCGTCCGTCATTTTGCCCTGCTCGGTTATCGCTTTGTCTATTTCCTCGCGCCGTGCGTCGAGCGAACGGAGATATCCGAGCCTTTCTATAAGCGAATGTATTTTCTGGTCGTCAAGCGAGCCGTGAGCTTCCTTGCGGTAGCGCGCGATAAATGGTATGGTGCAGCCCTCGTCCGAAAGGGAAATGACGGCGTTTACCTGCCATTCTTCAAGTCCGAGCTCTCTGCACAGTATTTTGCTTATATCCATAATTTGTTTTGCTCCTGTAATAAAGTTTTTGCCTGTAAAATGATTGTATCATATATTTTTGTTTTTTGCAAAAGAATTTTGACGCACGGCAGAAAGTATTTTTTTCTGTTTACAAAAATACGGGTTTATGATATACTTTTTTCATACGTCCGCAGGGATTTTTGCGGATAAATCAAAACGATGCGGAGAGTTTATTTTTATGATTACAGTAAGCCGAAAGCTCGGAATTATTCCGGACGATACAACAATAACGGCGGGAAATCCCGTATTTCTTGACGTGACAAAGCCGCCGTTCCGAATATACGGTCTGTGCGAGCCGTTTCACCGTCTGCCGCCGGACGTTGCCGCCGCCACAAGCGAAACGGTGGCGGAGCTTTCGAAAATGCCCGCCGGAGCAAGAATACGTTTCAGAACGGATTCCGATTACATTGTCGTTCGTGCCGGAATCGACGGCGTGCTTTGGGACGATACAAACGATACAATGACAAGCAGGCTTGGCTTTGATATGTTTGAAATAAAAAACGGAAAGCCCTGCTTTTCGGCGATATTCGTTCCGTCGCAGGGGGCGGGGAAAAATTATTCGGAAAGCCGCGTGCGTTTTCCGTCGGCGGAGATGAGAGAGCTGATAATAGATTTGCCGCTGTTTGCAAAGGTAAACAGCGTTTATATCGCGCTGAGAGAAGGCTCGCATATTGATATCGGCACAGGATATTCGCACAAAAAGCCGATAGTTTTCTACGGCTCGTCGATAGTTCACGGCGTCGGAGCGGGAAAGCCGGCAAGCAATTATCCGGCGATAATAGGCAGACGGCTCGACAGTGATTTTATAAATCTTGGCTTTGCCGGCGCGGCAAAAGCCGAAAAAGCGGTTATGGATTATATTTCCGAACTTGATATGAGCGTTTTCGTCTACGATTACGATTATAACGCGCCGTCGGCGGAATATCTTGCCGAAACGCATTATGCCGGATATATGACGGTGAGAAAAAAACAGCCCGATCTGCCGATAATAATGGCTTCCAAGGTGGATTATTACCGCGACGAAGCGGGAAACGAAAAGCGACGTCTTATAATCGAAGAAAGCTACAGGCGCGGAATTGCGTCGGGAGATAAAAATCTGTACTTTATAGACGGCAGACATATTTTCGACGACGATTTCAGAAACGAATCCACGCAGGACGGCTGTCATCCAAACGACGCCGGCTATCTTGCAATGGCAAAAGCCTTTGAAAAGGTTATTGAAAAACTGATCTGAGCGATAAAAAAATCCGCCGCGGCAGCATTTTATGCTGACCGCGGCGGTGCTTTTGTTTTATTTTCCGCTTTCGCCGTAGTTTGAAAGCACCCTTGCCGAAGGATCGTTGACATCGCAGCCCTGCCACGATTTGTTCGGCATCCAGAAGTCGGCTATCATCTGCGACTGATCGGGATAATACTTTTCGAATATTTCGCGGTAAAGCAGGGATTCCTTTGTAAAAGGCGTGCAGTGAGCGTACTTTTTGCGCTTTTCTTCAAATTCTTCGTCGGTGTAAAGTCCTGCGGCGTATTCCTTGAGATAATCAACCATCGAGTGACCTACGGCGTCGGAGAAGGCGGCTTTTTCGCGGTAAAGAATGTCGTGGGGAAGATAATCGCCCTCGAATGCGTGGCGGAGCAGATATTTTCCTTTTCCGTACCTGTTGAGCTTAAGCTCCGGATTTACGGACATCACATAGCGCACGAAATCGAGATCGCCGAACGGCACGCGCGCTTCGAGCGAGTTTACCGAAATGCAACGGTCGGCGCGGAGAACGTCATACATATGAAGCTCGCGGATTCTTTTTTCGGATTCCTTTTGAAATTCTTCAGCCGAAGGAGCAAAATCGGTGTATTTGTAGCCGAAAAGCTCATCCGATATTTCCCCCGTGAGAAGCACGCGGATATCGGTGTTTTCGTGTATCCATCTGCAGAGCAGATACATTCCCATGCTTGCGCGGATTGTGGTTATGTCAAACGTTGCGAGCAGGGCGATAACGCCTTCAAGCGAGGAAAGCACCTCGTCCTTTGTCATTATTACTTCAGTGTGGTCGCTTCCGATGTATTCTGCAACTTCCTTTGCGTATTTAAGATCTATCGCGTCGCCCTCCATACCTATCGCAAAGGTGCGGATGGGCTTTTTGCTTTCTCGTGCGGCTATCGCGCAGACAAGGGAAGAATCAAGTCCGCCGGAGAGCAGAAAGCCGACGTTCGCATCGGAAACAAGTCTTTTCTTCACGCCCGTGACAAGCTTTTCGTGAATGTTTTTGCAAACGTCCTCAAGTCCGTCGCGACAGATTCCCTCAGCCTTTGAAATATCGCGGTAGCAGACGAATTTTCCGTCCTTCCAATAGTGACCGGGAGGAAACGGCAGAATCTTATCGCACATGCCGATAAGGTTTTTCGGCTCGCTTGCAAAAATTATAACGCCTTTTTTGTCATAGCCGTAGTAAAGCGGGCGGATGCCTATCGGATCGCGCGCGGCGATATATTCTTTTTTGTCGCCGTCATAAATTATCATTGCGAATTCCGCGTCGAGCATTGAAAACATATAAGTGCCGTATTTGCGGTACATAGGCAGAATTATTTCGCAGTCAGAGCCGCTTCTGAAGGTATATTCCTTTGAAAGCGCTTCGCGGAGCTTTCTGTATCCGTAAATTTCTCCGTTGCAGACGGCATAGCCTCCGTCAAGCTCAAAGGGCTGCATACCCTCTGGCGTAAGTCCCATTATCGCAAGACGGTGAAAGCCTAAAAGTCCTTTGCCGGTATCTATGATTCTGCTGTCGTCCGGACCGCGTGAAACGGTTTTTTCAAAGCCTTCCTTAAAAGCGGAAAAGGCGGCACCGGTATCGCAATAACCCATAATTGAACACATAATAAAAATCCTCCG
The DNA here is from genome assembly GCA_963614875.1 of uncultured Eubacteriales bacterium. Classification (GTDB taxonomy): domain Bacteria; phylum Bacillota; class Clostridia; order Oscillospirales; family CAG-272; genus CAG-841. The sequence goes on along the minus strand of CAVEFC010000008.1, from coordinate 1,184 downwards.
ATTATAATATTAAAGCATTCAACAGGGCAAGTGCTTATCTCGCTGTGCCACCTGTTTTTGTTCTCTTTTCCGACTCTGTAAAAAAGTCTTTCCGCTGTAACGGGCGGATCCCGTCTCACCTACTCGGAAATATCCTTTCGGATCACGGCTCATCGGGTGTTATTTTCCTCGGATTCGTTCCGTATGGCTCTCACCGTTCCATACTCGCTGTGGGCGATTTCCGGGATACTTGTCCCGATTCAAACGCTTTTTATTTATCTGACACCGAACAGCAGATCGCTGTAGGTGGGGAACGGCCAGTATTTTGCTGCCGTCAGGGTTTCGGCTTCGTCGCATACGACGCGGAGCTCAGCCATTTTCTGAAGAATCACATCGCGTATAAAGGACGCCTGCTCCGTTATATCCGATATGGTTTTCATCTTTATAAGCGACGATTCAAGCGAGGACGTCGCCTCCGCTATTTCGTCAGTAAGCGAAGAAAGCTTGAGTATTGTCGATTTTTCGTATTTGCAGGAAAGTCCGGGGCAGGCTTCAAGCTTTGCGGAAAGCGTTCCGGAAAGCTCTCCGGTATAGCCTTCGACTGCGGGCAGAATTTCTTTCTTTGCCATATCGACCATCGTAAGCGCTTCTATGTTTACCGTCTTGCAGTAATTTTCAAGCGTGGTTTCGTAGCGTGACTCAATTTCGACTGGAGAAAGCACCTTGTGCAGAGAAAGCATATCTATGTTCTTTTTGTCGAGCAGGGCGGTTGCGGCGTCGGGCGTCGTGCGGAGATTGAGAAGTCCTCTCTTTTCCGTCGCTTCCTTTATCCATGTGTCGTCGTAGCCGTTGCCGTTGAAAATTATGCGCTTATGCTCTTTCACCGTGTTTTTGATGATTTCGTGAAGAGCGCTCTCAAAATCGCTTGCTATTTCAAGTATGTCGGCATACTGACGCAGCGACTCGGCGACTGCGGCGTTGAGCATAATGTTTGCGTCGGCTATGCTGTTTGAAGAGCCGAGCATACGGAATTCAAATTTGTTGCCGGTAAACGCAAAGGGCGAGGTGCGGTTGCGGTCGGTGGTGTCGCGCGTGAACTTGGGAAGAACGTGAACGCCGAGACGCATAACCGTTTTTTCAGCCGCGTTGTACGGCGTTTCGCTTTCTATCGCGTCGAGGACGGCTGTAAGCTCGTCGCCCAGAAA
>CAVEFC010000007.1:0-47207 GCA_963614875.1 uncultured Eubacteriales bacterium | reverse complement strand
CTTTTTTAATAAATTCCGTCTGCGCAGATACTGAAAAATCTGCACATCGCCACCGATAACAAAAGTTTCTTTTGCCTACTTTTCTTTTCAAAGAAAAGTATGTCAATAGTCTATGACGACCATCTGATGACATTCAAACTTGTCAACGGTATAAGTAAGCACGCCGTCCGAATAATCGAAATCTATATCCTGCAGCTGCGGAGCCAGATATACTCTTTTCGGCTTTGCATAGAGCTTAAGCGTAACTTCCGTATTATAAACGGTCTCTATATCCTCAATCACTTCAACCTTCTGACCGCGCTTTACAGGCGTTGCGTAAAGCAGATGATTTACGTATCTGTGCTGAGAATACTGATCCATAAGCGTTACGACGCCGAGCGAGCCGAGATTTGTCGTGAGCGTTTTGTCCTCGCCGAGAAGAACATCTATAACGTGCTCCACAACACGTTTTGCTATTAGCGAACCCTTCTGAGCATATTCGTTGAACAGCTTGAAGGATATATATGCGCCGTCCTTGCCGAGCGTCACCGCAGGATAAGTCTTTGTCGGATCGTTCGGAGTCTGCGCGTGGGACGAAAAATGGAAAGTCGTGCGGTTGAAATACGGATTTTCTCTTACCGCAAGAACCTCACCCGTCGCATTTATGTCATAGCAGGGCTGATAAATAACATATGCGGAATTATAAAGCCCTTCCATCTCAAAATCGGGACGGATATACGCGGGATTGTATTCACATTCGCCATTGAATTCAGCGCCGAGGTCAAAAGCAAAGCCGCTTCCGTCGGCATAAAGTCCCGACGTGCCGGATGCAAGTATTTTGCCGCCGCCGTCAACAAAAGCCTGCAGCTTTCCTGCGGTCTGATCGTCAAGCATCGAATCGTCCGTAAGAATTATAAGCTTATATTTGCCGAAATCACCCTCGGTATCCACAACGTCGAAAAGATATTTCCCTTCAAGCAAAATCCTGCTTGCGCCCGTTGTGCCGCTCCACGAAAGACGTCCGGGAGGAGTTTTTCCGGGATTCATATGATAAAACAGCGCCTCCTGAGAAAGCACGGCTACGTCAGCTACTGATTCAACATTGTCAAGCCAAGGTTCCTTTTTCTCGATTTCCGAATATGCCGTGCCTATAAGCTTATAGGTTGCCATATCCATAGCGCCGAGCGGATGAAGCTGATCGCCTATCGACATTTTCGCGCCGTTTGCGGCGGAAAGCGCGGTTTCATAGCGAAGCGCATTCGGATGCTTGAAGCCGCCGAATTCGCCCCATGAAAGATGGAATTTGCCCGTCATTCCGAGATAATCGAGTCCGAGCGTTCTTGCGTAAGCCGCAGACATCGGGAAATGGTCATATCCCCAGCCGCCAGTCGGCAGACTTTCAAGTTCAAGATGAGAATTTGCAAAAGTAAAATCTCTGTGTCCGCACTGAATGTGTCCCGCATTGTGAAAAATCGGAAGCCCGGGCTTGCATTTATCAACAGTTTCTCTTACGCGCTTTGTATAGTTGAGATAGGTTTCAACGCCGAGTCTGTAAGCGTTTTCTTCATCGTAAGGATCCTGCCCTCTGTCGAGCATTTTCTTTACACATCTCTGACAATAGCACGGAAAAGCGCCGACAATATCAAGGAAAATGCCGTCACAATCGTATTTGCGGACGACCTCCTCAACCTGCGCGAGAAGATAATCGAGATACGGCGTGTTCATACACATACGGTGATATCCCGGCTTTGTGAAATTCTCCGTCCAATAAAATGTTTCGTCGGGATTGCGCATAAGCCATTCCGTATGCGGACGCGCCATTTTTTCGTCAAGTCCCGCGGATATATACACGGGCGTTTTAACGCCTATTTCGTGAGCCGCCGCTATCTGCTCGCCGAGAAGGTCAAAGTCAAGATGCGGATGCATCTCGCACGTTTCCGACGGGAAATATGCCCAGCCGTGATGACATTTCGCAAAAAGAGTTATCGAGTTTACGTGTCCCTCTTTAAGCGCTTTCTGAAACTGCTCCTTTGAAAAACGTGAGCCTATTCCCTCTATTTCGCCGCTTGTGTGAAAATCAAGGTGTACCTGTCTGAAATTCATATCGGTTTTCTCCTTATCTTGCGATTTCTTCCATTACATAAGCTTCCAGAATGTCGCCTTCTTTTATGTCGTTGAACTTTTCAAGTCCTACGCCGCATTCATAGCCCGAAGCGACCTCTTTTACGTCGTCTTTGAAACGGCGCAGCGAGGATATCTTATCCTCGAATATAACAACGCCGTCGCGAAGCACGCGTATAAGCGATGTACGGGTTATCTTGCCGTCCTGAACATAAGAGCCTGCGATTGTTCCCACATTGGGGACGTGAATCGTCTGTCTTACCTGCGCGTGACCGAGAATATTCTCGCGGTAAACGGGTTTAAGCATACCCTTGATAGCCGCCTGAATTTCCTCTATGCACTCATAAATAATTCTGTAAGTGCGGACGTCAACGCCCTGACTCTGCGCGGAATCAAGCGCCGCCTTATCGGGACGGACATTGAATCCGACAATAATGGCGTTTGAAGCGTTTGCAAGCATAACGTCGCTTTCGGTTATGCCGCCGACGCCGGTATGAATAACGTTCACTCTTACCTCGTCGTTTGAGAGCTTGTCAAGCGAAGCCTTGACAGCCTCCGCCGAGCCGCGCACGTCGGCTTTTACTATAATGTTGAGATCCTTTACGCCCTCTTTTATCTGCGCGAAGAGATCGTCAAGATTTACCTTCGCCGAAGCGGAAAATTCCGCTTCTTTTTCTTTTGTTCTGCGCTGTTCGGCAAGCTCTCTTGCCATTCTTTCGTCCTCGACGGCGTTCATTTCGTCGCCTGCCGAAGGAACCGAGTCAAGACCGATTATCTCTGCCGGAACGGAAGGCTCTGCGGTTTTCATCGTCTTTCCGTTTTCATCTCTCATCATACGGACTCTGCCCACAGCCGTGCCGACAATCACCGTATCGCCCTGATGCAGCGTACCGTTCTGAACAAGCACCGTTGCGACGGGGCCAAGACCTTTTTTCAGGCTCGCTTCTATAACTATACCCTTTGCTCTGCGGTTGGGATTAGCCTTCAGCTCTTTCATTTCTGCAATGAGAAGAACATCCTCAAGAAGCTCGTTTATGCCCGTTTTTCTTATAGCCGAAACGGGAACGCACATAACATCGCCGCCCCATTCCTCCGGAACAAGATCGTATTTTGTAAGCTCCTGCTTTATTCCATCGGGATTTGCACCGGGCTTATCCATTTTGTTTATGGCAACTATTATCGAAACACCCGCGGCTTTTGCGTGATTTATCGCTTCCACCGTCTGCGGCATAATGCCGTCGTCCGCGGCAACGACAAGTATCGCTATATCCGTGGATTTTGCGCCTCTCGCTCTCATTGCGGTGAAGGCTTCGTGTCCGGGAGTATCGAGGAAAGTGATATATTTGTCGCCTATTTTTACTCTGTACGCACCTATCGACTGCGTGATGCCTCCCGCCTCGCCTGCCGTAACGTGCGTGTTTCTTATCGCGTCAAGGAGCGAGGTCTTGCCGTGGTCAACGTGTCCCATAACACATACAACGGGCGGACGTTCTTCAAGCGTTTCGGAGGAATCCTCCGCGTCCTCGGAGAAGAGCTTTTCTTCTATCGTTACGACAACCTCCTTTGTGACTATGGCGTTCATTTCTTCGCCCACAAGGAAAGCCGTATCAAAATCTATGCTCTGATTTGCCGTAGCCATAACGCCGAGTCCTATGAGCTTTTTCATAAGGTCGCCGACAGTCACTTTGAGCTTTGCGGCAAGCTCGGAAACCGTTATCTCATCGGGAACGGTAATTTTAAGCGGCTGTTTTTTGATTTTTTCAAGCTCCGCTTTTCTGAGCTTTGCAAGAGCGGCGGCGTCTTTGTCCGCGTGTCTGCTTGCGTAGGGATTTTTCCCGTTCTGCTGTTTTTTGCCCACCTTCTGCTTTTCGGGAACGTTAAGTCTTCTTGCGGATTCCGGAACAAAGCTTTCAAGTCTTTCGTCGTATTTTGAAAGATCCACCGAGCTTGCTCTCGTATCTATAACGCGCGTCTTTCTCGTTGCTTCAACGCTTTCGCCGCCTCCGCGCATTTCAGCCTTTTTGGGCTGTGAAGCCTGATTCTGAGCAGGACGGTTTTCCTTTACCTCCTGCTTTTTAGGCTGATTCTGCTGCTGTGCCGGACGTGCAAAGCGATCCGCCGAGCGACTTGCGCCCCTCTCCGCCTGCTGAGGAAAGTTCACCTTCGGCTGATTCTGCTTAGGCTTTTGCTGTCCTTCCTGACGGCTTTCGGGCTGATTCTGCGGCTGAGGCGCGGATTTCTGCGGCTGAGCAGCCTGCGAAGCGGGATTTTTATGCTCCGGCTCTGCCTTGCGCTCCTCCCTGCTCTGAACCTCGGGCTTTTCGGGCGCTGTCGGTTTTTCCTCCTTTACCGGTTCATTCGGACGCTCTATATCCGCTTTTCCGGAAAGGTAATCGCCCATATTTTTTATCTGATTGGCTGATGTAAGCCTGTCAAAAAGCACGGAAAATTCCGTTGCGTCAAGTGTTCCCGTCGATGTTTTCCCCGCTATTCCGCTTTCAGTAAGCGCGTCCAGCAGTTCTTTGCTTTTCATATTCAGGTCTTTTGCAAGATTGTTTATTCTTATCTTCTGTGTTGAAACCATTCGCTGTACCTCCCTTTCGTGAGTGCTGTCAAAGATTGCCTGTGATCAGCTTTACAAAATTCTCGTCATCTGTGCTTACGCACGCCGTGGCGGTCTTGCCTATCGCCTTTCCGAGCATATCGGGCGACGCCGCAACATATTCGGCGCGGACGCCGTAATACTGCGCGCAGTTCGATATGCGTTTTTTCGTATTGTCAGAAGCCTCCGCGCTTGCGATTACAAGCTTTGCTTTTCCGCATCTTACTGCGTCGCACACGGCTTCCGTTCCCACGGTGAGCTTTCCCGCTTTTTTTGCAAGTCCTATAAGCGAGAGCAATTTCATAACTTCTTTGTTTTCACTGCCGATCATTTCTCTATTTCTTTTTCAAGCCTTTCGTAAACTTCGTCCGTTATACTGCATCCGAGCGCGACCGAAAGCTTCTTTTTCGCTTTTTTAAGGCAGTCGGCGCTTGGACATATATAAGCTCCGCGCCCTGCTTTTTTGCCTGTCCTGTCAAGCTCGGCTGTATCCGAATCCGACGGTCTGACTATTCTTATAAGCTCGCTTTTCGGTTTTTTCGCTCTGCATCCGACGCATTGACGCTCAGGAACTTTTTTTATGTTTTCCATCTTCGTCACCGCCGCAGATCAAACGGTTTTTATATCTATTTTGTAGCCTGTAAGTCTTGCGGCAAGACGCGCATTCTGACCTTCCTTGCCTATCGAAAGCGAAAGCTGATCGGGAGCCACTATAACTCTGCACGTTCTTTCGCCGTCCATCTCCACGCTCTTTACCTCCGCGGGAGAAAGCGCCGCGCTTACATATTCTTCGGGCTTTTCGCTGTAACGGATAACGTCTATCTTTTCGCCGCAGAGCTCTTTTATGATTTCGCTTATACGGCTTCCTCTGTTGCCTATGCACGCGCCGACCGGATCCACCGATTCATCGCGCGAAGCAACGGCTATCTTCGTTCTTGAGCCGGCTTCTCTGGCAACTCCGCGTATAACCACCGTGCCGTCCTGAATTTCGGGGACTTCAAGCTCGAAAAGTCTTTTTACAAGCGCGGGATGCGTGCGTGAAAGCGTAACGATCGGTCCCTTGGTTTCGTTCTTTACCTCCATAACAAACACCTTTATGTGCTGACCTACGGTAAATTCTTCGCCCGGGATCTGTTCGCTCTTGAGAAGAACCGCTTCGCTTGTTCCGGTATCGACTATGACGTTTTCGTTTGTGGGATCTATTCTGAGCACCGTTGCGGATATAACCTCCTCGCGCTTGCTTTCATATTCCTTTATCGCCATTGTTCTTTCGGCTTCTCTTATGCCCTGAATTATAACCTGCTTTGCGGTCTGCGCGCTCAGACGTCTGAGTGCCTTTGTCTTTATCTCGGTTTCAACCGTTCCGCCGAGAGTGTATTTTTTGCTTATCGCCTTTGCGTCCGCCAGCGATATTTCCGTTTCGGGATCGGTAACCTCTTCGACTATGTTCTTTATTCTTACTACCTTTACGTCTTTTTTTGCGGGATCAAGACGAACCTTTATGTTGCAGGTTTCTCCGCTTTCACGCTTGAGCGCGTTTACAAGCCCCGCCTCGATTTTTTCTATAATGTACTCCTGCGGTATTCCCTTTTCCTTTACGAAAAGATCAAGCGCTGTGAAAAATTCCGTATTCATTTTTGATCAAAACCTTCCTTCTGTAAATTATTCTATATCGGTAAAATCGAAAAATACGTTTGCCTTTGCCACCTTTGAAATTTCAAACGTCTTTTCCGTGCCGTCTGCTTCGATTGTGAAATTCTCCTCGTCCGAGGATACAAGCTTTCCCTTATACGCCTTGCTTCCGCTCTCGTCCGGAGAATAAAGCCTTACCTCTATTTCTTCTCCCGCGCACGCCGCAAAATGTGCCGGTGTGCGAAGCGTTCTTTCAAGCCCGGGGGAGCTTACTTCAAGCGTGTAGTTCTGCTCTATCGGATCAGCCTCATCAAGAAGCGGACTTATCGCCCTGCTGACCTTTTCGCAGTCGTCAATATCTATGCCGTTGTCGGAATCTATCGTAACGCGAAGGAACCATCCGGAGCCTTCCTTTACGAATTCAACATCCCACACCTTGTATCCGAGTTCTTCTATACAAGGAGTTATAAGCTTTTCCGCAACGGACGCTATGTTTGCCGTTTTTGCCACAGTTTTTCCGCCTTTCACAAAAAATCTTTACAAAGAATTGAGAGTGGGCAACGCCCACTCTCAATGTCCTTTCATTATTCTTAGAATATTATATCATAATAATAAGTGAATTGCAATACTTTTTTTATATTTTTCGGGTAACGCGGCGCATTTTCCGCGCATAATATAAACTGAAACGCATTATAAGCCTTCAAAGGAGCTTCCGAAATGAAAATAATAGTTCTTAAATCTCCTAAATTTCTCTCTCCCCTGCTTAAAAAGCTGTTCGGCAGAAAAGGACGCAAAAAATAAAAAAACAAACCCGCCGGAAGTCATCTCTCCGAGGATTTGGGAATCTGCGCGACCGGAGCCACCGAAAGAAAATCACGTTCGGGGGAAACGTCATTGACCACGGATGCTTTAGCCATCTTCGCGCAGATACCTAAATCTTCGCAGAAATTCAGCGTGTGGAACGGCTGAGTGATGTCTGTATATCATTATAGCGGATAATACGCTAAATGTCAATAGCGGATTTTCCGCTATGATAGAATTGGAAAGAGGTGATATTATATGCTTTTTCCCCGAATACGAAGTCTTCGAGAAGACAAAGACATCACCCAGAAGCAGTTGAGCGAAATACTTTCATGCAGTCAGCGTGTTTACAGCAATTATGAGCGCGGCGAGCTTGATATCCCCACCGATATACTTATAAAGCTTGCGGATTATCACCATGTTTCAATCGACTTTCTTCTTTCGCAAACAGACAATCCGAAAAGAAACAAATAAAAACCAAGCTCCGAAAAGGAGCTTGGTTTTTTTTATTTACTTATATGATTTATACAAGTTTTATAAGTGCCATTTCGGCAGCATCACCGCGACGGGGTCCGAGCTTGTAAATAGCTGTATAACCGCCGTTTCTATCGGAATATGCGGGAGCGATCTCGTCAAAGAGCTTCTTTACAACATCTTCTTTTGTGATGTATGCAAGAGCCTGGCGGCGCGAAGCAAGAGTGTTCGTCTTGCCGAGCGTTATCATTTTTTCAGCCATGCATCTTACTTCTTTAGCTCTTGTAAGAGTTGTTTCTATCGAACCGTTTTCCAAAAGATAGGTGACCATTCCGCGAAGCATCGCGTTTCTGTGCGCGGTCACTCTGCCGAGTTTTCTGGTTCCGGGCATGTTGTTTTTCCTCCTTTTTCCCTATTTTTCATAAGGATTTCAGCATGTGCAGCTTTTGTAATTCACAAAGAAATCAGTCCTCTTCCTTCCGCAAGGTAAGTCCGAGCGAATGGAGTTTCTGGATGACTTCTTCGAGCGATTTTTTGCCGAGGTTTCTGACCTTTATCATATCCTCTTCGGTTTTGCTTGTCAGATCCTCGACCGTATCGATGCCCGCGCGCTTCAAGCAGTTGAAGCTACGAACGGACAGGTCAAGCTCCTCAATGGTCATCTCAAGTACTTTTTCTTTCTTGGTTTCTTCGCGTTCAACCATTATCTCCGCTCTCTTTGCTTCTTCCGAAAGGTCGACAAAGAGATTGAGATGTTCGTTGAGTATCTTGGCTCCGAGCGAAACGGCTTCCTTTGCGGAAATCGTACCGTTCGTCAGCACGTTGATTGTGAGTTTGTCAAAATCTATACTGTTGCCTACGCGCGTATTTTCAACGGTGTAGTTGACATTATAGACCGGGGTGAAAATCGAATCGACGAAAATCACACCAAGCTGACCTGATGAATAATCCTGCTTGTTTTTTTCCTGAGATACATAGCCCGAGCCGTGATCAAAGGTGAGATCCATATGGAAACGCACACCTTCGCTTACCGTAGCTATATGATGCTCAGGGTTAAGAATCTGCAATTCGTCGTCACACATAATATCTCCCGCTGTAACATCGCATGCGCCCGTTACATCGATAGATACCGTCTTTGCCGAATTTGAAAAGAGCTTTGCCGTGATGCCCTTGACGTTGAGAACGATTTCGCAAACGTCCTCTTTCACGCCGGGAACGGTGGATATTTCGTGAAGAACATCCTTGCCGCCACCGCTGATGCGTATGCTTACAACGGCTACGCCGGGAAGCGAGCTGAGAAGCACTCTGCGGAGAGAGTTGCCAAGTGTTGTTCCGTAACCGCGTTTAAGCGGCTCAACAACAAATGTTCCGCTCCTGCCGTCATCGCTTGTGTCAAAAGCTGTTATATTCGGCTTTTCTATCTCGATCATTGATTAACCCTCCTGTAAATTTTTTATGCACTTGCAGTGCATTCTGTTGCGGCACCGCCTGCGTCTGCGGATTTCCGCGTCGCAGTGCGGCGTCGGAGGCAAATTATTACTTGGAGTACAACTCGACGATGAGATGCTCCTGGAACGGAAAATCAACGTCTTCTCTTGTGGGAAGATTTGCAACCGTTGCCTTAGCATTTGCTTTATCGACGTCAAGCCAGCTCGGGAATACTTTGTTATCCATAAGCTCAAGCAGGGATTTGATCTTTTCGGAATCGCGGGAGGAATCGCTGAGAGCGATAACGTCACCCTTCTTTACTATGATAGAAGGAATGTCCGCTTTCTTTCCGTTGATCGTGAAGTGTGAATGAAGAACGAGCTGTCTTGCTTCCTTGCGGCTTTCAGCAAGTCCCATTCTGTAAACAACGTTATCAAAACGTCTTTCAAGGAGGCAAAGAAGATTTTCACCTGTCTGACCTTCTTTTTTGGCAGCCATATCATAATATGCTCTGAACTGCTTTTCAAGAACGCCGTAGTATCTTTTAGCCTTCTGCTTCTCACGAAGCTGCATATAGTACTCTTTGCCTTTTTTAACCTGTGCTGCGCCGTGCTGACCGGGAGCTGTTCCGCGGCGAGTTACGGGGCACTTATCAGTCAGGCAGCGTTCGCCCTTAAGAAAGAGCTTGGTGCCTTCTCTGCGGCACATTCTGCACACAGGACCTGTATATCTTGCCATAGTGTATAGTACCTCCAATAATTATTTCAGACACGTCTGATCTTGGGCGGTCTGCATCCGTTGTGCGGAACAGGCGTTACGTCACGGATAAGCGTTACTTCAAGACCTACGGTGGAGAGAGCGCGGATAGCGGATTCTCTGCCCTGACCGGGTCCCTTGACGTAAACCTCAACACTCTTCATTCCGTTATCAACAGCTATCTTGCCTGCTGTTTCGGCAGCCATCTGAGCTGCGAAAGCGGTAGACTTTCTCGAACCTCTGAAGCCGAGCTCGCCGGCGGAAGCCCACGATACTGCGTTTCCGTTCGTATCTGTTATGGTAACGATTGTGTTGTTGTATGTCGCACGGATGTGAACTGCGCCTTTTTCGACGTTCTTACGTTCGCGGCGCTTTTTGACTGCCTTTTTTGCTACTGTTTTAGCCATCTGTTCGTCACTCCTTATTTCTTCTTATTCGCGATCGTCTTGGCTTTACCTTTTCTTGTTCTCGCGTTCGTCTTTGTTCTCTGACCGCGGACGGGCAAGCCTTTTCTGTGTCTGACGCCGCGATAGCAACCGATTTCGACCATTCTCTTTATGTCAAGAGCCACTTCACTGCGAAGAGCACCCTCAACCTTGTGGGAATTTTCGATTTCGTCGCGGAGCTTTGAAACGTCATCTTCTGTAAGATCCTTGCAGCGGACATCGGGATCGATTCCTGTTTTAGCGAGGATCTGATTTGATGTTGTTCTTCCGATACCGTAGATATATGTGAGACCGATCTCAACTCTCTTCTGGTTCGGAAGTTCAACGCCAGCTATACGAGCCATTTATTATACCTCCCCTTTCCTGCTTAACCCTGTCTTTGCTTGTGCTTGGGGTTTTCGCAGATTACCATTACGTTGCCGTTTCTTTTGATTATTTTGCATTTTGAGCAAATTTTCTTAACGGAAGGTTTTACTTTCATTGTATATTACCTTTCCTTTCAGCTTTGATTATTTTCGCTTGGAAGTCTCCATGTGATGCGACCTTTGTTGAGGTCGTAAATGGAAACCTCTATCGTGACACGGTCTCCCGGCACGATTCTGATATAGTTCATTCTGAGTTTTCCCGAAAGCTGTGCGGTCACAATATGACCGTTCGGGAGCTTGACCTTGAAGGTCGTGTTCGGCATAGCCTCAACAACCGTACCCTCAAATTCTATAACATCGTCTTTTGGCATCGATTTCCTCCTGAAATGTAGTCATTCAACTTTTGTAAGAAGCTCAGGCTCGCCGTCGGTTATTGCAACGGTGTGCTCGTAATGAGCGGAAAGCGAACCGTCAATGGTTACTACCGTCCAATCGTTATCAAGCACTCTCACCTCGTGACTGCCTGCTGTTATCATCGGTTCTATTGCAATCGTCATACCGGAGAAAAGCCTCGAACCTCTGCCGCGCGTTCCGAAATTAGGAACTTCGGGGTCCTCATGAAGCTCTCTGCCCACGCCGTGACCAACGTATTGACGGATTACTCCGTATCCGAGCGACGTTGCATAACCGCAGATTTCGGCGCCGATATCACCTATTCTCGCGCCGTTTCTTGCCATTGCGACACCGCGGTAAAAGCTTTCGCGGGTTGCGTCAATCAGGGCTTGCGCCTTATCTGATATTTTTCCCACCGCAAAAGTATTTGCGCTGTCGCCATTGAAGCCTCGGTAGCAGGCGCCCACATCTATTTTAACGATATCGCCCTCGCGGAGCACACGATGTCTGCTCGGTATTCCGTGAATGACTTCATCGTTTATGCTGATGCACGCGCTGCCCGGAAAGCCGCCGTAACCGAGAAACGTGGGTCTTGCCCCACAGCGTTCGATAAACTCGCGTATCACCGTATCAAGATAAGCCGTGGTAACGCCTTCTCTTATATGGTCGCGCGCCGTAAGGATCGCTTCTCCCGTTATTCTGCCGGCTTTTCGCATCAATGCCAGCTGTTCGCTGTTTTTAATTGATATCATAGGTAATTAACCTCTGAATTTTTCAATAGCGGCAAGCGTGAGCGCCGTCGTATCGGCTACCTGCTCCTGACCTTCCACCGTGACCAGCTTGCCCTTTGAAGCATAATAATCCTTCAACGGCTCTGTCTGATCGTGGTAGACGTGGAGTCTTTCCTTTACAACCTCCGGAACATCGTCCGCACGGGTGTAAAGCTCACCGTCACACTTGTCACATTTTCCTTCGGTTTCCGACGGATTGTAAAGAATGTGGTATGTGCTTCCGCACTTTTTGCAAAGGCGTCTGCCGCCCATACGCGTCACTATCTTTTCGTCGGGAACCTCAATGCTTATTACGAGATCCATATTCACGCCCATAGCGTCGAGCGCCTGCGCCTGAGGAACCGTTCTCGGAAAGCCGTCAAGGATAAAACCGTCCTTGCAGTCGTCTTCTTTCAGACGATGCTCGATTATACCTATAACAACGCTGTCCGGAACAAGATTGCCCGCGTCGATATAACTCTTTGCGGACTTTCCCAGCTCTGTACCCTTCGCCATAGCTTCACGGAGCAATGCGCCCGTGGAGATCGTCGGAATGTTGTACTTTTCCGAAACTATCTCCGCCTGCGTGCCCTTGCCCGCGCCGGGAGCTCCCAAAAACATAAGTTTCATAGCATTTCCTCCCTTAAATCACGGTTTATGAAATGACGGGCTTCCCCACCGCCTGCGCGGCGGGGAAACACGAAATTTCTCTTACTGCAAAAATCCTTTGTAGTGGCGCATAGCCATCTGGGATTCCATATCTCTGACCGTTTCGAGCGCAACGCCCACAACGATAAGAAGCGACGATCCCGAGAAGGATACGATACCGATACCGACGGAGAAGATCTCTGTCGAAATGATATTCACCACAAGCGGTACGCACGCGATTATTCCGAGGAAGAACGCGCCCATAAGCACAACTTTGTTCAGTACCTTCTGAATGTACTGAGCGGTGGGCTTTCCGGGACGAATGCCGGGGATCGATCCGCCCTGCTGCATAAGGTTGTTTGCAACTTCAACAGGGTTGAAGGAAATCGCAATATAGAAATACGCGAACGCAATAATCAGAACGAATAAAACGACTGCGTAAATCCAGTTGTCTGATGAAAGGGCGTCCTGTACTTTCGCCCAGAAGCTGCCCGATTTAGGCTGGCAGAGATAAATGATTGTTACAGGGAGAGAAACTATCGTCGAAGCGAAGATGATAGGCATAACGCCCGACATATTCAGCTTTATCGGAAGGTTTGAATTCTGACCGCCGTACATTTTTCTGCCTACAACGCGCTTTGCATACTGAACGGGGATACGTCTTTCCGCGTCCGTCATATAAACCATAAATATGATGGAAGCAAGAACCATAACCACCGCAAGTACGGAAAGCACAACGGCTACCGCAACATAGGAATTGTCTTTTTCGAGGTATTCGTTTATCTGAGCCGAGAAGTTCGATATTGTGGAAGGAACTCCGCAGAGAATGTTTGCAAAGAGTATCATCGAGATACCGTTGCCGATGCCCTGCTCGTCGATCTTTTCCGCAAGCCACATGATGAGCGACGCGCCCGCCGTGTAGCAAAGAATTATCGTAGCCGCGATAAAGAATGTTTCAAACTTTGTCGAACCCTGTGTTATGATGTTGCCGTATACGTTTGTCATCGTGGACGAGCTGAGAAGCTGATAATAACCGAAAGCGGTTACAAGAGCAAGCGCGACCGTGAGATAACGTGTAATTCTTTCAAGCTTTTTTCTGCCTTCTTCGCCCTGCTTTGAAAGCTTTTCAAGGGCGGGAATCGCAACAGCAAGAAGCTGAATTACGATCTGCGCCGTGATGTAAGGCGATACGGCAAGCGCAAAGAGCGTTGCCTTGGAGAAAGCGTCACCGGAAAGAATGTTGAGATAACTGAATATTGAACCCGAGCCGTAGGTTTCCGCGACCTGAAGGCCGACGGCATTTATAAACGGAACGGGGATTGCCGCACCTATACGGTACAGCAGAATAATGAAGAGCGTAAAGAGCATCTTCTGGCGGAGCTCGGGTATCGCCCAAGCGTTTCTGAGTGTCTTAAGCACTTATACCACCTCGCACTTTCCGCCTGCCTGCTCAATTTTTTCCTTTGCGGAAGCGGAAAAGGCGCTGACCTTGACCGTGAGCTTCTTTGTAAGCTCGCCCTGGCCGAGAATCTTGACTCCGTCAAGAGCCTTGCGAACGATTTTAGCGGAGACGAGATCGTCTTCGGTTACCGTTGCTCCGTTTTCAAAGGCGTTAAGAGCTTTGACATTTACTATGGCATATTCGGTTGCGAACTTGTTGTGGAAGCCTCTTTTCGGAAGTCTTCTGTAAAGCGGGATCTGACCGCCCTCAAAGCCCGGACGTACACCGCCGCCGGATCTTGCGTTCTGACCTTTATGTCCTTTGCCTGCTGTCTTTCCGTTGCCGGAGCCTGTGCCTCTGCCTTTGCGCCATGCGGGCGTTACAGAGCCTTCAGCAGGTCTGAGTTCATTAAGCTTCATTTGGGTTTTCCTCCTTATACTGTGAATTTTTTCGATACATTGATTTTTGCCAATGCTTAAACGTTTTCCACCTTTATAAGGTGAGCGAGTATTTTTGCCTTACCCAAAACGGAAGCGTCATTATTCTGAACGGTTACGTCGCCGATCTTGCTCAGACCGAGTGACTTTGCCGTTGCTTTTTGGTTGGGTTTTGCACCGATAAGGCTGCCTGTAAGAGTAATTTTGATTTTTTCCATCTTCATTTTCCTCCTCAGCCTTTGATATCTTCGCTTGAAATACCGCGGGCCGCAGCAACCTGTTCTCTTGTGCGGAGCGCACGGAGGCCTTCAAATGTAGCCTTAACTACGTTTGTGGGATTGCTTGAACGCAGGCATTTGGCTCTGATATCTTTTATTCCCGCCATTTCAACTACCGCACGGACTGTGCCGCCGGCAAGAACTCCGGTACCGGGAGCAGCGGGTTTGAGAAGAACCTGAGCTGCGCCGTAGCGACCGATAACTTCGTGGGGGATTGTCGTTCCCTTGAGGGAAACTTCAATAATGTTTTTCTTTGCGTCTTCGATACCCTTGCGGATAGCTTCGGGATATTCGCTTGCTTTTCCAAGACCGTAGCCAACGTGACCGTTGTAGTCACCGACTACCATAATAGCAGTCTGACGAGCGATGCGGCCGCCCTTGACGGTTTTGGAAACACGGTTTGTAGCAACTGTTCTCTCTGTAAGTTCGAGAGTTGCAGGATCAATTATTTTAGCCATGTTATTCCTCCTATCAGAATGCGAGACCGCCCTCGCGGGCTCCGTCTGCAAGTGATGCTACTCTTCCGTGGTAAACATAGCCGCCACGGTCGAATACTACATCTTTGATTCCTTTTTCAAGGGCTCTTTCGGCAACCTTCTTGCCGACGAGCTTTGCGGCATCCTTGTTGCCGCCGTAGTTTTCAAAATCCTTCTCGAGAGAGGACGCCGAAACAAGTGTTACGCCGTTTACATCATCAATGATCTGTGCGCTGATGTTTGCGAGAGAACGGTAAACACAAAGGCGCGGTCTTTCGGGAGTTCCTGAAATTTTCGCTCTGACTCTCTTATGGCGGGTCAGGCGAGCTTTATTGCTGTCTTTTCTTGATACCATGATCGTCCGCTCCTTTCATTACTTACCGGTCTTGCCGGCTTTACGACGAATCTTTTCGCCGGAATACTTGACACCCTTGCCGAGATACGGTTCAGGCGGTCTCTTTTCACGGATCTGAGCGGCGATCTGACCGACAGCCTGCTTGTCGATACCGTGAACGACAATTACGTTTGAGTTCGGTACTTCAAATGTTATGCCATTTTCCTCTTTGAAGATAATGGGATGTGAATAACCGAGTGCAAGAGTAAGAGTTTTGTTTGCGAGCGCCGCTTTGTAGCCGACGCCTACGATCTCAAGAGTTTTTGAGAAACCGTGTGTAACGCCTTCAACCATATTGGCGATAAGCGTGCGCGTAAGACCGTGCAAAGCTCTGTATTCTTTGTCGTCATTGGGGCGTTCAACTACGATGAAGCCGCCCTCGTTTTTTATGGAAATTCCGGAGTGGAATGTTTCCGTAAGAGTACCCTTGGGTCCCTTTACCGTAACCGTGCTGCCGTTGATCGTTACGTCAACGCCTGCGGGAACAGCGATATGTTTTCTACCGATTCTTGACATATTCTCTCCTCCCTCCGATTACCAGACAAAGGCGATAATTTCGCCGCCGACGCCGAGCTCGCGGGCTTTTTTGTCGGTCATTATACCCTTTGATGTGGATACGATGGCAATGCCGAGTCCGCCGAGGACCTTGGGCATGTCTTCGCAGTTTGAATAAATACGAAGACCGGGCTTGGAAACTCTGCGGAGTCCCTGAATGGTTTTTGTCTTACCCTTACCGTATTTAAGAGTAATTCTGATTATTCCCTGTCTGCCGTCTTCGATGATCTGATAGCTCTTGATGTAGCCTTCCGCAACGAGAATGTCAGCAATGGCTTTCTTCATATTGGAAGCGGGTACGTCAACCGTTTCATGCTTTGCGTCGTTCGCATTTCTGATACGGGTGAGCATATCGGCAATTACGTCTGAGATTTGCATTGTTATTTCCTCCTTAATGCAAGTTTTCGCGGAGCGTGTGTGCGCTTCGCCTTGCCTGCCGGAATTTTTCCGGCGGCGTGTCGGCGGTTAAAGCTCTTCGCTTTCCTTCCGACAAGATGGAGCGTTTACCGTGTTATTACCAGCTTGATTTCTTTACGCCGGGTATCTGACCCTTGTAAGCAAGCTCACGGAAGCAGATTCTGCAAATGCCGTATTTACGGAGATATGCGTGAGGTCTGCCGCAGATTTTGCATCTTGTGTATTCTCTTGTGGAATACTTCTGAGGCTTCTGCTGTTTGAGTTTTAATGCTGTTCTTGCCATTTATTTTACCCCCATTATTTTGCAAAGGGAGCGCCCATCAGTGTGAGGAGCGTCTTTGCTTCTTCGTCTGTTGTTGCAGTCGTAACAAAGGTAATATCCATACCCATTATCTTCTCTACCTTGTCGTATTCGATTTCGGGGAAGATGAGCTGCTCTTTAAGACCGAGCGAGTAGTTGCCGCGGCCGTCGAAAGCGTTGGGATTGATACCGCGGAAGTCACGGACGCGGGGAAGCGCGAGGTTGAACAGTCTGTCCATGAATTCAAACATTCTGTCACCGCGGAGCGTAACCTTTGCGCCGATTTTCATTCCGGCTCTTACCTTGAAGTTTGCTACCGACTTCTTTGCGAATGTGGGTACGGCTTTCTGACCTGTGATATCGGTAAGATAACCGACAGCGAGGTCAATAACCTTCGGGTTGTCCTTGCCTTCGCCGCAGCCCATGTTGATAACGATCTTATCAAATCTCGGTATCTGCATCGGGCTCTTGTACGAAAACTGTTTTGCAAGTTCCGGAGCGACTTCGGCTTTATAAAATTCTTTCAATCTTGCTGCCATTTCATCTTACCTCCATTAAAACTTGCTTCCGCATTTTGCGCAAACGCGGGTTTTTGTCTTTTTGGTCTTGCCGTTCTTGTCCGTTGTTGTTTCAACAAGCGTCTTTACGCGGCGACCTGCCTTGCACTTATCGCAATAAAGCATAACCTTATCTGCATAGAGCGCGCCCTCGACCTTCATTATGCCGCTGGGATCGTTCTGATTTCTTGCTTTAACGTGCTTGGTCTGTACGTTTACTTTTTCAACGATAACCTTGCCCTCTTCGGGAGATACCGCCATTACCTTGCCCTTGACGCCCTTGTCGTCACCGGAAATAACAATAACGGTATCGTCTTTTTTGATATGCATTTTCATTTTAAGATTCCTCCATTAAAGTACTTCGGGTGCGAGAGAAAGGATTTTAAGATAGTCCTTATCTCTGAGCTCTCTTGCTACAGGTCCAAATATACGCGTGCCTCTCGGCGTTTTGTCATCCTTGATGATTACAGCCGCGTTCTCGTCGAATCTGAGGGTAGAGCCGTCAGGACGTTTGATGCCCTTAACGGTACGGACGATTACAGCCTTTACGACCTCGCCCTTCTTTACCTGACCGCCGGGAGCTGCCTTTTTGACAGCCGCGACCACAACATCTCCGACACCGGCATATCTTCTTCCGGTACCGCCGAGCACACGAATACACATAAGTTCTTTTGCGCCGGTATTGTCGGCGACTTTCATAAGCGATTGCTGTTGTATCACTGTGCTTTCCTCCTTAGCATTCACATCTCACAGGCTGCGGCGATCCGCCGCTCCAGCCCTGCACTGTGAATTTTATTTTGCTTTTTCGATTATGGAAACCAGACGCCATCTCTTGTCTTTTGAAAGGGGTCTTGTTTCCATTACGCTGACCTTGTCGCCGACGGCGCACTCATTGTTCTCATCGTGAGCTTTGAGCTTTACCGTTCTTTTGACGACTTTGCCGTACTTGGGGTGCTTAACGTTGTCTTCGATAGCAACAACGATCGTTTTGTCCATCTTGTCGCTTACGACCTTGCCGACTCTCGTTTTTCTGAGATTTCTCTCTGTTACTTCACTCATGACATTTCTCCTCTCTCAGATTACTGTTCGTTCTTCTCGCGAAGGACTGTCATAACTCTCGCGATGTCCCTCTTGGTTTCCGTAATCTTGTGGGGATTGTCAAGCTGGTTTATCGCGTGCTGGAAGCGAAGGTTGAACAGCTCAGCTTTAAGCTCCTTGAGCTTCGCGTCGAGTTCAGCGGAAGTCATTGTTTTAAGTTCTGCTGCTTTCACTGTATTATTCCTCCTCTGCTTCTTCTTTCTTTACAAACTTACATTTGATAGGGAGCTTGTTCGCCGCAAGACGCATAGCTTCCTTTGCGTCTGCTTCGCTTACGCCGTCCATCTCAAACATAACTCTGCCCGGCTTAACAACTGCAACCCAGTATTCGGGAGAACCTTTACCGGAACCCATTCGGGTTTCAGCGGGCTTTTCCGTTATCGGCTTATCCGGGAAGATTTTTATCCATACCTGACCGCCACGCTTGATGTAACGCGTCATAGCGATACGGGCTGCTTCTATCTGGTTGCTTGTGATCCAAGCGGGTTCAAGCGCCGCAAGACCGTACGTTCCGTATGTTACGGTGTTGCCTCTTGTAGCCTTGCCCTTCAGACGTCCGCGCTGCACACGTCTGTATTTAACTCTTTTAGGCATTAACATTTTTATCGCCTCCGTCTCTGTGCTGCTGTCTGGGAGCACGATTGCTTCCCGCGAAGTTCGGCTTGCGATCACCGTTTCTGCGATCTCCGCCCTTGCGGTCGCCTCTGTCGTTTCTTCTGCCGTCACGAGGTCTTTCGGAAGGAACATAGCCCTTAGCCATCTTGTCTGCAAGGATTTCGCCCTTGTAGATCCAGCACTTGATGCCTATCTTGCCGTAGGTTGTGTTTGCTTCCGCAAAACCGTAGTCGATATCGGCGCGAATCGTCTGAAGCGGAATCGTACCTTCGTGGTAATGCTCGGTTCTTGCGATTTCGGCGCCGTTAAGACGTCCGCCGCAGGAAATCTTTATTCCCTTTGCACCGAGTCTCATCGTTCTGCCGATAGCCTGTTTCATGGCACGACGGAACGCAATTCTCTTTTCGAGCTGTGCTGCGATGCTTTCCGCAACAAGCTGAGCGTCGAGGTCGGGAGATTTAACCTCCGCAACGTTGACGAGAGCAGGCTTGCCGACGAGCTTTTCGATTTCAAGACGGAGCTTTTCGATTTCAGCGCCGCCGCGACCGATAACAACACCGGGCTTAGCACAGTGGATGAGAACCTTTACGTTCTGGGGCGTGCGTTCGATTTCTATCTTCGGAACGCCTGCGGAGTAAAGCTTCTCTTTGAGATACTTTCTCAGTTTGTAGTCAGATACGAGCGTGTCACCGAATGTTTTGTCATCTGCGAACCATCTCGAATCCCAATCCTTGATTACACCGACACGAAGACCGTGCGGATTAACTTTCTGACCCATTTTTCGTCCTCCCTCTCTTAAGCTCTTTCCTTCACAGCGATCGTAACGTGGGACGATCTCTTGAGGAGTCTGTCTGCACTGCCCTTGGCACGCGGAAGAAGTCTTTTAAGCGTGGGGCCGGGGCAAACGAAGCATTCGGATACGTAAAGCTTGCTTGCGTCCATACCGAAATTGTTTTCGGCGTTTGCAATTGCGCTCTTAAGCAGCTTTACAAGATATTCGCTTGCCGACTTGGGAGTGTTTTTGAGTATTGCCATTGCGGTTCCCGCATCCTTACCTCTGATAAGGTCAAGCACTATCTGTACTTTGCGCGGGGAAATTCTGGCATATTTAAGATATGCTCTTGCTTCCATAATAACTTATTTCCTCCTTAGCTCGTACATTAGGTGTTTGATGTTTTTGAACCGGAATGTCCGCGGAAGGTACGGGTGGGAGCGAACTCGCCGAGGCGATGTCCTACCATATCCTCCGTCACATAAACCGGAACGTGTTTTCTTCCGTCGTGAACGGCTATTGTGTGTCCGACGAATTCGGGGAAGATAACGGAAGCACGCGACCATGTTTTAACGACCTTTTTCTCTCCGGCTTTATTCATGGCTTCAACTCTGGAATAAAGCTTTTCTTCAACGAAAGGTCCTTTTTTCAAGCTTCTGCTCATTTCTTATGCCTCCTTATTTACCGTTTCTGTGTTTTACAATGAACTTTTCGGTTCTTGCCTTCTTGTCTCTCGTCTTATAACCCATTGTGGGCTTGCCCCAAGGAGTAACGGGAGTGGGACGACCGATAGGTGACTTACCTTCACCGCCGCCGTGAGGGTGATCGCAGGGGTTCATTACCGAACCGCGTACCGTAGGACGAACGCCTCTGTGACGCGTCTTACCTGCTTTACCGACCTTGACGTTTTCGTGATCGATGTTGGAAACCTGACCGATTGTCGCTTTGCAATCAAGGTGAATAAGTCTTACTTCGCCCGAAGGAAGTCTTACCTGAGCCATGCCGTTTTCTTTCGCCATAAGCTGAGCCGCGCTTCCCGCACTGCGAACGAGCTGACCGCCCTTGCCTGCGTAAAGTTCAATGTTGTAGATAAATGTACCTACGGGTATCTTTTCTATGGGAAGCGTGTTGCCGGGTTTGATGTCGGCTTCCGCTCCGGAATATATCATATCGCCGTCCGTAAGACCTACGGGAGCGATGATATACTTCTTTTCGCCGCTTTCATACTGAATGAGAGCGATGTAAGCAGTGCGGTTGGGATCGTATTCAACGCCGATAACCTTTGCCGCGCCTTCAAAATAATCGCGCTTGAAATCGATTATTCTGTATTTCTGCTTGTTGCCGCCGCCGTGATGACGAACGGTGATTTTGCCGTAGCTGTTTCTTCCGGCATGCTTTTTCTTAACTGTAAGAAGGCTCTTCTCGGGAGTGAACTTTGTGATTTCCGCAAAATCCGGAACCGTCATTCCTCTTCTGCCGGGAGTCGTAGGATTATATTTTACTGTTGCCATTTTCGCTGCTCCTCCTCATTAGATCATTCCGTCGAAGAATGCTATCGTCTTGGAATCCTTTGTAAGAGTGACGATTGCTTTCTTCCATGTTCTTGTTGCACCGGGCTTGTGACCGCCGAGTGACTTCGGTTTGCTCTTTACGCTGACCGTATTAACGGACGCTACCTTAACACCGTCGAAAACCGCTTCAACCGCGCTTGCGATTTCGGGCTTTGTGACGCTGCGAAGAACTTCAAACGTGTATTTCTTCGTCTTTGTTCCGTCAAGGCTTGCTTCCGAAATGATCGGTCTGATTATAATATCATGAGCCGTTTTCATTATGCATACACCTCCGTGATCTGTTCGACCGCGCCCTTAGCCATAACAAGCTTGTCACAGTTAAGAATGTCGTACACATTGATTGTGTTCGCATACGCCGTCTTAACGCCGGGAATGTTTGCAAGGCTGCGGACTACCATATCGTTCTTTTCGGAAAGAACAACAAGTGCCTTTCCTTCAGCGCCGATAGCCTTGAGCATATTCACCATTGTCTTTGTTTTGTATTCGCTTGCCGTGATAGCGTCAACGCAAACGAACTCTCCGCCGGAAACCTTTGAAGAAAGAGCGCCCTTTATAGCGAGCTGTCTTGTCTTCTTGTTCATTGCCGTGCGGTAGGATCTGGGCTTCGGGGCAAATACAACGCCGCCGTGCGTCCACTGAGGAGCACGCGTGCTGCCCTGTCTTGCTCTGCCTGTTCCCTTCTGGCGCCACGGTTTCTTACCGCCGCCGGAAACTTCTGTTCTCGTAAGAGCAGACTGTGTACCCTGTCTTTGATTGAGAAGGTACATTCTGACCGCTGCATGAAGGATAGCTTCGTTGACTTCAACCGCAAACACGGAGTCGCAGAGGTCAATTGTGCCAACCTGAGCACCGGACATGTCCAAAACTTTCATTTCAGCCATTGTGTCGTTCCTCCTTCTCAGCCTTTAACCGTGTTGCGAATGAATACGATTCCGCCCTTCGCGCCGGGGATTGCGCCCTTGACTGCGATGAGGTTCTTTTCAACGTCAACACGTACTACGTTAAGGTTCTGTACCGTAACCTGTTCGTTACCGTACTGACCAGCCATCTTTTTGTTTTTGAATATACGCGACGGAGATGAGTTTGCGCCCATTGAACCGGGTTGACGGTGAACAGGGCCTACGCCGTGCGTCATTCTGAGCTTGTGGCAATTCCATCTCTTTATAACGCCGGAATAGCCGCGACCTTTTGTGATGCCAGTGACATCAACTCTGTCGCCCGCAGCGAACGTATCGGCTGCAACGATGTCGCCTACGTTCATTTCCTTTGCGCCGTCAAGACGGAACTCCTTGAGATGTCTTTTAGCCGCAACGCCTGCTTTGGCAAAATGACCTGCCACAGGCTTTGTGAGCTTCTTGTCGGCAATGTCCTCAAAACCGAGCTGAACGCTGTCATAGCCGTCGGTTTCGGTTGTCTTCTTCTGAACGACAACACAGGGACCTGCCTCGATTACCGTGACCGGAACCACATTTCCGGCCTCGTCGAAAATCTGCGTCATGCCGATTTTCTTACCGATGATACCTTTTTTCATTGTTTTTCCTCCTGTTTTGGTTATTGGTTGACCATCACGCAAGCTGAGCGGGTCAACGTGACCGCGGCATATATAAATTAGGAAGATTGTTCCCGCATCTATGCCAATTGAAATTGATCAGACCGTTTGTGTGGATTAAAGCTTGATTTCAATTTCAACGCCGGCCGGAAGTTCAAGACCCGTAAGAGCTTCAATTGTTTTCTGCGACGGCTTGATTACGTCGATCAGTCTCTTGTGGGTTCTGATTTCGAACTGCTCTCTGCTGTCCTTATATTTATGGACCGCGCGCAGTATTGTAACGATTTCCTTCTCCGTGGGGAGCGGAATGGGACCGGAAACTTCAGAGCCGTTTCTCTTTGCGGTTTCAACGATCTTCTTCGCTGCGGCGTCGATCAGAGTGTGATCGTAGCTTTTGAGTCTGATTCGGATTTTTTCGCTTGTTGCCACTTTGTTTTTGCCTCCTGTTTAAGATTTTTTTAAGTAGGCGGCGGCGCTTTTCTCAGCGCCTCAGCTTTACGGAACACTCTGCCGGGCGTTTCCACGCCCTCTAAATAAAAACCGGAAAATATTCCGGCGGCAAACGTGTTTCTTTCATCGGATTGACACCGCACGCGGTGCAATATCCAAAAAACACTTACGAGATTCCGAAAAGCTCTCGCCCGGTTCAATGTCGGACATACTCTGCGGAAATTCCCCGTGAAATCACGGCAACCTCCCGCTTCATCGCACATCAAGCTTTTTTATTCTACATTATACCTTGCTTTTTTGCAATACTTTTTTGAAAAATCTCCAAAAAAACGTGCAGAGAATTTCAGAGAAATTTCAAGCGATTTTTTGTGCAGTTTATACAAATAAGTTATTTTTTCAAAATTACTGTGGATTTTTGATGTTATTATGATATAATTTACTGGTATTAAGTCAAAAAAGAAGGTTTTCATATGACAAAAACACTTGATTACAAAACTCACGGCACTTGTTCGAGAATGATACACGTCGAAATAGAAGACGGCATAATCCGCGATGTTAAATTTATCGGCGGCTGTAACGGCAATACTCAGGGCGTTGCAAAGCTTGTGACAGGCAGAAAGGCTGACGAAGTGGTAAAGCTTCTTCGCGGAACGGACTGCGGCGGCAGAGGAACCTCCTGCCCCGACCAGCTTGCAAAAGCAATAGAAGAGGCAATGAAAAACTGAAATGCTTACAGACACACATACGCACTGCTTTCCCGACGCGCTCGCTCCGAAGGCGATAGGCGTTCTGTCCGGCGAAAGCAAACAGCTCGCACATACCGACGGCACTCTTTCGGGGCTTATCGCTTCGATGGACGAATACGGGGTTGACAAAAGCTTTGTGCTAAACATTGCGACAAATCCGCGTCAGCAGGAAAACGTAAATAAGTTTGCCGCCGCCATAAATAATTATAAAGGAAGAATTATTTCGTTCGGCTCGATAAATCCCGATTGTCCCGACAAAAAAGCCGCCGCAAAGGAAATAAAGGAGCTCGGACTTTACGGCGTCAAGCTTCACCCCGATTTTATGAACCATAATTTCGATGACGACGCTTTTTCCGAGGTGCTTTCAGCCTGCGCGGAATACGACCTGACAGTCATCATTCACGCCGGACTCGATTTCGTTTCGCTCGATCACGTTCACGCAACTCCCGAAATGATTGCTTCCGTGTGCGATAAGTTCCCTTCACTGCGTCTTGTCTGCGCGCATCTCGGCGCAAACTTTATGTATGAAAAATCGGCAGAGCTTCTGTCAAAGAAAAATATATGGATAGACACCGCATATTCTTCTCATGTCGGCGATGTGGAAGGCGCGAAAAAAGTCTTTTCCGCATTTGACGGCGACAGAATAATGTTCGCAACCGATTCTCCGTGGGAAACGCCCGCGGACACAATGGCATTTATAAATAAGCTTGAGCTTTCCGCCGGGCAGAAAGAAAAGCTGTTTTATAAAAACGCCGAAAAGCTGATAAAGCTTTCCGCAAACAAATAAATCCCGCAAGGGATTTCATATCTGCCCTTAGCGCAATTGGATAGAGTATCAGATTCCGATTCTGACGGTTGGGGGTTCGAATCCCCCAGGGCAGGCCAAAAGGAAAAGAGCGCTAAAAGCGCTCTTTTCCTTTTGCCAACGGGGGATTCGAACGGAGCGGTAGTGAATGACAGCCTTTAATCAGGCTGTCAGAGCCGCGACGACCGAGCGGCGTCGAGCCGCGAGAATTCGAGTCCCCATAGCCGCTTATTTCTCCGTTATCGTAACGTTTGCCGGAACCACTCCCGCCTGAAGATAAACGATTTCAAGTATCTGCGAAAGCTGATTGGGTTTAAGTCCGTCGCTTTTTACAACAACGGTCGCCTTGTCGCCGTTGAGAACGGTAACACATTCTTCAAAGCCCTTTGCCTTTATAAGCGATTCTATGTTTGCTTCAAGCTCTATGTTCGCAGCCATTGCGCTGATATCTTTAAGCGCCTGTTCCTTTGCCGCGTCAAGCGAGCCTTTGTCGTCAACAACGCTCTGAAGAACCTCAATGGCTTCATCTCTTGCCTGCTTTCTGGAAACCTCCGCCGATGCGAAATAATCCTCCGTCTGCTCCGAGTTTACTTCTGTTTTTCCGGTCTGCTGCGTATCGGGACTTTCCGGCACTTCAGCATTTGTTCCTCCGAAAAGCTGCCAGTTTACATATACCGCCGCGCCGATAAGTATTATCGCAAGCGCAATGACTATATTTCTTGCGCCTATTCTGCCTATTCCCTTTTTAACTCCGTCGGAAGTGAAAATGCTTTTGAATCTGAACGTTTTTTCTTCGCTTTCTGGAAGCTCGAGCGTTGCGTCCTCGGTTATCTGTTCTGCCTGCCCCATTCTGAGTGCTGTTCTCTCTGCGTTTCTCATAATACTTTCTCCTGTAAAAAATTATTTTTTTCCCACTATGCAGATACGGTTGCTCGATATCCCCAAAGCAGTTGAAACAGCTTTTATCAGCTTTGCCTGAATTTCCGCGCGATCGCCGCCTTCGCACACGATAGATACTCCGGTTATTTCCGGATATATCCGTTTCACAAGCACCGGCTCTCCCGCTCCGCTGCTGTTTTTAACGGTTATGTGACTTATGCTCTCTCCGCCGGAAACGGTCTTTTCGTCACACGCGTAAACCGATTCAACTCCGGATTTTGCCGTTATCATCACGCAAACGTCGGATGATCCCGTTATCTGCTCCGTTATGGTTCTAATCTTATTCTCGGTTTCCGAAATATATGCCTGTGTTTCATCCGAGTCGTTCGACAGATTTTGCGTTTCCTTCTTTTCGCCGCCGGAAAGCGAGCCGAAAAGTATCAGTGCAAGTCCCACCGCGCCCGCAATCAGAAGCCACATCAGCTTTTTCCCGTCGGAACCCGAAAATATTCTTTTTATCTTAAGCTCCCCCATCACCGACCTCCGAAACAGTTACCTTTGCCGTACCGTAAAACATCTCCTCTATATACTTTTTTATCTCTCCCGAAGGGCATTTTC
This sequence comes from uncultured Eubacteriales bacterium, assembly GCA_963614875.1. Classification (GTDB taxonomy): domain Bacteria; phylum Bacillota; class Clostridia; order Oscillospirales; family CAG-272; genus CAG-841. The sequence goes on along the minus strand of CAVEFC010000007.1, from coordinate 20,833 downwards.
CTTTTACCGAAATATCAATGCACCGTATCTCGATTGCGGATCTGTTCGTCGCGTCTATCGTTATCCGCACAAAAACGCAATCCTCTTCCATACCGAATTTTTTCACTATCGTATCTCTTATCGCCGTTTCCACCGCCGCCGTCTGACTTTCTATCAGCTTTGCCTGCGCGTCGGAATCGGTTTCTTTCTGTTCCTCAAATATATGCTCTATCTCCTCCGAATACTGCGGAACCGACGAAAAAATGCTTATTACCGGCGTTATTATTGCGGCAAGCACGCAAAGCGAAACGATATAGTTTATATATTTTTTCATCGCGCCCTCGGGCGAAATACCCGTCACTATGCCGGATATAACGCAAACCGTAAGAACCGAAAGCGCAAAGCCGCTCAGCTTTTCCATATCAGCCCGCTCCCGCCGAGGCGAATATCGCCATGGCTATTATAAAAAACACCGTGGAAGAGCTTATCACAGCCATCATAAGTCCCGTAACGGACGACATCTCCGAAAGAAATTTTCCCTCGCGCGAAAGTCCGAGAACTCCGGCGGCGGAGGAAAGAAGCTCGAAGGCAATCTTGTTTGCCCAGAGCGTACAGAACGGATACAGAAATATAAGCAGTATCGCCGCCGCGCCTATTGTTCCCATAGCGGATTTAAGCACCGAAATACTTCCCGTCACGGCTGTAAGCGCCTCTCCCACCGCGCTTCCCACGACGGGAATTATATTTGAAAGCGCAAATTTTACTCCCTTGAAAAGTACCGAATCCGCACTGCGCGCGACTATGCTCTGAAACGTCAGCACGCACGAAAAAGCTATCATTGTAAGCGTCATAACCGAGGTTACAAGCTTTTTTATCGTTGCCGATATGCCGGAAAGTCCGTCGTTGCCGAGCGCCGCCGCCCCGACAGATACGCAAAAGCCTATCTTTATCATCGGAAAAACAAATCCCTCCGTCAGCTTTTCAAGCAGTGCCACCGCTCCGTACACAACGGCGCACCCGACGGATGACGCCGTTATCGCGCCCTCGCTTGCCATCAGCGCCGCAAGCGCAGGCAGAACATACCGCAAAAATTCGCCCATTCGTCCGGTGAATTCGGAAACCATATCCATAAGTCCGCCTATAAGTCCGTAGGAAGCGCCGCATATGCACACCGAGCAGACATATGTAAGCACGCTTTTAAGCGTGCCGCCCGACGTTGTGTCGCGCACGACGGCAAGCACCGACGCAATGATAAGCATTCCGAGCACCGTCGCAACGGACGAAACGGTTTTCGGCGCGATATCAGAAAGTATCGCAAGCACGGTTTTGAGCAGCCATCCCGCGTCAAACGCGGACACAACCTCCGAAGGCTCTGCCGCTTTGTCCGTATCCGGCAGATATTCCTTCAGTTCGTCCGGCACGGCGGAAAGAACATCGCCCGTATCCGCCCCGAGCGCCGTTAACGGAAACAGCAGCATAAGCATCGCCGCAATGACGGCGCACAGCGTTTTCTTCACTTGCCGAGCACCGCCTCTGAAAGCGAAAGTATGTTTTTTATCACAGGAAGGCTCAGAAGCATTATCGAGCATTTGGCGGCAAGCTCTATCTTTCCGGCGACGGCGCTCTCTCCGCAGTCGCGGCAGATATCCCCCGTGGTCTGAGCAAGCACCGTCACCGCAAGCGATTTTATTATCGTTTCCGTATAAACCCCGAAGCCCGAGCCGTCCGAAAGCTCCCCCACATACGATATCACGGGCGCAAGCGTCGATACCGACGCTCCGAGAATAACTATTGCGGCGGCAAGCGAAACGAAAACCGCAAAATCGGGTTTCAGCTTTCTCACTATAAGCGCCGCAGAAACGGATATCACTCCCACACCGCAAAGCTTTATGATGCTCACAGCCCGAAAATGCTTTTCACCGTATCGAAAAGCCCTCCGATTTCGCCGACTATTATAAGCAGCACTATAACGACTCCCGCAAGCGAAACAAGCATCGCCTGCTCATCTCTCCCCGACTTGCTGAGCACCATACTCGATACGGCTACAAGTATTCCTATTCCGGCGACCTTCAGAATAAGCGCAGTTTCCATTTTATCTCCCTCATATAAGCAGTATTGCCGCCATCGCTCCGACGGCGAACCCCACGGTTCTGTAAACCTTCTTGTTTTTTGCCGTTTCAGATCTTGCCTTTTCAAGCTCCGACGACAAAAGCCCGATGTAATAGTCAAAGCTTTTCAGCTGCATATGCTCGTCGCTTTTTCCTATGCACTCCCCGAAGCGAAGCACCGTTTTCTTTTCCTCCGCGGAAAGATGAAGCTCGCCCTCGCACGCGCGGAAAGCGTCGCTCCATGCGTCGAAATATATCTCGTCGTTTTCGTGCGAACACAGTCTGTCAAGAAATCCGACGTCGGAAAGCACCCTGTTTTCAAATCCTCTGTAAATAAGCTTTGTCGGCGTAAGAAAATATCCTACCTGATTTTTTATATACTCAAAAAGCGCAAGGAAAGCCTCCGCCTCGTCTATTCTTCTCTGTTCGCGTCTGCCGGCAAGAAGTCCGCAGGCAAAAGCGGCGAAAAACACAAGCGCCGCGCCGACAGCCTTCATAACGTATCGACCGAAAGCGAAAATCCGCCCCCGAGCCGCCTTATGCCTATGTATTTTTCAAATATTCCGGCGTCGGCAAGCCTTTTCAGCTGAGGACGCCGCATTATATCGGAAAGCGAGCTTCCGTGCGCCGTGGCAAGAAACGGCACGCCCGTGTTTGCAACCGATATTATCGCGTCGGCTTCGGCGGCTGTTCCTATTTCGTCACAGACTATAAGCTGTGCCGACATCGTTCTTGCCGCTATCTCCATTCCCTTTGCCCGCGGATAGCCGTGCATAACGTCGGCTATTCCGTCCGAAAAAAGCTCGCGCAGATATATCTCTCCGCGCGTATCTATTATACATACGCGAAGTGCCTCCTCCCCGTGCGAAAGCCGTTGCGCCGCGTCGCGCAAAAGCGTTGTTTTGCCCTCCCCGGGCGGCGAATATATCAGCGCCGATATAAGACCGCTCTGCGTTTTTATTTCACCGAGCAGCTCTCCGCATACGCCGGTTACGGCGTGCGGTATTCTTATGCACAGCGAGCTTACCGAATAAACGCTTTTCACTTTTTCGCCGTCGCTCTGCGCGCTTCCGCACACGCCTATTCTGTATCCGCCGGAAAGCGTGGCGTAGCCTTCCTTTATCGTTTCGCCGTATGTGTGAACGGAATCCTCGCAAAGTCTGCCGAGCGTTTCTCCCAGCTCTTTTTCCGTGCAGACGGCTGCCTTGCCCGCCGGAAGCAGTACGTTCCGCCTGCCGACCGTAAGAGAAAGCAAAGCTCCCGCCCTCAGTCTTATTTCGCTTACGTCGCGCCCGCCGCAAAGCTTTTCCCTGCAAAGCGAAGCTATGGCTTCGCCCTTGTCGCGCGGCAGATATTTTATTATTTTTTCAAGCTTTTCTTCCGTAAGCGCCTCCGAAAACCTTCCGTGTGATAAATTTATATTCGTTCTTTGCGAAAAATATTCCGGAAAGCAAAAAGCGAGCCGGCTTTTCAGCCGGCTCGCTTTGTTTTTGCTTATTTTGTTTCTTCCGTAAGAGCTTTTTCTTTGGCTCTTTCGAATTCCTTTGGTACGGCGTCGAATATCGCGTCCGCGTGAAGCTCTTCCGAAGCTTTCTTGCAGTATTCTTCGATATTGTCCGCAGTCTTCAGGCCTTCGATATACTTCTTCGAGATATTTACCATATATTCTTCAAGCGTTTCCTTGCCCTTGGAGCATTCCTCCGTCGCAAGCTCGTAGATTACGGCTTCTATATCTTCGGGATCCATATTTCTGAAGGTGTCTATATCGTATCCGAGCGCGATGATTTCATCCTTGTAATAATCTATCATCTTGCCGAGAGCACTGATATATTTTGCGGCGCTTGATTTTGCGCTTGTATAATCGGAAAGCGAAGAACCGACAAGCTTGACCATTTCGTTTGTGTAATAGCCGACGCTGTAAATCAGATCGTATACAACGTCCTGAATTTCATTGTATTTGAGGGCGTTGATCTGACTTGTCGTGTAAACGGTGGAAAGAGTGTAGGTGTTCTTTGTTCTCATCATGTTTACATACTTGATGTAATCCGTCATGTATGTTCTTGTGGTTTTGAACTCGCTGTAGCTCATTCCCGCGGCGTCGCACATTGTGTGATATATCTGCGTTTTTTCTTCTATAAGATAGTTGAGAACCGTCGTCAGTATTTCGGTGGAGTTGAGCGCCATCGTTCCCTTTTCCTTATATTTTTCCGCCGAATATTCTTCTTTCAGAACCGTCTTGTATTTTGATTTTATCTTGGAAATATAAGAATCGTAGGTTGTCTTGTCTTTCTTTCTTATTTCGTCAGCCTCGGCTTTTGTTATGCCGTAGGGAGCGAATATTTCGTCATAGATGCCGTTCTGGAATTCAGCCATCGAAACGCCCTGCTCGTCAAGATACTGAGCGTAAAGCAGATCGTGAATCTTTGTCACAACGGCTGTCGGCGTTGCGGTCGAGCTGTCAAGATTATAATTGCTCTCTGAAAGAAGATCCGCATAAATTTCTTTGAGAGTTTCGGTGTAATCGATAAACGGCTGCGCTTTTTCAAGCGTTTTGTTTATTTCGTCCCAGCCCACAGAATATGTGTTTCCGAGATTGTCGGAGAAGTTCATCTGCGAGCAGATATACGTCTTTACAAGCTCCGCATACTTTTCGTCGGTAAGCTCATTTTGCTTTATATAGTTTACCGTCACGAATTCAAGAAGCGCGGCTTCGAATTCGGTATCCGTCATAGCGTCGTATTTTGCCTTTTCCGCTTCGTCAAGATCCGTGAAAAGAAGCATATCAGCCATTATACGAAGATACTTGATGTTTGTGTAATACTGCTGAGCGTCCGTTCTGTATTTTTCAAACGAGTTGCCCGTAGCCGCCTTTGTATAGCTTACGCCCACTATATCGGTAAGCTTCTGTTCGACAAGAGTCTTTATTCCGGCGGAGGTTGCAAGCTCCGAATACTTTTCGGAAACGAACTTGTCAACTATCTTCTGCGTGAACCATTCGGTGCTTCTGATGCTTGTACCCTCGACCGCCTGATCGAGCATAGCCTCAGTTACGCCGTCGGCTCTGAGGCACTGCTTGAGATAATCCTTATAGTAGCGTTTAAGCTCAAGGAATTTGTTGCTTCCGGCAACGGTGCCTTCGATTTCAAGGTAAGCGTCGTATGTTATGCCGACGTTGGCGAGCGCCTCTTCAAGCGCAACTCTCTTGAGAATGTCGCTCATATTGCCGTCTATCGTGTTTTCGTTTACATAGTAAACAAGGAACGGAGAAAGAAGCGACGAAAGGTTCGTAACCTTGTAGTACGACCACTGATCCGCCTTCTGATTCTCTTCCGGATAGCCCATATAAACGTTGCCCGTAAGCGTCGTGTCCATCATATAGTCGCTGTTGAGACGCTTTATGGTAAGACCGTCGTCGTTTACCGAATAGTTTACGTCCTTTATACCGTACTGAAGGAGATTTTTAAGCTCGGGCGTCGTGCTGAACGCCTGAACAATCTCAAGAGAACGCTTTTCGCTCGAAGTGTATGTGCTTACAGCCATCATACCTTCGAATATGTCGGTTTCCTCAACAAAAGGATTCTGAATTACCTTTACATAATAATCGTCGCCGTAATCGTCCGCAACGGAAGCGTCGCCGACTATCGCCGCAGCCGCAAACGAATCGCCGTCGCCGTCAAAATAGCCGAGCTCCTTGTATTCAGCCATAAGCTTGAGGTGATCGGTATACTGCGGAATGTCGAAAAGATTGCTTATTGTAAACGTTTTGTTTTCTTCCGTGTTGTAGCCGTAGATGGGATCGGCATATGTCGCGACGGCAACGTCCTCGCCGAACGGATAGAATATTCCGAGCGCGTCGGGAACATCCCTGAAAGGCTTTACGCTTTCGTTTGCCTTTACCTTTGCAAGAAATTCGGCAAGGTCGGAATAGTCGCTTACGGTGTCTATATTGAAGCCGTATTTGTCGGCAAGCTTTTTATCGACCGCAAGATAAGTGTACTCAGCAAGAAGATTGTTTGAAGGAACTGCCTTTACATCGCCTGTCATAGCCGAAATCTGCGAGAAATATGTGGGATAAATATATTGGTTGAGCTTCTGATAGCTTTCTTCCGTAAGATAGCTTGTGATTGACGCGATTATCGAGTTTTTGTCGAAATAATCGTACATCTCCTTGCCGGAGATCATAACTATATCAATGGGCGACGCCGGATCGGGATAAACTATCGAAATTATGCCGCCCTCGTCCACCGTCGTCTGCTCGGCGGTATATACAGGTCTTGTGGAAACCGTTTCCGCAATTACGGTCACGTTGTTTTTCTTCCATTTGCCGCTGCCCGAGCTTAGCGAAGCCGCAATTCTTGCCTGCTCGTCGGCGAGCTTCTGCATGTACTTGTTGTACTGCTGAATTGCCGCGTCAAGATTGTCAAGATGCTTTTTCTCCGCTATTCTTTCTTCGATAAGCTTATAATATTCATCCTCTGTCACAAGGGTGAGCTTTATCTTTGTTTCATACTTTGCAACGAGTATTTTGTTTATCTGCTCCTCGACTGCCGCCACAGCCTCGGGCGTGGTCGAGCTTTCCGTTATACCAAGAAGGTTAAGAGTCGTGGGCAGACGGTCGTCGGTTTCGGTCTGCTCTGTCTTTTCAAAAAGCGAGCAGCCTGTCATTGCAAGCGCGCCGAAAAGCATTACGGCGGCAAGTATCAGACTTAAAATTTTCTTTGACATGAAAAGGTTCCTCCGAAAAAAAGTTCTTGCTTGCTGGTGCTTTCGCGATATAAACAATACGCGAATATAATAATATATAATAATATTACTACAAATACGCTATTGTGTCAAGTGATAATTTAATCTCTTGCTCCGGCGAAAAGCTTTTTGCAGACTGCATTTTGCTGTTTTTTTGTTATTATATACAAAAATATCTGCCGTACATTTGGCTTTATGTACAATCGGAATATGCACAAAGTTCAAACCGCGCGGCAGAATGTTGTATATTATGCAATCTGAAATTTATCAGTCAAGATAGTCCTTGAGCTTCTTTGAACGGCTCGGATGGCGAAGCTTGCGGAGCGCCTTTGCCTCTATCTGACGGATTCTTTCACGGGTGATGTTGAACTGCTGTCCGACCTCTTCAAGCGTTCTCGTTCTTCCGTCCTCAAGACCGAAGCGAAGCTTGAGAACATGCTCCTCCCTCGGAGTAAGCGTATGCAGCACCTCGCAAAGCTGCTCGCGGAGAAGCGCATACGAAGCGGCGTCCGCCGGAGCAGGAGAATCCTGATCCTCGATAAAGTCGCCTATATGGCTGTCCTCTTCCTCGCCGACGGGCGTTTCAAGCGAAATGGGATCCTGCGCAACCTTTATTATCTCGCGTATTTTTTCGGGGCTCATATTCATTTCCTTTGCTATTTCTTCGGGAGTGACCTCTCTGCCCTGCTCCTGAAGCATCTGGCGCGATACCTTTGTAACCTTGTGTATGGTTTCCACCATATGCACGGGAATTCTTATCGTGCGCGCCTGATCGGCTATGGCTCTCGTTATCGCCTGACGGATCCACCATGTAGCATAGGTTGAAAATTTATAGCCCTTTGTATAGTCGAACTTTGAAACGGCTTTCATAAGGCCGAGGTTGCCCTCCTGAATAAGATCAAGGAAGAAAAGTCCCTTGCCGACATACTTTTTGGCGATGCTTACGACAAGACGAAGGTTTGCTTCGACAAGCTCCTGCTTTGCTTTTTCGTCGCCCTCGGACATACGCTTTGAAAGCTCCGCTTCTCTTTCCGCGTCGAGCAGCGGCACTCTGCCGATCTCTTTAAGATACATTTTTACGGGATCGTCTATCATCAGCCCTTCCTGAGAAAGAGCCTTTTCCATACTTTCCGAGCTTTCGAAATTTTCAAGATCGGCTTCTATATCCTCGTCAAGATCTATCGGCTCGTCGTCGTCGAAATCCTCCGTCACGTCGATTCCCATAGCTTCAAGCGTTTCGTAAAGCTTGTCTATCTGGTCAAGGTCATAGTCCGTATCGCCGAGGGAAACCATTATCTCGCTGTTTGAAATCGAGCCCTTGGCTTTCGCCTTGTCGATTATATCCTGAATATCGCTTTTTTCTTTATGCTCACTGCTTTGCTTGTTCTCGGCGGAATGTTCGGAAGAAGCCTCCGATTTTTTCGCCGGATGTGCTTTCGGCTGCGACGCCGCCTTCTTTTTTGCCGGATGCTGCGCCTGCTCGGCTTCGCCCTTCACTTCGGCCGCAGGCACCTCCGTGCCTTCCGCCACTACAGTCTTTTTAACCGTCGATTTTCTTGTCGCCGGCTTTTTGACCTCTTCCTTGTGTTCCTCCTCTGCGGGCATCTCCGCCACAGTCTTGTTCATATCGTCAAGCATTGAATATTCCTCCGAAATTTATGTATTCTTTTTTACTTATTCTGACGTTTTTTTCTCTCTATTATTTTCATTACGGAATCTATGTCGTCGCCGACTTTATCCCGTGATTGTTCAACCGCGTTTTTAAGCGATTCTATGCTTTCAAGAAAAACCTTTTCGCTGTTGTCGGTCAGCTCCTGCCTTGCGACGAGCATCGACGACATTCTTGATATCTCCTCCGGCGAAAATTCTTCGGCAAACGCCCCGAAGCCTCCCGCGCTTCCCCTGTCGCGCAGACGAGAAAACACCCTGCGGTTGAATTCCGTAACAAAATCGTCCTCACAGAGATTTACCTCGCCCTTCCGCACCTTTTCGGTGTATTCCGGATAAAGCAGCATCAGTCCCAGCACCGTTTCCTCGGCGTGAGCCGCCTTTACGTTTCTGGCGTAGTCGCGGTTGACCTTGTCCCCCACTCCGAGCGAGCTCATAACTATTTTGCGTTTTTCCTCGTTTTCGCGATCTTTTTTTCTGTATTTCCGCTTGCGTTCGGTGTCGCTCCGCACGCTTGCGACCTCTATTCCGAGCGCGGAGGCTATCTTTCCGATATAAACCTCGCGCTCCACTCCCGAATCGACATCGGCGGCTATCGTGCAGAGCTCATCCGCCGCCTTTATTTTTTCGTCGGGAATGTCCGTGTTGTATTTGTTCATCACCGAGCCGAGCAGAAATTCAAGCTTTCCCTCGCTTGCCGCCACAAGCGCACGGAATTTGTCCTTTCCGAATTTCTTTACATACTCGTCCGGATCCTTTGCTCCCTCCATATGAAGCACTCTCACTTCAAGTCCGGCTTCGGTAAGCATCGGTATCGCGCGACGCGTCGCCGCAACGCCCGCTCCGTCGCTGTCATAAGCGATTATGACCTTTTTCGTGTATTTTGCCATTATTCTCGCCTGATCGGCTGTCAGCGCGGTGCCGAGCGTGGCTACCGCGTTTGAAAGTCCGGCAAGATTCACGCCTATAACGTCCATATAGCCTTCGCACAGAATAAGCTCCTCCGAGCAGCACGTCCGCGCGAAATTGAGCGAATAAAGATTGCGGCTTTTTTTGAAAACCGGCGTATCGGAGCTGTTTAAGTATTTCGGCTGAGCGTCGCCCATTGCGCGCCCTCCGAAGCCTATCACGTTCCCGAAGTTATCTATTATGGGGAAAATTATTCTCCCCCTGAAATAATCAAAATATCCTTTGCCGCTGCGGTTTCTGCCGCAGAGAAAGCCCTCCGCCATTTCCTCGTCACGATATCCGAGCGAATGCATATGCTCGCGCAGCGCATTGAAGCTGTTCGGCGCATATCCGAGCCCGAACCGCGTTATCGCCGATTTCGGAAGTCCGCGCTTGTTCATAAGATAATCCACCGCAGCCTCCGAGCCCGGCTTTGACAGCGACGCATGAAAAAATCTTGCCGCTTCCCTGTTCATATCGTAAAAGCGGCGTCGCCGCACGGATTCGCTTTTTCCGTCGTCGCCCTCGGGCATTTTCATCCCGACGCGGTTGCAAAGATATTCAAGCGCGCCGATATAATCAAGATTTTCCGCCGCCATAACGAAGGTTATAACGTCGCCCCCCGAGCCGCACCCGAAGCAGTGATACGAATTCGTATCGGTAAACACCGTAAACGACGGCGTTTTTTCGGAATGGAACGGGCAAAGCCCCACAAGCCGCGATCCCGCTCTTTTAAGCGTTACATAAGGAGAAACCACCTCTTCCATTCTGTTGCGGAACTTTAAGTCTTCCAGAAATTCCTGCGTTATCTTCAAGAAAAGCGTCCTCCTTTTTTTCAAAAATTTATTTCCAGACCTTCGGCACGAAAATGCGTTCAAAGGTGTTTATTGCGTATCTGTCCGTCATTCCGCAGATGTAATCGCACACTCTGCGCTCGACGGTGTCGCTTTCGTCTATATTGTATTCGGCTGGCATCGCCTCGGGATTCTGCACAAAATATTCGTACAGACGCTTGAGCATATCCATCGCTCTGCCCTCCTCGCCCTTCGCTTCGGGATTTCTGTAAACCCTTTCGAAAAGGAATTCACGAAGATCCATCATCGCCGAATAGATCGTTTTGTCCATTGTTATTTCGTTTTTGCCGGTGCTTTCCGTTATCACGGAATCCACAAGCGTGCCTATTCTTGCCGAATGTGTTTCTCCGAGAATATCGGTAAGCTTCTTCGGCAGATCCTCGTTGCGAAGAATTTTCGCTCTTATCGCGTCGTCGATATCGTGGTTTATATACGCTATTCTGTCCGCGAATTTAATTATTTTGCCTTCGAGAGTAGACGCCGAATTGCTTCCCGAATGATTTACTATCGCGTCGCGGACTTCAAAGGTAAGGTTGAGTCCCCTGCCGTTTTTTTCAAGCTTGTCCACCACGCGCAGACTCTGATAATAGTGCGTAAACCCGGGATCGAAGCACTCGGTGAGCGCTCTTTCGCCGGCGTGGGCAAACGGCGGATGTCCGAGATCGTGTCCGAGCCCCGCAGCCTCGGTAAGATCTTCGTTCAGGGAAAGTCCCCTCGCTATCGTTCTGGCTATCTGCGTAACTTCAAGCGTGTGGGTAAGGCGCGTTCTGTAATGATCGTCCTCCGGACACAGAAAAACCTGCGTCTTGTTTGTAAGCCTGCGGAATGATTTGCAATGAATTATCCTGTCCCTGTCGCGCTGAAATTCGGTTCTCATTTCACACGGCTTTATGGGATGAAGTCTTCCCTTCGTGTTTTCCGAAAGGCACGCATAGGGAGAAAGCGTATTTCTTTCACGCTCCATGAGCATTTCCGTTACGGTCAAGGCAAAAATCTCCTGTCTTTTATTATTTGATTATAATATACGAAATATTTTGCAAAACTCCTCTTTTTATTTTAATTTTTCGACATTTATGCATTATTTTTTGCGTCAAAGCGCTCGCCCGTATGCAGAACGATGCATTTTCCGCCCGTCATCTCGCGTATTCTGCCCGAAAACAGCGCTTCTTCGCACGCAAGTATCGCAAACTTCACCGTTATTCCGGAGAGAAATTCCGTTTTGTCTATCATTGCGGTGTACTTGCCCAGCTCATACAAAAGCCTGTCGTAATCCGAATACGAGCAGACAAATTCGCACTCGGAAAACAGATCGTATGTCACTATTCCGGCGTCGGCTACGGCTCCCGCGGCGGCTTTTGAATACGCGCGCACAAGTCCGCCCGCGCCAAGAAGTATTCCGCCGAAATATCTTGTAACGACAACGGCGGCGTTGTCAACGCCGCTTTTGCGTATCACGTCGAGAACGGGAACTCCGCCAGTTCCCTGCGGTTCCCCGTCGTCGCTTGCGTGGCACACGCTTCCCGCCGTATAGGCGGAAACGTTGTGTCGCGCGTCGGAATGCTTTGCTTTTACCTCCGCGACGAAGGCAAGTGCCTCCACCTCGCTCCTGATCGGCGCGGCATAGCCTATAAACACCGATTTCTTTTCGGTGAATTCAAATTCTCCGCGTTTTCCGAGCGTTGTAAGAGCCTCTGCCGCCATACCGTTTTTCCTTTCGTCAGATTATTTTTACTTCAGTTATTTCCGCAAATCCGTCATCGGAATAAAGCTTCTTTCTGAGGGCGAAGAAAACAGGTCTGTCGCCGTCGAAAAGTCCGACCGAAAGCCTGTATTTTCCGCGCGGCATATCCGAAACGTCGGGCGTGACTGAAACCGCGACCTCTTCCTCCGGCTTCCATTCTCTGTTGTCGCAATCGACAATAAAGCGCTTTTCGGCCTCGCCCGAAAGCTTTACGACAAGATTGTATCCGTGAAAAGCGCGCGCAAAGCCGCGGTTTTCGATATAAAGCGTCACGGTGTCGTCCGCTCCGTGCAGAACGGGCGCACCGTCTTCAAAGCGCGAAAAGCCGACGCCGTCAATAAAATACCAATATCCGAGCCTGTTTGCCGCATATTCCGTCAGATACGGATACTTTTCGAGCCACGGGCGCGGATATCCGTGAAAGCCGGCAAACGTGGCGCCGGCCGTTCTCATCGCTTCGACAAACGGATATCCGTCTTTGAAGTTCTGCGGCTTTATCATATGATAATGCTCAAGCTCCAGCGTTACGGGAGCGTCCCTGCCCACATAATCGAGCATCCACGGCGAACGAAGCGTAGTATAGCCTATGCCTCTTCCGCAATAGCACGAAACGCAGACCGAATCGTCGTCAAAGCCCATTTTCATTTCCGACGCAAGCTCAAGTATCTTCATATTTTCGTCTGCGCCGCGTTCCCAGCACGAATTGACAAGATCGTCGTTGAACATCAGAAACGATTTCGGAAAGCATCTGCGGTTTATTTCCATATGTTTTATTATGACGTCCGCTCCGTAGCGGATATTCGTTCCGCCCGCCGTGTGACCTTCGCCCCACGTTCCGAAGCTTCCGATATCCACCGTTTCTATTCTCGGATCGCCATCGAATTTTCTTCCCGCCTCCGAAAGAAATCTTTCAAGATAATGCAGAAAAACGGGATCGCTGTAATCGGGCTCCGTTCTTCCTCCGCCGATGTCGTAGCCTCCTGCGCCCTTTTCAAACACAAAGCGAGGCGTTGCAAACGGTATTTTTTCTATTCCCTCATAACAGCAGATGCGAAGCGCAAAGGTATAGCCGCGCGCTCCCCATCTGTCCATTATTTCATCTATATACGACCAATCGAAAACGCCGTCCTCTTGCTCGATATCTCCCCAGTCAAACCTCAGGTAAAGGTGGTTCAGACACGGAAAATCGGAAAGCGCGTCGTTTTCGTCGTGAAGCTCTCTGTACGCTCCGCGACCGAAGCCGTTGTCTATATAGTGCCAATACCAGCCCTTGTGCGGATTTTCAAGTATTCTTTCGTCGTCGGAAAGCAATCTCATATCCACAAAGTTTTTTATTCTGCGCGGCGGAATATACGGACACGGACTTATCGCCGTATTTTTCCCCGAAACAAACGGCTTGACGTTGGGAAAATCGTTTTGCATTTTTGCCTCCTCTGACACCTGCGGTGCCGGTCGTATCTGTTTATTGTTTTTCGGCAGCCGGAATATATTCTCTCAGCTGACCTTCGGTTTTTTCGTCAACGACGGCAGTGACAAAGGCTCCCTCGTCACCGTATTCTTCCGATATCACCGTCGCATTTTTGTAAAGCAGCGCTTTTTTTGAAAGCTCTCCGTGCGGAAAAACGAACGTAATCTGTTTTTTTCCGCCGTGAGCAAGCTTTTCAAGCTGTTTTTCAAGCTCGTCAAGCCCTTCTCCCGTCCTTGCGGAAATAAACACGCGCTCCTTTTTCGCTCCGTCGGAGAATGTCGGCATATCCGTTATTCCCACGTCGCACTTGTTGAAAACATAAAGCGCCGGAAGCGCGCCCGCCCCAAGCTCCGATATAAGCTTTTCCGTAACCTCCGTCTGAGCGGCACATTCGGGATCGCTTGCGTCGATGACGACAAGCAGCGCGTCCGCATATTTCAGCTCTTCGAGAGTTGACTTGAACGCGTCTATAAGGTGGTGCGGAAGCTTGCGTATAAATCCCACCGTGTCGGTGAGGAGAATCTCCTCGCCCGACGGCAGCGAATATTTTCTCGTCGTCGTGTCAAGCGTTGCGAAAAGCTTGTCCTCGGCAAGAATTCCCGCGCCAGTCAGAGCGTTGAGCAGCGTCGATTTTCCCGCGTTTGTATAGCCCACTATCGCAACGGAAAATATTCCCGAATTTTTGCGCTGCGAGCGCTGAGTCGCTCTGTTTTTTTCAAGGCGCGAAAGCTGCTCGCGCAAAGCGTCGATGCGACGTCTGACGTGTCTGCGGTCGGTTTCAAGCTTTGATTCGCCCGGACCTCTCGTGCCTATTCCGCCGCCGAGCCTTGAAAGCTCGCTGCCTTTTCCGATAAGTCTGGGAACAGTATATTTCAGCTGAGCAAGCTCAACCTGAAGCTTGCCCTCTCCGCTTACGGCGTGAAGCGCAAAAATGTCAAGAATGAGCATACTTCTGTCTATGACATGAAGCTCTGTATCATCTTCAAGGTTTTTTATCTGCGACGGCGAAAGCTCGCAGTCGAATATCACCGTATCTATATCGTTGTTTTTGCAAAGCTCGGCAAGCTCCTCCGCTTTTCCCTGCCCGATATACGTTCTCGGCTCGGGATTTTCCCTGCTTTGCGTAACGCGTGCGAAAACCTTTCCGCCCGCCGTTTCGGTAAGCCTTTCAAGCTCGTCAAGCGAAGCCTCAAAGCCTCGCTCGTCGTCCTCCGGCAGAAAAACGCCGGCAAGCACCACGTTTGTTATTGTATCTTTGACTATAAGATTTTCCATAAAAATTCAATCTCCTTTGAAAAGGCAGAAAAAAGGCGAGATGCCGCATAGCCCAAAGACCGTGCGTTCTCCCGCCAAATCAAAGTCATAAACCCGATTATTTCTTTCCTTCAAGACGCTTTTTGAACTTATCGACACGCCCGCCGGAGTCAACAAACTTCTGTTTTCCGGTATAGAAAGGATGGCATTTTGAGCAAATTTCAACTTTGAAATCGCCCTTAGTCGATTTTGTCTGTATGACTTCGCCGCAAGCACATTTGACGGTTGCATCAACGTACTTAGGATGGATTCCCTCTTTCATGTTCACACCTTCTTCCTTTCTAAATTCATAGCCTATTTACTATATCATACCCCGATATTTTTTGCAAGAGTTTTTTCGATTTTTTTCGGATTTTTTTCAAATTTTATTTTCAATCTCCTCTTTCAAGCGGTTTATCGTCTTTTTTTCGAGCCTTGAAATGTAAGATTGCGATATCCCGAGCAGATCCGCAACCTCCTTTTGCGTCATCTCCTTTCTGCCGCCGAGCCCGAACCGAAGCTCTATTATTTCCCTTTCCCTCGGAGCGAGCAGCGCGACCGCCTCCGCTATCGCGCTTTTTTCTTCTTCGTCCTCGATACGCTTTCCGACGTTTCCCTCGTCGCTTTCAAGAACATCGGAAAGGACAAGCTCGTTTCCGTCCCAATCGGAGCTGAGCGGCGCTTCGAGCGACATTTCAAAGCGCAGATTTTGATTTTTTCTTATATACATAAGTATTTCGTTTTCTATACAGCGCGAAGCGTATGTGGCAAGCTTTATGTTTTTGTCAAGGCGGAAGGTGTTTGCCGCCTTGATAAGTCCGATCGTGCCGATCGATATAAGATCTTCCGTTCCGACGCCGGTGTTTTCGAATTTGCGCGCTATGTAAACGACAAGCCGGAGATTTCTTTCCACAAGCACGCGGCGAAGTCCCGCGTCCCCGTCAAGACGGCTCAGTATGTCGCTTTCCTCCTCCGCCGTCAGCGGCGGCGGAAGCGTATCCGCCCCGCCTATGTAATGAACTCCGCGCGAAAGTCCGAGCCGTTGCAAAAGTCTGCACACGGCAAGACGCAAGCCTGATATTATTCTGCGAAAAAACATATTTCTCCCCTCCGTTAAAGCAGTATTTTCGGCACGATGCCGTCCGTGCCGCCGAAATCGCAGCCCGAAAAATCAATCGCTATCAGCGCTTTTTTCGGCTCTTTTCCGTTTATCGTATCAATATAGCAATAGTCCGGAACGGCGGCGATCATCGTTGCGCTCCCCGTAACCGAAACCGACGGGATAAACCTCAGTCGGCGCATAGTGTCAAGGCTCGCACCAAAGCCTCCGTTTTTCATCGTCAAAACAACCTCGTCCGGAAAAATGCAGGCGGCGACCTCCTCCCTCAGACATATCACAGGCGTTCCCGTTATCGGCTCCGAAAGCAGATTGCCGCTGTCGACAAGGCAGATTGCCTTCGCGCTTTTGCCGAGAAATCCGAGCGTTATCCCGACGCGCTCCTCCGAGCCTTTCCGTGCGATAAGTCTTCCGCAGGCGTAGGTTATCACGGCGGAAAGCGCCGCCGCCAGAGCAAACGCCCATATCGGAATATCGCCGAAAACGGTGGCTATGCTTCCGCCGGAGGATATGTAGCCTGTATATCTGCCTATCCGCGAATAAAGCGCCGTCATCGCTCCGCCGAGAAGCATCCCGACGCCGTAGAAAAGCAGACAGCACAAAAGCACCGAGAAAATCCTGCCCCTGCCCCCGAACGCAGCAAAGCACATAACCGCGGCGCACGCTATGTTCGCAAGGACAAGAAGTATTCCGTCAAAGGGAAAAAACAGCGCCGCAACTCCGTAAACGCCGCCTATGCTCGCCGCGGCAAGCGCTCTCCACGCCTTTATTTCAAGGTGCATTATTTTCCCCGTAATAAAAAGCGAAAGAAAATCCATCGAAAAATTTATAAGAAAAAGCACATCGCCGTATATTTCTTCCGTCATTTTCGTCACTCCCGTTTTTTTATAATTATAAACCCTGTCCGTGCGAATAATTTGTCACAATACATCGCACGAAAATAAAAAAATGCGCGGATATTTTCCGTGCATTTTTCATATATATATCGGTTGTATCATTCGCCGAGCAGGCATTTTGCCGCCGTAAGAATGGCGTATCTGCCGCTTTCAAAGGTAAGTCCGCCCTGAAAATACGCCGTGTACGGCTCGCGGAGCGGTCCGTCCGCCGATATTTCTATCGAAGAGCCGGAAACAAACGTTCCCGCCGCCATTATCACCTCATCCGCATAGCCGGGCATAGCCCACGGCTCCGGCGTGACAAACGCGTCAACGGGCGATCCCGCCTGTATTCCGCGGCAGAAAGCGCAAAGCCCTTCCGCCGTGCCGAAGGTCACGGTCTGAATTATATCGTGACGGTCGCAGTCATACGATGGAGAAACCTCGTATCCGAGCGCGGAAAAAACGTAGGAAGCGTATGCCGCGGTCTTTTTCGCCTGCGCCACAACGTGCGGAGCAAGGAAAAATCCCCTGAAAAGATTGCGGTTTTCGCCTATCGTAGCACCGACCTCCGTGCCTATTCCCACCGTTGTAAGACGGTATGAGATAAGCTCCACGGCTTTTGCCGTTCCCGCAACGTATCCGCCGCAGTTTGCCATTCCGCCGCCGGGATTTTTTATAAGCGAACCCACGATAACGTCCGCGCCGAGCTCGGTCGGTTCTTTTTCGTCGCAGAACTCGCCGTAGCAGTTGTCAACAACGACATAAGCCTTTGAATGCTCGTGGCAGAAGCGCGCCGCCTCGCCTGTTTCCTCGGCGGAAAAAGTCGGGCGGAGCCCGTAGCCCTTCGAGCGCTGAATGAATATGACCTTGATTCTGTCGCCGTAGCCGTTTATCTTTTCAAGCACGGCGGAATAATCTATTCCGCCGTCTTTAAGCTCGGTTTCATCGTATTCCACACCGAAATCTGCAAGCGATCCCGTTCCGTTATGCGTTCTGTCGCCGATGACGTCCGAAAGCGTATCGTAGGGACGTCCCGTTATCGAAAGCATAACGTCGCCCGGGCGGAGAAGTCCGAAAAGCGCGATTGATATCGCGTGCGTGCCGTTTACTATGCTGTGACGGCAGAAAGCCGCCTCCGCTCCGAAAACGTCGGCATAAATTTTATCAAGCGCGTCCCTGCCGTTGTCGGTATAGCCGTAGCCGGTAGAGCCGGCAAACATCGAATCCGACACGCGATGCCTTGCAAACGAGCGCAGCACCTTTTCCGTGTTTTCCTCTGATATTCTGTCAAACTCCGCAAAGACGGGAGCAAGCGCTTTTTTTGCCGCCTCGTCTATCGATCTCAGTTTTTGTGAAAGCTCCATTGTTTTTGTCCTTCCGTTTGTTTTCTCATAAATTTTTAACTATATCGCAGAAAAAATCGCCTCTGCGCTCGAAGTTGCGGAAGCAATCAAAGCTTGCCGCCGCAGGAGAAAGAAGCACGGCGTCGCCTTTTTCGGCGCGCGACGCCGCAAGCCTTACCGCTCGTTCAAAATCGCCCTCGTAGATATATCTGTCACAGCCCGCAGCCGAAAGCAACGCCGCAAGCTTTATTCCCGTTGTTCCCGTAAGAACTATGTATTTTGCTTTTTTCACAAGAACGTCGACAAGCGGCTCGAGCGGAAGATTTTTGTCCGATCCGCCGCATATGACAACTGTCGGACAGTCAAAAGAGCCAAGCGCCGCTATCGTGCGCGACGGGGTTGTGTCTATTGAGCTGTTGTAATATTTCACACCGTTTTTCTCGCAGACCTCCTCCGTTCTGTGACGCACGCCCGAAAATTCCCCCGCGATTTTTCTTACGGTTTCGTCGGAAACAAGTCCCTGCACGGCGGCAATCGCCGCCATATAATTTTCAACGTTGTAAAGTCCCTGTATGCGTATTTCGTCGCGGCAAAGCACCCTGCGGCTTTCGCCTCCGCTGCGCGCGTAAATATCGTTTCCGCAAAGCCAGACCGCATCTCCCTGCGGCTCCTCCTCCGATGAAAAAAGCGTGACCTTTGCCCTTGCGCGCTTTGCAAAATCCTTTGTGTAACCGTCACCGAGGTTCAGAACAAGTCCGCAGCTTTCGTCCTGAAAGCGAAAAATGTTCGCCTTGCTTTCGGCGTATTCGTTCATATCGGTGTGCCAGTTGAGGTGGTTCGGAGATATATTCGTTATCACCGCGCGATACGGCATAAACTTCATTGTATGAAGCTGAAAGCTCGAAAGCTCAAGCACCGCAAGATCGTTTTCACCGACGCTTTCTGTAATCGGGAAAAGCGGCGTGCCTATATTTCCGCCGAGAAAAACGCGGTGTCCGCGCTTTTCTGCCTCTGCGGAAAGCATTTTGTATATCAGCGTCGTCGTGGTGGTTTTTCCGTCGCTTCCCGTGACGGCGATTATTCTGCACGGACAAAGCGTGCAGAAAAGCTCCGATTCCGATGTCAGCCTTGCGCCGTTTTTCACGGCTTCCGCTATCTGCAAGGTATCGCATCTTATCGCGGGAGTCTTTATTATAACGTCCTCGCAAAGACCGTCAAGATAGCCTTCCCCGAACCGCGTTTTTACGCACTTCGCAGAAAGTATCGGCAGAACCCTTACGTCGGCTCCGCCCTCCCCGTCCGGAGTATATGTCGGATCGGGATTTTTATCCCTTACCGTTATCTGCGCTCCGCAGGAAAGCAAAAAATCCACACACGACATATTGCTTATTCCCGAGCCTATAAGCGCAACTCTTTTGCCCTTTATATATTTTTTGAAATCTTCAAGCTTTTGATTTATCATAACGGCAAAATATCCGAAAGCGCGGCATATTCGCAGAGTCCGAGCCTTTCGCCTCTGACGTCCGCCGGCAGACCGAGCGATATAAGCGCGTTTTCGATATCCTCCTTGCTGTATTTTGAAGAAACCGCTCTTATCGCGTTTGAAAAAGTTTTTCTTCTCTGTGCGAAAGCCGCACGGATAAGCGCAAACATATTTTCAACCGATTCCGGAGAAACGGGCGGCTCTTTTCTTATGTTCATCTTTATAACGGAAGATGTAACCTTGGGCGGCGGTATGAAATTCCCCGCCGATACCGAAAAGCATTTTTCAACCTCGGCTTTGTATGTGACGGCAAGCGTTATCGCGCCGAAATCCGCGCTTCCGGGCTGTGAGCAGAGCCTGTCTGCCACCTCCTTCTGTATCATAACAACGATCGAATCGAACACCTCGGAGCTGTCGAGCAGCCGCATTATCACGGGTGAGGTTATATAATACGGAAGATTTGCGCAAACGGAAACCTTTTCCCCCGGGAATTTTTCGCGCACGAGCGCGGTAAAATCCGCTTTCATTGCGTCCGCTTCGATAATTTCAAGATTATCATATTCGCCGAGCGCCTCCGAAAGCAGCGGAATAAGCTCGGTATCCACCTCTATCGCAAGCACTTTTTTATACATTTTGCAAAGCTCGGCTGTCATTGCGCCGACGCCGGGACCTATTTCCACAACGCATCTGTCCCCGTCGCCGCAAAGAGAAGCAATATCCCTTACGACCGTTGCGTTTGCAAGAAAATTCTGTCCTCTGCTTTTTTTCGGAGCAAGACCGTATTTGTCAAGGAGTTCTTTCACTTCCCGACGGTCCGTTAAATTCATATGTCCGATTTCCTTTCAAAAAATGTTGAAAAAATATTGACAAAACGCTTTTCATGTGGTAAACTTTAATACGCTTTGTGAAAGCAATGCTAATGTGGCTCAGTTGGTAGAGCAGTTGATTCGTAATCAACAGGTCATGGGTTCGAGTCCCATCATTAGCTCCAGAAGCTCGGAAACATCCGGGCTTTTTTCGCAGATGTAGTTCAATGGCAGAATATCAGCTTCCCAAGCTGACCACGCGGGTCCGATTCCCGTCATCTGCTCCAAAAAAATCAAAGTCGCTTTGCGGCTTTTATTTTTTTCCTGACGGGAAGCGGAGAAGGCGGTAGTGAATGACAGCCTTTAATCAGGCTGTCAGAGCCGCCGACGACCGAACGGCGTCG